>JBBQLX010000060.1:0-33479 GCA_038328375.1 Aggregatilineales bacterium | reverse complement strand
CATCGTGCCGATTTTCGGATTCACTTCGCGATAACTGCTCACCGCATAGCCACCGTCGCTATTGCCTTCGGGTGCTTTAAACAGCGGCATCAGATGTAGGTAGGTTAAACCGAGTTCGCGGAAATAGGGGATACGCTTACGCAGTCCCTTTAAATCCCCTGCAAATAAATCAACATAACACACTCCACCGACCATCTTTTCGCTCTGGAACCATGCTGGGTTGGCTTCACGTTCGACATCAAGTGCTTTCAAATCAGCGGAACGTGCTGCAAATAACGCTGCCAGATGAATCAGAATCTGTTCCAGATGGTAAAAGAAATCGTATTGTTCACCATAAAGGTTATAAAGATGGCGAAAGAGGGTAGGGAAGTTCTCTCGCAAACGACTGCGGAAAAGTTCGCTGTCCTGCATTCCGCTTAGGATAGGTTCAAGTCGAGGCAGCAAACGCTCTAAAGAGAGATGTGCTTTTTTTGCCAGATCAGTTTGCGGCATGGATCACTTCCAAAGACTAAAGACGAAACCTAAAAACAATAAATTTGTTCACAATATTGTACCTAGCCTCCCGTCGAAGTGCGAGTAATGGGGTGTTTTCAGTTCACAGAATTTACGCAATCTTTATGACCTTGCAGCGGTTTATTAGGTGTTTGCAAAGTAGTAGGCATAATATAGGTATAAATTGATCTTCAGATGGCTTTGTTACTGAAGATTACTGAATAAGCAGCATGATTTCTCCTCCTATAATGATAGAAAATGCCTAACGGAACTATTCGTCAGGCGTTTTCTATTTAGATTGCATTAACCTCTTTGTTGTTTATTTTCTTGACAACCTAAAAATGTAAATGTAGTATTTGATGTAAGACTATCACAAATCTGTTATAGTCTTGCTCGTAATTGGGGAGGTTTGTATGAGCTGGAAACTGCAAGCGCAAACACAAGAAATTAGTATGGTTGACCGGCTGGTGCATTATGCCCGTACTCACAATTGCACGGCAACAGATGCAGCTCAGGATATGCGCGATATATTAAAAAAATCGCCCGCCCTCGAGGCTATTAATGCGGCTCAAGCTATTTTGGATCAAGAGAAGCAGGAAGCAGAGCAGAAAAAGATGGGCTCTAAGGGTGAGTTCTACCATTGGCGCGACTGATCTAATAGTATATAGAAAAACAATAAAGCGCACCGTTTGGTGCGCTTTATTATTTACAGCAAAATTAGCTTTATTGCCGCCCAGAATCTTACTGTTGGATAGCCTTCACATTGAGCTTGCTGGCAATGTCGGTCAACTTGTGGTCGGCAGCGCCTTCTTCGTCAAGCGTCGATTGCAGGATCGCTTCAAGGTCATGATGACCCAAGAGATGGGCAAACGTGCGTACTGTTCCGTACCCGGCCATTTCGTAATGCTCGACACGTTGGGCTGCGCCAATCAACGCTGCATCCTTAACTTCCGGATCCATTTCTTCTTCGATCACTTCGCTGCCTTCTTCAACCAAGCCCTTCATCGCCGCACAGGTTTTGCGGGTTGGCTTCTTGCCCAAACCTGCAAAAACTTGCTCTAAACGCTTGATATGTTCCTCGGTCTGCTTGAGATGTGACTCAAAAGCTGACTTTAGGACAGGTGATGTAGCGGCCTTCGCCATTTTTGGCAGGGCTTTGGTCAGTTGATGTTCGGCATCGTACAGATCCTTGATTTCATCAACCAATAAATCTTCAAATGTTCGAATAGTCATTTTGTAACTCCTCAAATCTGCTTACAGATGAAGCCATGATAGTTTCATGTCAGAAGTCACTTATGACCCGTGTGGTTCATTTTTTGATAGGCCATATGTCTAGCAAATGGAGAGGTCGTTAAAAATTATCCACTTAACCCAGAGTTTAACCCCCTACTTGACCGACATATTTATCGGCAGATTCATCTAGACTAAACAGAATAAGGGGTAACTATCGTGCTTAATGTCGTAATCCCCATTTATAAAACTGCTTGTAGGTTCGACTTTATCTAACAGCAACGGGTGGAGGTTTTCAAGAAATGAACTCAATTTTACGCCATGTTACGTGGCGGGCAGTTCTTATTTCGGGTCTCGTCGCGGGAACGTTATTCTTGCTGACCGATGTCGTTTTAGCGCCAGCCATACTCAATGTGAATGCGGCGCTTACGCTGCGTTACTTTGCCGCGTTGGTGTTAGGCAGTAATGTTTTGACACAAACTGGAAGCAGCATTTTAATCACCGGCATCATTGTTCATTACGTCCTGTCGCTGGTATTTGCACTGGTCATCGCAGTGGTTGTCCATCGCTGGGGGCTGGTTGTTGGGATCATCGGTGGCGCAATTTTGGGCGTTGCTTTCTATGGTATCAATCTCTACACCATCACCTTACTTTTCCCGTGGTTTTTCGCCATCAACAGCACGGTCATCCTCTTATGCCATGCTATTTTTGGCGCGGTTGCAGGCGGCGTTTATGAGATGTTTGACCATTATGATTTACCTATTACCACCACACCAAGGAGCATCTAAATGCGAATATCAGCTTCACCTTTAGGCTATTCGTCCCAACGGGGTGGTGGCAGCAACATTCGCCTTATTATAGGCGTGGTAATTGCGATCTTCTCCATCATTTCTTATGTAGCATCTCGCACAGTCAACCCGGTCACCGGTGAAAATCAGTATTTAAGTTTGACACCGGATCAAGAAATCGCGCTGGGGCAGCAATCCGCACCAGAAATGGCGCAAGAATTTGGTGGTATGAGTCCCGATCAAAATGCCCAGAATGAGGTCGATACGGTTGGTTTCAACCTCGTCAATAATTCAGTCGCCCGCACGACACCGTGGCAATTTGAATACAGCGTACTCAATGATCCGCAAACGGTTAATGCCTTCGCTTTGCCCGGTGGCCCGATATTTATCACCGATGCGCTGTACTCCCAATTGACCACCGAAGATGAAATTGCGGGTGTGCTGGCGCATGAAACCGTCCATGTATTAGCGCGACACAGCGCCCAGCAGATTGCATCCAGTGATCTCACCAACGGCCTCATCGGTGCCGTGGGTGTGGCATCCGGTGATGCCAGTACCGCCCAGACAGCAGCGGTTATCGGACAACTCATCGGTATGCGCTACGGTCGTGAAGATGAGACACAGGCCGATACACTCGGTGTCTGTTTGATGATTGCCGCAGGTTATAATCCTGAAGGTATGATTGAGGTGATGCACGTTCTGGAAGCATCCGGCGGTGCGCAAGGGCCGGAGTTTTTCCAGACGCATCCAAATCCAGAAAACCGGATTACCCAGATTGAAACGGCTATCCAGAACGCGCCTTCAAATTGTGCCTCGTATAAGGGCTAAGATGTTTTAGTTTCCTCAGCAGCGCGGGTGGCAGCGAAGAAATTGACCCAATGGGGCTGGCTGCCATCCGCATCATGAAAACCATATTCTTCGGCTAGATGCCATGTCGCGAGTGCCTTGCCGGATTTTGTAGCAACCTGATTGTCGGTTGCCAGAGCCACGACTGCTTGACCGATGAAGTAAGGCGTTTCTGAACCAGCGAAATAGGAGTCTTTGGCTACCGCATCACGCCAATTGGCTTCGGTCACTCCAAAGTAATCCAGCATTTGCTCCGAACGCAGAAAGCCGGGTGTAAGCGCTAAGGCGGTCACATTTTTCGGCTTTAGTTCGGTTGCCATACCTAGAGCCAGCCGGATGACAGAAGCTTTTGCTAGATCATAGACCAAATTGCCCCGATAATTATCAGTGTCGCCGTCGGTAATCTCGATCACCAAACCTTGTCCACGAGCTACCATCAACGGTACAGCGTAGCGACTGGTGATAATGTGGGTGAAAATCGCCCGTTCGAGCATGAGTAAACCTTTTTCTATCGAAAGTTCCCAAAACGGTTTGCCCCATTCTGACAGTGTTTCGCCGCCCCAAATGTCATTGACCAATATATCAAGTTGACCTTGCTGTTCTTGTTTGATGCGTTCCACAAGAGCGATGACTTCTGATTCTTTGCTATGGTCAACTTGTATTGCGATGCCTACGCCGCCCGCTGCCGTGACCATCTCCGCTGTTTCGTCAATATTTTCTTTACGACCAATGTCTGATAGATGGCTGCGTGTGGTACGTCCGGTGCAATAAACGCTTGCACCTGCTGCGCCTAAGGCCACCGCAATTGCCCGTCCCGCACCGCGTGTTGCGCCTGCCACTAAAGCCACTTTGCCAATTAGTTTCTTGGGTTGAGTATCCATTTTTACTCCGATCATTTGTTGTATTGGATGACCAGTATAAGTGGCAATTCATGACATGGGCTGTCATATTTAGGATGTAGAGTGAACAATACTTCATAAAGTATGCAAGTAGCATTGGTTTATGTCGGAGTTGGCGGAGATGTCGCCACAAAAAATGTCGATTTAGCCGAAAAATGTCGGTTGTGTCGTCGTCGTCAGTCCCAACTTATGCTGTTGATGTTGTTGTTGCAGTTGCATAACCCATCTCCTTTTTGTCATGATTTGGTAGGCAGTCGATTTTAAGATGCGTGGGAAAAAGGGCGTAAGGCCTTGCGTCCCTACCTCATTCCCAGAGACATCATAACGGATATAGGAAGGGAATGGGTTACATTTTGGAAGAACATTTTGTAACTTTTTCGAGGTGTTGGCGCTAACCATTTTGAGGGAGTGGAATTGTTAACCCCGTTTGAACAAGGTAGGGAAAGTGTTTGGCATGGTTTGTGGATTTAAACCTGATTTATAAGAAGTACTGAGTCCAACGCAAAACAACGCATCAGACAGGCTGCTATGATGCTGCGAGGAGAAACAAGATGCGCGCTGACCGATTACTTTCCATTTTGTTACTGTTGCAAACCCACGAGCGTTTAACAGGGCGTGAACTGGCAAAGCGTTTGGAAGTCTCGGAACGTACCATTCACCGTGATATGGAGGCGTTGAGTACAGCGGGTGTGCCCGTTATGGCAGAACGTGGTGCAGGGGGCGGTTGGTCATTATTGGAATCCTATCGCACCAACCTTACTGGCTTGAATCTGGCGGAAATTCAAGCGTTGTTTATCGCCGCGCCAACGCATCTGATGAGCGACCTCGGTTTGCGGCAGGCTTCTGATAGAGCGCTTATCAAGTTGTTAGCAGCCTTACCGGGTGAGCGTTCGCGTCATGATGCCGCTTTCATGCGCCAAAGGATTCATATTGATGGCGCAGGCTGGCAGCAAGAACCGGAGTTGGTCGAATGGCTGCCGGTTGTCCAAGAAGCGCTGTGGCAGGAACGTAAACTGCTTTTAAGCTACCAACGCACCGACGGAACAACGGCTGATCGGTTGGTTGATCCTTTGGGATTGGTGGCGAAAGGGCGCATCTGGTATCTGGTTGCCAATGTCAATGAACAAACCCGAACTTACCGTATCAGCCGTATTCAAGACGCACACATATCAGATGAGCCTGCCCAACGACCGCATGATTTTGATCTCGCTGCTTTTTGGATTGATTCTTCGGCGCAGTTCAAAGCGAACTTGCCGCGTTATTGTGCTACCTTCCGCATTGCGCCGGACATCCTGTATGACATACGTTATACGGGACATATCGAACAGGTTCATCCCGCAGATGATGATGGCTGGATTATTGTCGAAATGCGGTTTGAGATTGAACTGCAAGCACGGGCTTTTGCTTTAGGTTTCGGTGGACAGCTTGAGGTGGTTGCGCCAGTCGAATTACGTGATACTGTGCTGAGATTGGCACGGGCAATCGTACAACGAATAACGTATTAAATAAAAGTTGTTTTGAACAGCTAAACACCAGCAAGCCCACTAACGCTGTAAAATGTTTATAACACTTATAAAAACTCAATCGTTTGGTAAACCATTTGTACATTAAGAAATCTGCATCTGTGTTACACCTTATGATAAAATTAGAGGTGTTTGCTTTAGGCGTAGTTCTGACATACAACACATCATTTCATCCATCGAAGGATTCTCCCGAATGTATATAAGCGCACTCTTTAGTCGAGTAAAACGTTTGTGGGAGTCTTTAACTCGTGGCACAACTTTGAATAAAACGGTGGAACATCATGAAGCCGAAGCCTACTATCGAGGCATGTTTGAACAAAGCCATGATGCTGTTTTTATTATTGATCTCCAAGGCAAGTATTTACACGCGAACCGCCGCGCATCAGATTTGCTCGGTTATACCCTCGAAGAAATACGTCAGCTAAACCTGAACGATGTCTCTTTGGAGATGCCTGAGAGCCAAACGATGCTGATGCGGCTGCGTACTGGTGAATATATTCCGGCTTACGAACGGGAGTTTCATAAAAAAGATGGCAGCCCGCTTATGGGAGAAATTAATGCCGAGTTGGTGCGTGATGCCCAAGGTAATCCATCCCATATTCAGAGCGTTGTTCGCGACATAGGCTCACGTAAACATGCTGAAGAGCAGTTACATCGTCAGAACGAATATCTAACTGTACTTCATACCATCACACTTGATTTGCTCAACCGCCGTGATCGTAATGACTTGTTGCAATCCATCATCAACTATGCGTCTGAAATTATTGATGCGCCTTATGTTGAAATATTATTCAAGGAAGGTGACGAAATGGTCACCCAAGCTTGCAGCGCCAATATTGCGTTCGTTCTTGGTGATCGTGCGAAACATGGTGAAGCTTCATTGGTATGGAAGGCTTATGATACGCGAGAAGTTGTGTCTATAGATGATTACTCGACCTATCCATTACGTCGTGGTATTTATGATAGTTCACCAACGAGCGCGGTAGCCTGTTTTCCAATCTTAGTGGGGCAGGAGTGCGTGGGCGTTCTCGATTTAAGTCGAAGTGAATACAATCGTTCCTTCACACCTGAAGAATTACAACAAGGCACACTCTTTGCTCAATTGGTCGCGCTGTTGCTGGACAACGCCAATCTACACGAATCTGCCGGACGTGAAATCGCACAGCGTAAGCACACGGAAGGTAACCTCCGCACCATTCAGGAACGTCAACAGGCTTTGCTCAGTGCTATTCCAGACCTGATCTTTCGCTTCGACAAAGATGGCACTTATCTGGATTATCACACGCCGGATGTGGATCAGTTGATTCTGCCTCCTGAACAACTGATGGGACTCAAAATTACCGATGTATTGTCACCTGATCTCGCAGCTGGACACATGCAACACCTCAAGCAAGTCTTGGAAACAGGCAAGGGTGCTTCATACGAATATTCTGTCGTGCTAAAGGATAAACCCAGCTACTTTGAATCACGTATGGTTGTTTCAGGACCTGATGAAGTTTTGACCATCAATCGGGACATTACTGAACGCAAACGATCCGAACAGCGTGATTCAGACTTCCTACAAGATATGAAAGCGTTGCAAGAAATTTTTCTCCAGCTCTCCCAGATCAATGACTTACCGATTCTCTATTCGAGCATCGTAAAACTCACCCAAGCGCGTTTGAAAATTGATCGTGTCGCTTTATTTATCATTGATCCTGTGAGTGGTGAACTGTGTGGCACTTATGGGGTCGATACGAACGGGAATATCCGCGACGAGAGTTATTATCACGAAAAAATCAGTGCCAATCATTGGACTTTACCGATTGTAAACAGCCCGAATCATGCAATTTTTTGGGAAGAGATCCCTGTTTTTGATGATGGACTTCAGGTTGGAACAGGTTGGAAAACGGCGGTCGCTTTGTGGGATGGTCAAACGGCGATTGGCTATCTGGTAACCGATAACTTTGTTAATCATCAACCACCGCGCCCTTATCAAGATGAACTGTCATCGCTGCTTGGAAGTACCTATGGACATCTCATTCGTCTGAAGCAAACGCAGATAACCCTGCGCCAAAGTGAAGAACGCCACCGTGCGCTGCTGAATGCTATGCCCGATTTAATGTTCCGGTTTGATCGAGATGGGACCTTTCTCGATTATTATTCGGCTGAACCGCGCAACCTCGTCGTTGCGCCTGAACATTTTTTGGGGCGCAAAATTAGTGATGTGATGCCAGCCGATATTGCGTCCCTTCACAATCATCATTTGAAGCAGGTTTTAAAAACGGGTCACGAGGCGATATACGAATACACATTACCCCGTGAAGGGAAACCCGCCTACTTTGAATCGCGGATGGTGATTTCAGGACAGGATGAGGTGATCACCATCATCCGTGATATTACCGAACGCAAAATATTGGAAGAACAATCCTACGCGCTAGTGGTCGAAACCGCGCGGGCTAATGTGTTAGGCCAGTTTGTCCAAAATGCGTCACATGAGCTGCGAACGCCGCTTTCGACGATCAACACCGCCATTTTTTTGATGACCAAAACGACTGACGACGCGAAACGCCAAGTCTATGCTGACCGTGCCACCGAACACATCAGACAGTTGTCACGGTTGTTGGAAATGGTTCTGACTATGACCAAACTGGATAGCGCAGTTTCGCTTGATAACCAGAATGTCAATCTGAATGACTGGGTACGGCGCGTCGTCAGCGCAGCACAAGATCGACTGTCAGAAAAAGGACTTTCCACAGCTTTCGATCCTGAGCCAAATTTGCCAATCATCAATGGTGATCCAGTGTGGTTGCAAGAAGCTTTTGGTAACTTTCTCGACAATGCCATTCGTTTTACGCCGGGTGGAGGAAGTATCACCGTTCGCACCTATTCCCAAGAGGCGTATGCGGTGGTTGAGTTCAATGATACGGGTGTTGGTATTCCCGAAGATGCGCTGCCGCATATTTTCGAGCGCTTCTGGCGGCAGGACGAAGCCCATACCACACCCGGTTTTGGCTTAGGATTGTCAATCGCCGTCAAAATCGTGGAAATGCATGATGGGCGTATTGAAGTGGAAAGCAAAGCGGGTCAGGGCAGTATCTTCAAGATTTTGCTGCCGTTTCCGCCCACGAGTTATTAGAGCTTGTGACTGCTTTAAACCTCATGTGAAATCAAATTCTAGGTTCAAAAAAGGGCGCACAGCCGTGCGCCCCTACAAAACCCATCTAAACCATTTATCTAACTCATCGCGCCTTGTAATGGACTTCGGTGACACTACGTAGACGTTCCGCTGCTTGTTCGGGCGTAATATCGCGCTGCGACTCAGCCATCATCTCATAACCAACCATGAACTTTTTGACGGTTGCCGAGCGCAGCAGCGGTGGATAGAAATGGGCATGAAGCTGCCAACCGCTGTAATCTTCTTGCCCGAAGGGTGCGCCGTGCCAACCCATCGAGTAGGGGAAGGAGACCTCAAACAAGTTATCATAACGGGTCAGTAACCGCTTGAGGATGTCCGCCAATCCGCTGCGTTCTGTATCACTCAAATCAGGCAAGCGCAGCACATGACGGCGCGGCATGAGCAAGATTTCGAAAGGCCACACTGCCCAGAACGGTACGACCGCCAGCCAATCATCATTTTGAACGACAGTACGTTCACCACTGGCGAGTTCGGCTGCTGCGTAGTCAATCAATAATGGCGATCCATGCTTAGCAAAATACTGACGTTGATGTACATTCTCGGTGGCAATTTCATTAGGCAGCCAGTCGCCCGCCCAAATTTGCCCATGTGGATGCGGGTTGGAGCAGCCCATAATCTCGCCCTTATTTTCAAAGACCTGTATCCACGCATATTTCTCGCCAAGTTCGGCGGTTTGTGCCGCCCAAACATCGACTACTTTACGGATGTCTTCAGCAGCCATTTCGGGCAGCGTGATGTTGTGATAGGGCGAGAAACAAATGACGCGGCTGGTTCCGCGCACGGCTTGCACCTGCATCAAGGGGTTTGAGGCGGCGGGTGCATCGGGCGTATCAGGCAATAGTGCTGCAAAGTCGTTGGTGAAAACGTTGGTTGCGGTATATTGCGGATTATGTTCACCGTTAGCGCGTGTGTTGCCGGGGCAGAGATAACAGGTGGGATCGTAGGCTGGACGGTCATCTGAAGGCGGTGCTTCTTGTTTACCCTGCCAAGGACGTTTATTGCGATGTGGCGATACCAACACGGACTCACCGGTCAGTGGATTTAAACGGCGATGAGGATGGTCAGCGACATTAAACATGGAAGCCTATCTTTCAATAAAAGTGATGTATTCGCTTGATTATATCCTGCCTAGCGCATCAGTTGAACACCCATCGCTGATTAATCACTGGTAATGTTACAGAAGTGCTTTAGACTTATTGCATTACTCTCTCTATGGCAGCAGGCAATCTATAATGCACTTCGACGTTTTGCTACTCGGTGATTATTTCTTTGACATGATTTACACCGGGCTGGAACAGATGCCCGTACTCGGTCACGAAACCTACACCCAAAATTTAACTGCGACTGGCGGCGCGATGTTCACCACCGCCGTTGCCATGCGCCGTTTAGGAACGCAGGTCGGATGGGCCACACACTTCGGGAATGACTATTACAGCCAATACGTGCGCAACCTCGCGTTGGCTGAAACGCTTGACCTATCCCTTGTTAAAAATTTAGATCATTCCTATCGACGTGTGACTACCGCGCTGGCTTTACAGGGTGAACGGGCATTCGTCACCTTCGTTGACCCTGATGAAACCGATATGCAAGCCTATTGGTTAGAAACGATGCATAACTGCACCTTTAATCACCTCCATTTTGGTGGGTTAGTTCATCCCGATGAAATCCAGCCGTATATTGAAAAAGCACACGCGCTGGCGGCAACCGTTTCGATGGATTGCCAAGACACACCGATGCTTAAAGAAATTCATCCGTGGCATAAGATCGTCAACACCGCCGACATTTTTATGCCGAATGCCCGTGAAGCCTTACTACTAACAGGTGCATCTGATGTGGAAATGGCGCTGCGTCAGCTTGGCAAATGGTGTGATGGTCGATTGGTGGTCATCAAAGACGGCGCGAACGGTGCGTGGGCGATTCTCAACGGTGAGGTTTTCTATGCTCCGGCGATGGCTGTGGAAGAAGTCATTGATACCACCGGGGCAGGGGACTGCTTTAACGCGGGCTTCCTTCACGCTTATATTGTCGAGCATCAACCGATTGAGGTTTGCCTACGTTATGGCAATATCTGTGGTGGCTATTCGGTGCAAGGCATCGGCGGGGCAACCACCGCACCGACTTATGCCCAACTTCAAGAGGCACTTGGACAATAAAAATCATACAGCTCATCACAACATTTTTGCACCCTACAGATCATTCTGATCACCGCGTATTTCATCGTTAAAAAAGCTCATTTGTGCTATAGTGTGAGTTGTTCAAATCGATTCGCGCGTATTTGCTCATTGCCCACATTCACTAACGACCGACCTACATTTGACGCGGACAAGTTCAGTTAAGGAGACCCCTAATGAGCACTCAGTCGAAAGTAAACGTTCTGGTTGGAACCCGCAAAGGTGGCTTCATTTTTAGCAGCGACCAAGACCGTCAACAATGGGCGGTTAGTGACGTTTTGTTTAAGGGCTGGAATATGATGCACATGGTTATGGATTCACGTAATCAACGACTGCACGCAGCACTTGACCATTTCGTGTTTGGTGCGACAACGCACTATTCTGATGATATGGGCAAAACTTGGAAGCAATGCCCTGCACCCCCGAAGTTCACACGACCGTCAGTTTCAGGACGACCGGGCGGGACTCCCGAAGAAGCCTATTCAGGGCGGCCAATTCCCGAAAGCCCTGAACAAGTGCTGAAGGTGTGGAATATTGAGCCGGGTCGTGCCGATGAACCAGATGTACTCTATGCCGGGGTACAGCCAGCAGCGCTCTTCAAATCTACTGATAACGGTGAAAGCTGGGTTCTCAACGAAGGCCTCTACGATCATCCGCAGCGGGGTCAATGGAATCCGGGAGCGGGTGGTCTGTGCCTGCACAGTATCGTGCTTGATCCGCGCGATCAAAACCGTATGTATGTGGCGGTTTCGGCGGCAGGGGTGTACCGCAGCGATGATGGCGGGCAAAGTTGGCAACCTCGCAACAAAAACGTCTTAGCCGATTTTGAGGCAAAAACCTTTCCCGAATTTGGACAGTGTGTTCATAAGCTCGCACTGCATCCCTCCCAACCGGATGTCCTCTTCCAGCAAAACCACTGCGGCGTGTATCGCAGCGACAATCGCGGAGATGATTGGATTGACCTCGGTGAGGACAAGCTGCCAAGCCGCTTCGGATTTCCCATCGTTATCCACCCTCATGAGCCAGAGACAATTTATGTCATGTTAGAAGAGAGCGACCAGTTCCGTATGAGCGTCGAGGGACAGGCTGCGGTCTGGCGCAGTAAAGACAGCGGGGAAAGCTGGCAGCGGATTACCGCAGGGTTGCCCGCGAAAGCGCATGTCGTAGTGCTGCGTGAGGCAATGGTCGCTGACAACCTATCACCTGCGGGACTGTACGCTGGAACCGATACCGGGCAACTTTTTTACAGCCGCGATGATGGTGACAACTGGGAAATATTGGCCGACTTTCTGCCGCCTATCCAGTCGATTGAAATTGCTATGAGCTGAGGTGGTTCGAATGGCGATAGCTAGGTAGCTGCAATTAAAGGATAATGGCTTCAAAATTTAATGAAGCGAAGGTGCAAATTTGAAGAGAGCTACCAGCAATCGCCTCCTGACTATTTTATTTATTGCTCAAAGTATGTTTTCTGCCTCACAAATCGCCATTGTTACGCTAACAACGATTGTGGCAGTACGCCTCGCCGGAACAGAAGCTGCGGCTGGTATACCCTCATCCACATTGACCTTTTCACAGGCGTTAATGGCGCTGCCAATTGCGTTGTTCATGGGACGTTTCGGGCGGCGAATTGGTTTAACACTTGGATATATATTGGGCGCATTAGGTGGGGTGACAGGGCTGCTGGCAATAGCGACAGGGAGTTTCCCGATGCTATTGGTCAGCTCAGTTTTATTGGGTATTTCGCGCGGGAGTGCTGACCAAGGGCGCTTTGCCGCAGGTGAAATGTTCCCGGAAGCGGAACGGGCGCGAATGATCGGGCGGCTGGTATTTGCCGGAACGATTGGGGCGATAGTGGGGCCAGCGTTGGTAGCCCCAAGTGGAAATCTATTGGGGTCAATCGGTCAAAGTCCTGATATGGGACCTTGGGCGGCGGCCTTCATACTCAATACGCTGTCGGCACTGCTGATCTTTTTCTTATTGCGGCCTGACCCGATGACGATTGCCCAGTCGATAGCAGCAGATCACCCCAACCAAGCTGAAGTGAAACAAGTGGCTCGTCCAGTGGCAGAGCTGATGAAGATTCCGAAGGTGCAACTGGCGATCATCGCCGCATTGGTATCTCAGACGGTGATGGTGGTGCTGATGGTCATGACACCGCTCTATATGGATCATCACCAACATGGGCTCGACCATATCTCTTTTGTGATTGCCATGCACACACTCGGCATGTATGGACTATCGGCGGTAACCGGTTATTTGATCGACCGTTTTGGACGCATATCCATGCTATATGCAGGGGCGATGGTTATCATTTTGTCAGCGGTATTGTCACCGTTATCAGCCAACGAGTACATTCTAGCAGTGGCACTCTTCCTGCTCGGCTTGGGCTGGAACTTCGGTTATGTCGCCAGTTCGTCGCTGCTGGCGGACGCACTGCGCGGCAGTGAACGGACACGCATTCAAGGAGTCAATGACTCGCTGGTATTTCTGGCGGCAGGTTTTGGGAGTTTAGCGGCTGGCCCCCTGTTTGCCATCGGAGGATATGCGGCTATTAGCTACGTGGGGATTGTTTTGGCAGTGATCTTGATGGGCTTCATCTCCCGGTTGGGACGACCACAAGTTGAACCTGTCATGACCAGCGTCCAATAATGTTTGAGACAATCAAAAAGGAACAGTCTGAGACCGTTCCCTACGAGAAAAATGTTTAATCTGATTGCTAAACGTCCAGAATAAAACGGGCTGCCGGACTGAGGCGTTCATAAGTCTCAGGGCGAATATGGGCTTTCTGGTCAAGCTGCTGAGTCTGGTCGCGCTGCGTGAAGTAGGAATGCATCGCTCGGCGTGGACGATCTGTTGTGTTGAGTGTGCCACCGTGCCACGTATGCGAATTAAAGATCACAACCGTTCCCGCAGGGGCAGTGAGCAGTATTTGATCGGGATGCGATTGTGAGGGGTCAGCCATCACATCACGCGGGACTTTGCCGCTGCGTTGAGAACCGGGTACGATGCGAGTCGCGCCGTTAGACACGGTGAAGTCATCCAACAACCAGATCGAGTTGCAGACAGCATAAGCACCGGGTTCAACTGCTCCGCCCCAATCAGCATGTAAGCCTTGAAGACCAAAACCGGGCAGCGCCGCGCGGTAATTCAGCGAGGACAACTTCAAGTTCCCGCCGAGTACATGATTGATGGCAGCTAGTACGCGGGGTTGAGTAAAGCAGATTTCGAAGAGTGGGTCTTTGTTGACCAAATCGCTTAAACGGGTCGCCCCTGCTTCTTGATGTACCTCTTTGCCAGCATCTTCGCCTTCCTCTGCGATCAGTTCATCGGTGCGTTTCGTAAGTTGGGCAATTTGTTCCGCTGATAAAATATTGGGTAAAGGTAAAAATCCATCACGATCTAATTGATCTTTTTCGTCCTGAGTTAAGGTCTGATCGGTAACACCCAATGCAATAAGGGCTTCTTGTAACTGCATCTAATTTTCTCCTATTTATTGCTCAACACTATATCCAGTCTTGGTGGCTACTTCAAGCGATTGGTACGATCCACGTTGGCATCAACGGGATATAATAATCGGCAGTGGTTCAGGCACGAACTGCCATAATAATTTTAGAATCCCAAAAAGGAAATTTCATTTTGAAGACAAGAACAGGCAGCTTTCCAATCGGTGTGCGGCGCGGCTGGTCAGATTGGCAAAAAGATTTAGATGGAATGATCACTTGGACTCAGAATTCTGGGCTGGAAGTGGTAGATGTGGGGCGTGATGGCGACAAGGTAGGCAAGCAGATTGTCGATGCTGGCCTGCGAATTGGCTCGGTTGATCTGTTGGAATGGGAAGCGATGATTTCCGCCGATAAAGGGAAACGGGCTGAGGCGGTCGCCAAAAATAGTGCGTATGTCAAAGCTTGTGCTGCTTATGGGGTGGTGAATCACTTTTTGGTGATGCTGCCAGAGAATAAGGACTTGCCTCGAAGCGAAAATTTTGGTTATCTGGTGGACAGTTTTAACCAACTCGCGCCTGCACTGGAATCGAATAATGCTCGAATCATTGTCGAGGGTTGGCCGGGGCCGGGTGCGTTGTGCTGCACACCGGAAGGCTACCGCGCGTTTTTGAAAGAATGTCCGTCTAAAGCGATGGGCGTGAATTATGATCCCTCGCACCTGATTCGCATGGGCATCGACCCCATTCGCTTCTTGAAAGAGTTTGTCGGGCAGGTGTATCACGTTCATGGTAAGGACACCGAGTTGTTTGCCGATAATCTCTACGAATACGGTCACGAACAACCGCCAACCTTCGCCAAGGAAATGGGTTTCGGCTCAATGGCTTGGCGCTATACTATTCCCGGTCACGGCATCACCAGTTGGACACAGATTTTCAGCATTTTGAAAGATGCTGGTTATGCAGGCTGCGTGTCAATTGAACTCGAAGATATGAACTTCAACGGCTCCGAAGCTGGCGAAAAGCAGGGCATTCTTCAAGGGGCGAAGTTCTTGGAAGGGTGCTAAGAATCAGCCAAAAATTGGATCAATGCGGTGGTTATTCGGTGATGGAAACGGCGTGCCGTGTCTCTACAAAAATCCAATTGTTTAGTGGGAACACGGCAACCAATTGATTAACTATTAACCCCGTTTGCCTTCCCATTTGTTCCAATAGGCAACTTCGTCAACGGGTTTACGTCCACCCATTACATACGGCTTATCCCCGATTGCCGGATAGCCAAATGAAATGGCGCAGTAGGCGGTGCGATCTTCGGGAATATCCAGCAACTTTTTGACTTCATCAGGCGTATAAATGGCGGCGATGCACGAGCCAACTCCATGATCGGAGGCAGCCAATTGCAAGAAAGCAGCCGCTTGCCCCAAGTCAAAATTGTTCCATGTATTGTCGCCTAATCCGACCAGCAGCACGGCGAAATTCGCGCCTGCTAAATGTCCGGCGAAATCGCCCATCTTAGACATGGCTTCTAGCAAATCGCGGTCCGTCACCACGACAAATTGCCACGGCTGGGTGTTCTTGCTGCTCTGCGAACGGCGCCCAGCATCCAAAATCGCTAACATGACCTCCTCAGGAACGGGTTTTTCGGAAAACTGACGGACGGCATGACGATTAGCGATAACTTCTGTAACGTTCATAAGGTTGATCTCTTTCAATGGACTATTCTATCAATTAGGTTCATCACTTTTGTTGCAATTTTCGCATTATTTCCGCTGAAATGACAGGCGGGAAGTTCGCGTGTATCCGCTGAATCGGCACAAAATGCGGCGAAGTGGCTCAGCTAATCCCGCTGAGTGCATTTCGAGAGAATCTCGTCAACAACGGCGGCGAGCGGCGCAGTAGCGTCGATTATGATGCCCTTAGGAGTATCTTCTTTTGTTGCATGCATTCGTTTAATAAGTTCTTTTTCTTCGGGTTTTCCGCCCCAGTCAGTTGGGTCTAACACTACTCGCTCATCAATCCGCCGAAGCAATAGATCAAGATCGTCGACCTCAAGCACAAAAACCCCATCAAGCAAATCAATAAAGCGGGGGAAATTTCTAGAGCCGCCGCAGAAAAAAGAGATTGCGGTGCTGTGATCGGCGATCACGGATTTGATTTTGTCGATATCCCAAAGCCAGTGCTTTTGCCCCCATTCGGGATTGTTGATTGCTCTTTCGTAGTCAAGCTCACTCAGCGGCGCACCAGTCTCGGGATAGCCTCGATAAGCCAATTCATCGTCACCGTGAATGACATGGTACCCGCGCCGCTGTAGTTCTTTAGCCACTGTGGTTTTGCCAGTACCGGAAACCCCTTCGATCAAATAGTTTCTTACGCCCATTTTTCAGCTCAAGTTAGAAAAAGCTAGATTGTTTTGTGTCACTTTATTGCAAATTATGCACTAATTCCGCTGAAATGACAGACGGGAAGTTCGCGTGTATCCGCTGAATCGTCACAAAATGCGGCGTAGTGGCTCAGCTAATCCCGCTGAGTGCAGCGGATGGCTCGCGTGTGTCCGCCGCGTGCCAATATTGGCAGTGCAGTTGCGGGAATAAGGGAGCAATCCGCCGAAAATGCAAAGGCGAATGCAATAGGATTTAACGCAAAGGTGCAATGTCGAAAAGACGCAAGGGAAAAGATTTTTAACACAAAGACTCCGAGGCACAATGACACAAAGCTAATAACAGGATAGCAGAAAAGGGGAGGCAATGGGTTACATTATTGTCACTCTTTCGCGATGAATTTCCTAACGATTTTGAGGGAGAAACAGCGCGGTTAAGGTTGATAAGGCGTTGGAAAATGGTTTGGGCAACAATTCCACTTCGGGCAAATGAAATTGCTACCCGCCTGATTTATTCAGTCTCGCGCTCACCCTTGAATTGGGTTTCGTACAAGTGTGCATATAAACCCCCTTCAGCCAACAACGATGAATGAGTACCGCGTTCCACAACGCGCCCACGATCCATCACCAAAATTTGATCCGCCGCCAAAATGGTACTGAGGCGATGGGCAATCACAATGCTGGTACGTCCCGCCATCACCCGTTTGAGAGCTTCTTGAATCAGCGACTCGGATTCACTGTCGAGGTGGCTGGTGGCCTCATCTAATACCAAGATACGAGGGTCTTTGAGGATGACACGGGCTAGTGCAATGCGCTGCTTTTCACCGCCGCTGAGACGATAGCCCCGTTCGCCCACAATCGTATCGTAACCATCGGGTAAACCCGCCACAAAATCATGGATATTGGCTGCCCGTGCTGCCGCTTCAATCTCACTTTGGGCAGCGTCGAGTTTGGCATAGAGCAGGTTGGTACGGATAGTGTCGTGGAATAAGTGGGTTTCCTGCGTGACCATACCGATTTGCGCCATCAATGAGTCAATCGTCACATCGCGCAGGTCGTAACCATCAAGCATCACACGGCCTGAAACGGGATCGTATAAGCGCGGTATCAAGTAGGTGAGGGTGGTCTTACCCGCGCCGCTTGGTCCGACCAATGCCGTTAATTGTCCAGCCTTCACCTCAAATGAAACCTGTTCCAGTGCTTGCTCACGCGCTTGATGATGGGCTTCAATCTCGTCGGTAGGATCAAGCTTGATCTTCGATTTGCCATTGGTTGCTGTGGCTGGATTGCTTCCTGAAAGCACAGTTTTCACGCTGTCAATTTGACCGAAGCGCTGTACTTCACTAAGGAGATTGGCCTGCTGCGCTTCATATTTAAATGACACATCATCGAAGGTCAGATCACCGCGCACACTGCCGAGCTTTATCGCTCCCGGCTTCTCGTCGATCTCCAAGGGCAAATCGACCACTTCAAATACGCGCTCGAAACTGACGACTGAACTGGCAAAATCAACCGGCGCATTGGCGAGGTCTTGTAAGGCGCTGTACAACGTCCGCAGATACGAGCCAAAGGCGACAATCGTGCCGACCGTAAACGCGTCGCGAATAACCATATAGCCACCGACACCGTACACAATCGCTGTGCCGAGTGCGCTGAATATGCCGATGAGTGCGAAAAACATCACACCCCAAACTGCGCGTTTGCGTCCTAAATTGCGGACGGTTGCCGCCCGCTTATCAAACCGGTCAATTTCGACAGGCGAACGTCCAAATAATTTCACCAGCAAAATACCGCTGATGTTCAAGGTTTCGCCCATCATGGCGTTCATCTGGGCGTTGGCATCCATTGTGTCGCGCAGAATGTCGCGCAGCCGTTCACTGAAACGACGCGCCGCAAAGAGAAATAGTGGGAAAATGGCGATGCTGATGAGCGACAAGCGCCATTCGAGGCTGAGCATCACCCCGAAAACGGCGATTACCTGCACTACGTCGGTAATCATGCTGACAATCGTATTGCTGATGGCGTTCTGTGCGCCCACCACATCATTATTCAAACGGCTCATCAGTTCGCCGGATTTGGTGTTGGTGAAAAAGCGCAGTGACATGGCTTGCAAATGGGTAAACAAGGCCACCCGCAGATCATAGGTCACGCCTTCGCCAACGGCTGAATTCAGATAACGTTGTAGTACTGTGACTCCCGCGCTAATTAAGGGAATCGCCAATAATCCGAGTGTGACTGCCACCAGCAGATTCATATCCTTATTGGGGAGTGCGACATCAATCAAATTACGCATCAACAAAGGTGTGAGCAGTGCCAAACCTGTGGTAACGAGGATGATGATAAGCATCCCGACCAATTGCCAACGGTATGGACGCGCATAGCCCAATACTCGTTTCATCAGCTTCCATGTAATTTGTGGTTTTTCATCTTCCACGCTGCTCAAACGTCGCAGCCGCCCACCACCTCCACCACCGCCGCCAAAACCACCATGCATCATAAAATGTGTTCCTTCATATCTGTATGTCTTATGTGAAATTAAACGCCGGGTTCAAAATGATCTCGTTTTGGGAGGAGCATACAAACGTGCGCCTTTACAAAACCCGTTTGATGCATTTTGATCACATCTACATCAGATGTATCTGTAGAAAACGAGTGTAATGAGGAACGAGGTGACAATCCGAATCCATCTTCCGACATCCGATCCCTCATTAAGTTATAAGTGTACTCCTCGCCCCTTAATTTCACATTTGTATTCGCTTAAAATTATCCTGCAAAATGACTGGCTCCAAAGCAGAGGGCAAATCTATAAGTTGATCCGATGTTTCGCCCTTATCGTTTGTTAAAGCGATAGGTATTGAAAAGTGTTATTTACAAGAGTTATTTATGACTTTTGCCAACCTCAGAAATTAACCATTTGCGTCATCAAATCTGTCGCTGAATTAAAAGTGCTATAATTCCAAGAGTAAAAAATATGGGTTGTATTCCCATAACCTAATCTACAAGTGATACAAAGACAATCCTATGCGAAAAAACATCTTGATCCTTTTTGGAATTGCAGTCACACTTTTTTCTGTCGTTTCCATTTTGCCCACGCAGGCTCAATCGACTCCCATCCGAGTCGGCATCATTGGCGATAGCAACAGTGATGAGTATCGTGCGGATGATAACCGCGCGGGTGGTACGCCCTATGCCGAAACAACATTGAGTTGGGTCGAGTTGTTGGCAAAGGACAGAGGCATCGACTTTGGTGCTTGGGGTAAATGGGGCGGAGAGCGTCGCAGTGGCTACGAATACAATTGGGCGCGTTCAGCCGCGACCTCCGACAGCATGATTGCAAACGGACAGCATACCGGACTGGCTGCCCAAGTAAAAGCAGGCAAGATTGATTATGCCATTATTTTTATTGGCGCGAATGATTTCCATTCATGGAACGGAACTTACGAAGAAGTCTACAGTGGCAAACTTTCCGACGAGAAACTCCAGAAGAAAGTCGCTACCATTGTTTCGAATATCACTTTAGTGGTGGATACGCTTCAAGCGGCGGGCGATGTCAAAATCATCGTGACCAATTATGGCGACCCGAATGCTTCGGCGGACTTTTTATTGAAGTATCCAGATGCCGCTAAACGGGCGCGCGTCACCAATGCCATCAACGCAATTAACGAAGGGCTGGCACAACTTGCAAGTTCACATAAGGTTGTGATTGCCGATTTGCACAATTTTGGAAACTCGATACTGTCTTTTATTGATGCCAAGGGAAATATTGTTATCGGTGGTGAAGCCATTAACGCGGTGGCACATGGGGATGAACCGCATCACCTCCAACTTGGGGACGGTGTGGGTCATCTGGGGACGGTCGGGTCAGGAATCATTGCGAACTTCTATGCGGCGGCGCTGGCTTCCTATAACGTGTCGATCCCGGCTTTTAGTGATGCCGAAATCCTCACAAATGCGGGCGTTGGAAGTACTCCCCCTGCCCTCCCCACTGGAACACCAACAGCATCAGAGGCAATGGGCAACCAGCTTGAACAGTTACAAAATTCTATACTCCACTTATTAGGCCACTGATGTTGGTCGGTGCGACGACCTCACCTTTTAAAACTTGAACCAGACGTTCAAACTCGCAACCCGTCGCTACAGCCAGTTCTTCCAATAACTCGGAATGCAGCTCTGATTCTGGCAGCACACCATCCAAAATGGCATCCGCGAGTTCCGTTTCCATATCCAGCGATTGGGCAAAGGTGAAACGGCTGATCTCACGCTGAGACAGGCAGTTTTGTAGATATTGCCCCAAGTCCTTCGCGCCGGTGCTGAATTTAATACGCGCTGGCCTTGTCTGTTCAGCCCGTTCTTTCACGGCTTTTAAGACAGCTTTTTTTGTCTTTTCGTAATTGTTGGTCATGCTGTCTATCTCCCGATAAACTCGTTATAAAAGGACGCTCAATAACGTTTACGATGCTTAATCATCCATCCGGTTACGTAAGTTTTTACGCACGCGGCATATCAACTGTGAAATCGACTGCACTTTCAAATTGGGATAGCGTAAGACTAATTCTTCCGGCTTTTCATCCAAAACCAACCGTCGTAGTACAATGTCACGGTCGCGTGGATTGAGTTCGCCTAAGAGCTTATCCAGTTGATGCAGTTGTTGGTGAAGAAAAACCTGATCTTCTACATTGTTAACCGCTAAGCCTTCACTTTGAAGGAAATAATCCAACGCATTGGGTGACGCGGTTTCATCAATGGCTTCGAAAGAAACCGTTTGACGATTTTTGCGCCAGTAATTCCGCACATGATTGAGTGCGATGACCCGCAGCCAATTGTAAAATTTGCCATCACCATCACATTGAAATTCTTGAATTTTTTCAACGGCGGTCAGCCATGTTTCTTGCAAAATATCCTCGGCGTATTCAACCGGCAAATCTCGTTTTCGGAGCGAGTTCGAAATATCGTAATCTAAGGTGGCAGTGTAATTTTCGAAAATATGCTCCCACATACGCGAGTCCATGCGCTTGAGCTTATCAACGATCCTTTTCTCACTCATGAGCACAGGGGTGCGGCCTGACATGTCCAACATGGTACAACACTCCGATACTTAAATAACTAATGTTGCCAGCATTTCATTTATCGACAAAACACAATCTAAATCTCTTTTTGCTGACAACACATCCTTGTGACGGTGATGAAATAATGATGATGGATTTACATATTTCATATTACAGTTTTAGCATACAGGGTTTACCTACGTCAACTTCCCCCCTGAAATTGGGGGCTTATCATCTCATGAAATCGTATTTTCCCTCAGTTGCCGATAGTACTCTGGTATTGTTATCTGTTTTCGCTCATATTATGCTTGGTCGAGAATGACTTTAGTGAGGTGACTATGAGTTTTTGGACAGACAACCGTTTCGTGGTCACAGGGGGCGCAGGCTTCTTGGGATCAGCGGTGGTTCGTAACTTAAAGAATAAAGGGGCGGCTGATATTTATGTGCCGCGCAGCCGGGATTATGATTTGCGTGAGCATGAGGCGACTTTAGCCCTGTTAAATGACCACAAGCCGGATGTGATTATCCACATGGCGGCAGTGGTTGGCGGCATCGGGGCAAATCGCGCAAGACCAGCCGAGTTTTTCTACGATAACTTGATGATGGGGACGCAGCTTTTACACGAAGCTTGGCGGGCGGGTGTCAAGAAATTTGTGAGCATCGGTACGGTTTGTGCCTACCCCAAGTTCACGCCGATCCCTTTCCATGAGGAAACGTTATGGGATGGCTACCCCGAAGAAACCAATGCGCCTTATGGACTAGCCAAGAAGATGCTGCTGGTTCAGGGACAGTCCTATCGCCAACAATATGGGTTTGAGTCGGTTTATTTGCTACCGACCAATCTCTATGGACCGGGTGATAATTTTGACTTGGAAACCTCGCATGTCATTCCAGCGCTGATTCGCAAGTGCCTTGAGGCCAAGACACGCGGCGATAAGCAAATGATTGCTTGGGGAACCGGCTCGCCTACCCGCGAGTTCCTTTATGTGGATGACGCGGCCGAAGGGATAGCCCTAGCTGCCGAACGCTACAATAAAGCTGATCCGGTCAATCTCGGCTCAGGCATGGAGATCAGCATCAAACATCTGACCGAATTGATTGCCGAGATGACGGGCTTTAGTGGTGAGATTGTTTGGGATACCAGCCAACCGGACGGTCAGCCACGCCGCGCATTGGATACCAGCCGTGCCGAGCAAGAGTTCGACTTCAAGGCCAGTACCCAATTCCGTGATGGCATCCAACGCACGGTCGAGTGGTACTTAGCCACTTTGGGTGAGCAAGTTACCTGAGATGGCAATGGTTTATGTGGGAGTCGTGACCTATAACAGTCTCGGTGATTTAGCGGGATGCCGCACGGCGCTGGACTCACAAACCTACCCTTCTATAAAGGTAGTGGCATTGGATAACGCTTCGGGTGACGAATCTGTAAATTGGGTGCGCCAACATGCACCCAATTGGAAGATCATCCTGAATGAACGGAACGTCGGATTTGGGCGAGCGCATAACCAGATTGTGAAAGCCTGTGGTCTCCAAGCAGGCGATTTCTACATGACACTGAATCCTGATGCCGCACTGCAACCGGATTATATTGAGCAGTTGGTCGCGACAATGACCGAAACAGGTGCAGGTTGGGCGGGTGGCAAGCTGCTATTGAAAGATGAAAATAACCAACCAACCGGATTGCTCTACAGCGCGGGGCAAGGCATCCGGCGCGATGGTTATGCGGTCAATGTAGGCGAAAACATGGCTGATGCGCCTGTTTTCAACCAAACCCGTGAGGTGTTCGCGGTCAGTGGCGCGGCACTCATGATCCGGCAGGAAACGATCCAAGCGATTGCGCCACAGGGCGAATTGTTTGATGAGCAGATGTTTTTGTACAGCGAAGATATGGACTTGGGTTGGCGGGCGCGGTTGCAAGGCTGGCACTGCTGGTATGTCCCGAAGGCGGTGGCCTACCATCGCGGCGGAAAGCTGGATGCGAAACGGCGCGGACAAGCCCTCGGTAACACCTATCTTTCGGTGTTCAAAAATGCTTATCTTGTCGATTTGCTGACCTATAATATTCCCCTGATTGTGATTAATGTAGTGATACGAACGATCATCTCACCGAACGTGGGATTAGTGCTGATTAAGCAGCTTTTGAGGGAAGCCGGTGGCGCATTTCGGAAGCGGCGATCTGCCCAAATCGGTCGCGCGGAAATGATGCGCTGGTTCCAATGGACGACTGAGCAGCCGACCACACAAGCGACAGGAATAACCGAACGTATCCAACGCTATTTGAGTAAGAATAAGCGGGAAGCCGCCATGAGGAACAACACATGACCCCGGCTGAACCGCTGGTTTCGATCATCACCCCTTCCTATAATCACGCGGCTTATATCGAGCAAACGATTAAGAGCGTCCGCGAGCAAGATTACCCGAACATCGAGCATATTGTGATTGATGGCGGCTCAACCGATAACACGGTGGAGATTCTCAAGCGCTACGAAGACCGCCTGACGTGGGTTTCGGAGAAAGACGACGGACAGACCAACGCCATCAACAAAGGCTTCCGTAAGGCAACGGGTGACATCATGGGCTGGATGAACTCGGATGATGTGTATATGCCGGGGGCTGTTCGGTCGGTGGTCGAGCATTTCCAACAGCACCCCGAAGACAAGTTCGTTTATGGGAATGTGCTGGCGGTTGATGAGCATGAGCAATCTTATGGGATACGGTCGCATATCCATCAAGGCGATCAAAGCGAGTTGGTCAACAGCGTCAACTTTATCGTGCAGCCCGCGACGTTTTGGCGGCGGGAAGTTTGGGACACGATGGGCGAACTGGACGAAAGCCTCCATTATATGATGGACTATGAATATTGGATGCGCGTGGCGGGACGTTATACGCTGCGGCACATTCCGGTGGTGGTGGCTAAGGAACGGATGTATCCGGCGGCTAAAACCTTCAGCGGCGCGGTCACACGCATGGAAGAAATGGAAGCGGTTGCCAAGCGTCATGGGGGTCATGGCATCCCTTATCGTTATCGGGCGGAGGCGGCTGCCAACTATGCGCTGCGCGGCTTCAAGCGCTTGGGCAGCGGTGAATGGTCAGACGCGAAAAGTGATCTGGCGCGAGTTGGAAATATTCGCCCTCCCCTGCTCACCTTTATAAAGTACTTTGGTGCGATGACGATTTTAGGGCCAGAGTCGATTTCGAAATTGTGGCTGCGGAAAGAAAAGAATTCAAAACAGAATTGAATCGCAGAGAAAAGATAAAGGCTACGTCACTTGCTGAGGGTCGAGGAGCGCCCAATTATGAGATACATCGGGATCACTACAGAGATTACGGTTAAAACAGCAGGGTCGCCTCATTCCTTTGTTGAGTTTGTCCAGCGCCACTTCGATATGCTTTTGGCGGGTCTCCGTTGTTTTGACAGCGCGTATCCAGCGAATCCAATCCCAACGGGCCAGTGGGGTAATATCCTGCCATAAAGCCTCGGCTTCCGGGGAAGTTGCCAACGCTGTTTTTAAATCTTCAGGCACTTCCGGCTCTATCCATTCCTGGCTCGGTTCAAGTGCGACTTGTACCGTATCGCCCGCCTTTGCGGAAGCGTCATCAAGCAGCTTTTTGTCAGGTGTGAACCAGTGGCTCGATATTTTTTGCCCCGGTGCATACCGCCCGTCGGGTTCGAGCAAGGTTTTAAACGGAACGCCATTAATCGTCCCTGCAACCATTGTCATACCCCTTGAGGGAAGCTCTGCGGAGGCACTTTCTGGTAGTCTGAGAATCGTCCGGGAGTTGATTTTAAATAATTTCGTTTCAAAATGGATCATCGCCATATCGCCTCACCAAGATATTATCAGTACACCGCAACGCCGATAGAATTGGGGAACGGCTCGTGTGCAGCTTGCGGAATACATTGATTATACCAAAGCTTCGAATTCGGTTTTGGGGAATAATAGTTTGATCTATTGTAAGAGGCATTTGAAAAGTTATTTTAGGTAAAGTACACACTCAAAATAACCATAGAGTTTTTCGTAGGGGCGTGGTCTCTGACCCGCCCTTACTTGAATCAGCGCAAAAAGCGGCAAAACACACTCGCCTTATCCGCTGTTAAGTGGCAATCTCCCGCGCTTGTGCAACCCAATCCTGACCCGTAATATCATGCTGCCCCAGCATTAAATTCAACTGCGAGCCATGTTCCTGAATATGCCGCATGCAGTAGAGTTGTAACTCCAAGTAAGTCGGTTCCATCCATTCAAATACACAGATTTGGCGGGCTTTCTCATCAGTCAAGGTCTCGAACATCGCTTTAGACTTGGTGCGACAATGATCGAGATACCCGTTAATCTGTTCTTTTGTGTACGGTGTTTCCGGCAGTTTACCCCGTATGAATGGAGGCGGAGGCGCGAAGCCTTTTTGGGTGCCAGTTAGGAAAAGGTCGAGCCACGAAAGTGTATGATAAGCAATATACCAAAACTGTCCGTAGCGCTCATCATCGGAGTCTTGCCACAAGGCAGTCGTCCAGAGGTGATCGGGGCAAAGGCGTAAGGCATCCTCGAACATATCTAAAGCAGCGCCATACTGCTGCCAAACCAGTGTTTTCAACCATGTATCCATTTGAGTATCTCCCTAAAAAGTCTTTACCCTAAACCGATATTACACATTATTACATTTAATTCGGAAAATTCTTCTGATTCTTCAGATTCGGAATGAATCAGCACCCCATATTCTGAATCAAGTTAAACGTGCTGGTCAAGTAAAATGACGTTGCCATCAGGATCAAGGATCATAAGACTGGCTGGCCCGGTTGTCGCCTCATCAGCCCCGGTTTGAATTTCGATCCCCTGCCCTTTTAGCTGTCGTTGCAGGTCGCGCACATCCGTGAAGGACTCCAAGTTCTTTGCGTTTTGATCCCAACCCGGATTGAAAGTTAAAATGTTTGAGGGGAACATGCCTTGAAATAAGCCAATGATATGATCATCACCATTTTTCATAATGAGCCAATTTTGTGCTTGGCTGCCACCAAAAATACTAAAGCCTAATTTCTCGTAAAAAGCCTTGGACGTTGCGATGTCTTTGACATTCAAACTGACCGAAAATGCACCGAGTTTCATATCACTCTCCTACTATTTGTCGGAAATGTCGTCGTTGTCGTCCGTGTCGGCGGTCATTTGAGTGCCATGAGCGACATAAAAATCGCTAAATCTTCACTCAATTTTAGAACAAAAATCCTTATTTTGTCAAGTGATTTGGGTTCGAATATGCAAACAATTAGCATGTTTATATAGGTAACAAATAGTAGACGCGATATGCCATGTCCCTACGAAAATGCATTTGATTAAAGGGTGAATTTTCTCCACCAGTTAGCGGGGTACTACCCTTTTCATGAATGCGTGGAATCAAAAGCGCCGGAAATGCGCCAGCGCTCCAACGGGTCAATTTCCAAAAACAGGTGGAAAAATCCCGTCCCTACAATTTTGAATTATCTATCTAATGTGACATCATCGGGGCAATCTTCAATAGAGAGCGGACTCGCGCTCACTCACGGCGAGACCATGCCGCGCTACAATCTCGGATAATACGGTCAGCGATTTCCGTCGTTCTTCCGGGAAGTTCTTTATAAGCGCTTCAAGCGGTTTCGGTTTAGCGATTTCCGAGTCTTGTTGTTTTTGCAATTCAATTTTTGCTTGTTGATCTTTAAAGTAAGCAATCAACAGCTTTAATTCACCAAACTTTTTCTCTCGAATAAGCTGATCAAACAGTTTCAGTTGAGTTTCCAGCATATTCGGCTCCTAGCGGTTCAGCATTACAACATCCGTTACGGCACTATTGTTGCACAATGTATTACGATATGACGAGTCAAATTTGTGAATTTTTCATGAAGAATGTTATGAAAGGAACTCGAATGACCAACACTCAGCGCAATTGGGAAGCGTTCGCCCTGCTGCTTATTGATGTACAGTATGACTTCTGGCCAATGGAAATAGCCGAGCAATTCCCTCAATTTCCAGATCAAGTCACCCATTTACTGAAGTTTTGCCGGGCTGAGGACATCGACGTTATTCACCTACGCGCCAGCTTTCAGCCCGATATGTCTGATTGGATGCTCAAATACAAGCTGCGCGGGCGCATTCCGTGTATCGCAGGCACTGCGGGCATTGAGACACTGCCGTTCGCCGTCGAACGCTCCGGCGAAACGGTGATCACCAAACACACCTTTGATGGCTTCCTAACTCCTGATTTGCTGCCCTTACTCCAACAGCGCGGAAAACGTTTCTTGCTTACCGCCGGACTGATTACCTCGACCTGCGTGTTCTTGACCACATCGACCGCAGCGCAAAGTGGTTTTCTCGCGGCGGTTGTGGAAGACTGCTGCGCCGATTTTCCGGCTGCTCATCAACAGACACTTGATGGTTATCGCTTTGTTTTTGATCGCACAACCGTCAAAGCCATCCCTGAGCAGTATGATGAATGGACAGCCGCCCTAGCCAAACTCGCCGCACTTGAATCCCAAGACCAACCGAACCCATGACATTATTCTTTTGCAAGGCGATCCAGTTCATACCAAACCAGACTCGCCGCGCCGACTGCTGTGGATACGACCTCAGATTTGAGAACAGGCACATCGGAAAAGACGCTGTTGGCTAAGCGGTCATGTAATTTGGCTGTCAAGCGGTCGCCTAATAAATCCCAAGCGGCTAGCCCTAACCCACCGCCCAAAATAATGCGGTCGGGATTGAGCAGCCCAACATAAGGAACAATCACCGGCAGTAATCCATCTACGGCTTCGTCGATGAGCAATGTACCCAACGTATCACCAGCACGAGCCGCCTTTAATATGTCCTCTGTGGTTGTGTTCTCATCTGCTAATATACTGAAGGGGTAATGTGGCAAATGTTCCTGCAAACCCGCCATCATGCCGACACCGGATGAATACATTTCCGAGCAGCCGTGCGCTCCACATTTACATAAACGACCATTGGGAATCAATGGGATGTGTCCCACTTCCATAGCCACGAACTGCGCTCCCAATACCAACTGTCCGGTGCTAATCGCCGCACCACCCACGCCTGTTCCGAGGGTTATGAGCATAAAATCATCACTGCCACGTCCCGCGCCAAAAAACATTTCACCGATGGCAGAGGCATTAGCATCGTTATGCACCCAAATGGGCATATCAACTGATAAGCGCGGACGCAACCCATCTAACAAGGATAGGTTATGCCAATTGAGGTTGGTGGCGATATAGATCATGCCGGTATATGGATTGAGCTGCCCCGGCGAACCAATGCCGATGCCTACAACCGGGTGATCGGTTTGGCTTAACAGATATTCGATACCCTGTACGATGCGTCCAATAACCGCATCTGTGCCTTCTTCCGGTAAGGTCGGCAGCCGATAAGATGCGTGTTCATGCCCTGCCCTATCGACCAATCCAAAAGCAATTTTTGTTCCGCCAAGATCGACACCGATTGCTAATTGTTCGCCCACTTTATTCTGCCTGTGCGTTATTCGCCACCCGTTAAAGGAGTGTGAGATGTGCTTGTCTAATTCAGCAAAACCATCTTATGATGATCTTACCCAAATAATCATCTATCTTACCTGAATGGCAAGTCAATTTATGCACTGAAAGTTGAGATCGTCTAGCGCATATATCGCTCTGACGCTTCTCTAACACTTCTCATACACCCTTGCCTTAGAATGAACGATATACGACAGTGGAGAATAAAATATATGGATTTAAAACGTTATACCAATAAGGCTCAAGAAGCACTGGTTGGAGCGCAATCACTCGGCGTTGAATTTGGTCACAGCCAGATCGAACCGCTGCATATTCTGACATCGCTGATGCAGCAAAGTGAAGGTGTCGTGCCGGAAGTCGTTGCCAAGATCGGCGGACGACCCGCCAACCTCCAGCAAGAATTGGAGCAGATGCTACAGAACCGCCCGCGCGTTTCGGGCAGCAATGTGGATCCATCGTTCGGGCGTGACTCGGTACAAATACTCAACAAAGCCGAGGCCGAAGCTAAGAAGATGCATGACGATTACGTCAGCACCGAGCATATCTTGCTGGCATTGGCTGAAGATAAATCGGTGCGCGGTACACTGGAACGGCACAGCGTTACCCACGACTCAATCCTCAAAGCGTTGACTGACATTCGCGGTGGGCAGCGCGTCACCAGCCAGGACCCTGAAACGACTTATAAGAGTCTGGAAAAATACGGACGTGACCTGACGGCTGCCGCACGACAAGGCAAGCTCGATCCGGTTATCGGACGTGACGAAGAAATACGGCGAGTGGTGCAGGTTATCAGCCGCCGCAGCAAGAATAATCCGGTGCTGATCGGTGAGGCCGGTGTCGGTAAAACCGCCATTGTCGAAGGTCTAGCCCAACGGATTGTCAACGGTGATGTGCCGGAAAGTCTGCGCGACAAACAGGTGATCGCGCTGGACATGGCTTCACTGGTAGCAGGCGCGAAGTTCCGTGGCGAGTTCGAGGAACGGCTCAAAGCTGTCCTCAAAGAAGTCGTTGACAGTGACGGCAAGATCATCCTGTTCTTGGATGAACTGCATACAATTGTTGGCGCAGGTGCGGCTGAAGGCGCAATGGATGCCAGCAACATGCTCAAGCCGATGTTGGCGCGTGGTGAACTGCGCTGCGTGGGCGCAACTACACTGAACGAATACCGCAAATATATCGAGAAGGATGCCGCGCTCGAACGCCGCTTCCAACCGGTATTTGTGGATGAGCCGAGCGTCGAAGATACCATTAGCATTTTGCGCGGTTTGAAAGAACGCTACGAAGTGCATCATGGTGTGCGTATTCAAGACAGCGCGGTGATCGCGGCGGCAACACTGAGCGACCGTTATATCTCGGATCGGCAGTTACCCGATAAGGCGATTGACTTGATTGACGAGGCGGCTGCCCGTTTGAAGATGGAAATCGACAGCAAGCCATTGGCGTTGGAAACGGTCGAACGTCATGTGATGCAGCTTGAAATTGAACGCGAAGCCCTCAAGAAGGAACGCGACAAAGCCAGCCAACAGCGCCTCGAATCCATCGAAGAAGAAATCGCTAACCTGCGTGAAGAACTGAGCGGACTCAGCGCCCGTTGGCAAACCGAGAAAGGCGCAATTCAGTCGATCCGTGACATCAAGACCCAAATTGATGATGCGAAGATTCAACTGGAACAAGCTGAACGTCGCAGTGATCTCGAAACCGCCGCCCGTTTGCGTTATGGTACGCTGCGCGATCTCGACCAGCAGCTTATTCAGCGTGAAGCCAAGCTGCATGAATTGCAATCCAATGGTTTGATGCTTAAAGAAGAAGTGGATGCCGACGAAATCGCGGGTGTAATCTCGCGCTGGACAGGTATTCCGATTAACCGCCTGCTGGAAAGCGAAATCGCCAAGCTGCTGCATATGGAAGAACGCCTGCACAACCGTGTCATTGGTCAAACGGATGCGGTTCGCGCGGTATCGGCAGCGGTTCGGCGCAGCCGCGCTGGTCTTCAAGACCCCAATCGTCCGGTGGGAACATTCCTGTTCCTCGGCCCGACGGGTGTCGGTAAAACCGAGTTAGCACGGGCGCTGGCGGACGATCTATTTGATGATGAAAACGCCATGGTTCGCATCGACATGAGCGAATACGGCGAACGGCACAGTGTCGCGCGGTTGATCGGTGCGCCGCCGGGATATGTCGGTTATGACGAAGGCGGTCAATTGACCGAAGCCGTTCGCCGCCGTCCGTATGCGGTGGTGCTGTTCGACGAAATCGAAAAGGCGCATCCTGAGGTCTTCAATATCTTCTTACAGGTCTTTGATGATGGTCGTCTGACAGACGGTCAAGGACGCACGGTGGATTTCACAAACACGGTCATTATTATGACCAGCAACGTTGGCAGTCAATATATCAAGCAGTTGGGGCCAAATGCCGATAAGGCTGAACTGCGTGCGATGGTTATGCACGAGTTGGATAACGTCTTCCGGCCTGAGTTCCTCAACCGTCTGGATGACATCATCCTGTTCCAGACTTTGACGCAGGAAGACATCATGCGGATTGTGGACATTCAACTCACCCGCTTGACCGAACGCCTGCAAAGCCGTCATCTGACGCTGGAACTCACAGCGGATGCCCGCCGCTGGTTGGCGGAACGCGGCTACGATCCGGTGTTCGGCGCACGTCCACTCAAGCGAGCCATCCAACGCGATCTGCAAGACCCGTTGGCAACCGCTATTCTTGAAGGGCGCGTCAACGAAGGTGATCATATTGTGGCAGATGCTGATCTCGACGGTGAAAGCCTGACCTTCACAACCACGCCACAAACTGAAATCGCTTAATCGGCGAATTAAGGACTGAAACAAAAGCGGCATTCCATAGGGAGTGCCTCTTTTTATTTCTGCTTATTGTCCGATGGTTACAGCAGCATCACGCAGCACGTAACGCGCATAATGGAAGTCGCGGATAGATGCCACCTGATTATTCTGCCACGTCAGGAGGATGAAATAGGCGGGTTGGGATGACGACTCATCCAGATCATAAGCGATGATTGCCGGATGCCCTTCGACTGTGCCGACCACCATTTGCCAATCGTGTACCAGACTGTAGTGATGGAAGTAGTTATTCTCGATAGCCGCTGCCCCATGCAATTGGGTTCGACCCACGAGATCAAGGTGAACCTCATCGGTCAACATTGTTCGCAGCGTATCAAAATCACGGGCATTAAAGCGCTCGACATAACGGGCTAATAGCGCTTGCTCATGGGCATCCAAATGTGGTGCGCTGACCTGCGGGTTAGCAGCCAATTCGCGCAGTTTTGTGCGCCCCCGATGTAAAGTCGCTTTGATTTCGGGAACAGTCGCGTTCAGCAGTTCCGAAATTTCCGCCAGCGAATAGCCCATCACATCTTTGAAGATGACACAACTTCGCTGACGCGGTGCGAGTTTGAGGAACATCGACAACGCAACAGCCGCCAGTTCTTTTTCTTCCAACGGCGAGTCGGTCGCTTCGGTCATGGGATATTCATCGAGCAGTTCCAGCGGTTCGTCGCCATACCGCCGAAAATGGTCAATCGCTTTGTTGTGCGTAATTCTGAACAGCCAACCACGAATATTGGTGTCGTCGGTCAGCAGCGATTGAGAAGCGTAGGCTTTGACCAACGCCTCTTGCACCACATCCTCACCATCAATCACCGAGCCTGTCATGCGCGTAGCATAACGGTGCAGCTCCGGTCGGATGGATTGCATCAGTTCTTCAAATTCAGCCGATGTGAGTGTCGTCATATCATTTGCACCTACTTTATGAACCGTCCATTTTAACTGACGGCAGCCAACTCTTTGCTCGATACGCCGAAGGCCAATCCATCTGTGTATTGAGCATCCGTGAGCAATGACACAACGCCCTGACCGACCCTTTCCGGTGTGAGGAACGGCACTCCATAACGTTCAAGATAGGCTTGTTCAGTAACACCCTCATAGGCAGCATAAGACTTCGCTGCATTGCGAC
>JBBQLX010000059.1:0-33522 GCA_038328375.1 Aggregatilineales bacterium | reverse complement strand
GGTCATTTGCAGGAGTTCGAGCGGGGAAGCATCCACAGTGAGAGGCAACTGTGCTTGTTTGATGTATTCGTCAGTTTGGCTAACGGTCAGGAGGATATTGACCTCGCCGGAAGCCAAGGACGTGCCAAAGGATTTATCGAGTGCGGCTTGGGTATTGGCGACGTAAATGCTCTCGCTGCCATATTGACGGGTGAACCATGTGCCGGGATACGAAATCGACGCTAAACCATTGGCCGTTTTAGCTGTTTGTGTCAGAGCAAGCGGTTCGGCAGTATTTTCAGCGGTGGGTTCGAGTGTGGACTCGACAAAAGGTGCATTTATGACTAATGAGGCGGCAATCTGGCGGGCAACATTATCGCCGGTTTGAATGTCGCCACTGGCTGTGTAGATAAGGAAATAGATATTTGCTCCATCATTCCGCTTAATAAACAATATGCGACCGTCACCGTTTTTGTCGGGACTGGTCAGATCGACTTGGGCGGCGGTTCCGTTTTCGAAGGTGGCGGGTTGCACTTCGCCATAGTTCAAACTCTCAGAAGCAATCTTGTTATCCACAAATGCTTGGGCAATCTCGGTGACAGAAGTGGAGGCATCGACCTTCTCTAATTGTGGCAATGTGGCTAATTTAGAGAGACTTGCTAGCACAAACTCGATGCGAATATCACCTGATTCAAATTTGTCGTCGTACAACTGTTTATGCTGGGCTGCGGGATTGCTAGCGAAAATGCCACCAGCTACATCATCGCTGGTGTCGTCGCTGCGGTCATCAAAATTCCAGCCAATGGGATAACTCACGGTGAAACCACCAAGGGTGCTGATATAGGTTTGGACAGATGAAGGCGGTTCAGTGGTGGGGTCTAGAATCGGTTCTCTGGTAACTTCGGCATTCGGAGCAATTTGAATGGACGCGAGAATATCACGGGCAATCATGTCCCATTTATCACCTTCGCCGGGAGCCGCAAAGAGGATAATAGCCTCAACCCATTTCTTGTCGTCAATAGTGAGCAGCAGTTGACCTTCACCCCGTTTTTCTGCCGTAAGATTCATACGGACAGCGGGATAATCGTTGATGGTGACTGCACCGGGATCGCCAAATTTAAATTCATCTGGCATACCTCGTTTGGCGAGGATTTGTACCAACTCAAGAGGTGTTGCGTCCACTGTAATTGTGCCAGCAGGCATTTCACTGATCAACTCGGTTAGTGCAATCGTGGCGACTTCGATATGCACTTCACCGGGTTGGAAAACATCATCCTGATTAAAAAGTTCTTTGTTGAGGGCTGATTCACTACTTGCGAGTTTGACGCTGAGAATGCCGTCGCTATCATCGCCTTTTTCAAAAACCCATCCAGTAGGAAACTGCACCGAGGCCGCACCATTTTCGGCAGTATAGGTTTGGAGATCGGCAGATGGGGTGGCTTCGGCAGTCGCATCCTGCGCGAAGACAGGCAAGGCCATTGCGAAGGTGGTGAATAAGAGCATGGCTAAAGTGGTAATGCGGTTTAATTTCATGCGTACTGTCCTTTCGGGTGATGTTGGCATCCATCGTGGTAAGACGTTGTAGCAAGTGGAGTTGTTCCCAACGAAGGTTAAGGTTAGCACAATTTGTTTAGCACGATGAAGAGGGCTTGCCAGCGGCAAACCCTAGGAACATTTGATATTAAGCAGTGGCGAGGGCGGGACGACGAAGATGCCAATTGGTGGCTTGTTCGTAGGCGTGACCGACGCGAAGAATGGTGTCTTCGGCAAAGGCTTTGCCCATAATCTGTAAGCCAATGGGAAGGTTGTTACTATCGAAACCGCAGGGAACATTCAGGCCGCAAATCCCAGCGAGACTGGGCGGCAGTGTGAAAACATCCTCTAAATACATCGACAACGGATCGCTGCTGTTCTGTCCAATTTTGAAGGCGGTCTTAGGCGCGGTGGGCGCGACCACGACATCAACTTCTTTGAAAGCGTTGTCGAAGTCCTGCTTAATGAGTGTACGGACAGCCTGCGCTTTGCCGTAGTAAGCATCATAATAACCTGCCGAGAGTGCATAAGTGCCGAGCATGATGCGGCGTTTGACTTCGGGGCCAAAGCCTTGACCACGAGTGGCTTTATAGGTGGGCCACATCTCGCCTTTATCAACCTTCTGACCGAAGCGAATACCATCGTAGCGGGCTAGGTTAGCGCTGGCCTCTGCGGGAGCTATGATGTAGTAAACGGGTAGGCTGTACTTGGTATGCGGCAGACTGATGGGAACCGCTTTTGCGCCGAGTGATTCAAGGGTGGCGATGGCGTTACGAACGGCGGTTTCAACATCCGGCTGAATACCTTCGATGAAGTATTCAGCGGGAATGCCAACCTTCAAACCTTTGATGTCACCTGTAAGGGCGGCGAGATAATCCGGCACATCAATCGGCATACTGGTTGCGTCGAGAGGGTCTTTGCCAGCGATGACCTGTAAAATGCGGGCGGTATCTTCGACCGAGCGTGCCATTGGCCCTGCTCCATCGAGCGACGAACCGAAGGCGACCAAGCCATAACGCGAAACACGTCCGTAGCTGGCCTTGAGTGCAGCGATGCCACAGAAGGAGCCCGGTTCGCGAATGCTTCCACCCGTATCCGTGCCGATAGCTCCGGCTGCCATACCTGCACTGACGGCTGCGGCACTGCCACCACTGCTGCCACCGGGAACGCGTTCGGTGTCCCAAGGATTGCGGGTGATGGCATAAGCCGAGTTTTCGGTGGATGAACCCATTGCGAATTCGTCCATGTTGACTTTGCCGAGCAGAACCATGCCTGCATCGGCTAAGCGCTGAACGACGGTGGCATCATACAGGGGCTTGTAGCCTTTAAGGATTTTTGAGCCGCAGGTGGTTTCGATGTCTTTGGTCGAGAGGACATCTTTAATGGCTAGTGGAATGCCGAGCAAGGGACGATCATCACCATTAGCACGGGCTTGATCGGCGGCTTCAGCGTCGGCTAAAGCACGTTCGGTGGTGACGGTCAAGTAGGCTTTCAAAGTCGGGTCAAGTTTGGCGATCTGGTCAAGATAGGCTTGGGTGAGTTGGACGGCAGTGATTTCCTTCGTCCGAAGTTTTGCCAAGGCCTCAGTAATGGTCAATTCTGTGAGTTGAGTCATGTTCATTGCATCTCGTTTGTGCGGCGAATGATGAGGGGAAGTATAGCATAAAACAGTCGATAGTCTTTAGTCGGTAGTCTATAGAGAAAAGCAAATGCAAACTAACCACAGAGACACAGAGAAAGGAGACCGATAAGCTGCCTGATAAACAGGTGATAACAGGCAACATTAAGAAAATTATTACGAAAGCTGGTCATTAGTCTGTAGTCGATAGTCAATAGATTAAGGCAAAACCAATCGCCAAGAGATTTTTATATAATAGAGCGATTATGGTGGGGAGTAGATCGAGGAGCATGACATGGCAAGTGAGAATACACGGCGTCCGCCTTTGGAGTTGGGGATTGAAGCCAGTGATTTTTTGGCGTTTTATTGGCTGAAAAGCGAGTTAGTCGAATTTTGTCGGGCGAATGGTTTGCCGACAAGCGGTTCAAAAATTGATATTACGGAACGGATCGCACATTTTTTGCAGACAGGTGAACTGTTGCTGCCAGAGAAACGTCCTAAGCTTAAAAGTGACGGTCAAGTGCCGACGTTAGACACGGTGATTACAGCGGATTACCGTTCAAACCAGATTAATCGGGCGTTCTTTGAGGAAGTCATCGGCAAGCATTTTCATTTCTCGACGGCGTTCCAACAGTTTTTTAAGGATAATGTGGGCAAGACATTCGGGGACGCGGTGGCCTACTGGTACAAGCTGGAAGAAAGGGCGAAACGCGGCGATAAAAAAGAGATTGCGCCTCAGTTCGAATACAACCGATTTATGCGCGAGTATCATGAACAAAATCCTGATACGACTCATGCTGCGGCAGTGGCGGCGTGGAAGGTTTATCGGAGTCAACGGCGGGGAGATGCAGGGTAAGAGGTGAAGGGTTAGAATAGAAAGAATTCCACCCCCACCCCAGCCCTCCCCCGTAAACGAGGGAGGGAGTAAAACCAAAATGCTAACGGTGGTGACGGATGAGCAAAATAATAAAAATGACTTACGGCAAAAGGATAATTGATAATGGTGGCTTCAATCCATGAAAATCCGGTGATTAATCCGTTTGATGGCAGTGTGGTCGGGCATGTGCCTGAGTTCAATGAACAGGAAGTGCGCGAGGCGATTGGTCGGGCGACTGCTGCCGCGCCGATGATGGCGGCGATGCCTGCTCACCAACGTGGGAGCATCCTCAACAAAGCGGCGAACATTATTGCCAGCCAAGTGGATGAGATTGCGCGGATTATGGCGCGGGAAAATGGCAAGCCGATGAAGTATGCCAAGGGCGAAGCGCTGCGGGCGGTCGATACTTTTAACTTCGCGGCGGATGAGGCGCGGCGATTGCATGGCGAAACCATTCCGTTGGATGCCTCGCCAAGTGGGGTGGGTAAGATTGGGTATTACATGCGCGTACCAGTGGGTGTGATCGCGGCGATTACTCCGTTTAATTTTCCATTGAATCTCTCTGTTCACAAACTGGCTCCGGCGATTGCGGCAGGCTGTCCGGTGGTGATGAAACCTGCGCCTTTCACACCAATGACGGTGCTAAAACTGGCGGAAATTATGCGTGAGGCGGGTTTGCCGGATGGCGCGTTTGAGGTGATTACAGGCGGGGCGGATGTCGGCACATGGCTGACAACTGACCCGCGAATCGCGATGATTTCATTCACGGGCAGTCCGGCAGTCGCGCAACATATCAGCAAAGTGGTGGGCTTGCGGCGGTTGGTGCTGGAACTCGGTGGCAACGCGGCGACGATTGTGGATGAGGATGCCAATATCGACGCGGCGGTCAGTCGTTCAGTGATGGGCAGCTTCTCTTACAGCGGTCAGGTGTGCATCAGTGTGCAGCGGTTGTATATTCACCGTAAACGATATGACGAATTTCGCAGCAAGTTCCTCGCGGCGACTGAAAAGTTGGTGATGGGCGATCCGCTGAGCGATACCACCGACATTGGCCCGCTGATTAATGATGTGGCAGCGGAGCGTATTGACGCTTGGTTGAAAGAAGCAGTGGCTCAAGGGGCGACGATTGCCATCGGTGGCACACGCGAAAGACGGATGTATAAGCCGACGGTGTTGGAAAACGTCAAACCGGATATGCAGATTATGTGCGCGGAGGCGTTCGGGCCGTTGGTGAACTTTGTGCCATTTGACGACTTTGAAGACGCGCTGACAATGGCGGACGCAGGCACTTTCGGTTTGCAGGCGGGTGTGTATACGCGCGATTTGAATAAGGCAATGCGGGCGGTGCAGCGCTTGAATGTGGGCGGCGTGATCATCAACGATGTACCGTCGATACGCATCGACAATATGCCCTACGGCGGCAATAAAGACAGCGGTGTTGGTCGTGAAGGCCCGCGTTTCGCGGTCGAGGAAATGACGACACTCAAGATGGTGATGATTAACTTAGGGGTGTAGAACCTGTTTTGATAACCTTCAGTTATGTAAGAAGTTACAAGTCGCTACCGTCTGCAAAATAGGTCAAATGGGGGTAATCAAATCCCCCTCTTCTTGCTACTCTATTCATTGGGATCAACCGTTTACATTAAAGAGAGATCAAATATGACAATAACGACTGCAACAGCAAGCGGAACGTTTATGTTGGGTGGGGACATCAAGGTCAACCGGCTGGGATTCGGCGCGATGCGAATCACGGGCAAAGGTATTTGGGGTGAGCCAGATGATCGGGATGAATGCCTACGTGTGCTGAAACGCTTACCAGAACTGGGCGTGAATTTCATCGACACGGCAGATGCTTATGGACCTGATGTGAGCGAAGATTTAATTCACGAGGCGCTGCATCCTTACGGCGAGACTATCGTGGCGACGAAAGGTGCGAACACCCGCCAAGGCCCTGACCAATGGGCAGCAGTTGGTCGCCGTGAATATTTGTTCCAAGCCGTGAAGATGAGTCTGCGACGATTGGGCTTAGAACGCATTGATTTGTGGCAACTGCACCGCATTGATCAGAAGGTGAGCCATGAAGAGCAATTTGGCGCGATTGCTGATATGCAAAAAGAGGGGCTTATCCGGCATGTCGGTTTGAGCGAAGTGAGCATTGAGGAAATCCAAGAGGCAGAGAAGTACTTCAAGGTCGCCAGTGTACAGAATTTGTATAATCTGAGTTACCGCCGCACTGAGGATGTGCTGGATTATTGCGAGAAGAACAATATCGCTTTTATTCCGTGGTTCCCGCTAGGGGGCGGTGACTTGACCAAAGAAGGCGGCCTTCTAGATACGATTGCCAAGAAACTCGGCGCAACCCAATCACAAGTGGCGCTGGCGTGGGTTCTCAAGCGCAGTCCGGTGATGCTGCCAATCCCCGGTACAGGCAAGGTCAAGCATCTGGAAGAGAACGTTGCTGCGGCGAGTGTGCAACTTTCCGACGAGGATTTCGCAGAGTTGGATAAGGCTGGTTCAGCGCAATGGGCGAAGCAAAAGTAATCGACATTCAGTTGATTATCATATCGGGAGGGTCACAGACCCTCCCCTACGTGAACGATTGATTATCAATTTAAAAACGCCTATCCGATCATTCATCAGCAAATAATGACGTATAAATTGACGTTATTTATATAAAGGGGAATTTATGCAAACACGACAACTAGGCAACTCGGACTTACAGATTACGCCGGTTGGGTACGGGGCTTGGGCGATAGGCGGCGCGGGATGGGAAGCGGCATGGGGCGCACAAGATGACGGCGAAGCCATCGGCGCGATTCAGGCAGCGATTGACGCAGGCATGAACTGGATTGATACGGCGGCGGTTTACGGGCTGGGCCATTCGGAAGAACTGGTAGCGAAGGCGCTCAAAGGTCGCGGTAAGAAGCCTTACATCTTCACCAAAAGCTCGAAACTGTGGGACAAAGACCACAAAGTTATCAGCAGCATGAAGTCCATCCGTAAGGAGATTGAGGACAGCCTGAGCCGCTTGCAGACCGAGGTGGTTGACCTTTACCAGATTCATTGGCCTCAACCAGATGATGAAATTGAAGAAGGTTGGGGAGCGATGGCGAAGCTCAAGGAAGAGGGTAAAGTGCGCTGGATTGGCGTGTCGAACTTCAACGTGGCACAGATGGAACGGGCGGCGAAGATCGCACCGATTACCTCATTGCAACCGCCCTACTCGCTGGTTGATCGCAAAGTCGAAGCCGAAATTCTGCCTTACTGTGAAGCCCATAACATCGGCGTGATTAATTATTCACCGATGGGCGCGGGTTTATTGACGGGTGCGATGACGGTGGAACGCGCTCGTAACCTTCCGGCTGATGACTGGCGCAGCCGCAGCGAGAACTTCCGTGAACCGCGCTTGCTGCGTCATATCCAATTGGTTGAGATTTTAACCGCGATTGGTGAGCAGCATGGACGGACACCCGGTGAAGTGGCGATTGCGTGGACGCTGCGGCTGCCAGTGGTTACGGCAGCGATTGTGGGCGCACGGAGCGCTAAGCAAGTGGCGGGTATCATCGGGGCGATGGACTTGCGGTTGAGCGCCGAAGAAATTGAACAGATTGAATCGTTCTGCACGGCCAATCCGTAAACGACCCCCTCATCCCAACCCTTCTCCCCCGCAAGCAAGGGAGAAGGGCTCTAAGAATTTCACCGATTAGTAATTTTGCGTTTGGGGCGTGGCATATCTTCGATGCGGGTGGCGAAGCGCGAGGCCAAATAGCCATAAATCGGGATAGCCAGCGCTGGGGCGGCGGCCTGCCCAATGCAGGGGATGGCGAACAAAATCAGCAGCACAAAGTTGATAACAACACTGAAGAATATCCATTGCAGGGTATCGTTGAAGTGACGATAAACAGTGCTGAGTAAATCGCCAAATTGGAAAAATACCCCGATGTTATCTTCCTCGGCATAACGCACCATAGCCAGCGCAAACATCGGCCATGTGACAATGTTATAAACCAGAACAAGCGGCACGACACAGCACCACATACTAAAGCCGAGCGCGCTGCCGACATAATTATCACCCCAAAAGCTGGATGTTGTGACATAACAGCACACTGGCATTAGCAGTGGCAGGTTATAAACGATGAGGGCGGCGAGGACATTACCACCTTTGCGGAGTTTGTCGGTATAGCCTGCCCAATGCGGTAAGGGCGTGGCTAAACCCGTATTGATGTTATGAATGAGTTCAACCAGATAACCAAAGAGCAGCGCCCATCCCAGCAACCCAACCAGCAATACAGTGCCAAAAGTAGAGAATAAGGCAATGCCCGCGCTGATGAGCAGTTTCGTCGCCCATTCACGGTCATCTAGAATATAGGTGAAAGCCCGACCAATATCCACGTATAAAACCTCCTACGGAAGATAGTGGGATTATGCATGGGCAATGACGTTTCGACAAGACGGAGAGGCAAGTCGATAATCTTTAGTCAGTAGTCCATAGAGAAAGGCAAAAGATACAAATCGCCAAGATATTTTCAAAAAGCAGCTTTGGTATTGGTGCGGAACAGGCATTAAGAGGTTACAATGGTTCGCAGTTCATCAATTTGGAGACTCATAATGTCTGTTATCAAGCACAATCCTGAGACACTTTATCCGCAATATCAAAATTACAGCCACGCGGTTGAAATTCAAGGCAATACGCGACTACTGATTATCAGTGGTTTGAACGGTTATTTGAAAGATGGCAAAACTATGCCCGACTCGTTTGAGGAGCAAGCCGAGATGATCTGGCAGCATCTTGGACGCATTTTAGAAGCGGCACAGATGACCTATGAGCATCTGGTTTCGCTGCGCTTTTATCTGGCAAGCCCTGAATATGACGAGGCTAATGTGCGACTCCGCAAAAAATATCTGGGTGATCATCAGGTGGCGTTGACGGTGGTTTGCACCCAACTGCTTGATCCCAAATGGAAATTAGAGGTCGAGGCGATGGCTTCGGCTTAGGTCGCCGCGAGCTTACTCATATAACCATCAATATCCTCTTGACGCAGCATCCCGAAGTGGCGATAACGGATGACACCCTCTTTATCAACAATAAAAGTGGTGGGCAGTGCATTGATGCCGTAAGCGGTGTAGACTTCGATGTTTGAGTCAAGCAGCACGTTCAAGCCGCTAATGTCATTTTGTGTAAAGTAGGTGTTGATCTGGTCGGACGTTTCACCAGCATTGACGGCTAATACCCGCGCACCTTTATCACCCTGCTCCGCCACAAATTTCTCCAAGGTGGGCAGTTCGACTTGGCAAGGGCCGCACCATGTCGCCCAGAAATTGACGAAGGTCACATGGCCTTTATAGTCGGTCAGTTGATGTTTCGCGCCATCTAATCCGGTGAGTGAAAAATCGGGCGCAGCCTCACCAACCAGCGAAACAAAATCGGATGATACCGCTTGCGGTGTGGGAACCATGGGCTGTCCGCCAAAACCGCCTTCACTAATCGCCAGCGCAACAGCCGCGATGATTCCAAATAGAGGAATAACCAGAAACACCAACAATATGGGCGAAATGCCACCCTGTTTAACGGGCGGCTGCGATGTCATTTCGGTCATGATACGTCCTAACAACTACTACAGAATTACGGAACCCAGCGCGGAAAATAAGCGTTATCAACCACTTTCACCAGTGATTTAGTTTGCATATCATATGTCCAGATTTCCGGCAGACCCCGATTATTGGGATCATTCAAGGCGACTGGATCAGGAAAGCGCTGTATCACAAGCTGCGTTCCGGTTGGATCAATCGCAAAAAAGCCATTCTGATAATCTGGATCAACCACCAACGGTTCAGCCTTTGAGTCAACAGGATTGACCTCATAAATTTGTCTGCCGCGTGTCGTCCGTTCATCCAGATAACGCCTGCCGACGACTAAAAACTTACCGTCAGGACTCCAGATGACATCTTGATCATCGACCGGATCATCCGGGTTGGTCAGACGCTGAATGTTCTTACTGACCAAATCCACGATTTGCATATAACTGGTGGCTTCGTTATTCGCCATCGTGACTTCAGGGTAAATCAGTTTGTTGCCATCCGGCGACAGTTCACCGGGATTGCCATATTTACTAGGAACAACTTGGGTGCTGCTGTCGCGGAAGTCGTGCACCAAGATACCCTGACTGCCATAATCAAACATCGCGATGCGTGTGCCATCTGCTGACCAACGCACACCATAACCCAAAATTTGTGAGTCATCAAACAGCGGACGGGTGGTGGCGGGTGAACTGCTCAGGTCAATAATCCAGATGCGGGTGGGACTCGCGCCGACCTGATTCGCCATACTGCTGTTGAGGTCAATGCGTTCATAGGCGATGAGTTGACCATCAGGCCGCCAAACGGGTGTTTTACATTCAGCATCAGCACAGTTGGTCAGTTGTTCGACACCGCCGGTATCCACATCCAGCATTTTGATGTCCATCGTGCCCGTGTCGGTATTTTTCTCGGTAAAGGCGATTTTGCTACCATCGGGGCTAACACCATAATCATAAATACCGGAGGGACTCTTGGTTACTTGGTGCGCCGAACCGGGAACAGCCGGATCAGCCACCCAAATGTTCATAGGCGAACGGTCAGATGGTGCTAAATAAGCCACGCGCGGGGTTCGCACGGTGAAACTATAGTGATACTCCGAGATGACTTTGCGCCCACTGTCGCTGATTGCACCGGGTTTTAAGATCACCTGATAAGCAGCACCGGGGACAAGGGGTTTGCTTGGACGAAAGTTAAGAGTTGTACCACTCCAACTGACTGTGCCGTCAATCTTTGCCAGCACATCACTGTCGGTTATCGTGCTGTCCATTTTGTCGGGTGCAACCTGCACCACTTTGATGCTGGGCGGCACGGTTACACGGTTCATGCTTTCACTAAACTGCATGATCACCGAACTGGTGCTGCGGGCGACTCCCAAAGGCGCGACCCGTTGCAGCGTGACACCGACCCGATCACCCAATACGATCACAAAACCGGTAAGACCTAATAACAACACCAAAATGAAAACAACGCGGCGGTCAAAAATGTTGAGTTTTAAGAAGGTTGTTCGAGGCGTTACTAAACGGGCTTTGGGAATGGGCAAAACTTTGGCAGGCTGTTTCACATCTGATTGATCCGTTTGCATCGCGTATCTAATCTCACGATTGTATACACATGCCCGGAACGCAACACAATGGCTTATAAAGCTGCTTCCGAGATGGATGCTACGATAGCACAGGTTGCCGCCTGCTGCGAGTGCGTGTATGCTCTTTCTCATGTCGCCATAACCTATTCTCCAGATTCTTTCTAAATAGGCAGCCAAGTCATGTTGAATATCAATCCGGCTAATAAGAAAATGATTCTTTCGGTGGATGGTGGCGGTGTGCGCGGCATCGTGACGATTGCGATGCTGGCGGAATTGGAACGACAGACGGGCAAAACCTGCTCCGAACTTTTTGATATGGTCGCGGGAACCAGCACAGGGGCAATTATCGCGGCGGGAATCGGGTTGGGTATTTCGGCACAAGATTTGCTCCAAGAAGTCTATCGTACACGGCTGCCACAAGCCTTCCAATCTCAGCCCAAGGGTGTGCTGCTGTACCTGCGTTATTTACTGGGCGGACTGCGACATTTTTATGAACTGCAACCCTTTATCGACGCACTTGCGCCTTATGCACAGGGCAAACAGGTTAAGGATTTCAGCAAGCCGATTGTGTTTATGACCACGCGTGATGTCCGCAGCGCCAACACTTACTACATCGTCAGCAAAGGGCCGGGTGCGGGTCGCTTCGCCAATTGGCCTGTCAGCGGGGCGGTCGGCGCAAGCGGCGCGGCTCCGGTTTATTTCGCTCCGGTACTCGGCAACCTGATTGACGGCGGTGTGGGCTTAACGGGTAATCCCTGTTTGGCGGCAACCGTTGAAGCTATGGAATATATTGGCGCGGCAGAAGGATTTACCGACGGCAATGTGATTCATTTTTCGTTAGGTACAGGTTATCCGCCCCGTACTTATGACGATGGCGCGGGAGCCAGATTCTGGTTGTTGGAGTGGGTCAAATACATTATTAACCAAACGTTGGATGACACCACCTTGGAACAAGTCTTTATGACGCGCAAAATCTACGACAAGCGCATTGATTTCCGGCGATATAACCCGTTTATCCAAACCGAAAGTGTGCGCGATGTGCTGGGCATTTCGCTGACAGGCCGACCTGACCCGTCCAGTATTGGTTCGGGGTTGGAAGATTTTGAACAGCCGCAAATTGAACTACTTGAAGAAATTGGGCGTATATACGCTACCAAGGTGGATTGGACCGAAGAAGGTTATCTTCCGTGGCTCGATTCGGGGCCGGACAAAGGCGATGGGCGCGACGGTGGGCATCCACTGCCGGGTATTATCGACACCAATTGGGCGGGATCGGTCTATACTTAACGCTAGAGGTCGCCTGAAAATAGAAACTAAATACCGGACACGTCATGCCGTGTCGCTACAATAGGCAATCTTTATTCGCTAAATTTATCGGGCAAAAGGTTTGGAAACTCGAACCGAATCATGTTGACAAGATACGAATATTTGTTCTATAATCAAGTGATAAATTCGGATCATTTCGGGAATGCCCTATGTCACTATTATCCAAACCCCTTCAAACCATTGCAATAATGGCGGCGGCAGACACATATGGCAGGGCGGTGGCATTGACCGGGCTTCCCGCCGCATTTGTGTCATTTCAGCGGCAGCCAGCGTGCCTCCCGCCGTGCAATTCAGCGGAAATACTGCATTTGTGCAACAACAATTGCAATATTTGCAACATCTGTTACACATGGAGCATCAGACGGTTACTTAAGGAACGACGACTGACTACAGGATAAACCCCTATGAAAGTCTATCGCGGTTGTATGATGGCGCTGTTTGGATTAATTATCGGTGCGTTCTCGCTGCTGTTCAGCCGCACCTTCGGGCTGCTCGGATTGCTGCTGCCGCCCGCGCTGCTAACATTGACCTACGCATTGATAGCAGCCATCATTGAAGAATTGGCATGGCTGCTGGGCGGCGACGAACAATAATTAATCCGTCATCGCCTGCGTTCGTACAGTCACATCACGTTCACTGGTCTGATGATCGGCAACCGTTACCGTTTCCACAACCTTACGCGTCACATACACGTTGCGAATACGGCGACCAGCTAATGATTCGACACGCAGTGTTAGTGAGTCGTAATCCAATATTTCACCCACTTCAGGCACACGTCCAAACTCGGCAAACAGGAAACCACCCAATGTATCGCTTTCCTCGGTCGGGAATTCGACTTCCAACAGATCATTGAAATCTGTCAGACTGATGCCTGCATCAACACGGTAGGTATTCGGGCCAAGTTCGGTATATTCTTGTTCTTCATTGGTGTCATATTCGTCCTGAATATCACCGATAATCTCTTCGATCAAATCCTCAAAGGTCACAACACCCGCCGTGCCGCCGTATTCATCGACCACGACAGCCATATGAACCTTTTTGGTCTTAAGTTCGGTCAACAGTTCATCAGCCCGTTTACTTTCCGGCACGAAGAAGGGTTTACGCATCAATTCGGCAATCGGTTTGCGAGTTTCGGCAGGCTTTTGCAGCACACGCAATAAATCCTTGGCATAGAGCAAGCCTTTGATGTTATCAACGGTTTCTTCGTAGACCGGAATGCGTGAGTGACCGCTGTCCAACAGCACCGTTAGTGCTTCATCGAGCGTGGTATCGAGCGCGACCGCCACTACATCAATACGTGGGATCATGACTTCGCGCACGGTTTTGTCGCCAAATTGCAGCACCGAATAGATCATCTCGCGTTCTTCTTCTTCGATGCTGCCCTCTTTTTCGCCGGCATCGAGCATGGTCATGATTTCTTCTTCGGTGTAGACGCTGACTTTATCGCCGCTGCCGACAACCCCTGCCAGCCATTTACTCACAACCATCATCGCGATTACTAGCGGTGACAGAATAATAATCAGCAGGCGCATGGGGGCAACACACCAACGCGCCACCAAGTCAGCATGGGTGCTGCCGATTGCCTCCGGCACAAGATCACCGAAAATCAGGGTAAGCAAGGCTGTTGGTAGTAAGATGAGCACATCAGCCAACAAGCGGCTCAAATCCGAGTTTTGCAGTTTGATGACCGTCGCGAGACTTTGAGCCAGCGTCGTGATTGCCAAACCAGCGATGGCAAAGCGCAGCAGTAGTAAGCTGAGTTGATAGGTGATGTGTAAACGCGGAGGGGCATCCGCTTCCGTTTCGATTTGTTCACGCAGCAGCGGCTCACGGGTATTGGTGAGGGCAGCATAGGCCAGAGTCACGAGCGCATGAATGCCAATAAGAACAACTAACGGAACCACACTAGCGATGTCCAATGTAAATATCTTTCTCCTGATTCGATCACCCTAAATACAAAAACACCTGACGCTTAAGGTACGTAAAAAATTACCTCAAGCCGGTGTAAAATGTCGGTTAAGCAGGTTTGCTGACTGGGAGGGTGGTCTGAATCTTGTTCGGTCACGGTTTCAATAGACTTACACAGTTAATACTGTTGTGCGGATAGTTTACCATAACAGAACGCCTTACAGCAACATGCGCCTATAGGAAATTTGTAACTATTTATTTGATATTCAAACTTCATGAGCCTAAAAGGTAGTCCTATGCTTCCGATTAATACTGAAAATTTTGGAATAATTTATCCGATTAAGTTGACTTCTCCACTGCCTATTGCAGAATGTAAAAATCGACTGCAACAAAGTTTGGGGAAAGCGATGGGCAGTTTGTTCACAACGATTGAAGGCGAAGTCGATATGGTGGATGAAACCACCTGTAAGTTCAGGTTGTATCAAGATGTTTCTAAGGGTGGAAGACGCAACATTGTTGGGTATCTATATGCTCAAAATGCCTCGAGCACCGAAGTTGATGCCATATTTGGAATTGAAAGATACCCATATGCGTTTCTTTTAATTGCTAGTATGTTGTTCACAATTCTCGTAACATTCCTCTTCCTTCAAGAAATTCTAATGGCTTTAGTAGTTGTGCTTCTCACAAGCGGATTTTTTTATTTGGAACATCGGCGACGATCAAGCCCTCCCCAACCGCCACGCCTATTCAAAAAAGAACCGATGAGTCAATTACTGTGGTGGTTTGAACGTACACTGAAGCAGTAAGTTAATTTTTATGACTGAAATACCCATCTACTGATGATTTCCCCGTGATACACTGTAAAATGGATGACCGTTGAGCAAAAGGAACCTCCTGTTATGAAATTGGCTATCAACTACTCTCCACAAACGGCTGACCTACTCTCACGCGAGAAAGTGTCGTTCGAGCTTTATAAAACAACCGAATGGCCGGAGATGATTGCGGCGGCGGAAAAGCAACGTCCAGCTTACGTACATTTTCCACTGTTGGCTGGACGACACAATGTTGAAACAGTCGGCTTGGAGTTGATTGAAGAACTGCTTAACGCGACTGCCACTCCCTTCGTCAATACGCACCTTGCCCCACACGCCAAAGATTTTGGCATCGTCTTTAACACGACTGACGAATCTCATATCGAGGCATTGGTGGACGCAATGGAAACCGATATTGCTCAGATGATTGAGCGCTTCGGCAGCGAGAAAGTCATCCTCGAAAACGCTAACTACGACCCAAACTATCAAGTACCGACGCTGGTGATCCAACCGGAACTCATCACGCGAGTCGTCACTGAAACCGACTGCGGCCTGCTGCTTGATCTGGCACATGCACGGATGTCGGCTGTATATCTGGGGATAGATACGCAGGAATACATCAATCGTTTGCCCCTTCAAGCGTTGCGCGAACTGCATGTGGCGGGTACACGTTATGTTGAGGAACAGCAGCGTTTGGTGGATCATTACCCGATGACCGATGAGGATTGGACGCTGACCGAATGGGCGCTGGATAATATCCACAAAGGCGCGTGGCCTGAACCGACTATCGTTGGCTTAGAATACGGCGGCACAGGCGGATTCTTCTCGGCTAACAGCGACATCCATGTGCTGGCGCATGACATCCCGCGCTTACAGGAATTGGTAGTGGGTGTCGAAGTCCCCTCGTCACATTAATGCGTATCCTGCTCATTTCGCGCTGTCCGCCGTGGCCGCTGTACTTAGGCGACCGTCTGATTGTTTATCATCTGGCGGAGGAGTTAGAAGCCCGCAAGCATGAACTGGATTTGCTGGCTTTTAGCAACCGTCCCGAAGATGAGCAGGAACAGCAGGAATATGACCATATGTTTAATCAGGTGCAGCTTTTCCCTGAACCGAAGCGCAGTCAACTGAGTTATGTGCGGCGGTTGCTCCTGCCTCAGACACGCTTCCCAAACACTGCTGAACAATCATGGTCACCTGTGATGTGGCGGACGATTGAGGAAAAACTCACGACCCATCAATATGATGCCATTCATCTGTTCGGTGGCATACAAGTCTATGAGTTCTATCGAGCGCTTGGTGGGCGCAAAGCCATCATCACGCCGTATGAGAGTTTTAGTTTGTATTTGAGACGGTTGATTGAAAATACAAAACCAAACGAAGGTCTAAGACTCTCCCCTACGAAGTTAATGAATCGCATACAACACCAGATTGCGCGGCGTTTTGAGTCGTTTATGTTCACGCCTTATGCGGATACGGTGGTTGTCTCGGAACGTGACGGTGAAGAACTGACAGCGATCAATCCAAAGCTCAAAGTAACCGTTATTCCGAACGGGGTCGATACCTACACATTTCGTCCGCGTCCGGTGCAGCGTATTCCGGCACTGCTATTTGTGGGCAACTATGAATACGCGCCGAATGTGGACGCGGCGCTGCGTTTGGCAACTGAAATTTTCCCTGCTGTGCAGAAGCGCAACCCACAGGCTCATTTGTGGTTGGTCGGTCATGCGCCCCCACCTGAATTAATGGCACTGGGGAGTGACACTATTCGCGTGACAGGACGTGTGCCGGATGTGCGGCCTTATCTGGCACGGGCAAGTGCCTTCGTGAGTCCGCTGCGCTTGGGAGCGGGTATCAAAAACAAGGTACTGGAAGCGTTAGCGATGGGCTGTCCGGTGGTGGCAACGCCTGTCAGTCTGGATGGGATCGCCGTGCATGATGGTCAAGATGCACTTATGGCGGACGGTGTGGATATGGTTGAAGCGATTGTGCGACTGCTCGAAGATGCAGACCTGCGGGCAACGCTTTCCGCCAACGGGCGCAAACTCATCGAATCGCGCTACAGTTGGGATCATGCTGCCCAAGAATATGAGCATTTGTACAAAAATCTCTCCAATTCGGAGTAAATTGCGTACACTGAGAGATCATTTGATGCAAGGAGTTGAGTGGTATTGTCTACAGAGACTATAGAAATTAGCCAGTCGCGGGCGCGGGTGTTGGATGCTGCCGAGGAGCTGTTTATGGAACGCGGCTATGCCTCCGTGACCATGCGCGATATTGCAGATGTGTTGGGTGTGCGGCAGGCGGCTTTGTATTATCATGCGCCCAAAGGTAAGGAACAACTTTATCGCGAAGTGGTTGCCCGTAATATGATCCGGCAGCGCGAAGGTTTGGAAAAAGCGATTACCTCTGCGCCGATGGTGCTTGAAGCGCAGCTTGCCGCGATTGCTGATTGGTTGGTGGAGCAAGCACCCGTCGATATGATGCGAATGGTGCGTTCGGACGCGGTGCAAATTTCGCAGGAGTACGCGCAAGAAGTCATTCAGCAAGTTGACCAATCAATGATGCAGCCGATTGTTAGAGTGATACGGGCAGCACAAGAACGGGGCGAGGTACGTCCGATTGTGCCAGAAATGATCTCCGGTATGCTGCTGGCGATTGTCAATTGGGTGGTTTACTTTGACTCGACACAGCGCTTTCATGTTTCGGGCAAAGTGATGATGCGGCAGGTGATTGATGTCATGCTGCACGGTATTGTTAGTGTCGATGCGTGATTTTCTCTCACCTTTTGCTTAACATTTGTTCAGTTGTTGCACAGCTAAAGACTTCATAGTTTCAAACATGCGTTTAACAACGCTTTTTCTTTGCACGCAAAACTTACTGAACATTCAGTAACCAAACAGTCAAATATCTATTCTAAGGGGTGGGAAGCATGAACAATCGGGAAATTGTCGCCGATAATCTGGTTAAGAAATATGGCGAGTTTTATGCGGTCAACGGTGTATCATTTAAGGTCAACTCGGGTGAGATTTATGGTTTCTTAGGGCCAAACGGCGCGGGCAAAAGCACCTGTGTCTCGATGATGACCACGCTCATCCTGCCGACCAGCGGCAAAGCAACGGTCGGTGGTTACGATGTGGTTTCACAAGCAGGTGAAGTCCGGCGCAGCGCAGGTGTGGCGCTGCAAGACATCGGGCTTGATCCACTGATGAAGTCGATGGAACTGCTGACAATCCAAGCACAGACCTTTGGCTACAGTCGCAAACAGGCTCAATCGCGCGCCCATGATCTGCTTGATTTGGTGAAACTGAGTACCTTCACTGACCGGCGCGTCGGCAAATACAGCGGTGGTATGCGCCGCCGTCTTGATCTGGCATTAGCCTTGGTACACGAGCCGGACATCCTATTCCTAGATGAACCGACTACAGGGCTTGATCCTGCCAGCCGACGCGACATTTGGACGGAAGTCCGGCGACTCAATAAAGAATCCGGCATGACGATTTTCTTGACCACCCAATATTTAGAAGAAGCCGACGAACTGGCTAACCGGATCGCCATCATCACCAACGGCAAAATTGCTGTTGAAGGCACACCTAATGAATTGAAATCCAAACTTGGTACAGAGTCGATCAACGTCACATTCCACGATGCCGAGCAGACCGAGAAAGCGGCTGAACTGCTCAAATCGGTGTCGGAACGTGTCAAGGTTGACCGCAAAGTGCTGCGTGTTTATATGGCACAGGCGGCTGCGGCTGTCCCTGCGGTGATGACCAAGCTGCAACAAGCCTCACTTGAACCGATCTCATTGACGTTGACACAACCGACACTTGACGATGTGTTCCTACAAGTAACGGGCGAACGTTTTGAAGCAGAAAAAGCTGAAGAAACTTTAAACGCCTAGCTGTTTGATTCAACTATAAATCAGTCCCATCCAACTTTAACCTAAGCTGACAAGGAAATCCGAAACATGACCGCAGTAACCCGTTCAAATACTTCAGAAGCACAAACGCAATCCATTAGTCGCAACGGCAAAATGCCCCTTCTGTTCCAAATTACCATGATGGCGTGGCGCAGCCTCGTGACGACTTTCCGTGTACCCGCAGCAATTATTCCCGGCATTCTCATCAGCGTATTTTTCTTGTTCGTGTATACGGGTTCATTGGGCAACGCGTCCAACTTCTTGCCGGGTTTAGCGGGCAAGAGCTATCTGGCTTTCATTCTGCCGGTCTCCATTGTAAGTTCGGCGCTGAGTGGCGCAGGTGTAGCAGGACAAGCGATTGTTCGCGATATTGAAAATGGCTACTTTGACAAACTACTGCTCACACCCATTAGTCGCGCTGCCCTATTGCTCGGCCCGATAATTGCCGGTGCGGTCACATTGGGATTACAAACGGTGGTTGTACTGGCGGTCGGTATTTTGCTCGGCTTGCAATCAGCAACGGGTGTGGGCGGCATGTTAGTGGTGATCGGATTAGCGCTGATATTAGGCGTGGGCTTCTCTGGCTTCACGGTGTCGATTGCCTTACGTTCGGGCAGTGCAGCGGCAACACAAGGCGGTTCATTCCTGTTCTTCCCGCTGACCTTCTTGACAGCGACCTTTGTTCCGGTCTCACTGCTCAGCGGCTGGATCAAAACCGCAGCCATCTTTAACCCCATCACCTACATTTTGGAAGCGATGCGCTCGGTGCTATTGGAGGGCTGGCAGCCAGAAGTCTTAGCGCGTGGATTGTTATCGGCAGCGGTGTTGGGCATCGTGCTATTTATCTTCGCGCTGCTCAGCCTGCGTTCACGGACAGCACGGCGCTAAACTAGCCAATATCTCATTTTATTCACTCAATTACAGGAGGTTCTAACCTCCTATTTTGCTTTGGATTAAAATCGTATGTGAAATTTTTCATCTTTAGAAATATACGCGTAATATGTGTTAATCAACCTCAAAATTTCGCTAGGAATCATGATGATTTCACATCGCCGCCGCACTTATGCTGTTATGGTTTTCCTCATCTTACTGGCCTGTTACAGCTATTTCCGGCCTGCGCTGAATTGGGCGACTTCTTCGCGAGCCGATGTGGTGTACGCGCTGGTTGAAATGAACACCTTACAAATTGATCACTATGAGAAAAACACAGGTGATAAAGCTTTTTTTGAAGGGCATTATTACACTGATAAATCCATCGGTCCTTCGCTGCTTGGCCTACCTGTTTACTTCGTCTACCGGACAATCGCTTCCATACCGCCGGTTCGCAGTCTCCTGCAAGCTGATCCAACAATGTCCTTCAAAGATGAACTCATCAACTGGCCTTTCGGGTTGTATCAACGTTGGGCTTTAACATTGATGACATTCTTTGCCTCGGTGCTACCTTCGGCTGCACTGGGTGTAATGGTCTTCTATTTCGCAAACCGTTTTACATCTATTTCTGCTTATGCCTTCGTTCTTGCACTGGCTTTCGGGCTGTGTACGATAGCGTTTACTTTCAGTTGGGAGTTATTCCAGCACCAACTCTCCTCGTTCGGGTTGTTTGGCGGCTTTTATTTTCTATGGACTGTGGTCTACGAGAAGAAATCCGTCAATCGTCTTTGGCTGGTGGGGCTGTTATTTAGCTTGGCAGTCATTTCGGAATATCCAGTGGCATTGTTTGCAGCTTTAATCTTCTTGTGGGCGCTGATTGTGATGCCGCAGCGCACAGCACTCTTTCGCGTGATCATCGCTGGCATTCCACTGATTATCATCAATATCATCTATAATATCGCGACTTTTCGTTCCCCAATCCCTTTAGGTTACCAATATTCCATTTGGGCTTCAGTCGTCAACGTACAGGGCTTTATGGGCATAGGCTTACCCTCTTTACGTATCACAGGTGAGCTTTTGTTTGGCACGTTTCGGGGCTTATTTCTGATTTCACCCTTTTTAATCTTCGCGATTCCCGGTTTGTTTATGATGTGGCGACAAAAACCAGAACAACGCAGTATTGTCTTGCTTATAGCGCTGATTATGCTTGGCTTTTTAGGATACGGTTCAGGCTATATCGTGTGGTGGGGAGGAGCCAGCGTCGGCGCACGGCTCTTGATACCCATGCTGCCGTTTATGGTTATACCGATCATCTTTGTAATGAACCGGTGGTTCAACACCCTTCTTGGACGTGTCATTATTGGTGTGTCGATGATCGCGGGATTACTCAATACGTGGGCGCAATCCATTACCGCTTACGGCCTGCCCGGAGATGCGCCGCGCCAACTACTCGCCGAATATAAAGACCTGATTGAATACAATCGACATACTATTATGTTGGTAAACGAAGGCAAAACCATCAATCCACTGGTAGATTTCGCCATACCCGCGATGCAAAAGGGGGCACTTGCATATAACTATGGGATGCAATTGGGCTTGAAGGGGCTGGCGAGTCTGCTGCCATTAGTGGTGTTCGTTGCGCTGATTATCGTGGCGGGGTGGTTCTTCTTAAGCCGCGAAAGTCGGCATCAAACCGGAGCTATTCCAACACCTAACACGGTTGTCACTTCATAGCCCTACGAGTAGGGAATGAGATTAATCCCCTACAGCTTGTGGGACTTTAGAAGCGATAACCGGTTCTTCCTCAACTACATGTGTGGTTAGCCAGAAGCCCCAGAAAATGAGAATCGCCCCTAACATTTCGCCTGCGTATTTAAACGACGGATCACCCAAGCGAATGAGCGCACCACCCAACGCGGGCAGTAGTCCACCAAATGCGATCAACCAATTACCGACGACGCGGTTCCGCATGATGTTCTTGCGGCGGAAAATGTAAGCCGAATAAATCGCACCGCCGACCAAAGCGACCGTTCCCCAAACATTCATGACGGGTGAGAAAAAGCGCACTGTGCCTTTGGCGCTGCCTGCTAAGATACCTTGATGAATAACTGTGCCATCGGGCGCAAGTTCATCACGGTAAATCTGGGTCATATCCGCGCCGGGTCGCCATGCACTGGCATTAAATGGTGTCAGGAACAATGTCCACGGCAGAGTCATAATCCCCACCAGAATCAGCGCCATCATGACATTGCGGGCAATGCTGCCACGCCGGACAAGCAGATAGATCGTTCCCTGCCCTAGCCACGCGGGAACCATCAACGCACCGCACCAATACCAGAGCGCGAAAAACAGCGGACTCCACACAAATGTCAGAATGACCTGTGAACCTGTGCCAACAAAATAGAGGAACAGGCCAATGCCCCACGCTAATAAATAGGGGCGAGGTTTTTCCCACCAGCGGCGTAATACGATGAAGGCGAAAATGGCGGTAACAAGGCTGCTGATGACTGACAGCACAAATGGAAGTGATAAGGATTGCATCTTAAACAGACTTTCACACTTACAGCAAGAATATGTGAATTTTAGCGCAAACAATCGAACGATGCCTATACCCAGTACAACTCTCAAGTTAACCGCTGGTAATTCTCTGTCTGCCAATAATTTACGTTATGAGGGGAGCGGAATACTAGAGAGTCGTGGTATGGTTATATCACGTACAATTAATATTCCTTTCCCAACACGCACACAGGACTTTTCGTACTGATGGATAAACCACAGCTCGTATACGGTATTGCAACCGACCATTCTCACACCCGCGAAGCTAATCAGGATGCGTCAACAGCCTTAATAATGACAACAGTCTCAGACGCGGGTATACAAGATGTCGGGCTGTTCATTGTTGCAGACGGTATGACGGGCCGAAATGAGAATGAGAGTGCGCCTGCATTGGCTGTGCAAACGGTCATGCAAGAGGTGGTTAGCCAGCTTTACGAGCCGCTGATGCAGAATATGGGCGATTATGATGTGGCTGTGCGTAAAGTGCTGGTGAACGCTTTTCTGACGGCGAACCAAAAGTTGATGGATAAGCCTTCTTATGGAACGACCGCCATGACAGCGGCACTGGTCAATGGGAATATGGCTTATATCGCCCATGTCGGTGATACCAGCGCTCAAGCGATTACCCCCAGCGGCATCGAAAGTTTGACCACAATGCATCATCTCGCCCACAAACTGGTGGAAAAAGGTGAGGCGACATGGGAACAAATCAACAAAAATCAGGTTGATGTCACCAATGTGCTGTACAGAACGATTGGCAAAACCGAAGCGCTAGAAGTCGATGTTGTGACGTACCAATTGGATGCCAGCAAGCAGTTATTACTGTGTACGGATGGACTCTCCGGTTGGAATTGGGAACGGGTCAGCCGCAATGATGTCAACAGTGTGATGCTCAGTGCCTACGATTTGCAATTCGCCTGCAACCGCCTTGTCAGCTTGGCACAGGAACGCGATTCGATAGATGCAGTGACCGCGATTATGGTGGGGGTAAGCAGTCCATAACCCTTCCCCACCGCAATCCCTACGTCCGACTTTTGATGGATACGCCGTTTTCAAAATCCTCTTATAATAAAGTTTGTAACTTGTAATCTAGTTTTGATAAGTCAGTAGATTATGCAATCCAAACGCGCCTATTCGCAGGCACAAGCGACTCAACCGATTCGGGTGCGCTCGTATCCACCCCAACAGCAGCAACGTATTGCCGCACCGATGCCACGTCGTGCCGCGCCTGCCCCACAACCAAATAGCTATCCTGTGCCACGCGCTAACGGCTATCCGATGCCACGCCCTGCTCAGCAACCGACGCGTAAAGCTCGACAGAGCAACAAGAAACTTTATCTGTTTTTAGCGGCGGGTATCGCGGCTTTCATGTTGATGTCCTGTGGCATGTTGATGTTGGGCATCGGCATCATTTACGGACGCGGGATTCTACCCGGTGTGAGTGCGGCGGGTGTCTCATTAGGCGGACTCTCCCAAAGCGAAGCGGCTCAAAAACTGGCAAGCGAATGGAGTTCACTGCGAGTCACCGATGGGCAACGGGCATGGCGTTACAACACCGCCGATCTGGGACTCACGTTGGATGCCAACGCCACTGCTAAAGCCGCCTACGAACAAGGACGAAGTAATCTCAGCAGCGCTCTCGCTGGACTGATCGGGCGAGTCGATACCCAACCTGTTATCAACGTTGATGCTGCCACTTTAGAAAATACTCTGACGACCAACGCCGATCAATTTGGGCAGGCCGCAGTCAATGCGGGAGTCAAACTGGTTAACGGTCAAGTCGAAACCACGCCGCCGCAAAATGGTCGCACAGTCGATGTGGCGGCGACAGTTGCCAAAGTACAGCAGAATGCCGGTGCAGCACTGTCTGATGGACGTTTAGCGCTGGTGATGCAAGCGATTGCGCCCAGCGTTACCGATGCCACACCGATGGTCGAAGAAGCACGGCGCTTACTCAGCAGCCCATTGGACGTGCGTATTTATGATCCGGTCACAGGTGACTCGGTCTACTGGTCAGCACCGCCCGAACTATGGGGCAATTGGTTGACTGCCGACCCTGACCCGAATAGCGTCACCGGATTGGCTTTAACTGCTAACGATGCCCCGGTGCGTGATTACCTAACATCACAATCCGGCGTGTTGGATGCGACTCGCTACCTCAAATTGGATGAAGCGGTTGCCAATGTGCAGCAGGCTATCCGCGAAGGCCGCACCAATCCTTATGCCCGTGTTTATCACAACGACCGTCAATATGTGGTGCAGTCCGGTGATACCATCACCAGCATCGCGTGGGATGTGGGCGAACCCTATTTGTATATCCAAAAAGCTAACGGTGGCATTGATAGTGTCTCGCCCGGTCAGAGCATCACCATTCCGTCGCCGGATACATTTATGCCGTATAAGGTTGACCCTGATAAGCGCGTTGTGGTCAGCATCAGCCAGCAGCGCACACGGGTCTTTGAGAACGGCACTCTCAAGTGGGATTGGGCGACCAGTACGGGTATTTCGGACAGCCCAACATGGCCGGGGATTTACCAAGTCATCTCACATGAGCCGAACGCTTATGCAGGCAATTGGGATTTATGGATGCCACACTTCATGGGTGTCTATCAACCTATTCCCGGCGCGGATTTCACCAACGGCTTTCACGGCTTTCCGACGCGCGGCGGTTCACAAATCCTGTGGACGAACAGCTTAGGGACGAAAGTAACCTTTGGTTGTATACTGCTCAACAACGAAAATGCCGAGTTACTTTATAACTGGGCAGAAGAAGGCGTGGTTGTGGAGATTCAGGCGTGAAAACAGACTCATCATTTCTAACATCGTGGCGCTTTATCGTGCTGCTGGTCATTATCGGGATTATCATTCGGGTGATGATCCCAGCAATTGATGTCTTTACACTGGGATTCTTGTTTTTCATCATTCTGGTACTGGTGTTCCGCAAACCATTTATTCGCGGCTATACCAACCGCATTGGATCACGGCACACTAACACCTTCCTTTTCAGTCAGGAATATGAGAAAGCAGTTGAATTTGCCACCGAGCAAATCGCCAAAAATCCCAAAGATGTGGTGGCGTATCTGACGCGCAGCACCGCCTATATTCATCTCGGCAATCTGGAAGCCGCCCGTGCCGATTGTGATGCAGCCCTCGCTCTTGACCCCAAATCGGTTTATACGCTCAATAACCGTGCGGTCATTTCAATGCAGCAGGATAATCTACCTGCCGCACTTAAGGATATGCAGCAGGCGCTCAGCTTACAGGATGACAATCCCGTCCTACTTTACGGGCGCGGTGCGGTGTATACCCGTATGGGCAATGACGAGGAAGCAATAAAAGATTTCGAGGAAGCCATCGAGATCGAACCCGACCAAGCCGCAACCTATGTCGGACGCGGACATCTGGCTTTCAAAGCTGGCGATATTAAGGCAGCATTAAAAGACTACCAAAAAGCCTGCGACCTCTCGGAAGAAACACACCAATTCAGCGCGGCGTTGGCTGTGGCGGAGTTTGCTACTGGCAAAGTGAGTGAGGCGCAAAAACGCTGGCAGAAGTTACCCACGCAATACAGCCACTACACCGATCCTGATTGGCAGCGGCGTGTTCTCAACTGGCCTGATGTTATGACTATCGAAGCGGGAAAGCTCATCGCGGGGCTATCGCTTCCGACTACATCTACTTAGCCAGCAAAAATACTGCTCACGTCGACCACATAGTTATTTAAAACGGTTGAGGCAAATGTATCACCCGCCACGAATGTTCCCATCTTAACGAAACCTGTGCCTTCAAGAATATAAACATCTAGATAAGCATTCACCGGATCAATGATCCAATATTCGCGCACCCCAAATTTTTCGTAGGCACGAAACTTGCTTTCACGGTCATTTTTGGCAGTGCTACGCGAAAGCACTTCGACCACTAAATCGGGCGCACCCACTAACCGTTGCTCTTTAATCACGCATTTTGTATCTGGAGCGAGATAAAGTACATCTGGCTCATAGCTGTTATAGGCATCTAAATACACTTCAATTGGTGCGGTGAATGCCTTACCACCAAGTGTTTTAGCACAAGTCATGAAAATGAAGAATGTTTCGCCGACAGCAGACTGATGTTTAGTATTCGGTGGCACGCCGATTACAACCTCACCTTCAATGAGTTCGATTAAATCGTTAGTCACATATTCTGGCAGTTGGTAATATTCGTCTGCCGATATGCGTGTGATTGGTTGTACAGCCATTATCTGCACTCCATGACTCGCTTACAGGTATTATGCCACAAAAGTGATGAACGCTGCTTCTTTACCGCTTCAGTACCCGTTCCACGACCCGCATATATTCTGCTGCCATCGCTGTGACTGAGAATAACTGCTCGACTCGCGCACGTCCGGCTGTACCCATGCGTGTTCGCAGCGCGGCATTTTCCAACAGCGCGATCACCTGTAATGCCAAGCCCGCCGCATCTGCTGGCGGCACGAGATAACCAGTCACGCCATCCGCTACCGTTTCCGACGGCCCACCTTTGTTGGTGCTGACGACAGGCTTGCCAGATGCCATCGCTTCAATGTTGACCATGCCGTAACTTTCAAAGTGCGAACTGCACACCACCACATCTGCCGCAGCGATCACACGCTCGCTGTCTGCACGGAAGCCGAGATAATGAAGCCGTGATTTCAACACGGGATCGTTCGCAGCAGTCTCCAAAATACGCGTCTTATAGTCGTTGTCGGCGCTGGTTTGGGTATTCTCACCCGCCACAATGAAATGCGCTTCAGGAATCATGCGTGCGACCTGCCGCGCCATATCCTGAAAGACATCATGCCCTTTCACATCCTGAAACCGCGCCACCAATGCTACCAACGGCGCTCGTGATGGAACTCCAGCATCTATCCGCACCTGCGATCCATCCGTACCGGGTTGGAAGCGCGTGGTATCCACACCAGAGTAAATCAGTTCTACGTTGTCGGGCGGCATAAACGGCGGCTCACCGAGGAAACCTGCTTTGATGGCCTTTGATAGCGCAATCGTGGCTGCTGGTCGCCGGAAGAATGCTTGCTGCCAGACCTTGGGCTTGAACCACCAACCCCAGCACCACCAGATCACCGGAATACGCGCCCGTTCGCCTGCTGGAAGCGCCATCGGCAGTGTATGATAGTCGCTGTGAACAAGCTGAATATGCTGTTCCCGAATGAGCTTTCCGATGCGGCGACTGATGGGTAACTGCGCCCACAATGCAGGAATAAAGTAGGTTGTCGCCCCGCGCCAAGGAGTCACATAAACAGGCCAACCGCGCGTGCGCCATGCTGCTGCCAACTGCCCTTCTGCACGTACTAGCAAATGGGGCATGTAACGGTCAGCATCAAGGTTATCGACCAAATTGAGCAGCGCGGTTTCGCCGCCGCCAAGATCGATATAGCTGGAAACAAAGAGGATATTGATGCGTTCGTTCATAGGTTGATATTGATACAAGCGATACCAGCGAACAGAACCAGCGCCACCAGACCCTTACGGATCAAGTCCTGTCGCGCAATATCCTCGCGATAAATCGACGGCACGAGAATCGTCAGCACCCAACCCGCCACGATACCGAAGAATACCTGTGTGCCACCTAGCACGCTCACTAAAGCGGTAGGACCAAGCGCCACCGCTGCTAAGGTCAACAGTTTTGCAGCGAGGAAAATGGTCTCGTTCACGGCAATAATGCCCAACGCCTGTCGCGGTATGGTGCGGAGGCTCTCGCGAAAGGCATTTCGAACTGAGCTAACAAACACGAAAATGAGTAGGCCACCTAAAGCGAATCCCCAGCTTTCATAAGGCAAGAACTGCTCGAAGTAATCGCCAACTACAACTAATTTAAACAGCACCACCGACAGCGACCACAGAAAATTGACGATCAGCAGCATCCATAAAATTTTTGAAAATTGAATTCCGCCCATGCCTCGTTTGACCGAAAGCGCTATTGCCGCGCCTAAGATGAGAATAAAGCCCACAAATTGGATCGCCGTAATCGTCTCGTGCAGCAGCAAGAACGAGAGGATCAGCACCATTACCGGTTGAATCTGGATCAACACAATAACTTTACTGGTTTCCTCCATCGAAAGAGCGCGGTAATACAGCAGCGCACCAACTGCCGTCAAAATACCTGTAAACATGACAATAGCTACGTCGCGAAAGGGTAACATTGGAAACCCGGTCACGACCCACAACACGCAGCCGCTGAGAAAAGCCATAATCGCAAGGTAAGGAGGCATTGACGAGGGATTATGAACATGTTTTTCCAAAATCAGCTTGTCGATGAAATTGACAATGGTAAAAATCAGAGGTGCAAGCAGCGCGTAAATGAGCCAACTCATGAACCGTTCCTTAAAATGGTAACAATATCCTGCTTCAGTGTACATCAGCCCTCTAGCTGGGTGTAGGCCATGCCCGATTCGATGCGGTAAAATAGACTTCTACCAACCTCGACCATCCTCACGGATATGGAGACAGCAAAAGTGATTGATTTCCAACCGATTTTTCAAGCGGTACGGCAGGCCGCCATCCTCTGCCAACGTGTGCAAGAACATTATCTTGTCAGCAGCGATAAAGGTGGTCACGAACCGGTTACGATTGCTGATTACGGGGCACAGGCCATCCTCAGCCGCACCATAAGTTTGTACTTCCCTGATGATGCCATTCTTGCCGAGGAGCAAGGCGGACAGTTCATGGAATTGGTATCAGACGAGTTGCGCCAAGAAGTCATCAAGCTGATTAGTGAAATCCTCGGTATGCCTGTTACACAGGTTGATGTCGTCAAGTGGCTGGATTATGGTCAGAACCGCGAGGCCACCCGCATGTGGGTGATTGATCCGATTGATGGCACTAAGGGTTACATCTCGATGCGAAATTATGCCATCGCTGTTGGTCTAATGATCGAGCGTAAACCAGTTGGCGGCATCATCGGCGCACCTGCTTATCCGGGTGGCGCACAACTTTTCCACGCCCAAAGTGGCAACGCTTATATGCAGCCCTTGAAAGGTGGCGAGGTCAAACGCATTCACACCTCGGCTCGTACCGAGGCCGCCAGCCTCCGTGCATTGGAAAGTGTCGAAAAAAGCCATGCCAACCACGACCGGATGCAGCATGTACGTGAAGTTGCAGGTTTGGGTGAGGCCGAACTCATACATATCGACAGTATGGAAAAGTACGCCCGTATTGCGGCTGGGGATGCTGAACTGTATCTGCGGTTGCCGAGACTCGGCAGCACCCGCCCCTTCATGATATGGGATCACTGCGCCGGAACAGCTATTGTTGAGGCAGCAGGTGGCAAAGTCACGGACATTGACGGTTCGCCGCTGGATTACTCAAGCGGAAAAACCCTGAATAATCAGGGCATCATCGTCAGTAATGGCGCAATTCATGATAGGATAATTGCTGCTGTGCAGAAAACTTTAGCTGAGGAAACCTGAGTTTCCTCGTCAGCTATTGTGCAACGGGTTCTTGATAGAGTGGCAAGCTGAAGGTGATCTGCGTACCTGAACCGGGGCGCGAAACGATCTCCAATTGACCAAAGTGAGCTTCAGCAATCCGACGTGCCAAATGCAGACCTAAGCCTAAGCCCTGCTGTTCATTGTGATCGCGGTCAATTTGCTCAAAGTCTTTGGATGCATGACTAATTTGATCTTCGGTCATCCCTGCGCCACCATCGGTAATGCTGATGTAGACCCACGAGTCACGTGTCCATTGGGCCACGGTAACATCTCGTCCAGCAGGCGAATAATCCATCGCATTAGCAATAATTTCTGCAATGGCATGTGTCAATGAAGGTGTGTTGCAGACCACTACTGAGGTCTTATCCCGTTCATCAATTTGAACACCACCTGATGGATTGCGATAAGCAAATCGTCGCGAAAGATTCATGGCTGCGACCAGCACTGTCCAGATGGGTGTGGCGAAACCAAATTCGTTAACCACCTGCTGGCTCAGGGTATTGGTATCCAGTTGGGTCATCAGTGCCAATTGCTCGGCAAGATGATAAATGCGGTAACTGCCAGTTTGCAAGCTGTCCAGAATGTCGCGGATTTCATGGGTTTCTAAGGTATCAAGCTGGGCAGAGAGCAAATTCTGCACCATCAAAATCGAGGCCACTGGCGTTCGCATTTCGTGCGAAACGACACGCGCTAGACGCTTTTTGACTGATTCCAGTTGCTTAGATGCAATCGTTACCTGCGCTACCTGACGATCCAAACGTGCCTGAATAGCGGCCAAAAGTTCGGGATAGCTAAAGGGTTTTGTTAAATAGTCATCTGCGCCCAATTCCATACCATGCCGCACGAATGACCGATCAGCCATGGCGCTCAGGAAAATGACGGGAATATTGGCAGAACTCTCGTCTTTACGCAGTTCCAGCAATGCGTTGTAACCATCCATATTAGGCATCGAGATGTCCGAAATAATCAGATCAGGTTTATGTGCGCGCGCCACATCGACACCAATCTGACCATCACTTGCCTCGAGAACTTCGAAGCCTTCGAGTTCTAGAAAATCAAGGATATTTCTTCGCAGATTGGGTTCGTCTTCCATCACCAGTATTCGGGACATGAAACACCTTTTCCAAAAAACCCATCTCAGATGGGACGATAATCGTACTTAACTATATTGAGTATAGCTAAAAGCAGACCAAAGTGTCCGTTAAGGATTAATTATCTATGCGGATTTCAGAAATTCTTAGTTTTTATCCAAGCCTACGGTGAGTCAAGGCATTATCTAAGGCAGCATGAGAAGATGGGTTGGTCAATCAGACGCTTTTGTTTCAAATATTTGAGCCGCCGCGTCCATTAACTCACCTCTTCGATCAAGTGGCATTTCCTTACTGAGTAGATAACGCTCTAACAACTCCGGCTGTGTGAGTCCTTCTGGACTGCCCCCTAACCGCGCGCGGACAGGCTGATCGACCTGTTTACGAATGGCTGCCATCTGGCTGATTCCTGCCCGCTTGAGTTCGTCACGGATGGTGGCTTCGTTCAAGCGCGACTCGGTTTCTGGTGCAAGCTGGACATTCAGCCGGACTACTGCATCACGCAATTCATGTTTTTTGATGAGCTTCAACACATCGTCAGTCGGATTGGCTGAGGTTCGCAAATCAGCGGTCAGGGTCACAAAGGGACGTGCAGGAAGCGGCTCAAAGTGCCATTCGGCTGCGCCACGTTCCAATTCTACCCAGCAAAAACCTTTCGGGTCGCCTTCTTCACCAAAGTCGATGCGCTCCATGCTGCCACTGTAAACCACAGGCGGCACACCAGCTTGGCCTTTGGTCAGGTTTTGGTGTTTGTGGATATGCCCCAGCGCCACATAATCCCAACGTGGATCAGCCAATGATGACAACATCACTTGAATATCTCGCCCTAACATAATCCCGCGTTCACTGCCGAAAACTGCACCACTGACCGTAAAGTGACATGTAAGCAGGCGTGGCATATCATATTGGTCGGCTTGTTCCGCCATATCATTGAGGATTTCAGTTAGCTTCTCTTGTAGCAGGGCATCCGTCTGGGCAATGGTCATGCCTGCGGTACGACTGTCTTCCAACATCCGCGACCGGATGGGATAAGGGGCTGTGCCAACCGCAACCGGGCCACGTTTGGTCTCAACTGTGAACACTTCATAATCGGCTGCAACACGCACATTTGGAACACGCAGCGTATCGTAGATTTCGATGCTGCTGGCCTTCAACATGGTCGGTGGTAAATCATGATTACCTACCAGCATAACCACCGGCGCGAGTTCCGAAAGATCACGGACACGATGAGCAAACTCGCGTTGATAAGTCGGATTCGGCGCACGGGTTTTGAAGGCATCGCCCGCGAAGATAATCAGATCGACATCGTTATTACGGGCAAAGTCAATCATCTCATCCAGTCGATGCAGGAAATCCACGACACGACTGCTTAATCCGGTTTGCGGATCAGTCTTGCCATAATTTTCCATGCCGATGTGAATATCGGCAAAGTGGAGTACGCGAATAGGTTCAACCACTTAATATCATCCTTTTTAATACAAGTCAGCAGATTATAGCGCTTTATCAAAAGCGGAAGTGGATGAAGATTCGTCCAAAATTCTTGTCGTCCTTCTCAACTCGATGATATAAGGCACGGATGTGCTTTTGGTCGAGGAAGCGCAGCACTTTCTTTTTCAGCGCACCACTGCCCTTACCGGGGATAATCTCCACCAGTTCGATCTTTTTCTCAACGGCTTCTTGCACTATGCGGTTGAGTTCGGCGTCGATCTGCCCGCCCTTGTTATAGATGTCGTGTAGGTCAAGTTTGAGCTTTGCCATAATTGCATCCCATACGCTAACTATCGCTGCATTTTACCATCATCAGGTAAACTAATGCTTATTCTATAAAGGCCAAGCACAAGGATAATCTGATGCATAACCCCATCGCTACCATTCTGGAAACCCAACCACTTGTGGTTTTAGATGGCGCACTGGCAACCGAACTCGAACGGCGCGGTGCTGATTTACGTGACCCATTATGGTCAGCCAAAGTGTTGATGGAGTCACCACATATCATCCGTGAGGTTCATGCGGATTATTTCGCGGCTGGAGCCGATTGCGCGACAACTGCCAGTTATCAAGCGACGTTTGAGGGTTTTGCACGGCGAGGATTAAGCACACAGTCTGCGGCTGATTTGATGCGACTCTCGATACAACTAGCACTTGAAGCTCGTGATGCGTTTTGGGCTGATCCTGCTAACCGAGTTGGACGCGCACGGCCCTTTGTGGCGGCATCGGTTGGCCCTTATGGTGCATTTCTGGCGGATGGTTCGGAGTATCGTGGCGATTATGGCCTCACCGAAGAACAGTTAATGGACTTCCACCGTCCGCGCATGACAGTACTGGCGGCATCCGGCGCGGATATGCTGGCCTGCGAAACTGTTCCGTGCCTCATTGAAGCCCAAGCCCTCGTTCGTTTACTCGATGAATTCC
>JBBQLX010000058.1:0-33567 GCA_038328375.1 Aggregatilineales bacterium | reverse complement strand
GCACTCAGATAAAAATCGGTTGACATCGCTCCAAAGTTGTGGGCACTATGCGGCAAATTGCCACATTCTTCACCATAAGCATCAGCGCGTATAATTTGAACATTTGTCATTCCAGCGCTAACGAGCGCTTCTTGCACCGCTTTTGCAGTATCCGGTAAATCACGGTGTGCCCAACTCCACGCACAGAAGGATTCATTTGTAAGGGTAAGGCTTTCATCAGTCATATTTATGACTTGTGAGGGCGTAGGGGTGACAGCCAATGCCGTCGCGGTCAGGGCAAGCTGACCGAATTCCGGCGCTTTAGCACTCGCCATCAATACCATCACCTTATCCGCCGCACTCATCGTCGCGTTCCCACCCGGGCAAATCACATCCGACGGCGGACACAGCGTTGGTGTAGCCGTTCTGGTTATATCAGTCGATTTTGGTAACGCCGTTGGTGATATATCAGCGGCGTAAGGAATCGGTGTTGATGTTGGGAGTATCGTTCCTTGATAAGTCGCGACTAAAGCCCTTTCAGTCGCAAAGAATATCGCGTACTGGGTTGGGCCAGCAGCCGTTTGTAGAAGCTGTTCTTCATGCCGCCGTTGGGCGTAAAGCGTTGGATCATACGGATATAAACTCGGCGTGGCTGTAATAACGGCTGTTATAGCTGTTTCAAAAACTGCCGTTCGTGTTTGGCCTACGAAAAATGCTGCGGTAGCCGTATCAGTGAGAAGCATTTGGAGGTCGCTGTTTTTAGAAGCGATTGCGGTTTGTGTCTGATTGAAAAGCGCTACAGTTTTTTCATTGACTGCTTCTAAACCTGAACTTCGAGTTAATAAGGTTGCCATTGCGGTTAAGGTTGGTGGCGTAGGCGGCAGCGCACAACAAACCAATGTCAGCCGAAAAGCGATTAACCCAACGACAACCGTAATAAAAATCCCTACACCAATAATGATCCATAACCGCCGTTTACGATTCATACGCTTCATCCCCCTCCCAAATCACGATGGTATTCATCATGACGATGGCGCAGGCATAAAAGTTCCCGTTGGCGCTTGAGCCGTAGCCGTTTGTGTCTGAGCAATCAGCGTTTCGACAACATGATTTTGAGTTTCTATATATGCCCTTGTGAAACTTATAGGAGAAGAACCACCTCTCCATAAGGTATAGATAAAATTAGACTGAACACGAACACGGTCACTAAAATAACCACCACAATAATGACTGTAAATATCGAACGTCGTCGCGCTTTCATATCGACAATCTCCTGTATCATTTGGTAAATGATAAATGTCCGCATAGGTAGGGACACGGCACGCCGTGTCCGGTATTTGTATGTCACGCTTTGCAACCATTATTTTACAGGAATGACCATGTGTTTTAGAATCAGTTTAGGAGGATAAATGATGCCCGAAAAGCGTGTCTTATTTGATTTTGAGGTCGATTTTTCCAATGAAGGCGGCATACAAGGCCAAAAGTTCCGCCTCGATATTGATGGTGACGACATCAGCGATGCCGAACTCGCAGCCTACATCATTCAAGATATGCGCTTGCTCATGGTCAAAGAAGTGCGTATCCTAAACAAGCAAATTATTGAAGAACCTCATAAACGGAAAGCTGAATAATTATGCCGATTAAATACGAGAAAAAAGACAACAACCCGCTGCTCGTTCCCGACTCCTACCGCGATTTATTCATACGCCCGATTGTAGTCGCGCTGGTGACTCTCATGCCTGATGGTCAGCCGCAGGCCACACCCATTTGGGCGGACTACGATGGCACATACGTGCGTGTGAACTCCGCACGGGGACGACAAAAAGATAAAAACATGCAGCTTGGCTCGCGCGTCACCATGTTGGTTATTGATCCTGAAGATACGGGGCGTTGGCTCGAAGTTCGCGGACAGATTGCCGAAGTTACTGAGGTTGGTGCTGTCGAACACGTCAACGCCCTCAACCTCAAATATGAAGGCCACGCGGATTTCTTCGCTAACAAAGAAGATGACCGCAACGCACAGCAGCGTATCACCTATAAAATTGAACCACTGCACATCAATATCAATAGTTGACTAGACATTTATCAGGGCAGCTTTGGCCTGCCCTAATATTATTTCGGATGTTTACTTTCGGTTAACCCGACAAACCACTCACTAACCACCTTCCAACCTGCTTAACCATATCCTTCCCTCAAAATGGTTAGCGTCAATACCTTGAAAGAGTTACAAAATGGTCTTCCAAAAGGTAACCCGTTCACCTTGTACCTGATGTAAACTGTTTATAGAACCACCTGCATTTGCTCCCCTTCCCCTGTTACTACGGGCGGAAGGGGCTGGGGGTTAGGGGTATCTCGCGCATCTTAACAATCACCAAATGTTGTAAACGTTACAAAAATTATCTTGTAACGACAGCAACAGTTGCAATATTTTGAACATTGGCACGGTCAATGCCGCCGCCATTGCCGCATAATTCGCTGATTGTCACTATCGATACTGACGACATTTCCGACAAACTTCACTTCTGAATCTGAAGAATCTGAAGAATTTTCCGAATCATCGGCAGCTCATTCCCTCAAATCCGCGTTCATAACCTGTTTTGTTTTTGCAGTTTTCGCAGAAATCCGAATCAGAATGGTGAGGGGCTTGTCAATCACCCCTCTCATCCCAAAACTTACTTGTGGAAGTGTGGCAGGACTTCTTTCGCCAACGACTCGATGCTGTCGATGTCATCGAAATCATTCAACTGAAGCATGAAACGTTCGACACCCGCATCCACAAACTTACCAATCTGGTCAACAATCTGTGAACCTGTACCCACAAAATGGCTGGGATCATCATCGGTTTGTGGCTTGCCTGATCCTTTTGCGAGCTTGGCCTGTAACTCGGCATCCGTCTTCCCGTAGATAATGTTCGACATAAAGGAGCGTTTTACATCTTCTGGCTTGCGTCCGTTCTCAGTCAGCAGATTATCCAACAGGTCGTTACGCTGTTTTACTTCGGATGCGGCTAGACCCACCGCGTTCCATTCGTCGGCATATTTCGCCACCATGGGCAGGGTTTTCTTGGGGCCGTTGCCACCGATCAACAGACGCGGGCCACCCGCTCGTTGTGGACGAGCTAACAAAATCGCTTCATCTAACGAGAAGTGTTTGCCCGTATAACTAACTGGTACATCGCTCTTGAGCAGTTTAGTGGTGACTTCGAGCGCGTCTTCGAACATCTCAAACCGGATCGTTTTATCATAAAAAGGAATGCCAAACTGTTTATGTTCGCGTTCGTGCCAACCCATGCCCAACCCCAGCACCATTCGCCCGCCGCTCAGGTCGTCAATCGCTGCTGCCATACGGACGGTGAGCGCAGGCTGGCGGAAAGTCACAGGCGCGACCAATGAGCCGAATTCGATTCGCTTGGTATTGCTGGCTGCATACGTCAGTGACACAAATGTTTCCAATGATTCTTCATCGGGCGGCCCAATGGTGAAATGGTCGGAACGGAACACACATTGGAAACCATAATCTTCGGCAGCTTTCAACAGCCGTTGCCAACGCGCCCATGTTAAACCCATTTGTCCTTCAATCATTAATCCAATTTGGGTCATGAATCAGTCTCCATATTGATGTTCGCTCACGAATCGGGAAATAAAAAGTAAAACCTGTTGCGTTATTTCATTTGCCAGTAAGATTGCAGAAAGACTAATTGTAATTGTATCGAACTCTGGCTAAGGACGCTCATGCCACCCACATATGTCCATTATTTGCTTATACCACATCCAACAGGGTCGCAAGTACTATTGCTGGCTGATGAGGTCGGTCACGCCTTACCCCGTTTCGAGACAGTCGAACCGCATTACTGGCAAACGGTTGCTCCTGTTAACCAGTTGGTCGCTCAGGAGTTGGGACTCAATCTGACCACCTTGCGCTGCACTGGAACGCTGTGGGGGGATGAGCAAATTGTGATGTTCTATGCAATGGATGGCAGTTCTATTCCATTGGATTGGGCGCTGCCGCAAGGTGCGATTTGGGCATCACAGGCTGAACTGGATGATCTTCCTACAGGCCAAAAAGAAATCGTAGATGATTGGTTTCGTTGGAATCAAGACACTGACCTCATCAAAACTGAGTGGTATCGTGCGGGCTGGTTTGAGAAAGCTACTTTATGGATGGAAGAGCGGTTTGATGACCGTGGTATTATGATGACCGCGCCCATCGAGCAGGTGCGGTCGTGGGAACGTTCTGCCATCTTATGCGCCCAAACAACCTTCGGGCAAATCTATTTCAAAGCGCTGCCCGTCATGTTCAAGCATGAGCCGTTGTTGGTGAAGTGGCTGGCTTATAACTATCCCGATGACTTCCCAAAACCGCTGCTGTTAGATGGCTGGCGGCGTTGGCTGCTGATGCCTGATTATGGCAGTCAAACTTTAGATGCTTCACCCGACATCAAAACTTGGGAAAATGCCTTTCGCCGCTTTGCCGAACTGCAAATTAGTTTGTCAGTACGCATCAATGATCTCATCGGCCTCGGCTGTCCTGATCGCCGTTTATATAAATTGGTCGAGGCTATTGAACCGCTGTTGATGAACAGTGCTGAGTCATTATCGGGTTCAAGTATAAGTCTATCCGAGGATGAGTTGGTTCAACTTCGCGCCCGTATTCCTGAATTCAAACAAGCCTGTGTTGATTTGTCCGCTTATAGCATTCCGACTTCCTTGGAACATGGTGATTTCTGGGCAGGGCAGATCGTCCTCAATGGTGATAAATGTGTCTTTATTGATTGGTCTGATTGTTCGGTCAGTCATCCATTTTTCAGCCTGTTTTTCCTGAATGATGCCGATATTCGCTTGCCAGAAGTACCTGATGCTCGTGAACGTCTGCGTGATGCTTATTTGCAACCATGGCGTGCCTACGAACCGATGGATAAACTTATTGAAGTCTATAACCTTGCTATGCGGCTTGCTCCACTACACCACACCCTTATTTATCATCATCATATTCTGCCTGCGATGCAGTCAAAGTGGGAGATGAATAACATGATACCGTTTTATTTGCGTGGGTTATTGCCGAAGACCAACGTTCCTATTGAAGCGAACGAGACAGCAGATGAGTAAGCTCTGAATAAGCCATGAAGGTCGTAAATATTGGGAGTATTGTCATTGACATGTTACTTTTGTTGCGATATAAAAGAGAGTAGAACGAAAGCAAACGAAATCACATCACACTCCCATTGAACATAGTTGCTTACGTTATGTCTACACACATTGCAGTTCATTACACTCACTCTACATTGTTGCCTGCGTTTGCTTTCGTGAGGGGAGGATGCAAATCCTCCCCCTCCAAAATAACGTTGAAAATTTTTAATATTTATAGCTAAATGGAAAAGAATCATGCCTCAAAATCTATGGAATCCTGACGAAGCCAGCCGACTGCCTGACCTCGACGGTTTGGTTTACCGGAGTAACATCCTTGGGCGGGATCGTGCGGTCGTTAACATCTATGGTGGTAACACCAGCGCCAAACTGATGATGACCGATCATGTGGGTCGGCTAATCGAAGTCTTGGCGGTCAAAGCCTCTGGCTCGGACATTCTTGACATCAAGGAAAAAGGCTTTGCTCTCCTCAAAATGGACGAGGTGATGCCAACTTTCCAACGCGAGAAAATGACCGACGAAGAAATGGTCGAATATCTCAACCGAACCGCCTTCGAAGTAGGCCGTCCGCGCCAGAGCATCGAAACCCTGCTTCATGCTTTTGTCCCATTTAAACATGTTGATCATACCCATCCTGATGTGGTCATCAGCGTGGCCTGTGCGCCGGATGGTGAACAAGCCGCCCGTGATGTCTATGGCAAACGCATGGCGTGGGTTCCGTATATCAAACCCGGTTTTACCCTGAGCAAATGGATTGGTCAGCAGGTCATTGATAACCCCGGTATCGAATGTGTCGTCATGGGCAAGCATGGGCTTGTCACTTGGGCAGATGACTCCAAAACCTGCTACGACAAATCCATCGAAATGATCCAAGTTGCTGAAGACTATGTTGCCGACAAACGCAAAGGCAAAAAGGTATTTGGTGATCTGATTGTCAAACCGCTTTCGGCTGACGAACGCAAATCCATGATGGCTGAAGTACTGCCGATTATTCGCGGCGCAGTCAATACCTCGACCTCTAACATTCTCAGTTATGACGACAGTGATGTTGTGCTGGATATGGTCGGTAGCAGCAACTCTCCTGAAGTCAGCCAGATGGGTGCGGCTTGCCCCGATCATCTTGTGCATGTCAAACGCCAGCCTTTGTTTGTTGACTGGAAGCCGGAAGAGGGCATCGACGCACTCAAACAGCGTTTGCCTGATGCCGTGAAAGCCTATCAAGATCGCTATGTCGAATACTTCGAACGCTCCAAAGAACCCGGTGATGTACTCGGTAATCCGGCTCCGCGTGTAATCCTCATTCCCGGCTTGGGCATGGTCAACACCGGCAAAGATGCTATGAACGCCGATGTCAGCCGCCAGTTGTATCACCGTGCCATTAACGTGATTGGCGGCAGTGAAGCGCTCGGCGGGTTCGTCAGCCTGACCGAAAAAGAAGCCTACGACATCGAGTATTGGCCGCTTGAACTTTATAAACTTAGACTCGCACCACCTCCCCGTGATTACGCCGGAAAGATCGCCCTGATTACCGGCGCAGCCAGTGGCATTGGTCGCGCGACTGCTTACCGTTTAGCGGCTGATGGCGCACACATTGTCGTTAGCGATATTAATGAGGCGGGCGGCGCTGAAACCGTCGCTGAAATTAACAAGAAGTATGGCTTCAAACGCGCCGTGTTCGTCAAAACCGATGTGACCAGCGAAGCCTCCGTCATCGACAGCTTCCAACAAGCGGTTCTGGCCTATGGTGGCGTGGATATTATTGTCAATAATGCGGGCATTGCAGGCGGAGCCAACATTGAAGATACTACCTTAGCCATGTGGCAAAAAAATATCGACATCCTTGCGACTGGATACTTCCTCGTGGCTCGCGAGTCCTTCAAACTACTCAAGCAGCAGGGCGTAGGCGGCTCAATGGTCTTTGTCTGTAGCAAGAACAGTATTGCCCCCGGTAAAGGCGCGGTTGCCTACAGCGCAGCCAAAGCCGCTGAACTCCACATCGCCCGTTCGCTGGCGGAAGAGGGCGGCGCGTTTAATATCCGTGTCAACTCGGTGCTGCCGGATGGCGTTATTCGTGGCAGCGGCATCTGGGACAGCCAATGGAAAGAAGCTCGCGCCAAGCAGTACAACGTCAAGGCCGAAGACCTCAACGACTTTTACAAGCAGCGTAACACCCTCAAGGTCGAAATCCTGCCCGAAGATATTGCCGAGTCGATTGCTTTCCTTGCAGGACCACGCGCTGCCAAGACCACAGGCGCAGTTCTCACAGTAGACGGTGGCGTACCTGTCGCTTACGTGCGTTAAACCAAAAGTGCTGGGGGATTGTCGTCGGCAATCCCCTTTCGCGTAAAACGCGCTACAATTAAAGAAGATACGAATACATTTCGTGCCTTCATCTCAAATATAGAAATAATTTGTCCATTTTATTGCTTTAGTAGGTTATTGATGACCTCAAAACGCGTTATTGCGATTGATTTTGGTGCTGAGTCTGGGCGAGTAATGCAGGTTGCTTACAATGGCGGCAGCCTGCACATTGACGAACTCCACCGTTTTGCCAACAGCCCTGTCACCGCCAACGGCACACTTTATTGGGATGCGCTGCGGCTGTATCACGACATCCTCATCGGCGTGAAAATGGCTGCGCCTAATGCTGCTTCAATGGGCATTGATACATGGGGTGTGGATTATGCCTTCCTCGACCGTGATGGACGCTTGCTCGCCAACCCCGTGCATTACCGCGACAAAAGTTGGGAAGGCATGATGGATTGGGTGTTCGAGCGCATCCCACGTCGCGAACTTTATGCCCGCACCGGTTTGCAAATGATTCCCGTCAATGGCATCTGGCGCTTGGCAAGCCTCGCCAAAAACAATAGCCCGCTGCTCGAAATGGCGCACACCTATCTTGCCATTCCCGATTTATTCAACTATTGGCTCAGTGGCAGCAAAACCTGCGAATTCACCCACGCCAGCACCCACCAGATTTATAACCCGCAGTTAGGTCAATGGGACTTTGATTTGTTGGGCAAGTTAGGCTTACCAACCAAGATGTTCGGTGAAATTGTCCCACCGGGGACACGCTTGGGTGCATACAACGGCATTCCGGTAATCGCTCCGGCGACTCATGATACCGGCAGCGCAGTTGTCGCTGTACCCACCACCACCGAAGACTACGCCTACATCAGCAGCGGAACATGGAGCTTGCTCGGCCTCGAACTACCCCATCCGGTTATCAATGATGCCGCCTACGAAGCCAATGCCACCAACGAAGGTGGCACAGATGGTAATTGGCGCTTCCTCAAAAACATCGCGGGCATGTGGCTGGTGCAGCAGTGCCGCGCGACATGGGCTGCTGCCGGACAAGTCTATGAATATGCTGAATTGGCGCAAATGGCGGAACAAGCCGCGGCTTTCCGCACATTCATTGACCCCGATGATGTTGACTTCTACCAACCGGGGGATATGCCCACCGCCATCCGCCATTTCTGCGAACGCACTCAGCAACATGCACCTGTTAATGTCGGTTCGATGGTGCGCGTCATCTACGAAAGTTTGGCGATGAAGTACCGTTACGTGTTGGAGCAGTTATGCCGTGTCGCTGGTCGCAAAGCTGAAGTCGTTCACATTATTGGTGGTGGTTCACGTAATGCCCTCCTTTGCCAGATGACAGCCGATTGCACCGGTCGTCCGGTCATCGCTGGCCCAGCCGAAGCAACAGCCCTCGGTAATGCGATTGTCCAGTTGGTTGCGCTAGGCGAGTTCAAAGATGTTGCCGAAGCGCGGACTCTCTTGAGCAAAGGTGAGGGAATGGTTACTTATGAACCCCGTAACACCGCAGCGTGGGATGATGCTTACGAACGCTTCTTAAAAATTCTGACTGTGAGATAAACATGGAAATGCCACCCCATCCGTTTCACACAACCAATTGGGAGACTGTCGAAAAGACATTTCACAAAGGTGAAACCGGTGAAGCGACTTGGCAAATCTTGATGCTCGGCACAATCCGCATTCGCAAAGTAGAATATTCAGCAGGTTATTTAGCCGATCATTGGTGCAGCAAGGGACATGTCATCCTCTGTTTGGAGGGCGAGATGCAAACTGAACTTCAAGATGGACGTGTTTTCACCCTCAAAACTGGCATGACCTATCAAGTGGGCGATAATGCCGAAGCCCATCGTTCGTCAACTGAGGCTGGATGCAAACTTTTCATCGTCGATTAAAGCGGATAGCAAGAAATATTTATATACAGAGTCAACATTTAATGGCTGAATACGACAATCGTTCCGCATATGTTAAATCGCCGTGGCAATTCGCTGTGCGCGATAATCCCGTGCCTGCGCCTGCTGCGGGTCAACTGCTGATCGAAATCAAAGCCTGTGGTGTATGCGGCACTGATTTGCATATTGCTGATCGGACAGCCGACTATTGGCAGCCTTTCGGTCATGAGGTGGCAGGCATCGTGAAAGCTGTGGGCGAGGGTGTACCATTTTTCAAAGTCGGTGATCGTGTCGCAGTCGATAGTTCTGCGCCGTGTGGCATATGTGCGACCTGTGCGCCGCCACCCTTGGGACGTGGGCGACCGGATTTATGTACCACATCATTAAGTTATTGGTTGTCAATAACGATGGGTTTTGGGCAGCTTTTGCTAACGCCTCATCAACTCGTCGTTCCTATTCCTGACTCGATGCCCTTTGATATTGCCTCATTGTGTGAGCCGCTGGGTGTGTGTATTGATCTGGTGCAGTCAGCGCAGGTCGAGATTGGCGACCATGTACTGGTGATTGGCCCCGGCCCACTTGGTTTGGGTGCAATTGCTTTGGCAAAACGGGCGGGCGCAGCTCACATTTATACTGCCGGACGTTCGACTTCTACAGCCCGTATGGAAGCCGCTTTAGCACTCGGAACCGATACCTTTATAGCCATCGACAAAACGCCTCTCACCGACTATAACTTCGGTAAACGTAAGCCGGATAAAATCCTCGTCACCGCGCCACCGGATAACTTGCCTACTGCGATTCACGTTGCAGCGCAGGGCGGCATTATCAGCTATATTGGTATAGCTGACGATGATAGCAAACACATAACATTCGATGCTGATGCCTTACATTTTCGCAAAATATCAATCCGCCCATCTCATGCTGCACCCGGTACACATGCTGCCGAGAGCATCCGTTTGTTACATACTGAACCTTCACTTGGCACAACCTTGATTTCCCACCACTTTGGTTTGGAAGACATCGAACAAGCCATGTTGACTGCCCGTGATAACCGCGTTGCAGGCAAGAAAGTGATTGTGGTCACATGAATACACCTTTGCTCATTGATCTCAGCCATACCGTCGAAGATGGACTAATCACCTACAAAGGTTTACCTGCGCCTATTATCTGTGATTATCTCAGCCGTGAAGACTCGCACAAGGTTTATGCCGAAGGTACAGAGTTTGTCATTGGCAAAATCGAGATGGTGTCGAACACAGGGACGTACCTCGACTCGCCGTTTCATCGTTTCGCTGATGGTAAAGACCTATCCGATTTGTCGCTGGAACAACTCGCTCATCTTGACTCAATATTAATTCATGTCCCTCAAACAAATGGTCGTGTGATTGATGAAAGCTGGTTCACGGATTTGGATGTGCGTGGCAAAGCAGTCCTGATTCATACAGGTTGGGCGCAGCACTGGAAAACCGATCAATATTTTGAAGGTCATCCTTATTTGACCGAAGGCGCGGCACAAGTTCTCAAATTAGGTGGCGCGACTTTGGTGGGCATCGATACTTATAACATTGATGATATTACCGACGGTCGCCGTCCCGTACATACCATTTTGCTCGGCGCAGATATTTTAATCGTCGAGCATATGTGTAATTTAGAGTCGATTCCTGATGACCGTTCATTTCGGTTTTATGCCGTGCCAGTGAAGGTTAAAGCCTTTGGGACGTTTCCAGTACGGGCGTTTATCGCAGTTGATGGCTAATGGTTTATAGTAGTGTGAGTGTCGGTTGAGTAGGAGAGTAACGAACATGGCTGTCCAATTGACCATCGAGTTTGAAAAGCTAGTTGAATTGGTGGATCAACTTCCGTTTGACCAAAGACTTCATCTTATTCAACATCTCACTCAACAAGCTCAAGAACGGCAATTAACACCAAAAGAAAAGATTGAACTACTAAATTCAACTATCCATGACTTAGGCTCAATTTCGCCTGATTTTTCTTTCAGGCGTGAAGATTGGTATGGCGATGATGGGCGGTAAAACATTTATTGATACAAATGTGCTTTTCCGCGCTCGGATAAAGAGTCAAAACTTGCATGATGAAGCTAAGCGACTGATTGATGGTCAAATTAATGTGGGCGCGGAATTATGGATTAGCCGACAGATTATTCGTGAGTTTCTTGTGCATGTCACACGACCACAATCTGTTTCGCAACCGATGTCAGCTATCGAAGTTGAATCTGAGGTTAATGTATTGCAATCTGTCTTTTCAATCGCTGATGAAACAAGTGCCGTTACAGATCAACTCATACGACTAATCAAACAGTATCCGACTGGCGGCAAGCAAATCCATGACGCGAATATTGTGGCGACAATGCTCGTGCATGGAATTGATAGCTTACTCACTCAAAATATTGACGATATGAAACGTTTTGAAAAAGTAATTACTTTAATCCCTTTGAAGGCTGATAGCGCAAAATGACACCTATTTTAGAACTCGAAAATATTGCCAAATCCTTCCCCGGTGTGAAGGCGCTGGATAACGTGCGCTTTAGTATGGAAGCCGGAGAGGTTCACGCACTGCTCGGTGAAAATGGCGCAGGCAAATCTACCCTTATTAAGATCATCTCCGGTGTCCACAAGCCCGATACAGGCATTATCCGCTTCGATGGACAGCCGATAGTTTTCAACAACCCGCGTGAAGCACAAGCACACGGCATTGCCACCATTTATCAGGAACTCAGCCTGTATCCTGAACTGACCGTTGCCGAGAACATCTTTATGGGACACGCGCCCAAACGCAGTGTTGGCCCATTTAAGCTGGTTGACTGGAATACCATCAACGCCCGCGCTCATGAAATTCTGGCTTCGCTCAACATTCATGATATGGATGTCCATCGTAAAGTCGGTTCGCTGAATGTAGGCAATCGCCAACGTGTCGAAATTGCCAAAGCACTTTCGATTAATGCCCGTGTCCTCATCATGGACGAGCCAACCGCTGCCCTTACGGAGTCTGATGTTGAGCGCTTATTCGACATCGTGCGTCTGCTTAAGGCGCGTGGTGTCGGCATCATTTATATCAGCCATCGCTTACAGGAAGTGTTCGAATTGGCTGACCGTGTGACCGTGCTGCGTGATGGACAGTACGTGAACACCAAACCCGTCAGCGAAACCCGCGAACCCGAACTGGTGAGTATGATGGTCGGACGCACGATTGATAATCTGTTCCCCAAGTTGCCCGCTAATCCCGGCAAAATGGTACTGGAAGTTCGTAACCTCAACCGTACACCGACCACCCGCAATGTTTCGCTGACTGTCCGCGCCGGTGAGATTGTCGGTTTGGCAGGGTTAGTCGGATCAGGCCGCAGCGAATTGGCACAGGTCATCTTCGGCATTACACCCGCCGACTCCGGTGAAATTATGGTCGAGGGGCAAAAAGTCAGCATTAGAGGTCCCGGTCAGGCTGTGAAGCTCGGTATTGCTTATGTGCCTGAAGATCGTGGCACACAAGGACTCATCAAGCAAATGAATATCCGCGAGAATGCGTCGTTAGCCGTGCTGAAGAGTTTGTCACGCGCCACCTTCATCGACTTCAGTGGTGAACGGATACTTGCGGAAAACTCCATCCAGCAGATGAGCATCCGCGCCTACAGTGCCGAGCAAATCGTCAATAAACTTTCAGGCGGCAACCAGCAGAAAGTCGTCATTAGTAAGTGGCTGGCAAGTAAACCCAAGTTGTTGATTATGGACGAACCGACACGCGGTATTGATGTCGGTGCGAAATCTGAAATTCACCGCTTGATGAGCGAGTTAGCCGTTAAGCAAGGGTTAGCAGTACTGATGATCTCCAGCGAATTACCGGAAGTCTTGGGGATGAGTGATCGCGTGTTGGTCATGCGCGAGGGCAGCATCGTAGCCGAGTTTACCCGTGAAGAAGCCACACAAGAACGTGTTGTGACCGCCATGATGAGCGAGACGGCGCAAGCGTAATGATGGATACTTCAAAGCTGCTCAACCTGCACGAATTTGAACCACTGGCGCGTGAACAACTCAGCCAGATGATTTTCGATTATTATGCCAGTGGTGCGAATGATGATGTGACCTTAAACGCCAATCAATCGGCTTACCAACGCATCATGCTTCGTCCGCGTATGATGACGGGAAACGCCGAACGAACGATGAAGACCACTGTTATGGGTCAGCCCTTGAACGCCCCCATTCTCATCGCGCCGATGGCCTACATGAAAATGGCACACCCTGATGGCGAATGTGCGATGGCGCGTGCTGCCGCCGCTCGTGGGATTAATATGGTCGTCAGCACCAGTGCGACCGTTGCAATGGAAGATGTGGCTTCATGTGTGCCGGATGCCGCAAATTGGTTTCAGCTTTACCTCTATAAAGATCGTGCTGCCGCGCGGAACTTGGTCGAGCGAGTCGAGGCTTGTGGTTATAAGGCGATTGTCCTAACGGTTGATCGTCCGGTTCTCGGACGGCGCGAAGGTGATATTCGCAATAATTTTGCACTGCCTTCATCTTTTAAAGCCAAGAATTTACCGCTAGATAACCAAGAAGGCTCAGATGCTTATAATGCGGATATATTTGAAGATAATCTGCGGTGGAGTGATGTGCGCTGGTTGAAGTCGATCACGAACTTACCCGTGTTGGTGAAAGGCATCTTGCGCGGTGACGATGCTCGCTTTGCGCTTGATCACGGTGCGGATGGCATTGTTGTTTCCAATCATGGTGGCAGGCAGCTAGATGGCGCACTCGCTACCATTGACGCATTACCCGATGTGGTGCAAGCGGTGGATGGTGCGGCTGACGTACTCATCGACGGTGGCATCCGGCGTGGCACAGATGTACTCAAAGCGTTGGCGCGGGGCGCAAAAGCGGTACTGCTCGGTCGTCCGCTGCTTTGGGGATTGGCAGTAGATGGTGAAGCCGGAGTCGGTCACGTCCTTGATTTGATTGTTCAAGAGCTTGATCTGGCAATGGCTTTATGCGGTTGCCATTCATTGGCGGACATCACACCCGATTTACTGGCTGACGAGAAAAAGATTTTCCAAAATAGTGTGTAGATAAATTTATTCGCAAGAAAGTAATGCTTATGACTGCAACCCCATTGCCGACTGCTAAGCCCACATCCACCGCTGCACCGAACCGGATGCGGACTCTTCGTAACCTCATCACCTCACAAGAAGGCATTTTACTGATTGTGATTGTTGTGTTGATGGTTGGGGTCAGTGCGGCCTATCCCCGCTTCCGCGCCCCCAATAATCTATCCGATATTTTTCAGAGCAATGCTTATCTCGCTGTAGCCGCAGTCGGAATGTCTATCCTGATTATTTCCGGCAATATTGATATTTCGATTGGTTCGCTGGTCGGTGTGCTGGCAATCCTCGCCGGCACAATGGTCACCAATGGCTTTCCGGTTTGGCTCTGTTGGCTGGTTCCCGTTTTAGTAGGCATGTTGGTTGGCGCGGTCAATGGCTTCTTTGTCGCCTTTCTACGTATCCCATCCATTGTGGTGACGCTCGGCATGTTGAGTATTCTCAAAGGCAGTCTGATTATCGTGTTGGGTGGCACGACCATCACCAACATGCCACCCGACTTTTTCTTGTCTCAGCGTGATTGGTTGGGCATCCCCACTCCTATATGGTTCATGATCCTTGCAACCATTATTGGAGCAATTTGGATGCGTTACAGCTCCACCGGACGTTCCATCTATGCGGTTGGGGGTAATGCTGAAGCCGCCCGTCTTTCCGGTATCAACAGCCGCCGCATCACCATGACCGCTTTCATCCTCAATGGCCTGTGTGTGGGTATATGCAGCGTCATGTACGCCACCCAGTTCAACTCTATTCAGGCCAGCATTCCGGTTGGTTTGGAACTCAAAGTGATTACCGCCGCTGTGGTTGGCGGTGTCAGTATTCTCGGTGGTACAGGCTTGGTCATCGGGGCAACATTGGCAACCATTTTACTCAGTGTCATCAGTTCAGCGATGGTTTTCGTCGGTATTTCACCTTATTGGATTAATGCAGTACGCGGCACTTTGATTTTGGTGACCGTTTTAGTCGATATTTATCGTCGCCGTCGCCTCAACCGTCGCTAAAAGAGAAAGAATAATATTATGACCGTTAGCGAAACCCCTATCCAACCGCCTCAGCGTCCCGGCGGCGTTGGGATTATGCGCCTGCTGCTCAAACAGGAAACCGTATTGGCGATTATTTTGGTCATCGCTGTACTGATACTGTCTACCCAGACCGATAAATTTTTGACCAAAGACAATATCCTGAATCAAGGTCGCCTCCTGACTGAAGTCGCATTGATGGCGATGCCCATGACCTTTATTATCATCACTGGCGGTATTGATCTGTCAGTCGGTTCAATTTTCGGGTTGACCGCGATTGTGCTGGGCTACTGCTTCGATCCGAAAAACTTGGGACTGCCATTAGAAACATCTATTGTTATCGCGATTGCTGTGGGTACGTTAGCCGGTTTCATCAATGGTCTTTTCATTGTGAAGCTGAATGTACCCCCTTTGATTATGACACTGGCAACCTTGGCGCTCTTTCGAGGTCTAGCCGAAGGAATCAGTCAAGCGCGGTCGGTGCGCGGTTATCCAGAGTGGTTCGCCCAATTGGGGCAGAAAGATTTCGCAGGTGCGCCGACACAGCTCTGGGTGGCGGTGGTCGTCATTATTTTCACGGGTGTCGTATTGGCACGGACAACCTTTGGACGCTCCTTGTACGCCATTGGTAACAACGAACTCGGTGCGCGTTTTTCAGGCATTCCGGTTGACCGTGTCAAACTACTCATTTACACTTTCTCTGGTTTTATGGCTGCCATAGCCGGTTACATCTATGTGTCTCGTGTGGGTACGACTCGCTCCGATATGGGAACAGGTTTGGAGTTGGATGTGATTGCGGCAGTCGTTTTAGGTGGAACCAGTATTTTCGGTGGCAGTGGCACGGTTCTTGGGACAGTCATTGGATTGGTTATGATCCAACTGCTTAAGGATGGTCTATCACTGACCGGTGTCAAGGGTGATGCGACTATTGTTATTGTGGGTATCGTTCTGATACTCTCGATTATGGTTAATAATTTTATCCAGCGCCGCACGGGTGCGAGCGCGTAAGTGTAATTAATTTTAGTGTTGCCATTGAACGGATGCCGCCTTTAAAGGAGGTGATGTGCAGACAGGCGAAAACCAAAAGAATAATGTCCGATTAATTTCGTTAGATGCTATCAGAGGAGAAAAGTACAGATGTCGAAGAAACTCTTTTTAGTAGTTGTTATTGTTCTGTCGATGAGCGTTATGGCACTTGCACCTGTCCACGCTCAAGCAGCCAAATGGGATGGTGCGGATGATCTTCCCACCTCCCCTCTAGATTGCGGTATGGGCGATGCGATGATGGCAGAAACCACGCCTGATGCAGCGATGGCTGAGATGACACCCGCAATGATGGAAATGCCCGCCTATGATGGTGGTCAACCCACTGGTGCGCCTGATCTGGCTGGTCAGCCTATCACCTTGATTGATGTGCCGAAGCTGATCGGTATCGGTTACTTCGATGCTACCGCCAAGGGTATGCAGGAAGCTGCTGCTGAACTCGGTAATGTCACCGTCAAGACCGACGGCCCGACCGATGCTAACATCGACAAGCAGATCACCTTTATTGATAATGCGGTCACTTCAGGCGTGAACGGTGTATTGTTCGCCGCCAACGATCCGGGTGCGATTGCCCCTGTGTTGAAGAAAGCATTGTCAGCCGGTATACACGTCGTTGGTTATGATGCCAACAGCGATCCTGATGCTCGTGAATGGTTTGTCAATCAGGCACAATTCAACGGTATTGCTAAGGCATTGATTGATGACATGGTCGCCGAAAAGGGAGATGCAGCCAGCTTCGCCATCGTCACCAGCACCTTTACCACCCCCAATCAGGCACGGTGGATTGCCGAAATGCAATCCTATCAGGAAAAGTGCTATCCCAACATGAAGTGGTTGGAAACTGTTGAAGCACAGGAAGATGCCAAACAATCCTTCGATCAGGCCACCACCTTGTTGAACAAGTATGGTGATGAGTTGAACGGTTTGTTCGGCATGACCAGCGTTGCTACCCCCAGCTCAGCCGATGCCGTTACACAGGGCGGCGCTTGCGGTAAGGTTGCAGTCGTTGGTTTGGCTACACCGAACCCCATGAAGCCCTTTGTTGCGGCAGACTGTGTGAAGTCGGTCGTGCTTTGGAACCCGGTTGATCTGGGTTACGCGGCTGTCTATGTCATGCGTGCAGTGGTTGATGGCAATCTCAAGCCCGGTGACACAAGTGTTGATGGCGGTAAGCTCGGCACATTGCAGATCATCAATGGCAGCGAAGTCTTGCTTGGCCCGGCTTTCACCTTCACCAAGGACAACATTGAAGGCTTCGACTTCTAAAAAAGTCGGTAGTTTTTCTAGGACATGATCCTTCGTGTCCATACGCAGAGGCGGGTATAATATACTTGCCTCTGTTTATTTTTGGAGAGTTGTTCATGGATTATCAACCCGTTCTCGATTACATCAGCGCCTATTGGCCTAAAATCATTCGCCAGCAGTTACAGGATGAACAAACCAAGATTGGCTTACCCAATCCCTATATTGTTCCCGGCGATGGCGAGATGTTCCAAGAAATGTACTATTGGGACAGCTTTTTCGAGGCGCTAGGTGTAGTCGGCACACAGTACGAACAGCTTATCATTGATATGACCGAGAATATGCTCTACCTGTTCAACCGCTTCGGGGTTATTCCCAACGGCAGTCGTTATTACTTTTTATCGCGCAGCCAACCGCCAGTACTCAACGAAATGATCTGGCTGTCCTATGACGTTCTCGTTAAAAAAGATCAAAAGCAGGCCGATGATTTTCTCGCCCGTGCGATGCAAGTTTCCGAGCGCGAACATGAAACTGTTTGGCATGGTACACAGCAGCCACACAAACGCCTGATTGATGCAGGTCTATCACGCTATTACGACATCAATGTGTTAGATATGCTGGCCTCCTGCGAAAGTGGTTGGGATCACAGTACGCGTTGTGATGACCGTTGGCTGGAACATTTACCGGTTGACCTCAATTCGATGCTTTACCGCCGTGAAAAAGATTATGAGCGCGTTGCTCAGATGCAAGGTGATACATCACGCGCCGAAAGTTGGGCTGCCCGTGCCAGCAAACGCCGCGAAACCATGTTGGACTTGATGTGGGATGGTGGGCAGGGCTTCTTTTTCGACTACGATATAGCCTCCAAAGGTTGTAACCCGACACCTTCCTTGGCGGGTTTTTATCCACTGTGGGGCAGAGTAGCCACACCCGACCAAGCCGCGCTTATTGTGCGCGAATGGCTGCCACGCTTTGAGTTTGCTGGTGGCTTGGTCACTTCACTGGACTCAAAAACGGGTCGTCAGTGGGCTTATCCTAATGGTTGGGCTCCCCTCAATTGGATTGTCGTTGAGGGCTTAATCAACTATGGTTTTACAGCCGAAGCGCAGCGGGTTATGCGGAAGTGGTGTGATAACTGCGCTACCGTTTTTAACCAAACCGGTGCAATGTGGGAAAAATATAATGTGGTTGAAATTGGTGGCAAAGAAGAAGGCGGGTTGTATGGCTCGGTGCGCGGCTTCGGTTGGAGCAACGGCGTATTCGTGAACTTCGCCCGCAAACTAGGCTAAGAACTTGTCTGAGAATTAATCAATATACCGGACGCGATATTGAGTGTTGATAAATTAAATCGGTCGAAGGCAAACGGACGGCATATATGCCGTCCCTACGCAAGATTTCTGTTCGTAGGGACGCGATATATCGCGTCAGCCATGAAACTAAGGACTATCCATCATGACCACTCCATCTTCCACCCTTGCTCCCTTGCTGGATATGACCCGCACCCTCGGTCAGCCGCACATGGATTATGTCATCGTTGGCGAGGGCAATACCTCTTGCCGCATTGATGCCGACTCGTTCTGGATTAAAGCCAGTGGTCAGCAGATGAATGGCATCACGGAAAACGGCTTTGTCGCGGTGAAGTTTGCGCCCATTTTAGAGATGCTTAATCGACCGCCTTCTTCCCCGCCACTCGAACCCGAGGCTGAACGTGCGCTTCAAGAGGAGGCGATGCGAGTCGCGAAAATTGATGCTAATGCGTCCGGTAAACCTTCGATTGAAGTCTCTTTCCATGCCATGCTTTTAGACGAATTCGATGTTCAATACGTCGGGCATACCCACGCGACGGCTGTCAACCGTCTGATGTGTAGTATGAGAGGCCGTGAATTTGCAGCCAACCGCATGTTCCCGGATGAAGTGGTTATCTGTGGCCCGGAGTCAGTTTATGTACCTTATGTAGACCCCGGTTTACCTTTAGCCCACGCCATTCAGAAGGCAGTGCGCGGTTACAAGTTGGATTGGAAAGAAACACCCAAGGTCGTGCTGCTGGCAAATCATGGTCTGATCGCATTAGGGAAAACGCCGCAAGAAATCCTCAGCATAACCGCCATGACGGTGAAGGCCGCCAACATCTTTTACGGCGCGTATACGGTGGGTGAGCCTGTCTTCATGACACGCGAACAAGTGAATAAAATCCACGAACGCGAAGACGAAAAATACCGTCATCGGATGTTTGTCCAGAACACCTCAGCCTAACTCATTTGCCGTATAGATGAAGCCAAACTTCTGAGAGTAATCGTCAGAAATTGCATTTATTGCCGCATTTTCTGCATAATTTGCATTACTTCCGCTGAATTATCCGGCGGGAAGCTCGGCTGTATCCGCAGAGTTGACATTTTTGTGCGGCGGGAAGCTCGCCTAATGCCACTGAAATGACACTTATTCGGCGGCTAGCTCGGCTGATGCCACCGCTGTGCCAGAGGTGCGCTGCCGCTGTCTTTGCTGATCTTTAAGCAATGGTTGAACAGCAGTTCGTAGCATCCTATCCCTCTCAAAATCGTTCGATCATTAGCCCTTATTGTAGAACGAAAGTTCATAATTTGTAAAGCGCAATTGGTTCGGGTTTCTTAACCTTTCACTCGATTGAAGACCTGCGCTTATATGTAACTGAGATTATTTTAGTATTCTTAATTGGCATCCGCATCAAAATTACATACAATGTTATGTAATGCATTATTTTTATTAAGGTAACATTTCTATGTCGAATCCAACACCAGAAATTAATTTAATTTCCATTTTGCTGGAAATTGCCAAAACAAAACTCTCCTCAGATTTATATGGTTTTCTTGAATACAACTTTGGATTAGATGGTGCTGCTTCGCTTGAGGAAGTGCGTAAAAATATCGCATCTCTAGATTCAAAAGCGGAAGTTAAGAAGCTTAGAAGTGCATTGAATGGTCTCATGCAAGCCCTTCATCAAGATGAAAAAACGTCACTTATAACCGGAGAATTACAATCGCTTAGAGCAGATCTCATAGGAAGTAAAAACTATGTTGATAATTTTAATACTGAAGAAAAGCTAATCGCAAGACTAAATGCCCATTACAATTATGAATCCCTAACCGCCGCACAAATAGGTATAGCGCTTATTACATTTTATTTGCTTGAATTTGAGAGAATCGATATTGTTGGCTGTCAAATTATCTGGAAATTAACAGATAATGATGTCACTCCAAAAATACTTCAAACCCTCCATGAAACGATCATTGAGATTCTTAATATAAAGCCTGAGCCAATTGAAGTTAGTGTCTTGCGTCGACGTATTGTAGATAAAAAACGTAGTAAAAACATGCCTGATGAAGCACTTGTTCGTTTTATTTTATCTATAAATCCCAGTATCGAAGTTCTTAAAGAACAAGCTTCAGTTCAATTCAAACTTGAAGAATTATATGACTATCAGATGCCGTATCGTATTTTATTTGAAAACAAGAAACAGATGACCGTTCGCCAGATGGAAGAAGAAATCACCCAACGTCTCAAACCGTTTGGTAGGAAAATACCACAGGTCAAAAACTTCCTTTCAGGTGAGTGGTACGCAAAAGGTAATGACGGATGGGGATTGAAAGAGTGGGGCATCAAAAAAGATGAAATCCCTGATCTGTTAAAAATTTGGTTCCAAGAAACAAAGACACCAGCAACTCGTGTCCAAATGACAAACTACCTTCAGCCACTTCGACCTAATCTCAAGTCAATTTCCAATATGCTCCTCACATATGATGAGATTGTTAAAGTAGAGTATGCACAATCAGATTTGAACCCAAGTGGGCGTGAGGAGTTGTATTACCATAAAGGGGTAGCGTTACCAGAAGGTGTAAAAGCAAAACGCACTCCAGCTAAATCTAGTTCTGCAAAAACAGTCACTGCAAAAAAATCAAAGTTGCCCAAATTGTTTATCAGTTATTCTCATGTAAATAATAATTGGCGAACCGAATTCAGAAAATATTTTGATCCTGCACAAAAGAATCAAAAACTAGAAGTTTGGGATGATACAAAAATTGCCGCTGGTGATCGTTGGCATGATGAAATTAATACTGCGCTTGAAAATGCTGATGGCGCATTATTTCTTGTTACACAAGATTTTCTTAATTCTGACTTTATCACTGACCAAGAGTTACCTATATTGATAAAGCGTGCTAAAAAAGGTCAGTTAAAAATCTATTGGGTATTGGTTGAATCTTGTCTATTCAAAGAATCGCCCTTAGCACAACTGCAAGCAACCAATATGGTAAGTGAACCGTTATATGGTATGAAAGGCGATAGGAAAAAAGCTGCTATTACGGATATTTGTGGGAGAATTATTTCTGAGCTTACAAGCAGCTAATTTTATCTCTATTCGACGCTGTCATATGTTTAATGAGAACCCCTCTCACTAACTAATACAAAATATTCAGTCAGCTTTTTGTCTTTTCCTACTCAAGAAGTTTGTGCAGGACAAGATAAACTGCACTCTTAGGGAAAATACACAAGGAGTGCGAAAGTGTTATGACTGATATTATTATTCGTTATGTCATGATGGATGATTTCCCCCGCATAAAATTGCTCTTACAGCACTGCCAACTTGTGACCGACGGCTTATTTGAACCCGGTACACAGTGCTGGCTCGTTGAAGAATTTGGCAAGCAAGCCATTGTTGGCATCGCCGCAATGGAATTAGGTGATACTGCTGGTTTGCTTCGCAGTGTAGCGGTTGATCCGCTGTTCCGTCGCCAAGGATTAGGCGCTGCTTTGACCAACACCGCTTTTGAAGGCTGCCGCATGGCAGGACGGCATATTGTCTACTGCTTTAGCACAGGTGCAGGGGCATACTGGCAGCGCTTTGGCTTCCGTGAAGTGTCCGTAAACGAAGTCGTCGCCGCCTTGCCAGATAGCCCACAGGTCAATCACTTTGGGCGCATCGGTTGGCTGCCGACTGAGGTTGCATGGCGCAAAGATTTGTAGAATTTGTCATTTGGATGGATATATTACGCAGCCAATAGTTACTGATGCTAGGAACTTTTTAAACTAAATCGCACCGAACTTTTGCGTGGAGGTGGCCTGTTTGCACTTTGATATTACAACAAATAACGCCAGCGAAAGGTTAAATCTACTGCTACTTTGTACAAAATGTGCATCCAAAAGTTCGTATATAAATCGAGGTATCAGTTTTTGACATGTTAAGTCAATTACGGTAGACTGCCAGTATCTTTGGCAAAGCAAGTACCATATAAAGCCGCGTCAAATGGCAATATAGTGTGTCGTGTAATTAAAGGAGTTGGGATAGATGCTTAAACGTTCTTCAGTTTTGTTCATATTAGTTGCGATGGTAGTCGGCATATTTAGTGTCGCTACTGCACAAGAACCATCCGTTACCGTAGGTCCCATCACCAAACGTGTTATGGATCGTGGTGAAGTAATCTGCGGAGCGAACAAAGGCGGTCTCGCTGGTTTCGCCGTTGTGAATGATGCAGGCGAATGGGCAGGCTTCGATGTCGATTTCTGCCGTGCAGTCGCCGCTGCCGTTCTAGGTGATGCGAGCAAGGTCAGCTTCCGTCCGTTGGAAGCCGGCGAACGCCAAGCTGCTCTTCAGTCCGAAGAAATTGACATCATGTCGCGTAACACCACCTTTACCCTCAGCCGTGACTCGGTTTGGGGTGCAGATTTCGCCCCCACCACCTTCTATGATGGTCAGGGTATGATGGTCAAGGTTGACAGCGGTATTACTGATCTCAAAGGTTTACAGGATCTTACCGTCTGCGTTCAGAGCGGCACGACCACTGAACTCAACTTGGCTGACCAGATGGGTCTCGCCGGTGTCACGAAATATACGCCCAAGACTTTCTCAGAAGCCGCAGCCACATGGGATGCCTTCGTACAGGGTCAATGCGATGCCTTCACCACTGACAAGAGCGGTCTGGTTGCCTACAAGGGCAGCAGCGCTGATCCCAGCCTGTACACCATTCTGGATGTGACCATGAGCAAGGAACCCCTTGGCCCCGTCACCCCCCAGTCTGATCCGCAGTGGGCAGACATTGTTCGCTGGGTTGTCTACGGAACCATTCAGGCTGAAGAATACGGTATTACCAGCAAGAATGTTGATACCTTCCTGACGAATGAAAATCCTGAAATTCCGCGCTTCTTGGGTCAGGGCGACAACGCCATCGGCTCACTGTTTGGTATCAAGAATGACTTCATGGTGCAGGTCATCAAGCAGGTCGGTAACTACGGCGAAATCTTCGACCGTAACCTCGGCCCCGACACCCCCTTTAACTTGGGACGCGGTGTCAATGATCTGTGGACCAAGGGCGGTTTGATGTATTCGCCCCCGTTCCGTTAGTCATTGCTCTGGTTTTGACTGTAATATCGATAAGGGCGACGCATTATGTCGCCCTTATCTAATCAAAAACGAAAATTCTTGAATAAAGATACTTAATATTTTTGACCGCATGCATACCCATAACCAACCGTACTTGACAGGTTAAGTTCAAGCTTATGGCCTACGATTCACACAATTCTACAGGTTCGTTTCAAAACCGAAGTCTCGTTCCAGCGTTTTTGCGCGATCAACGTATATTGTCGGTTATCGGACAACTGATTTTTGCATTTGTTTTGGTCTATCTGATCTCATTGCTGTGGGGATCAATCCTGACCTCTTTGAGTTCAAAAAATCTCACTCCGAATCTCACCTTTCTCACAAACCGGGCCGGTTTTGATATTGGTGAAAGCCCCTCTTGGTATTCTTCTAGCAGCAACTACGGCGACGCATTTAAGGTAGGTCTTACCAATTCACTGCGGGTTATCAGTGCCGGGTTGGTCTTAACAACCATTGTCGGGGTTCTAGCTGGTATTTTCCTGTTGAGTAGCAACTGGTTATTACGCAATGTTACGCGTGGCGCAGTTGAACTCCTAAGAAATACCCCAATACTGATTCAGCTTATCTTTTGGTATGCCATCGTTATAACCTCACTGCCCGATTTTCGCGCGCCGCTGACGTTGCTCCCTGAAGGGCGTTTTGCGTTTCCACTCCATTGGCTGATTGAAATAGCAGTCGTTGCCTTCTTATGGTTTGGTTATTTGGCGAAAGACATAATCGGTTCACCACGCCGCTTTTTCTGTGTGGCTGCTTTGTTGGGAGGCGTTGTCGCTATTGAGGCGGGCTTCCTGTTTTTGGGTGCAGCCTACGGTAGTGCTTCGCTCAACAGCATAGGTTTCGTTATTTATGCAGTCATTAGTATTGTTCTTATTGCCCTTGCCTTTACCCAGATCAAAAATGTAATGCGTTGGCGAGCGCTGGGTTTGACGGTCGGGCAGTTTGTGGGTGGTCTGCTTTTTTACTTCGGCATCCTTCCGAATAACGGATTTCCAATCGACATCACGCCCACTATTTTTATTAGTCGTCGTGGTTTTGCATTTCCCGAACTGCACGCGACGGCACGTTTCGCTGGTTGGCTGGCCTTTGTCGCGGTCGGCATATCTTTGGCACTCATCCTCTGGATTTATTTGGGACGTTTGACCGAACAAACTGGAAGGGCATATCCACGTTTGCGCTATAGCATTTTAGCAGTTGTGATCTTTAGTGTAATTGGCTGGTTTGCAGTTGGCGCACAACCGCAGCCTTCCACTGTGCCTGTCATAAAAGATGATCAAACTGTTTTCCTGAGCCTTGACGATGCCCGCAGTCAAGGGTTACTAACTTCAGCCGACGAGGATTATTACAGTACGAGTCCAATCGTGTATGTGCTGCCGGTTCAGCGTGTTAATGCGGCAGGCATCGTATCTGGATATGTGAGTGGAACGCAGGTTTCGCCGGAATATATTGCGCTCTTACTGGGGTTGGTTATCTATACGGCGGCCTTTATAGCTGAAATTGTACGGGCAGGTATTCTCGCCGTACCCAAAGGCCAAATTGAAGCCTCGCGCGCTTTGGGCTTCACCACTACCCAAACTCTGTGGATGATTATCTTACCGCAAGCCATGCGGGTGATTATTCCACCGCTTGCTAGCCAATATCTCAATTTAGCGAAGAATTCCAGCCTCGCAATCGCGATTGCCTTCGCTGACGTGGTAACCATTTCGACAACCATTATGAATCAATCAGGTCAATCGGTATCAGGCATTACCTTAATTATGTTAACTTATTTGACCATCAGCCTGATTATCGCCTTCTTTACCAACTTGGCGAATCGCCGCTTCCAACTGGTGACGAGGTAGCGCTTCATGACAACCATCAATGAACAACACGTTAATCCTTTAGGTGCTAAGACCATCGTCAGCGATGCCGATGCCGCGCATCGTAAGCCGCCACTGCTTGCAGTTGGACCGCTGGCATGGATCAAGAAGAATCTCTTTAATACGGTTGGGGATAGTATCCTCACGATTGTCGTACTTTTTATTGTGGGTTCTGTGGGTGTTTCCTTTGTCACTTGGACGGTCGGGCAGGCCAACTGGTACGCCATCAACTTCAACATTCGCTTGTTAATGGTTGGTCGTTATGAGCCTGAAGCTGATTGGCGTGTAACGATTGTCGTTTTGCTAACGGCTTTCACCATTGGTATGGCACTGGCTGCTTGGGCGCGTATGCGACTGTCTCATGCCATCGTTTTAGGCGTGTTTGTCGCGCTGACGTTCATCATACCGGTTGTGATCTACGCCACACTGCCACTCCCTCCCTTTTATGTTGCGGCAGGAACCGCCAAAATCGGTAGCGATTCAGGACCGGTGCCGCAAGATGCGGTGGCTTTCATTGCTGTCGCGGGCGAAACCGTCAGTGTGCGTTTAGCTGATCAGTTCTCCGGCTCGGATAACAAACTGTCACAGTTGAACAGTTTTGCGGATTCGGCTTCCAATGGAGCCATGAATGCTGCGGCTAATCGGCTTGAGACCGAGGCACAGATAGCGGAGCTAACTCGCTTACTTGCGGCTGATTCACTAACCCCAAATCAGCGCAGTCGTGCTGAAGGCGAACTAAGCCGCCTAGAGGACTCTGATCCGGTCGTTGATACACTAAAAATCAATCAAACGCCTGTGCATGTCACCATATTGCAAGGCTCGACCATGCAAGCGCTGCCTGATGGTGATGTCGTGTTAACTGATCCTAGCCAAGGAATGACCGTGACACTGCCTGAAGATGGCTGGTATGTGCTTAAAAAAGAAGTAGATGATCCTGAAGTGATTGATCTCCTTGAAACAAAAGGAATTTACCCGATTCTCTTGCGAACCATTACACGTGGGTTAGACGACACCAGCTCGGTTGTCGGAAGTATCTCTCAATACGTGCGCATGACTGATACTTTTACGACTGAAGCTACAATACCGAGTGATGAAAATGGTCGTCGTATGCCTTTCGTTGTGGTGACCAGTAACCAGTATCGTGGCACAGCCAGCTTTAGTGATTATTTGCGGCTTTATGTTGCGCCGTTCCTGAACCAGATCAATGTCTTTTTGTTGGTGGTATCCATTGTTGGAACACTCGGTTGCGTGGTGGGTCAACTCCTTGACCGTTTCTTCTCGCCTTCTCTTCGTCCACGAGCCACTTCAACCCGTGCGATAACTTGGTTATTGGTTGTTGTACCAATCCTCGGTTTCATCCTTATCTATGGTTTGACAGGCGATAACGGCTTTTTGCCAATTACTGATACGAGGCGTTGGGGCGGTGTATTGCTGACCATGCTGCTGACCATTGTGGGCATCATCGGGTCGCTGCCGTTAGGCATTCTACTGGCTTTGGGGCGGCGCAGCAAAATGCCAGTGGTGAGTACTGCTTGTACGATTTATATTGAACTGCTGCGTGGTATACCGTTTATCACCGTCTTGTTCATGGCACAGTTACTCATTCCGCTGATTAATCCGGCTCTTGCCAGCTTTCCGGGTGCGTTCCGCGCTATGATCGCCACCGTTTTGTTCACGGCGGCTTATAACGCCGAAGTCGTGCGCGGCGGTTTACAAGCCATCCCCGGTGGTCAAGATGAAGCGGCTAAAGCACTCGGCTTGAACGGGTTGCAGGTTACCCTGTTCATCACCTTGCCTCAAGCCCTACGGTTGGTCATTCCCCCGATGATGGGTAACTTCGTCGGTATGTTTAAAGATACATCCTTGGTTGCCATCGTCGGCTTGCTCGACTTAACCGGTATGGCACAAAATATCGTCTCACAAACCGAGTTCTTGGGTCTGCGACGTGAAACCTTTATGTTTATCGCGATCTTCTACTTCATTTTCAGCTATATCATTGCTGCCATCAGCCGCCGGATTGAATCGACTGGCGCGGGGCAGGCAATTAAGATGCAAATTTAGTGTGTCATCCACCAGCATTTTATCGGGCATTTTTTAACGAGGGTTAGTAAACATGGCAGAAACAAATATCGAAGCGGCACAGTCCGATGAGCCGATAATTGCCTGTAAAGATGTCAATAAATGGTTCGGAGAGTTCCATGTCCTGCGCGACATCACCGTCGATGTGGCACCGCAGGAAGTGGTGGTCGTCATCGGCCCATCAGGTTCGGGCAAATCGACATTCATCCGCTGCATCAACCGGCTTGAAGAACATCAGTCCGGCCAAATCATGGTTGACGGCATTGAACTCGGTAATGACATGCGGAACATCGCCGCCATACGCCGCGAAATCGGCATGGTCTTTCAGCAGTTTAATCTCTTCCCGCACAAAACCGTTGCCGAAAATATCACGCTTGCGCCGATGAAGGTACGCGGTTGGTCGAAGGACAAAGCCGAAGCGAAGGCCGAAGAATTACTGGTGCGTGTAGGCATTCCCGAACAAGCCAACAAATACCCCGGTCAACTTTCCGGTGGTCAGCAGCAGCGCGTAGCCATTGCCCGCGCCTTGGCGATGGAACCGAAGATCATGCTCTTTGACGAGCCGACTTCCGCCCTTGACCCTGAAATGATTAAAGAAGTGCTGGACGTGATGAAGGAACTCGCGCTCAGCGGCATGACCATGATCGTCGTCACCCACGAAATGGGTTTCGCCCGTGAAGTGGCTGATCGTGTCATCTTCTTCGATCAAGGCCGGATCGTCGAGCAAGGTACACCCGAATATTTCTTCGAAAGCGCCCAACATCCCCGTACCAAACTCTTCCTCTCACAAATCCTTTAATCCTAAATTGATCATCTCAATTTGCCTCAAGCCAATCAGCAATCTGCTGTTCGCTTGAGGCAAATGATTCTGTCAGGTGAAAAAGGAATGTCCTTTTTTTAGACCAGACTCGAAAAAGATTAGGTTATTTCAACATGAAAAATAATGTGGAATTGATGAACTTATTTTGGACGACCGCTGGAATGTATCCCGGCGACGGTGAAATAAGCCGTTTTGATTTCAAAGATAGAGTAGAAGCCGCTGCTAAGGCTGGTTTCAAGGGCATTGGCGTCTGGCATACCGACTTGGAACATACCCTCCAAAAGTACACGCTGAAAGAAATGAAGACCATTCTGGATGACAACGGCATTCAACATCTTGAGCTTGAGTTTCTGACTGATTGGTTTCTCGATGGTGCAAGGAAAGCCGAATCAGATAGCCGCAAGCGAAGGTTGCTAGAGGCATCCGAAGCCTTACACGCAAAGCACGTCAAAATCGGGGATTTTTATAATACGCCATGCCCCATGCCGCGTCTCATTGAGGCGTTTGCGGCCTTATGCAAAGAGGCCGAGGATTACGGTGCGACCATCGGTTTCGAGTTTATGGCTTCCTCCATGCTCAACAATCTGAAGGACTCATTGACAATGGTTGAAACCGCAGGTGCTAAGAGCGGCGGCTTAATCGTCGATATTGTCCATGTGGTGAATCTTGGAATCACGCTTGAGGAAATTAGCCGAATCCCCTTGCAGTATTTGATCAATCTGGAGCTAAACGATGGTTTCCCGCCCGCAAGTCCTCGCCATGATTCATCGGGAGGCAGACGATTTTGCGGCGAAGGCGAATTCGACATCAAGGGATTTATTCAGTGTGCCAATAATATGGGCTACACCGACCCGTGGGCGGTTGAAGTCTTTTCTAAAGACCTGACAGGCTGGTCATTAGAAGAATTAAACACACGCGCCTTTCAAACAACCATGGCGCAATTTGAAGATTAATAAATTTTGACGGAGCAGTCTGTTATGAAAGTCTTGTTTATTGGCGGCACAGGTTTCATCAGCACCGCCGTCAGCCGCTTGGCGCTGGCAAAAGGAATTGAGCTTTATCATGTGAATCGTGGCATACGAAAAGCCGATTTACCCGGCGTTCATAACGTGGTTGCGGACATCCATCAGCCAGACGATGTACGCGCCGCTTTACAGGATTTGCAGTTTGATGTGGTGGTGGATTGGATCGCCTATAAACCCGAAGATATTGAGCGCGATCTGGCACTTTTCCAAGGGCGAGTGAAGCAGTTTATCTTTATTAGCTCGGCCTCGGCTTATCAGAAACCGCCAACTTATCCGATCATTACCGAGTCAACACCTCTGCGTAATCCCTATTGGGACTACTCGCGCGACAAAATCGCCTGTGAAGAACGACTATTGCAGGCCTATCGTCAGGAAGGATTTCCGGTGACGATTGTCCGTCCTTCGCTGACCTATGACACCAATTTCCCAATCGCGATTGGTGGTTGGGGATGCTATACCCTTGCGGATCGGCTGAAAAAGGGTAAACCGATTATCGTTCATGGTGATGGCTCGTCGCTGTGGGTCGTGACCCATGCCGAAGACTTTGGGCGGGGATTTCTAGGACTGGTCGGCAGCGATCAGGCGCTCGGTCATGCCTTCCATATCACCTCAGATGAAGTGCTAACGTGGGATCAAATTTATATGACCATCGCCGACGCGCTCGGTGTGGAAGCCAATATTGTTCATATCGCTTCTGATTTTATCGCGAAGGTCATACCACATTTAGGCCCCGGCTTGATTGGCGATAAGGCCTGTAGTGCGATTTTTGACAACAGCAAAATCAAAGCGTTTGCCCCCGGCTTCCAAGCGCTTATTCCCTTCCGCGAAGGCATTCGCCAGACGCTGGCGTGGTTCGATGCCGACGAAAAGCGCCGCTGGGTGAATGACACCGTGAATGATGAAATGGATCGTATTCTCGCGGCCTATGGGGAACTGTAGTTTGATCAAGGTCGCATTGTCGAGAGAGATACACCTGAATATTCCTTCGAGAACGCTCAACATCCCGCACCAGACTTTTCCTCTGGCAGATTCTGTAATCAGCGCTTCTAGAATTTGACTTAACAACAAAAGCTGCCTTGATGAAAGCAGCTTTTATGTTTATGAACCGTCGAGATGCTTGACCGACACCTCTAATGTGGATTGTGTGGGGTTCATAATGGAAATCATGACAGAGACCTTGCCGTCTTCAGGCAAGACAAATATCAATCCGCTTCCGCTGCCACCAGTCTGATGTGCCTCAGCGATGACCTTACCATTTTGGCTAACACTTATTTGAGGTGCATTGGCGTTATTGGTTAAGTTGAGCACCTTAATTTCGATGTGCTCACCAGCTTTTCCAGTAAATGCCATCCCTGCATATTTTTGTTTTAAGCCCAGCGTTACTAGCTGTGGCTTCTCGTCCAGATCAATATGTGAACTGGATAACATGAGCGTGACATGGCCTGTATTGTTGAACTGTAATGGCTGGATGATGATCAGGTAATCGTCATCCATTGTCAGCGGCCAGTTGAGGATTTCGGGGTCATAGTTGCGTCCGCTATCATCATCCGACGCAAGCACAGCAGCATTTTGTATTAATGACAGTTCGGTATCAATCTTATCATCACTCTCTACATGAATTTGCACCATGTCTGCGATATGTCCGACAAAACGAAAGGCATGAAGAGATGTGTCAGTATCGAACTCAACATCCACTTTATCGCCGTATTGAATTGCTACCGGTTCCAAACGGTTGATGGATAATTGGATGCTTGACATGGGAGCACGAACAGTGATGAGGTACTTCCCCGTTAGCGGTAACTGTATCGGTGTATTGTATAGCCCTCCACGGAAATTGATTGGTATACTGCCGGTGGGGTTACCACAGTCTGCGCGAGGTATACAAAATAGCTCAACCGTTATCTGCGAGTCTTGAGGATCAAACTGCACATAGATTTCATCACCGGCTTGACCTTCAAATCCAAAACCAATACTCTGTTGGACTGGGTCAAATGTCCCTTGAACGACGGTATTAAACTTGACAGGTTGGATGATTGTACTAATAAGTTGTATGGTGAAAAAGCCACTCGAATTGTTGCAAGGCATACTGATAATGCGATATTGCCCTGATGTGGGAAGTAGTGCATAGCTAATCGTTAATGTGGGTGTTCGATCATTAGAAACTATAGGCGTGCCTGTCCCAATCAAACTGCCGTCCGCCGAAACAAGAGTGATGCACGGGGTACCAATGCTGTCTTGTGCGCCTTTTAGCAAAACGGTGTACACACTATCCGCTTGCCCTTCAAATACATACTCTGTTTGTTGGGTATTGCATCGGGCTACAAACCACTCAACCGTTTGGTCGCCTTCAATCGGCTTGCGGATAGACGGTGGTGGTGTTTCTAAGCCTGAAGACAGCGTGGGCAGTGGACATAGAAAGGCATTTTGTGCATCGACAGCAGGAATACATAAAACAATTAAACCGATTATTGCCAAGCCCAGTAGTAATTTGCGGCGCATAAAATTTACCTTGATAACCTTTCATTTGCCGGAGTATAAGTGCCTTCCGATAGCCCTGCCTGACTATTCCCCCACGATAAGCCTGTTCTCTTTCGCTCAAACAAAAAGGAACACCTCATGATGTTCCTCGATATTTCTTAGTTTTCTCTGCATCTGCTATGAAAATAATCTACTTTATATGCTGTATTGCTCCCTCCATCGCTGTGCGAAGCCTCCTGTGTATGGGGGGGTGGGTTGGGGTGGGGGTTCTGGATGTATTGGTTTTCTCTTCTTTCTCAGTGCCTCGGTGGTTAAATCCGTATTGCTTTAGGTCTGTAACGGACGGCGTTGTTCTGGCCCACCCGGATTTTTCACAATGATGAACTGTGAATGTTCGTGCATCTCGGCAATCGTCCGCGCATTCGAATAGCTCATGCCGGAGAGCAGCCCGCCGCGCAGTTTCTTGACCACTTTACTCGCTTTTCCTTTATAAGGGGTAAAAGTCGTGCGGCCTTCGGGAACATAATCTTCTAGGCTGGTGGTGGTTGAACCCAACGCCAACCGCTTCTCAAAGGCGGTCGCGGATGCCATGCCGCGCACCATCTTCTTGAGGATGCCGTCCTGCTCAACGGGTTCACCGGGACTTTCTTCGGTTCCCGCGAACAGCGACCCGACCATAATCGTATCCGCGCCTGCACCGATGGCCTTCGCCATATCACCGGGTTTACGAATGCCACCGTCGCTGATGATTGGAATACGGTCAATGTCATCCTTATAGGCTTCTGCCGCGTTCATAATAGCCGTGATCTGCGGCACACCCACCCCGGCTACATCACGGGTTTCGCAGACGTAACCCGGACCCACACCGACCTTCACGCCATCCGCGCCGCTGTCCCGTACATATTTCGCCCCATCAATCGTCGCTACATTTCCGGCGATGATCGGTGTTTTTACATTTTCTGTTATTTTGAGGCGGTGCAAAATTTCCTGTGTGTAATCCAACTCACCGTGTGCGATGTCCAGCACCAGCACATCGACTTCAGCCGCCACCATCGCCAGCGCTCGTTCAATGTCGCCATCCTGCACACCAATCGCCGCGCCCACTAGCAGCAGACCTTTGCTGTCCAGAGAGGCAGTCGGATATTGGTGATAATACTTAT
>JBBQLX010000057.1:0-33697 GCA_038328375.1 Aggregatilineales bacterium | reverse complement strand
CGGTGACTGGGAGATGAGTTGCGGCATCATATTCAGGCTTAAAACGCGGTCACGAATGCCGTACAACACTGCTTGCTGCCGTTCAGCACGGTTAAAGTCGCTGTCACCGTGACGTGTACGCGCATACTTCAAGGCTGTCTTACCGTCTAAATGCTGTAAACCAGCCTTGATATAGAACGGATCGTAGCCGTAATTCATATCAGGGAAACTCGTATCGCTGATCGCATAGGGTACATCAAGGTCGATGCCGCCAACCGCGTCCACAATTGTGATGAAAGTATTAAAGTCGATTGCCACATAATCATGTACACGGATGCCAAAATTATACTGAACCGTCTGTTGTAAAAGGTCTGGCCCATAACCGGGGCGTTGCAACTCACCCAATACCATTGGCGTGTTGATACGCTGGGGTTCGCTGTAACCCGGTATCGACACAAACAGATCACGCGGGATACTCAAAATTCCTAATGTTTTCGTCGCTGGATCAATACTCACCAGCATCATGGTGTCGGTGCGGTAGGCCAAACCTGTTTCACCCGGTCGTCGGTCTAAACCCACGATGAGAACCGTAAAGCGCGTTTGCCCATCCCATGCCGAAAGGGTCAGGTTACGCCCATCACTCAAGGTGATTTGTTGACCTGATTGGATGTCGCCACTATTTGCGTTAGCCACTTCAATCGGCGTTGGCAGCATGATAACTGCGGTAGGCATGACTTCTTGTGTGGTTTGCGAAGCCCGTAGTAAGATAAACCCGCTGAGTCCCATGATCATGACGACACCGAAAATCGTGGCGGCGATCACCACCCACGCCCATTCACCCCCTTTGCTGCGTGAATTGACTCGTCGTCGTCGCATCCGTTCCCGTGCCGCCGACTCTTGCAGGCTTGGCGCGGGCGGTAAGGGTTGGTTGGAGTAACCTTGTCTAACAGGTGGAGTAGACGGAATAGTCGGTGCGGGCGGCAAATTAGCTTGGCGATTTGGTGGCGCATAAACCGGGCGATTATTGACCACTGTTTGCTGGTCATCATGCGCGGAAGGATTTTGCATAAGTCTCGACACTCGTAAAATTAATGAACATGATCTAATTATGAGTATAGGGCTGGTGGGAATATGCGTCAATGGCGCTTGATCTACGATAACCCTGCTTTTGGTACGTGGAATATGGCAGTCGATGAAGCCATCATGGAGGCAGTTGGGGCAGGCCAATCCCCGCCGACTTTACGCCTCTATGCTTGGGAGCCGTCTTGCTTATCCCTCGGCTACGGGCAGCGTTTCACCGATGTTGATTTTACGCGCCTCAACCAGCTTGGTTGGGATATAGTCCGTCGTCCTACGGGCGGTCGCGCCATCTTGCATACTGATGAACTAACCTATAGTCTCTCCTTGCCTGCTACTGATGAACTCTCCGCTGGCACAGTTGTCGAAAGTTACCAGCGGATTAGCCTCGCGCTGCTCTCAGGTCTTACCCGCCTCGGTGCAGCACCACGCGCCGATCAACGCGTCGAACGGGTCGAAGCAGGCCCAGTTTGCTTTGAAACCCCTTCGCATTACGAAATTACGGTTGATGGTCGTAAGCTGGTTGGCAGCGCTCAAATGCGGCGAAAAAATGCCATCCTTCAGCATGGCTCACTGCCTTTATTTGGCGATATTGCGAGAATTTGCAACGCCTTAGCCTTCCCCGATGAGATTTCACGGCAATCTACTGAAGAACACGTTCGCCAACGCGCACTCACCTTAGCCGACGCACTCGGCTATGAAATCGTGTGGAGTGAAGTCGCTCATGCCTTAGTTCAAGGTTTTGCCGAAACCTTTGATGTAGACTTTCAACAATATGAATCCACCTTGACCGATTCCGAATACCTTTGTGCTGAACAACTCATGACCGAAGTCTACGCTACCCCCGAATGGACTCAACGCCACTAACTCCTTGGTGTTCTCTTCTTTCTTGGCGAACTGTGCGAAGCCTCCCTGTGGGATGGCGATTCGTTTTCGTGTTTGTGTGAAGTGCTATATCAACACTCTGTGATCTCTGCATCCTCTGTGTCTCTGTGGTTAAATCGTATGGAACGCTTGACACAATGCGAACAAATGTTTAATCTATGAGTGCTGCGTATAGTCATAATAGGAATAAACTCATGACCGAATTGCGCCAGATACCACTCTTCCAGAATCAACCCGTCACCCCCGCAGACCTGAATATCCACAGCGAACTGCGTTATACCATTCCGTTGTTTCAACAGCACCTTCAAAAAGAAGGCAAGTCTCAGCATACGGTCAATGCCTTCACCGCTGACCTGCAACTGCTTGCGGATAACACCGGAGGCGATACGCCAGCAGGGCAGTACACCACCAATAAACTCAACGACTTCTTGGAATGGCTGGAACATGGGCGCGGTGTCCCATGCAGCCGCAAAACCTATGCTCGCCGTGTGACCACTCTCAAGGTTTACTTCAAATGGTTGTACAGCATCAACGCCATTCCGCATGACCCTGCCAAAGCCGTGCTGCAACGTTCCGGCCCTGCGCCTTTAGCCTATGCCCTGAGCCGTGATGAAATATCTGCCGCATTAGTGGCTGCTCGTGGTATGAAAAAAGGTGATGAGGTGGATACGCGCCCTGAAATGCTCTTTAGCCTTATTCTGGATACGGGCATCAAGAAAAGTGAAGCGGTCGCCCTCAAACCGGATGATATTGACCGTTCCAACCGTGAGCGCCCCGTCCTGACTATCAAGCATAAAGTGCGGAATATCTTCAAAGAGCGCCGTATTGATTTAGAACCGGATTGGGTGCGCTTGTTGGATGAATATTTGTCACAGTACGCGCCCAAAGAAACCATCTTCAACTGCACCGCCCGTAACCTCGAATACATTTTGTCAGATGTTGGCGAAGCCGCCGGGATTCCCGCCAAAATCTCATTTGAGATGTTACGCTGGTCAAGTGCTGTTCGTGATATGCGCGAAGGGCAAGACGAAGAATTTGTTCGCGAGAAACTCGGTCTCAGCCCGATAAGCTGGCAGGAAACGCGCTCGAAAATAAAACGGCTGATCGAACTGCAAACCAAACCCGAATCGTACTAAAGTTGTCATATTCTGGGGACACGGCACACGCCATGTCCTTTTATTTGCTAATACTTATCGCGCCCTTTCGTATACCTCTTGCACTTGCTCACGTCTGAGACGCAGAGTCGGAACTTCGATGATTTTATTGATAGTGGGTGCTTGGTTGGCCTGCTTTTGCAGATAGATATTCAATTGGTTCATATTTTGCCGCAGTACACCACTAAGTGCGCGGTTCATAACCAAACCTTCCAATATCCGCCCAAATACTCCCCAATGAGGCATAAATTGGAAGTCAACCGTCATCGTTAAGCGTGTGCCTTCTGTAACCGATTCCAATGTCAACAGCATAGTTGATGGCAAATTACCCGAATTCGACATATGCACTTGATGTGACATTGGCTCAAATTCTGCAATTTTCCAAGTAGTCACTTGTAGGAATGGCCCTAAATTGTTGGTGTCGTTATATAACGTCCCGACACCAAAATCCCCTTTAGAGATGACTTTCGCGCTTTCCAATCCAACAACCCACTTTGCGGTATTGTCGATGTCGTTCAGCGTCTTCCATACCGCCTCGGCTGGCGCGTTGATAATCTGACTTGCTTGAGCGTATCCCATGTTGATTTCTCCATCTCAAATATGCTTCAAGCATCGAATCATCACGGGATAAATTCGTCAGGCAAGATAACGATCTTTATAAAGAGGAGGATGGATTTGAATATCGGTCAAAAGACTGAAAGGTTTGAAAACTCTATCGCTTTTTGCTTGACGCGGTAGAACTTATGGTCTAAAATTGAATCGGTGATTGATGTATCACACAATATGTACTTATTTAGCCAAAACAGCTTGTTTCCCAATTACTCCATAGCGATTACCGTCAAATCATCAAATCGACAGGAACATTGATAATATGTCCTACTTCACCCTAACCCCTATCGAAAGTATCCTCCAAGTGCAGCAGCGTTTTTGGTCGGCGCTTCAAAGCCAAGTGCCTGCCGACTTTGACTTCGTTTTAGCCGAGAATTACCGCTGTGTATCACCCAATGAGCCGGATCAAAACCGCGCTGAATTTATTCATATGCTCACCTCAATGCCGATGATTGTATCCTTGGTGACCTGCCAAAACCTTCAAGTAGATGTTTGGGGTGATACTGCCGTTTTAACCGGTGTACAAATCGCCCATATGAAATTTCAAAATGGGGAAGGGGTAGTGGATCGAATCGCTATCACCAATGTCTTTAATCGTCTGGACGAAGATTGGCGCATGGTGCTGTCTCATGCTGTTTCGCTGCCCACAAGTGATTAAAGTTTTGCAACTTCGGCGGATAGCTCGCCTGCATCTGCCAAAACTGAAACTGCAATTTTCGCGCGGTGGCATTAGCCGAGCCAGCCGCTGCACTTGCGCCATTTCGGTGGATTGCAGGCAACCTGCCGCCAGCACAAAATGTCAATTCAGCGGCTTCTCCCGTGTTTCCCGCCTGCAATTTCAGCGGGAAATCTGCAAATTCTGCACAAATTGCGAATCATATGAATCAAAATCGGATACGTTATAACGCATCCGATTTCCTTGATATATTAGCTGAAGTCTGGTGCCTAGAGATTTATGATTTGTCTCTTGTAACTTGCTTCTTGCAACTGACGACTTCCTAATAAACTTTCAACAACAATCCCTTGAGGTACGCACCTTCAGGGAACGTCAACGCCACCGGATGATCGTCACCGGGGCCAAGATGCTTGAGGATTTGTGCCTGTCGCCCACTGTCTGCCAGCGCCCCAAACACGATCTTCTGGAACAGGTCGGCGCTAATCGCTCCCGAACACGAGAAGGTCATCAAGTAACCACTGGGTTTCACACATTTAAATGCGTTCAGGTTGATGTCCTTGTAGCCCCGCGCTGCCTTATCCACCTGTCCTGCATTAAATGCGAACTTCGGTGGGTCAAGGATCACCACATCAAACTGTTTTTTCTCATCCACATAATCATGCAGAAGTTCAAACACATCCGCTTGTATAAACTCGCTGCGTTCGAGCCAATCAGGATTGTTGAGTTTGACAATTTCCTCAGCTAATTCAAGTGCGTCATTGGAACTGTCTACATTGGTGATATAAGCCTGTTGTACGGCTTGAAGGCCGAAACTGCCTGTATAGCTAAATAGATTAAGCACGTTGACACTTGCCAGTTTTTCCGATGGCACCCAGAACTGTTTGTTAGTTAGAAGGTTATTGATCAACCAATGATTGTCCACTTGGTCGAGATAATAACCCGTCTTATGACCCTTACGAACATCAACCAGCAACTTCTTCCCGTATTCTATAATTTCGATATATTGAGGCGGTTCTTCGCCGAGCAAAGTCCCTACCGACTCTTTTAAGCCTTCTTTGCCTCGAACATCAACATCACTCCGTTCGAAGATGCCCTTCACACCCAGCAACTCATTCAGTAACTTGCTAATCATGTGTTTTTGTTGATCAATATGCAGCGTGAGTGCTTGTAAAACCAGCCACTGGTCATAGCGGTCAACAATCAAACCGGGAATAAAATCACTTTCAGCATTGATGAGCCGGTAGGCATTAGTCGTGGATTCGCTTGACCGAATGGCTCGTCCATCAATCGCCTGTTTGAGCATCTTGCGCCACCAAGCCTCATCAATTGGCTCATCTTGCCAAGTGAGGATGCGAACTTGAATTTGTGACTTGGCGTTCCAATAACCCCGTCCGAGGAAGCGACCTTTCTTATCGGTCACCGTCACAATATCGCCGCCTTGCGGATCGCCCTGAATAGCGTCAATCGCGCCCGAAAATACCCAAGGGTGTTGTTGGATAATTGGCTTTTCGCGTCCGGTTTTAATCACAATCGTAGGGGAGTTGGTGGTCATAATGCTCAAATTTCTAGTCGCTAGAGGAAATAGTAAAAAGAGCGTAACACAACCCTATGGGAAAATGCAGGGCGGATGTGGGATTCGCCCTGCGGGATAACGTGGGATTATGCGGGATTTTGTGGGTTATCGGATGTTGGATTGTTGGATTGTGTGGGATTCTCACTGATCATTTCCAACAATTGTTCCTCGCTGATAATGGGTATGCCTAACGTGCGTGCTTTTTCGGCCTTGCTGCCGGGGGTTTCACCCATCAACACGTAGCTAGTTTTCTTACTCACACTGCCGGATATTTTCCCGCCGTGGGATTCAATCAGGGCTTCCGCCTCTTCGCGGGATAATGTGGGTAATGTACCGGTCAGCACGAAGGTTGATCCTGCAAGTCCGTAGCCCGCTGCGATCTTCTCTTCATTTTGTGGATTAATGCCCGCCGCACGTAACTTATCCAACAAATTTCGGTGGCGCTCGTCCGCAAACCATTCCGCGATGCCTTGCGCCAAAATCGGGCCAATGCCTTCAATGTCATCAATAGTTTCAACTGATGCATTCGAAATGGCTTCAATTGAGCCAAATTTCTCGGCTATCAAACCCGCTACTACACTGCCTACTCCGTCAATCCCCAACGAGCCTACAAGCTGCGCCAGTGGTCGGTTTTTAGCGACCTCAATCGACTTCATCAGATTGTCGATTTTCTTGTCGCCAAATCCCTCAAGTCCTTCGAACGACTCCGGTTTGAGGCTGAAAATATCCGCCTCGTCTTGAATGAGTTTGTTATCAATTAGGATTTTCACCGTCTGCGGCCCCATTGTCTCAATATCCATCGCCCCGCGCGAAACAAAGAACTCGATGCTGCGGAACACACGCTCAGGGCAAAGTATGTTAGGGCAGATCATGTCAACAAATCCTTCGGGTTTGATAACCGGTGTATTGCAGCTAGGGCAGTTTGTCGGTGGGTTAATCACCGTTTCGCTGCCGTCCCGCGCTCCAGTCACTGGTCCGATGACATATGGGATAACCTCGCCGGAACGTTTGATAATGACCGTATCGCCCAATCGAATATCCAACTTGGCGATTTGGTCGTAGTTATGCAGACTGGCGCTGACCACTGTCACCCCACCGATGAATACTGGCTCAAGTTGCGCGGTAGGTGTAAGTCTTCCTGTACGCCCAATATTGGCTGTAACACCGATGAGTTTAGTGGTCATTTCCTCGGCAGGGAATTTGTAGGCAATCGCTCCACGCGGGTCTTTGCCCGAATAACCCAACTCGGCCTGTATCTTGAGGTCGTTGATCTTTAGCACCACGCCGTCGATTTCGAAATCCAACGTGCGCCTGCGGGATTCCCATGTGGGTAATTGCTGGATAATGTCGGATAATGTTGGATAATACTCGGCGTATGGCGCGGTTGAAAAGCCTAAAGTCTGCAAATTATTGAGAATATCCCACTGGGTATCCCACTTTATCCCACTCGCTGCGACCACCGCATACAAATAAGCAATCAATGGGCGCGATGCAGTAATGCGTGAGTCCTTCTGTTTGAGTGTTCCCGATGCGGTATTTCGAGCGTTCACATAAAGCGGTAATTCCGCCTCAGCCTGTTTTTTGTTGAGTGCCGCGAAATCCTTTTTGTGGAACATCACTTCACCGCGCACCACCAACCAATCCGGTGCTTTCGGGCCATTTCTATCGACTGGAATTCGGAGTGGAACATTACGGATTGTGCGAACATTGGCGGTGACATCATCACCGAGTTCACCATTCCCGCGCGTAGCCGCTTGCACCAGATAACCGTTTTCGTAGGTGATGACGATGGTTAAGCCGTCCAACTTGGGTTCGAGTGTATAACCTAATGTTGTCCCAGCAGGCAGCAGCTTTAGGTTACGCTCTTCCCATGCCTTCAAGTCATCTTCGCTAAAGGCATTTGCGAGGCTTAGAATCGGTGCTGGATGCTTCACCTTGGGGAAGTCTTCGCTCAAGTCGCTGCCCGCTCGTTGGGTGGGCGAGTCCGGCGTAATCAGTTCGGGATTCTCGGCTTCTAGCGCCTTGAGTTCATGATACATTTTGTCATACTCGCCGTCTGTAATAACCGGACTGCCAAGTACGTTGTAGCGATAAATGTGATAATTCAGTTCGTCACGAAGTTCGCTAGCGCGAGTAGCAAGGTCAGAAGACATCTTTTAACCCTTTGAAGTAAAACTTAAATACGATTTGCAGTTAGGGAGTCACCACTTGGAACAAATCAGTCGTTCCATCATTCTCGGCTGCCCATCCGGTGATGCCTCTTGCTTGGTCAGCGATTTGCCACCAATTCAAGCCATTGGCTTGGCTTGGCCCATCCATCACGGTGTACTGCTCACCGGGATTAGCCACCGTAACAACACCGTTATCCGTACCGGGATTGTTACGAATGTTGATGCCTTGATTACCAATAATCACAATCGTGCTGCCTATAGTAATCTGTGGCGGTTGTGTTGGTGTAGCCGTATAAATTATGGGCGCGAGGGTTGGCCCTGCCAGCACGAAGTTTGCGCTATCAGCCTGTTGGAATTCTGCGGGTAGAGTAGGTGTCGCTAACAGGGAAGGAATTGTAACCTCTGGCATACCGCTTGGCACGGCTGACAATACCACAAACTCTGGCGGTGCGGTTGGTGCGCTGCGTCCCCCAAGTCCGAGTATCGCCACCACGACACACGCTACAGCACCCACCACCAACATCAACATCAGCAACACCGACCAAATCGGCAGTCGAAACGGCGAATTTCGGGACGATCTAACCCGTCGTACAGGTGCATAACCTTGGTCTTGCCCACGCTTGGGTTTGGAAATCTCATTGGTCGGGGGATACGGTCTAACCGTTTGCGGCGTATTGGGGGCAATAATCCCTGTATCCCGTTTTGGCTTCTCCGGTGGCATTGTTGATTGTGGTGGATTGAGGCGCGTATCTTTGATGGGTGGCATGTAACGCGTTTGCTCTTGAACTGTTTGCAAGCGTGTTGCATCTTCATCCGGTAATTCGGGTGGCAAAAATGGTTGTGTTGGCTGTTTGTCGTCACTCGTTGGCTTGCTAGGTTGAGGTTGATTATCCTCTGGAATACGCCGACGTTCTGGCATCGTTATTGCCCTCGATTTTGAGTCCAACTCAGAAAGCGTTCCAACGGCCATGTATTGATGACCGACTCGGCTGTGACCCAACCCCGCCGAGCGGTCATCACGCCGTACATCATCAAATCCATGTGATCCGGCGCATGAGCATCGGTGTTGATGGATAGGGGAATGCCCATCTCAACGGCTCGTCGCGCAAACTGTGCCTCTAAATCAAGGCGGCGCGGATTGGCGTTAATTTCCAGCGCAATCCCACTCGCTTTGGCTGCATTAAATACCGCGTCCATATCGAGGTCGGCAGGTTCACGGTCAGGCAATAGCTGTGCGCGTGGATGCCCGATAAGATCAACATTTGGGTTACGAATAGCGCTCAACATCCGTTTTGTGATTTGGTCGCGCGGTTGCCGCAAACTGACATGCAGCGAGGCAATGACGAAATCTAACTGAGCCAGAACATCATCAGGAAAATCGAGGCTGCCATCGGCGTTGATGTCCATTTCGGTGCCATGAAATACGCGAATACTACCGCCGAGTTCAGCATCCACTTTACGGACTTCCTCGTGCTGTGCCAGCAGTCGTTCAATTGTAAGGCCGTTGGCGATTCCTAAACTATGTGAGTGATCCGTAATCACGATGAACTGTCGTCCACGTTGAAGGGCCTCTTCAGCCATTTCACGGATACTGCGTGTACCATCACTGGCAGTCGTATGCATATGCAAGTCGGCGTGCATATCTTCCATTGTGATTAGTTTCGGCAGTTTTCCAGCCTGTGCCGCTTCGATCTCGCCGCTGTCTTCGCGCAGTTCCGGTGCTATCCAAGGCAATCCAACCGTCGCGTAAACTTCCTCTTCGGTCGCGCACAGAAGTTTGGGCGCATCCTCAATAATATTGCCTTCTTTATCCACCGGACTAAAGGCATGTTCGTTCAGGCTGTAACCTTTTTTCAGCGCCAGTTCGCGCATTCGGATATTATGCGCTTGGCTGCCTGTAAAGTAATTGAGTGCCGTTCCCCATCGGGCTTTTTCCAGCACACGCAAATCGACTTGGAGGCCATTGAGCAGTTCGACGCTGCTCTTGGTTGGACCGTGACCGAGGATGCGTCCAACTTGTTCCATCGCGACGAACGCATCCATGATCGGCGTGGCATCGTCACTGGCAACCAACAAATCGACATCGCCAATTGTCGGGCGGGCGCGGCGAATACTGCCCGCGATAGCCCCTTCGATTGCACCGGGAACTGCCAACACCACGTCGAGCATGGCCTGTGCTGCGGGTAGGGCATTCCCCAAAGGCGTTCGTCCGGTTTGGCGACCCAGTGATTCGATGCCTTCAATGATTTTCTGTTCGCTCTTTGCGCCCATGCCTGCTAGATCGCGGAGTTTACCCCCACGGGCAGCCGCTTCTAACTCAGGCACGGTGGTGATATTCAGTTCTTTCCAGAACAGTTTGGCTTTCTTCGGACCAACACCATTGATATGGACAATATCGACTAATCCAGCCGGAATTTCTTTTGCCAGCTTTTCGTAAAATTCCAGCTTACCGGTATCCAACATCTCGTTGATTTTGGCTGCCAGCGTGTCGCCAATGCCGGGAATGTCCGTCAGCTTATCCTCGGCTGCAATTGCATGAAGATCACGCGGGAGTTCACGAACCGTTTCACCTGCCCGTCGATAGGAAAGCACACGGTGAATAATCTCGCCTTTGATTTCCAGCATCGTGGCGACGTTTTCAAAAATATCGGCAATTTCGCGGTTAGTAAGTGACATATTGGCTTAACTTTTGATTGTTGGTCAACTAGGTAAATCAGACTGTGATTAGAATTTTTGTCTTACGGTGATTATAGCCCACATTCATTAACTGAGCTAGTCATAAGGGCGTATAAATTGTAGGGGTTTGCCGCTGACAAACCCACATTTGAATCCCGATTATGCTGATACTGAACTTGAGAGATCAACCCTCTCGCCACCATATTCGCCTGTGACTTTGGAGTTGCCATCGGCATCTTGCCAATAGCTCAATTGACCTTCTTTTAATCCACTAACCGCCATATCCAAAGTGATCGCACCATCCGCATATTCTCCATCGCCGGTCAGGCTAAAACCCTTGCTGAAAGCACAATCTTTAAGGTGTATAGGCTGCTTGTCATCACTATCGAACGCATCAATGGTGATTGACCCGCCGTAAGTACAGCCTGCCGTTATTACATCGCTGCTGTCGCCATAATAGTATTCGGGCAGATAGTAGATTTCGTTGTAGGTCGAATCCATTGCTTCGAGCGCTGTTTCGAAGCTGCTTGCGTCGGTAGGCGCATTCGGCACATAAGTGTCGGATACCACTCCATCACAGGTTGTCTCACGGTCAGTAGGCAGCATATCGTCAACAAGGAAATCGGTTACTAGATCATCAGGGCAAGCGTCACCGCGTCCATAAATGACGTGTGGGCCACCTTGCATGGTAATCAGATAACCATCGTCGAGGCTCTTGAATACCCGCTGCCCATTTTCGACAGGCGTAGCCGGATCAGCCGTTGCGCCTAGAACTAGTGTGGGAATACCCTTCGCCACCAAGTGAGAAGGACGTTCTTGTGGTGGGTTTCCCGGCCAGAAAACGCAGGGTAAATCACCGTAGAAAAGCGAGGCCAAATCGGGAACAGCGGCATCGGTTTGATCGCCTGCTTTTACATAAGCCTCAGCGCGGGCTTCAGGTGTATCGCCTGCGAGGGCATAATCATTGCATTCAACTGCATAATACAATGCATCTGAATAATCGTCGCTGCTGCCCGCTATCGGTGTTTCAGTTTCGGGGTCGAGTCCAAGTGCCACATAAAACTCTCGCTTGAGTGGCACAAGGTCACCATGCGAGGCCGCAGCCAATGCCCGTTGCATCATCATCCGGTCGCCCTCACTGTAACCGAGGTTAGCCACCACCGTTTGCAGATCAGATAGAGCGAATTGCCGCGCTGCCTGAGTGCCATCTGCCAATGGAAAGTTGAGCGTTTCGGATTTGCTTCCGAGTTCGGCACGGAGAGTGTCATAAAATGCGACCGCGTCTCCACCAACGAAATCACCCGCACAAGTTTCATCCGCATTACAAGCCTTGAGCGTTTCTTGGATCACATCTCTAAACGCCTGCGTTTGCTCCACATAATAATCCGTCAGTGAATGAGTCATATCGACTGTACCATCCAGTATCAAACCCGCGACATGGTCTGGATAAACGGCGGTATAAGTTTGAACATACTGTGTGCCATAGCTTTCGCCATACAACCATATTTTCTCGTCTCCAATCGCTTGGCGGAATGTTTCCAAATCAGCTACCGCTTGATTCGTGCCGTAGAAGGGCAGGGTTGTAGGATCAACGCCCATTTCTTTGATGCAATCGTCTGCAAAAGTATGAGCCGTCTGGATCAGTGCTTTTTCTTGCTCTGGCGTTGCAGATTCTCCACCCGCACTATAGTAAGTGGCCACGGCATTCGGGCATTGCAGATTGCCTGATTGGTATGCGCCACGTTGATCGAAGAATACAATATCGTAGTGTTCAGGAATAGACGGATCGAACGATGCGGTATACGAATCGGCGGACGCTAATCCCGCAGAGCCGGGGCCACCTGTCGCTGTGATGAACATACCTTTACGTTCACCTGTTGCCGGCAGGATGCCAAATACGACATCAATAGTCTGCTTACTATCCTTCGCAAAATGATCCAGCGGTACGGTCAGTTTGACACAGGTAAAATCGCTGTCAGGGCAGGGGTACCCCCCAAGTTTATCGAGGATGTCCTTCGTGCTTGCTTGAGCTTGCACAGCACCAGTAAATGAGATGCTAACGACGAGTAATCCACATAAAACGCTGGCGATAAATCGAACAAGTTTTCCCATGATAGCCTTTACTTATGTGGTTATGCCGCTGAATCGGGTCGCGTATCGGATAAATCAACCTGTTGCCCTGCATATTCCCCGGTAACGGTAATTTTCCCGTCTGCATCCTTGGTGTATTGGAGTCGTCCGTTTTCGAAGCCGTTAATGCGAACATCGAGCGTGAAAACCTTCTCTTTATAACTGCCCACTCCGGTCATAAGGAATCCGTTAAAGAATGCACAGTCACTGAACCGGAATTGATCACCATCTCCACGGCTAGACGAAAAGCCAATGACACCACCCATCGAACAAGCTGCTAATCCGAGATTAGCGCCGTTCCAGTAGAAATAATCAGGCAAATAGAATATTTCGTTGTAGGCCGCGTCCATCGCTTGCAAAGGCGTATCAAATACGCGGACGCTGGATGGCGAGAGTGGAATATAAGGCGTGGCAATCACCCCTTCACAGGTCGTTTCACGCTGGGCAGGTTTTTTACCGTCAAGTAGAAACTCTTTAACGATGTTATCAGGACACGTATCGTCACGGTTGAAAATGACGTGTGCGCCGCCTTCTTCGGTGATGAGATAACCATCATCCAAGTGACTGTAAACGCGTTCCCCATTTTGGACAGGTGTTGCGGGGTCAGTCGTCGCGCCCATTACAAATGTTGGAATCCCTTTTGCAACTAAAGGTTGAGCAGGCGTTACAGGTGCGTCACCCGGCCAATAAGCACAGGGCAAACGTCCATAGAATCCACCTGTGAGGCGTGGTACGGTGGTTTCAATTGTCGTTCCTGCTTGTAGATAGGCAGTCACTTGCGCTTCTGGTGTCCCATCCAGAATTTTGTGGTCAGCGCAGGCTATCACAAAGTAAAGTGTGTTATCAACTGAACCGCCTAGACCGGGTAAACGTGCATCAGGGTTAAGCTGGTTGGTTGAGTAATAAATACGGGCTAACGGCACGAAATTATTCTGTGCGGCGGCAGCCAACCCCCGTTGGAACAACATCCGTCCGTATTGGGTATACATCGCATCAACAGCCAGCGACTCAAGCATATCTTTGGTGAAGGTTCGGTCTTCCAACCGCCCCGCCGCAACCGGAAACTTGAAAGGGATTCCTTGCCGTCCCAATTCGGTAATCAGGCTATCATACAAACCGACTGCATCGCCGCCGACTTCGGCTGAACAATCGGCATTATGGTTACAATCTCGAAGCGTTGCCACCAAGACATCGTTAAAGGCCTGTGTTTGTTCTTTTTGGAAATCTAATATTGGAGTTGTGAGGTCAACCGTGCCGTCAAGGAACAGCCCTGCCACATGTTCTGGATGAGTAGTGGCGTAGGTTTGGGCGTATTCTGTCCCGTAGCTTTCCCCGTAAAGCCATATTTTGTCATCGCCAATCGTCGCTCGGAACGCCTCAAGGTCTTCGACAGCTTGTGAGGTTCCATAGAATTTGAGGGTATCTTTGGGAACACCCGCCTTCGCAATTTCAGCTACACAGTCGTCTACGAATGTTTGTGGATTGCCTACCAGCGCCGTATCTTGCTGATTGGTGTACAAACTGGCTTCACCGATACCATATGTATTGAGAGCATTAGGGCATTGCAAATTGCCGGATTGCTCAGCACCTCGTTGGTCGAAAAACACCAGATCATAATGTTCTTTGATTGCAGGATCAAAATCACCAGCATAACCATCAGCCGACTCAAGCCCTGAAGAACCCGGCCCACCTGTCGCCGTCACGAACATACCTTTACGCGCACCTGTTGCAGGCAGCATCCCGAAAACCACTTGGATCGTGCGCTTATCACCCGGTGAGGTATGGTCGAGAGGAACGGTGAGTTTGAGGCAGGTAAAGTCGCTGAAAGGGCATGGATAACCCCCTAAGCTGGCGAGTTTTTCGGGCATCGTTTGCGTGTCTTGCGCTGCAAGTTGGGAGATACCCACCACAAAACTGAGTGAACAGATGGTCAGTAGTAAAAGCGATTTGATGGGACGCATAATTACCCTTTGTGATTGATCCTATTGCAAAAATAGTATAGCGGAAAAACGAACTGCTTGACAGAATTCCTAAATGTCGTTACTCTCTTTTCTAATTGAATACATAAAAACGTTGATCTGGAATAGTACACATTAACACGATGTTCAGAGAGTCGCCGCTAGGTGTGATGGCGATACATACGGTAGTGTGGAATGGGCCGGGGAGTTGCGTGGTCGAAATCATAGTAGCCCACGACGGAGGCGCACCGTCATCAGAGCGCAGGGTATCACAGTGGTTCATGAACTGTCGTACCTGAAAGAGTGAGTTGTCTCTATAGACAGCTTTAACCAAGGTGGCACCACGGGAACCCCTTCTCGTCCTTGATATGGAGATGGGGTTTTTTGTTGGCTGGTTAAACTGTTCAGGGAGATGCTCACTATGGTGCTTTTTGCCACGCAAACCCACGAAAATATCCGCCCCGGTCGCGAACGTGTCTCTCAACTTTTTCAAGAGGGTGATCTTGTTCCGGTTTACCGGATGATGCCCGCTGATCTCGAAACACCTGTTTCTGTATATCTCAAATTAGCGCAAGCCGGTCAATGTTCCTTCCTGCTCGAAAGTGTTGAAGGTGGCGAACAAGTTGGACGCTATTCATTCCTCGGTGTCAATCCCAAAGGCATGGTTATCGTACAGCATGGACAGGTACAGAATACACTGCATGGTGTAACTACTACCCGCCCACTTGGAGAGGATGAAGACCCGCTAGACGCTGTGAAAGCCGAGTTTGCGCGGGTGAAACCTGTGCGCTTACCCGGTTTACCCCGTTTTGTCGGTGGCGCGGTTGGCTTCATGAGTTACGACTGTGTGCGTTACTTCGAACGATTGCCAACCACCACAGTTGACGATCTTAATGTACCGGATGCGGCTTTTATGCTGCCGGACACGCTCGTGATTTTCGACCATGCACGTCATCAATTGCTGGTGTTGGCGAATGCCCATAACGAGGGCGATCCCGATGCGGCTTACGATGATGCGGTCAGCCGTATTGACGATATTATCGCTGTACTCCACCAACCAATCCCGACAATCCCTAAAATGCATTCCTCACCTACACCGCAAGCGGGTCGTGAACTCGAATCGAATATGACCCAAGCGCAGTATGAAGCCAGTGTGTGTGCCGCTAAAGAATACATTGCTGCGGGTGATGCTTTCCAAATTGTCTTGTCTCAGCGCTTTAGTGGCAAAACTTCAGCCACACCCTTAGCGCTCTACCGTTCACTACGGATGTTAAATCCTTCGCCTTACATGTTCTTTTTGAACTTCACGAATGATTTGAGCTTAATCGGCGCGTCGCCCGAAGTAATGGTACGTCTGGAAGATGGCAAGGCAATGGTGCGCCCGATTGCGGGTACACGTCCACGTGGCGCAAGCGAGGAAGAAGATCAAGAGTTGGCAACCGAATTATTAGCCGACCCCAAAGAACGTGCCGAGCATGTCATGCTGGTTGATCTAGGGCGCAACGATCTAGGTCGTGTGTGCGATTATGGCACAGTAAAAGTTCCCAAGATGATGTATGTCGAGCGCTATTCACATGTCATGCATATTGTTAGCCAAGTTGAAGGCAAACTTCGCGCTGGTATGGATGCGTTTGATCTGCTGCGAGCAACATTTCCGGCAGGGACGCTCAGTGGTGCGCCCAAAGTACGCGCGATGGAAATCATTGAGGAACTGGAAACAACACGGCGCGGCACTTATGCAGGTGCTGTGGGGTATTTCAGCTTTGACGGTTCGATGGACACTTGCATCACCATTCGCTCAGTTTTGATGCGCGGCGATACTGTGACGGTGCAATCCGGTGCAGGGATCGTAGCCGATAGTGATCCTACCCGTGAGTATGAAGAAACATTGAATAAAGCCAAGGCAGTCGCAAGCGCGATACAATATGCCGAAAAGGGTCTATTGTAGGAGGCAATCATGGCAGTCAAACGTGTGATTTTCATTCGTCCGGGGGAAACAGATTGGAATCGTGATCTGCGCTATCAAGGCTGGGTCGCTATTCCGTTGAATGCCTACGGGCAGCGTCAGGCACAGCGCTTGGCGAACTATATCCGCAACATTGGGGTAGTGGCACTTTATACCAGTGATCTCAAACGTGCAGACGAAACGGCAGCTTTATTGGCTGCAAAGTTGGGTTCAGAACCGATTGCAGATCAACGACTGCGAGAACGTGATATTGGTACGTGGCAAGGGCTGACTCAAAAAGAGATGCAAAGTTGGTATCCAACCGAGTATGCCCAGTTTGTCGCTGATCCAGATGGCTATCGCGTGGCAGGCGGCGAGTCACGTAAAGACGTGCGCGAACGTATTCTGGCAGCATTCAATGAATTTTTGACCACAGATAAAGGTGAAACTATTGCCATCCTGTCGCACTCAACCGCGATTAACGCGTTGTTAGCCGAGATTATTCCAGAGATTAAATTTGGATCGGTCGATGTTAGCAATACATCGGTGACGACCATCAAGCGGGCTGATGATGGCAAATGGCAGTTGGTAACAGCCGACGACATCACACATTTAGAAGGTATGTCCGCACAACGAATACAAGAATTGGAGGAGTAAACATGATACTGGTGATCGACAACTACGACAGCTTTACCTACAACCTGGTACAGGTCATGGGCGAGATGGGGGCAGAATTAAAGGTCGAGCGTAATGATCAAATTACACTCGAAGATGTGCGGGCGATGCAGCCCAGCCACATTGTTATCTCTCCCGGCCCCGGTACACCCGACGACAGCGGAGTCTCACTCGATGTGCTGCGTTATATGGGCGAAACCACACCTGTACTCGGCGTATGCCTCGGTCACCAGTGTATCGGTCAGGTTTATGGGGGTGTGGTGTCACGCGCACCACACCTGATGCATGGTAAAACCAGCATGATTTACCACAACGATGAAGGACTATTTGCGGGTGTGCCTAATCCTTTTGAGGCGACACGTTATCACAGCTTAATCGTCTTAGAAGACACCGTTCCTGATTGTTTGACGATCACAGCGCGAACGGATGACGGTCTGATTATGGGCTTGCAACACAAACAGCTTGCGGTCTATGGGGTTCAGTTTCATCCCGAAAGTATCCTGACGACTTATGGGCCGCGCATTCTCCAAAACTTCCTTGAAATTCGTGTGCCGGAGCGTGCCTGAAAATGGATGCGATTACTCTGCCATATGAAGCCACTCAACAAAAGGCTCTGCCCAAGAAAACGGTTTTGTCTGGTATTCAATCAACTGGAATTTTGCACATCGGTAATTATGTAGGTGCGCTCAGTTTGTGGGCGGCTAACCAGAGTCAATACAACAACCTGTTTATGGTTGCCAACTTGCACACCTTGACGGTGCCGGAAGCGGTCAATCCGCCTGAATTACGGCGAAAATCGCGCGAAGTTGCTGCGTTATATGTGGCTTGCGGTATCAATCCTGACGAGTCGATTATCTTTTTGCAGTCGGATGTTCCAGCGCACACTTACTTGGCATGGATTTTGGGCTGCTGCACACCTGTTGGCTGGTTGGAACGCATGACACAGTACAAGGTGAAGGCTGCGGCTCAAGAGACGGTCGGCAGTGGATTGCTCAATTATCCGACACTTCAAGCCGCCGACATATTGATTTATAAAGCGGATTACGTGCCAGTCGGTGATGACCAAAACCAGCACCTTGAAATCACGCGTGATATTGCCCAGCGCTTTAACCATCTGTTCGGTACATATTTTCCACTGCCTGAAACCTTAAACCGTCGCAGCGGCGCACGGATTATGGGTCTTGATGATCCATCACAGAAGATGAGCAAAAGTATCTCGGCCAAGAAACAAGGTCATGCGATTAACTTACTTGATAGTCCCGAAGTGATAAAGAAAACCATCATGGGCGCTATGACCGATGCCGGTGGCGAGATTCGCTTTGCAACGGCATCACCCGGTGTAAAAAATCTGCTTGTTTTATATGAAGTGCTTTCAGGTGACTCCGAAACAGCGATTGAGACTCACTTCACTGGAAAAGGTTATGGGGCGCTCAAGCGTGAACTCACCGAATTGGTTGTGGCAACGCTTCAACCTATTCAGGATAAGTTTTACAAGCTGATGGATGATGAACATGGGCTGGATGAATTACTGAATGCTGGGGCAGCTAAAGCCAGCATCCTCGCAAACCAAACCGTAGCTGATGTACGACAACTCGTTGGGGTATAAGGAAAATAAATTTATGGACATTCAACGTGCTTTAGATGTTTTAAGTCGCTTTGGTCATCTTCAGGAAGATGAAGCCGAAGCCGTTATGCACCAAATTATGACAGGCGGTGCGACCGATGCTCAAATCGGTGCTTACTTGATGGCACTTCGTATGAAAGGCGAAACCCACGATGAGATCACCGGCAGCGCACGAGCCATGCGCTCCAACGGGCAGCATGTCGTTACCAAATTTGATGGCGATTTGCTGGATACCTGCGGCACAGGCGGTGATCGTTCGGGAACTTTCAACATTAGCACGACTGTCGCTTTTGTAGCTGCTGGAGCAGGTGTCAAAGTTGCCAAACACGGAAATCGTGCAGCAAGTAGCAAATGTGGTAGTGCCGACGTTCTGGCGAAGCTAGGAGTCAATCTTGATCTTACGCCTGAGCAAGTTGGACAGTGTGTCGATGAAGTCGGCATCGGTTTTCTATTTGCGGCTAAGCTCCATCCAGCGATGAAACATGCCATTGGCGCACGCAAGCAAATGGCGATCCGTACCATTTTCAATATCTTGGGGCCGCTCACCAATCCGGCAGGGGCGCAGCGCCAATTGGTCGGTGTATTCGCGGCTGATTTGACCGATTTCCTTGCCCACGTACTTGGTAAGTTGGGATCGAAATCAGCGATGGTGGTAAACGGTTACGGCGGGTTGGATGAACTCACCACGACCGGCCCAAATCGTGTAAGCCATTACAAAGATGGTTTTGTCCACAGCTACGAAATTAACCCGCAAGAATATGGCTTTCGCGGCGCAAATATCAGCGAACTTTTAGGCGACGATGCACCGACGAATGCTGCTATTTTGCGCGGTGTACTCAGTGGCGAAATCCAAGATGCCAAGCGCGATGTGGTTCTGTTAAACGCAGCAGCCGCCTTGATCGCTGCCGACCAAGTGACCACGATTAAAGATGGGATTGCGCGAGCCGCTGAAATCATTGACAGCGGAGCCGCCCTCAAGAAGCTCGATGAATTGGTCTCAACTTCACAAAAATTGACTGCCTTGACTGCCTAATGTGAGGTCATGATGGCGTTTATATTAAAACAGGTTGTTCCTTGGGGCAGGTCGGCAGATGAATACTGCCACATGTTCGCTTTGAATGAGGCCGATTTATCCGGTCAGATATTGGGTGCAGGTGACGGCCCAGCCAGTTTTAATGCTGAACTTTCGTCCAAAGGTTGCAATATTGTTTCGATTGATCCCATTTATGAGTTTACATCTGAGCAAATCGAGCAGCGAGTCAAAGAGACCTATCCTGATATGATCCACCAGTTAAAACGAGATCGCGATGGTTTCGTGTGGAAGCGCTTTGCTGATCCTGATGATTCCGGCAAAGCACGTCTGCAAGCGATGGAACTGTTCATAGCTGATTTTGAATGTGGCAAAGAGCAAGGCCGCTATTTAACAGGCAGCTTGCCAACACTCCCATTTGACAATCAGCCCTTTGATCTGGCTTTGTGTTCCCATTTATTGTTCCTTTATAGTGAGCAATTATCTCTAGAATTTCATTTGCAATCCGTACAGGAATTGTGTCGGGTGGCAAAAGAAGTTCGTATATTCCCCTTACTGGACTTGGCGCGTAATCGATCTGTACACGTCGAGCCGGTTTGCGACCATATGACCAAACAGGGATATAAGGTCGAGATTCAGCGGGTCGATTATGAATTCCAACGTGGCGGAAATCAGATGATGAAGATCAATAGTGTAGAGAGTTCGAGTCATTAAATGTTTGTAAAAACTGATACGATTTTAGACCAGATATTAGCGCAGAAGCAGGACGAATTACAGTTGGCTCAGGCTCAACCGGAGTTGATGGCTCAGGTTGAACAAACCGCCCGTAATGCTCCGACTCCGCGTGACTTCAAAGCGGCCTTGCAGCGTTCGACGGTGGCGCTCATAGCCGAAGTCAAAAAAGCTTCACCGAGTAAAGGCTTACTCGTCAAAGACTTCAATCCGCTGCGGATTGCGCGAACCTATGAGGAAAATGGTGCGGCGGCGATTTCGGTGCTGACTGATGTGAAGTTTTTTCAAGGTAGTTTGGATGATTTATGGGCAGTACGGGCATCAGTGAGATTGCCTGTATTACGGAAAGACTTCATTATAGATGCTCATCAGGTTTATGAGGCTCGTGCCGTCGGAGCCGACGCAACCCTGTTGATTGTGATGGCGCTCGAAGATGCTCAACTGCACGACTTACACAACCTGATTACCGAACTCGGAATGTCGGCGTTGGTCGAAGTCCATAACGAGGCCGAGTTAGAACGAGCCTTGACAATCGGCGCAACGCTCATCGGTGTCAATAACCGTGATTTGCGGACGTTCCATGAAGACCTCAATACCACCGCGCGGATAGCCGCACTCGTACCAGACAATGTAACATTGGTGGCGGAAAGTGCCATTCGCAGCGTCGAAGATGTCCAACGCATGGGTTCATATGGTGCGCGGGCGGTGCTGGTAGGCGAAGGTTTGGTGAAGGCGAAGGATATGGCGGGTGAAGTGCGGTTGTACAGCAGCCAGCAGCGGAATCCCATCCCACAGACGATAGGGCAGGAGTAAATATGGCTAGTGCGGTTAAGGTCAAGATTTGTGGCATCACGCGTTTCGAGGATGCTTTAGCAGCAGCCGAAACAGGGGTCGACTTGTTGGGCTTCAACTTCTATAAGAAAAGCCCTCGATATATCACGCCGGAAGCAGCAGCCTCCATTTGTGATAGTTTGCGAGCGCAAGTGGGTGATGCTTGTCCAATATTGGTGGGCGTATTTGTCAATGAAGTAGTCGGTGTCATCTCAGCGATCACCCGTAAAGCCGGACTCAACTGCGCTCAACTGCACGGTGATGAGTCGGAAGCCATGATCAAAGAACTTTACGGGATTGGCTTTAAGGCGATCCGCCCGATGAACTTGGCACAAGCCTTGGATGATGTGAATTACTTCAAGCCGCAGTTCCCGACCGATGAACGCTGGCCTTCCTTATTATTGGACGCTTATCACCCAAAACTTTACGGCGGTACAGGTGAACAGGCCAGTACCGAGGTAGCATTAGCGGTCAAAGCCCAAGTGCCGCGCCTGATGTTAGCGGGCGGATTGACCTCTGAAAACGTGGGCGGGCGAGTACAAGCCATCCAGCCTTGGGGTGTGGATACAGCAAGCGGTGTCGAGGTTGATGGGCAAGCAGGTATTAAAGACCCCGCGAAGATTCGTGCCTTTGTGGATGCGGTGCGTCAATCGTGACTGAATTACTCGATATTTACGATGGAAATCAAGAGCATATTGGTGTGAAAGAACGTGCTGATGTGCATCGCGACGGTGATTGGCACAAAGTATTTCACTGTTGGGTGATTTATCGCGGTGATGATGGCGTGGATTATGTCGTCATGCAGAAGCGCGGGCCGGATAAGGATACCTTTCCAAATTTGTTGGACATCAGCGCGGCAGGACATTATCAAGCGGGCGAAGATATTCGTGACGGCATCCGTGAGGTTCAGGAAGAACTAGGCATCACTGTTGCTTTTGAAGAACTCGTTTCGCTAGGCCAGCACATCGGGGTAATCCACTACGACAGACTGATTGATCGGCAGTTTTGCGACGTGTTCCTGCTGGTTCACAAGCAGGACATTCACGATTACCAATATCAGAAGGAAGAAATCACTGGCTTGGTGATCTTCGCGCTCCAAGATGGATTGAAGCTGTTTAGTGGTCAAGTTGCGATGATCCATGCTGAGGCCGTTGGCTTAGGCACTGACGAACTCGATATTAAGGAAGCGGATTTTGTTCCGCGTATAGACGACTACATTATTGAAGTCATGCAGCTAGCAATCCGCTGCTTGAATGGCGAACATGATCTCAAGCTTTAACAGGTAAATGAAAGTAGTAATTTTATGGCAGATACGAGTATCAAATCAGAGTTTATCAAAACCAATGTTACCAATGTTCCTGACGAACGCGGTTACTATGGTGATTTCGGTGGGCGGTTTGTGCCGGAAACGATTATTCCGGCTCTGGATGAGTTAACGGTTGCCTATCAAGAGGCGATGGCTGATTCGGAGTTTCAACAGCGCTTGATGGATTTACATCAGACGTATACGGGACGGCCTACGCCAGTGACCTATGCTCAACGGTTATCCGAGCAGCTTGGCGGGGCGCAGATTTACCTCAAGCGCGAAGATTTGGCACATACGGGCGCGCACAAAATCAATAATGCACTTGGACAGGCTTTATTGGCGCAGCGTATGGGCAAGAAACGGATTGTTGCTGAAACGGGTGCGGGACAACATGGGGTAGCAAGTGCGACTGCTTCGGCCTTACTCGGATTAGATTGCCATGTTTATATGGGCAGTGTGGATATGGCTCGGCAGCAGCCAAATGTTTTCCGTATGAAGCTGCTTGGCACAGAAGTTATTCCAGTGGAAAGCGGCACGAAGACGCTCAAGGATGCTATTAATGAAGCGATGCGCGATTGGGTAACGAATGTTCGTGACAGCTTTTACCTGTTAGGATCAGCACTTGGGCCTCATCCTTACCCGATGATTGTGCGCGATTTCCAAAGTGTGATTGGTATTGAAGCCCGCCAACAAATGCTTGCCCAAACTGGACGACTGCCGGATGTGGCGATTGCTTGCGTGGGTGGTGGCAGCAATTCAATCGGGTTATTTCACGGTTTCCGCGATGATAACGACGTAGATTTGATTGGTGTGGAAGCGGGTGGGCATGGTGTAGAAAGTGGCGAACACGCAGCCCGATTTGCTGACCCGCGTTTCGGGCGACCGGGTGTCCTACAGGGAACACGTTCATATGTCCTGCAAAATGCAGATGGTCAGATCATGAACACGCACAGCATTTCGGCGGGTTTGGATTACGCTTCGGTTGGGCCGGAACACGCTTATTTGCGCGCGATGGAACGGGCTTTTTATACACTGGCAACTGATGAGGAAGCCTTAGCAGCATTACAAACACTCGCCCAGACCGAAGGCATTATCGCGGCGTTGGAGAGTTCACACGCGGTGGCTGAGGCCATCAAACGTGCGCCGACTATGCCTAAAGACTCGATCATTCTGATTAATCTTTCGGGGCGCGGCGACAAAGACCTTGGAACGATCATGAAAGAGCTGAAGCTTGACAGCTAATTTCATCTCAGTTCGTGACTGTGTGAGTGCTTTGCTCACTGACCAGCAGGGCAAGTTGGTTATCCAACTGCGGGATGACAAACCGGGGTTATTGTTTCCGGCGCACTGGGCAACCTTGGGCGGTGGTATTGAAAAAGGCGAAACACCTGACCAAGCCATGCTCCGCGAATTGGAAGAGGAAATCGCCCCTGCGCCACCGGTCACTTTTTGGCGATATTTTGCGCACAGTTATCGGGTGCGTGGCGAGACACGGATGGTAGCGAACCATGTTTATGTTGGGCAACTGTCGTGTGCGCTGGAAGACATCAAACTTTATGAAGGTCAACGATTAGGTGCTTTCGCGGCACACGAAATTGATGGTCTACGAATTGCTTACGGATTAGAAGTTATCTTTAAGGCGTTTTTTGAAACTTATGAGCATCGTACTAGCGACAACCTTTAATCCGCGTGGGGAAACTGGACGGTTACAACACCTGTGGCCTCAGATTCAGGCGCTCTACAATGAGATTGTGATTTCACTGCCGCCTTCGATAGCACTCGAAGATGCGATGGCTATTCGTACTTTAGAGGGCGCACGTATTCATGTGAACGGTGAGTGGTCGCAGGGGCGTTATATGGCGCTCAAGCTAGCGCAAGAGGCGGACGCAAGTTCGGTGCATTATGTGGATATGGACAGGTTATTGCGCTGGTTAGAAACGCGACCGGATGAACTGAAAAGCACGATTGAACGGGTGAAAACTTGCGAGTGCCTCGTTATCGGGCGGACAGAGGGCGCTTGGGAAACGCATCCTCAGTCGATGCGTCAGACCGAAGCCATTTCGAACGGCTTGTTTTCACGCTTGCTGGGACAGCCACTTGATTTGAGCGCAGGATCGAAGGGTTTTAGCCGAAGGGCAATTGATTGCCTGATGGCGAATACCCAAGCTGGACGGGCGATTGGTGCGGACTCCGAGTGGGTGGTAATTTGCCATCGCGCAGGATTTAAGGTCGAACCTCTACTTGTGGATGGTCTAGATTGGGAAATCCCTGACCGTTACCAAGAGACAGCGGCGGATGCGGAACGTCAACAGCGAGTTCGAGATGAGTATGATTCGGAGGCTGAAAATTGGGCGCTGCGAGTCGGGATTGCCCATGAGATTGTTGAAGCCGGAATGGATGCCCTCAAACGACCGAACTTAGTGTTATCAACAAGTGACGAAAAAGAGAAAATATCATGAGTGAAACCAAATCCATTTTTGGAACTGAAGCGATTGAGGCGATGTTTGAGCAGGCGAAGGCGCAAAACCGCGCGGCCTTTTTACCCTATTTCATGATAGGCTACCCGGATTATGAAGAGTCCATTGAAGCGATTGTAGGAATGGCGGAAGCCGGAGTCGATGGCTTCGAGATTGGTATTCCTTTTAGTGATCCGTTAGCGGATGGGCCGGTGAACCAAGCGGCGATGCAGGTTGCACTGGAGAAGGGCATTACCGTTCGAAAATGTTTGGAAGCGGTTCGTACTATACGGGCGCGAGGTGTTACCCAACCGATGCTCCTGATGGGTTATGTGAACCCGATACTGGCTTACGGCGTGAAAGACTTTGTTCATGATGCGGCGGCGGCAGGCGCGGATGGCTTGATTGTGCCGGATTTACCACCGGATGAAGCGGACGAAATCACGCAAGCTTGTGTGGAGGCCGGATTAGCAACAGTGTTTTTTATTGCACCGACGAGCAATCCAGAACGGATAAAATTGGTGGCTTCAAAAGCAACGGGATTTATCTATGTGGTAGCCCTGACCGGTGTGACGGGCGAACGGCGTGAGATGCCTGCCCACCTCAAAGAATTTATCACCGGACTTCGAGCCTATACGGATATTCCTTTGGTGCTGGGGTTTGGGATTAGTACGCCTGACCAAGCTCGCAGTATGAACGAAATCATGGACGGGTTTATTGTGGGTAGCGCGTTGGTTCGTGCGGGTAAATATGGGGCAGAACCGGTGGTTAAGTTGGCAGCCTCGCTGCGGCAAGCACTCGACACCTGATTTATGACTGAAATGTTGAAAATATTGTAAATGTTGCAGTTGTTACTGCACTTTCCGCACAATTTGCAATACTTCCGCTGAAATGGCAGGCGGGAAGCATGGGAGAAGCCGCTGAATTGACATTTTGTGTCGGCGGGAAGCACGGTGATTTCCGCTGAAATGGCGCATTTGCAGCGGATGGCTCCCGTAAAGCCACCGCCGACATTTCCGACATACTCCGCCGCTGTTGTTGCGCTTGTTTTGGTGGCAATTCATGAGGTTGGACGGATAACGACATTCGATTTTCTCCGCGATAGTTCGAATTCTATGCCTATTTTAGAACAAAAGTTCAAATTGTCAAATTTGAATTGGGTTAGAAAAGGGTCGGGAAAGGGGGTGAATTGACATACTCTTCAGCAATGGTTGCTAGAATAGCCAGATTATGACTGACGAAGGTTTAGGCAGTCGGCTACGGAAGATATTAGGGGAAATTTGGAATCGATTCATTCGCCATTGAAAACGAAAGTTATTTGCTTAAATCAAACTGATTAAAAGGATGATCGTTAGGAACATTGCCTAATGGACAAACTAAATAGACTTCGAATGATTTTCGGCGGACGAGGCACGCCTCGTCCCTACAATTGTTTGGGTTTTAATTCGGTTCTCCATAAGTACTTAATTCCTTAATTGTTAAGCCTACAAGGGTTAGCCTGAAGATATAATCCGTTATTCGCAAGCTCGCGCGCGATTATCGTGACTGGCAACCTCAAATAACTCTCGTGTTTTCGTATAGACTATGGGGCTGAACTCACTCGAAAAGGCAACTCTACCTTTTTGGGGTTGATCAAAGTACTCGGTTAGCCATTTTAAAGCTGTCAACAATTTGCAGTAGTCATAATCTATTACATTTGACAAGCTATGTGAGGATAATTGTGAATCCCAACCCAGCAATAAATTTGATACATTAACCTCTTCGTTTTCCTGTCTTAGTCTGATTACAGCCATTTCAGCTATTAAATCAACCAACCATTTAGGCCCAAACCATATCAAATCTGAATTGAAATATATTGCTGTTTCTTTGTTTGCTTGATGGCGTAATCTATTTCTTGAATCAATTCTTAATAGAGCTTTTAACTGGGAAAATGCTCTCTTATCAACATTTGTATTCTCGGCGAAAACGCTCTCAAATACTTGATCAGCAACTTGACATAAAGTATTAAATTGTTCCTCATTCAATTCATTGATATTGCCATAAAAGGAAGGTACTAATATTTCATTCAAATGTTTAGCCAGTTTTTCTTCGCATAAATAAAGTTCATCAATGATTAGGTTGAGAATGTCGTCAAAAGCCCCTGAATTGGGCATCCAGACTGAAAGTAATTCAGGAGTATCCTTGAGTATAAATGTTGTAGACACTATCAGTTCCTTACATCTTGGCTGCGCAGAACTCACAAACATGAAACCCGCGCATTTTATTCAGATTTCGATTACAGAGGAAGGCTCCCCTAAATTTGTTAATAAGTGATATTGGGGTTACACTTTGCGGGAATAAATGCTCAACATCTAACTGGCCTACACTGAGTAGATTAACAGTTCCCAAAACTTTTGAATATCTACTATAACGAACCAGATCCAATCCGTAAACTTCTACGAAGGTTGAGATAACTATTCTAGTGTGAGGATATATAAAGCATTTGACAAACGCAGCGAGGGCGTGTTATGCTCTCGGACATCGGAGAAATTACCTGATTCAACCATGCAAACCAACGTTTCGTTCTTCAGCTACTATTATTACTTTACAAGCGACATAGAGACTTGTAGAGCGTTGCGTGCTGGGTTAAGACGGTAAATTAAACCGTAAATATTGAGGAAACTCAAAGGCGCAGAGTGTACGCTCTGCGCCTTTTTTATTGCGTGTTGCCGGTGGCAAAGGAGTCAGAAAGATGGCAATCAGGGTGCGGGGTGTGCGCGGGGCGACTACTGCGAATGAAAATACAGCGGAGGCCATATTAGACGCAACTCAGAAATTACTTGAAGCATTAGTGCATGCAAACGCGATTGAAGAAGACGATGTAGCGAGTGTGATTTTCACGACCACCAGCGATTTGAACGCGGTTTTTCCGGCTAAGGCTGGACGTGATATGGGCTGGCATCGCACAGCATTGATGGGGGCACAGGAAGTGGATGTGCCGAATGGAATACCGATGTGCATCCGCATATTGGTTCACTGGAACACTGAAAAGACACTGGATGAAATCCAACATGTTTATATGCACGGCGCGATGGCGCTGCGACCGGATTTGTACCCAGCAATGTACCCTGATAATAAAATCATTTTAGATGGAGAAGAATCATGATCGTCGTAATGAAACCTGAAGCCAGTTCGCAAGCTATATCGAATGTCATCAGTCGGATTGAGGCCGATGGTTATAAAGCCCATTTGTCTCAAGGCGAACAACACACGATTGTGGGTGTGGTGGGTGAAAGCCCAACGCCTTTGCGTGAGGAAAATTATAGTTCGATGGAGAGTGTGGAAAAAGTGGTGCGGATTACAGCGCCGTATAAACTTGCCAGCCGCCACTTTCATCCGATTGATACACAAGTAGCGTTGAACGGTTCGCAAATGGGTGGTAACAAGGTGCTGATTATCGCTGGTCCTTGCTCGGTCGAGAGCCGCGAACAGATTATTGAGATTGCCTGCGAACTGCGGGAGGCTGGTGCAACAGCATTACGCGGTGGGGCATTCAAACCACGCACTTCGCCTTACAGCTTCCAAGGGCATGGCGAGAAAGCTTTGCAATGGATGGCTGAAGCCCGTGAACGGACTGGTCTGCCGATTGTGACCGAAGTGATGGACACAGCACAGGTCGAGATGGTTTGCCAATATGCGGATGTGCTGCAAATCGGTGCGCGGAATATGCAGAACTTCAGCCTGTTGAATAAAGTTGGTGAAAGCCAGCACACGATTTTGCTCAAGCGCGGGATGAGCAGCACCGTTGAAGATTTGTTGATGTCGGCGGAATATGTGCTATCTCACGGCAACAATCGCGTGATGTTGTGCGAGCGCGGTATCCGTACTTTCGAACGTGCGACACGTAATACTTTCGATGTGAATGCTATTCCGGTGTTGAAAGCGTTGACTCATTTGCCAGTAGTGGCTGATCCGAGTCATGGAACGGGTTACTCGGAATATGTTATTCCGATTGCGCGGGCGGCGGTGGCAGCAGGCGCGGATGGTGTGATCGTGGAAGTGCATCCTGAACCTGAAAAAGCCTACTCGGATGGTCGTCAGAGCTTGCGTTATGACGCTTTCCGGTCAATGGTGAGCCAGATTCAACGGATCGCGGCGGCGGTTGATCGTTCGGCGTGAGGTGGGACAATCAAAACCCCCTCCTTAATCCTCCCCCATAGCAACAGGGGAGGAAACCAATGCAAATAGAAAGTGGTTTGTGTTGATAAGTGGAACTGATAATGATGGACGCAACTATAAGACGAGCAACATTGGCGGATGCGGAATTATTGGCGGAACTCAACAAAGATGTTCAGCAAATTCATGCGGATGCTTATCCGAGCGTCTTTAAACAACCACATAACACCGCTGAGATTTTGGCTGATTTTAAGACGCGGATTCTGGCGGACACAGATGGCTTTGTCCTGATCATCGAAGCCGATCAACAAGCCGTAGGGTATATTTATGCGAAGGCGCTCACTCGACCTGAGAATGCTTATATCTATGCTCAAAAATACATGCTGGTTGACCAGATTTCGGTTAAGCCCGCTTACCAGAACAACGGTTACGGGCACAGGCTGATGCAAGCGGTGCGGGATGAGGCTGTTGTACAAGGACTTCATCGGGTATTGTTGGACATGTATGCGTTTAACTCGAACGCGCAGCAGTTTTATGCAAAAATGGGGTTCGAGCGCGTCAGTGTTCGAATGGCGCTCGATTTCAATCAAGGATAAAGGTAGAGGTAATTATGGCCTCTGGTGGCTTTAAGACCCGACATTTAGCAGTCGTCGGGTTAGGTTTAATGGGCGGGTCGTTGGCGGTGGCACTTCGTAACCATGCGGATACGATTACGGGTGTGGATGTTAATGCTGAGTCGCGAGACTATGCGCTGAAAAATGGCATTGTTGATGCCGCAACGGATGATCTGAAGGCAGGTGTATCCGAGGCGGATACGGTCATTCTGGCAGCACCGGTGCAGATGATCCGCAGCATGATTGAACAGCGTATCGGGTCGTATTTGAGGTCGAATACGCTGTTGATCGATATTGGCGGGACGAAGCACGATATTTGCGAAGTGATGGGTAAGCTGCCAGTCGGTATTCATGCGATTGGTGGACACCCTATGACGGGCAAAGAAGTGAGTGGTGTACAGGCCAGTGATGGCAGCATCTTTAAAGGAAGGCCATTTGTCTTGTGTCCGACGCGGCGCACGACACCCGCGACTCGCTTACGGGCATTAGAATTGGTGGCGGCGTTAGAGGCTGTGCCATTTGAGATGGAAGCGGATCGACACGATCATCTAGTGGCGGCAATCAGTCACATTCCTTATTTGCTGAGTTCGGCGCTGGTGGCAACGGTGGCAAAAGAGGGCGAAGTTGATCCGATTGTATGGGAATTGGCAGCGGGTGGCTTCCGTGATATGTCGCGGTTAGCGGGACAAGATGTGCAAATGATGGGCGATGTGGTCGGCACCAATACGCAGGCGGTGGCGACGTTGTTGGCGCTGTTCCGAATGCAATTGGCGATGTTAGAAGCGATGTTGATCTCGCGTGACCAAGCGAAATTATCCAATTTTCTGAAGCCTGCACGAGAAGCACGGATTAATTGGTATCAAAAATACGAAAATGGACACAAAAATGGCAAATGATTGTTTCAAGGTGAAGCCTACAAAGGGCTTGAGCGGCAAGACGACCGTACCGGGTGATAAATCAATTTCGCATCGGGCGGTGATGTTCGGTGCGTTGGCAAAAGGCGATACGAAGGTTCGCGGTTGGTTGGCAGCGGGTGATACCGAAGCGTCACTGGCGACGATTCAATCGCTGGGTGTGGAAGTTGAACGTCATAGTAAAAATGAACTGACGATTCATGGTGGTGAATTGAAACCGCCGACTGGAAACCTCAATCTGGTGAATGCCGGAACCGGTATCCGTTTGATCGCGGGTATTATGTGCGGGCAACCATTTGGGAGTGTGTTAGATGGCAGTGAACAACTGCGCCGCCGTCCGATGAAGCGGATACTTACGCCGTTACAAATGATGGGCGCAGATATAACTGCGAACAATGACCGCGCACCGCTGACGATTCGTCCGGCGCAGATGCATGGCATTAAATATGATATGCCGGTTGCCAGCGCTCAGGTGAAAAGTGCAGTACTGTTGGCGGGGTTGTTCGCTAAAGGTGCAACGGCTGTTATTCAACCGGGACCGGCGCGTGACCATACCGAACGGATGCTAACGGCGATGGGCGTGGACATCAGCAGCGATGGCACGACCATCGTACTCAAGCCGAACGGTGCGTTGAAGCCGATGGATTTGACCGTGCCGGGGGATATTTCATCGGCAGCGTTTGTGATTGTGGCGGCGTTGATTGTACCGGACAGCGATATTACCTTGACGGGAATCAATCTCAACTCGACGCGCACAGGCATCCTAGAGGTATTGAAGGCGATGGGCGCAGACATCACTGTTACTGAAACTGGATTAGAAGCCGGCGAACCTGTCGGTGAAATTCGGGTGCGTCACAGCGTCTTGAAAGGTGCAGAAGTTGGCGGGAAAGTCGTGGTCGAGATGATCGACGAATTCCCAATCTTGATGGTGGCGGCACTGCTGGCAGAAGGTCAGACGGTTGTAAGAGATGCTCAGGAACTACGCGTCAAGGAGACGGATCGGATTTCAGTGATGGCTGGTGAGCTGGCAAAAATGGGCGCGAAGATCACCGAAACGCCGGATGGCTTCATTATTGATGGGCCGCAGCAGTTGAAAGCGGCAACCGTTGAAGGGCATGATGACCACCGCGTATCCATGAGTTTGAGCGTGGCGGGTTTGGTGGCAGATGGTGATTCAACGGTGATGGACGCACGATGCGCCAGCGACTCATTCCCCGGATTTGCTGAAACGATGTCCGGATTGAAGGCTAATATCGTTGTGGAAGATGTGCACTAACGGTCGATGACAGATGCAATCCAAATCCTTGATCCGTTGAGCTGTCCGGTTTGTGCTGGAACGGGTAAGGAAATGCACACTTACCATTATAAGCCGCAGCATCGCAGTGATCCGAACAGCGAGGATATTCAACGGGCGGATGTCTGCGGGTTATGTCATGGCGTGGGGCAGGTTACACAGGATGTTTTGGACGGCTGGAAACAGGTTCAAAGCTATCCGGTTTGTCCATTGTGCAAAGGATCAGGCGGTAAATATTACTGGTCGTGGGATGAAGGCGAAACAGGAACCCGTAAAGCGTTTCTGTTTGAACCGTGCAGCTTGTGTCATGGTGCGCAGCATATCGCAGTTGACCAGTTAGCAATTTATGATCGTGAACGGCGTAAGCTACGTTTCTGGGGTGTAGGTTGTACACTGTTGGTGGTGATTGGCGGACTATTCGCGGCGACACAGGTCATTTATCTGCTGCTGGCACGAACGCCGTGGGTGCAATGCTGCGCCCCACCGCATGTGGTGTTTGTGACCGGATTGATTGTGGTTTGGCGTAAGATGGGATGGTTTCAGTGACGAATAAAGTCGGTGTCATCGGTTGGCCGGTGACGCACAGCCTCAGTCCGGCGATGCATAACGCCGCGTTTAAGGCGCTCGGACTCAATGATTGGCAATATGAACTTGCGCCTGTGCCACCGGATATTGTGCGGCAGAGTTTGAAGATGCTGCGCGAAGAAGGCGGATTCATCGGCGTGAACGTCACTGTGCCGTTGAAAGAGAAGGTGATGCCGTTTGTACTGCCAGACGAACGGGCGCGGGCTGTTGGCGCAGTGAATACGATTGATTTCCGTAACAATGTCGGCACAAATACTGATGTGGTTGGGTTGATTGACGATTTGAAAGCACATGACATTACCCTCGAAGGTGCGAAAGTGATTGTGCTAGGGGCAGGCGGTGCAGCACGGGCGGCGGTTTACGGATTGGCGAAAGCAGGCGCGCAGGTGATTGTGGTGAACCGCACACAGCAAAAAGCTCAAGTGATGCTGGCTGATCTGACCATGTCGGCGGGTATTCGCAGTGCTGATGTGAAAACGTTGGACGAGGCGGCTGAAGAAGATGTCGCGCTGATTGTGAACTGCACATCGGTTGGTTTGTGGCCGAAGGTGGATGAAAGCCCGTGGATTGAAGGTGTGCCATTCCCTAAAGGTGTGACGGTTTATGACATGGTGTATCGACCTGAACGCACGCTGTTGATGGAGCAGG
>JBBQLX010000056.1:0-33786 GCA_038328375.1 Aggregatilineales bacterium | reverse complement strand
CCAAACACGTCCATTCCAGCCGTCACCGCCACCATGATTAAAAATTTCCCGCAAGCTGATACGTTCTTCAAGCGGCGGTAAAAGAAGTGGCGCACTGGTCGGAATACCCGATTCACGGGCATAACTTGCCAGCATATCACTAATGGCGCGGGCGGTGGTGTACGGTTCGTCGCCTGCGACTTGAGTATATTGGGCTTCGTCGCTGGCTGGCAGCAAATCAATCATGCCGTGATTGGTGATGAGTTCCAGCGAAATACTCTCGCCGGTTTCAGCATCCTGTGACTGCTGTGTTTGAAAATCACTGCCAACATACGCCGATTGAAACTGTTTGAACAATCCGCGTTCACCGACTTGGAAATAACCACGCCCCGGCCAGCCAATGGGTAAGTAAGCGGCATCCGGTCGGCGGATCATGGCGCGGCTGGACTCGATATTTTGGACGCGCAGGCAGATGCGAAATTGCAGGTTGGCGTTCATCTCGTCGGTGATGACATCCATCGGGCTTTGCGTGCCGAGGATCAGATGCAAGCCCAAGCTGCGTCCAACCTGTGCGGTGCGGACGAGTTCGCGCATAAAGTCAGGCATTTCGCGGGCAAGTTGGGCGAATTCATCAACGATCACAAACAGATGGGGCAGGGGCGTATAAGCCGCGTCCTCGATCTGGCTCATGCTGCGCGAGTTGAAGCGGTGATATTGGGTGATGTCACGCACATTCATCTTTTTGAGGAACTGCTGACGCGAACGAGTTTCAGCTTTAAGGGCTTCGAGGGCGCGTTCAATCAATGTGCCGTCAAGGTTGGTGATCATGCCAACGGTGTGGGGCAAATCGGCAAAAATATTGAAGGCGCTGCCACCTTTAAAGTCGATCAGCAGGAAGTTGACCAAACGCGGGTCATGCTCGACAGCCAGCGCACAAATCATGGTTTGCAGCAGTTCGCTCTTACCTGCGCCGGTTGTGCCTGCCAGTACGCCGTGCGGCCCGTGATGATCTTCATCGAGCAGCATTTCGGTATCGACCGCTAGACTCTCGCGCCCGATGGTAATGGGATGTGGCAGCACACCGCGATCAATCGGCCTGCGCCAACGCTGACCGAGTCGCAACCGCAGTTCAGCTACATCATGCGCGGCGTAGAGTTCGAGGAAATCCACCTGACGCGGGATCCGTCCGCCGACGCTGGCCTCGCGCAAGGTGATGGCTGAGAGCGCCCGCGCCACGTACTCGGCATCCTGCAACGATAGTTCATCGGCGGCACGTCCGCTGCGGGTGAAACTGCCTGCGCCAACCCGCGCATATTGGAAGCGTCCGTCAGACTCGACTTGAACAACAGCATGACATTCACTGGGCGCATTTTCGACGCTGTTGACGAGACAAATAGCCGAGACACCGACACTCGCGCCATCCCGCAAAATGGTATGGGTAATCGGTTCACCTTCGGCAAGCTGTGTACCGTCAAAAATTACAAAGAGATGCGGCAATTGTCCACTGTTGGGATGGGCTTTGCGCTCGTCGATGACCTGACTCAAGTTGCTGAGTAAATGATGGATATTGTCGCTGTCGAAGGCCAGCAAATCACCGCCACCGCCTTGATGCATCTGGCTGGTGTGCGGCAGCCATTCCATCCAACGCCATTCGTCATAACTGCTCTGGGCGGCGATCAGATGCATATGAAATTCTTGGGGCGCGTGGCTGGTCGCCAGATGACAGACTGCCGCGCGAACGACTTTGAGAACCGCGTTACGTCCGCCGCAAATCGCTAACGAACTGGTGACTTGTAATGAGGCCACGACTGGCGCAGGATCGAGGTAACGGTAGGCTTCGGCTAAGGTTTGCGCCCGTAAGCCAGACTCGGTGCTGTCGGTTGTACCGATTTTGGCCTGAACTGCCGAGGGAATTCGTCCAACACCCAAGCGTAATGCTCCAAAATCGGGGTCTTCCGGTCGGCGTTCCCACAATGCAGGATGTCGAACTAACGCGCGGTTAAGGGCTTCGGCGGGTGGTGGAAAGTTGGCTTCGAGGATGGCGATTTGCGCATCCTGTCCGGCTTGGAGTTGACCGCGTTTTTGCTCCAAGAGGCGAATGTAAGCCAATGTCGCGGCTTGCTGTTGACGGGTGTTATCCCGCCGCCGCCAGCGCTGCGCCAAGATGGTCCCGCCGATGGTGAAGCCTGCGAGGAACAACAACGGCACGACCGAGAATAAGGTGTTGGGGCTGTCGAAGGCACGAAAGACATAGAGCAGCGCCATCACACCGATGCCCAGCACCGGAATGAGTGTCACGAGCGTGTTCGGTTCGCGCAGATCGCCCGTGCGTGGTGGGGCAGGGACGTCCACAACCGTTTCCGGCACGGTCGGCAGTTGCAGACGCGGTGCGCGGTTGAAGTGGGTTAGTTGCAGTGGTTCTTCGGTCAAAGAATAAATTGCCTTTATAGTCTAACCAAGATATTGCGACAGATTTTGGGCGAGGTTGTTTGCAGCAGTGCGAACAGAACCTTGAAGACTAGCATTTTCTGCAAGCCAATTCTCAGATAGATTTGATAGAGTAAATTCGCCAAAAAGTGAACCTGACATCATGACAGTTTGGGTACTGCCACCGCCCATTCCCGCGCCGCCTGCCTGTAAATTCCAATGACTTCCAATGACCATATCTGCCAGCGTAATATAACGCCAACGAATCAATTGCCGTGCAGGACTGTTATCGACCTCACGTATGAGGTAAAGCGCATTACTATCAGTCGCAAGGCACAATCGTAACATCATCAATATGCGACCGGCATCCAGTCCAAAATCGCCTTTTGGGGTAGGGCTTTTCTCTTTAATTTCGACAGGCATTACACGGCCTGCAAAACTTACAATAAATGCATCAACATCATAAGGATCTTCAAATGGTTTTTTTAATGTTTCTTTCAGATAGCTGTAATAAAACGCCTGCCGCATTCCCAAGCTCATAAGTTGCTCGGGTAAAACGGCCTCAAATCGTTGAATAACATCATTCTGCCACTCACTGCCCTTAGAAGCGCGTCCGCGTGTTCCTGCCCAAAGCGCGAATGGATTGTCACCATTGGTTGGCATTAACCGTTCATTACGATAAATGTGGTGTTGCCAAACAAGTTGATCGAGATTGTGATTAACACTATTTGACCAAGCACCGGACACAATAACGCCAATACCACTATTTGAAAGAAATGTTGCCAATGCTTGCCAACCGCGATCCTTTTCAAGTGCTATAACGCTTTGTTGAAGCTCATTTGAAGTTGTATAGAGGTTCGGCAACACCGACACTTGATAACGGTATTGATGAAAATCCGCGACCTTTGGAGAAAGTATCCAACCGCCAGTAAGTAGTTTTTGCTGAGAAGGGCTATCCTTAATACCAATCTCGCTCTCAAGTGCCATCTCCGCGACCATGCCTCGTGCCTTATTGTGGGTCATAAAACGCTTCAAATAATCAATAACTTGATCTGGAGCGAGAACAACAGACATAAAATTATCTTTCTAAGGTGGATTTAGAAGCTCATTAAGGGTAACTGTCGATAAGAAATGGGCAAGTCCTCAATCGCAAGCGGTTCTGTTTCTAAACTCTCGACTATCTTTTTTGCCAGAGCCTCAACCACAGGCACAACCACAGAGTTGCCAAACTGTTTATAGGCTTTGGTGTCACTACAAACAATATTGAAATCCTCAGGATAACCCATCAATCGCGCACATTCACGAGGGGTGAGCCGTCGGGGGTTTTTGCCTGTTTGAGGAATGAGGATTTCTGAACCGTCTTTATAGTAACGAGCGCTTAATGTACGCGAGACACCCTCTAAATCAACCATACCGAAGCCGAAGCCATTGCCTTTTGCTTGATGCTTTTTGGCGTAGTTTTGCAGATATTCCCACAAATGGTCGGTCAAGGTGTATTTGGCATCCACTTCAGGGTCAAGAATGCTTTTGAAGGCAGGTTCGCTTGCTGGAAATTGAGGGAATTCAAATTGGCGTGGTTCTCGAAAGCCAACGATATAAATTCGTTCGCGATGTTGTGGGACAACATGCCGAGCGTCAATAATCTCCTGCGAAATATAATAACCGAGTTCATCCCGCAGCGTTTCTTCAATGACACGGAATGTATTGCCGTTGTTATGTCTCTTTAAATTCTTGACATTTTCGAGGACAAAAGCCTTGGGCTGTTTTTCGGCAATAATTCGAGCGACATCAAAAAACAATGTTCCTTGTGTTGCATGTTCAAATCCATGAGCGTTCCCTAGCGCATTGTGCTTACTTACGCCTGCAATACTGAATGGCTGGCAAGGAAAACCGGCTGTCAAAATGTCGTGATCAGGAATATCAGAAGCGGCAATCTGGGTGATGTCACCCGTAGGCGTTTCACCATAATTGGCACGGTATGTTTGTTGTGCAAACTTATCCCATTCGGATGAAAAGACACAATTTCCGCCTGCTCGTTCAAAGGCTAATCGAAATCCACCGATACCAGCGAATAAATCAATAAAGTTGAAACGAGGATTAGTGAGCATATGTGGACTTTGTAGATAGCGTTTTTGTTCTGTCGAGTCAAATGAATTGTATCACCCTATCACCGTAAGGCAATTCACAAGAGGGAATGATCTCAAGGGTAACAGGTTACGCACTGGCGCGTTTGTCGTCAAAGCGCCACATGTTGAGGGTGGAATCGTAGACGAGGGCGATATACGGATCACCGACGAGCGAGGATTTCGCGCCGGTATTCATGATGTAGTAAATTTCGGTGTAAACAATGGCGTGGTCACCGTTTTGGGAGACGGTTTTGACATCACCAAACTCAACAGTATTGACACTATCCCACCACTTAACATAATCGGTGTAATTGTAGTTGGGCGCGCAGCAGTTAAATTTCTGCTTGAATGTGTCGGTCAACATTGACCAGCCGAGATCATAACGGCCTTGGCTGACTAACAGATAATAATTTTTGACGGCTTGATCCGGTGTAGTGCTGCTGGTATTGACCACGCCTATGGATGTTCCGATGTTGAGCGGTGTGGGAACGCCGATGGACAGTGGGGGAGGGGGCAGCGTACCGGCTGGAGACAATTGGGTGAGTTGAACACCCGTGCCAAAAGCAATCGGGGTTCGCGTGGGTCTGGCGGTCGCCTCAACCGGAGCGACTGTTGGAGTCGGTAAATCGGCAACTTCAGTTGCGCTGAGGTTACAGGCCGCGCAAAGCAAAAGAACGATAAGCAACATTCCACTGATTCGCATTCGAATTTTTCCCTAAGATGAACTTGGCGCTTCACTCAGTTTAAGCGAGTTGTGGCCTGTGTTTGTAGGCGATATGGCTTATTGTAGGGTGTGACTTATGCACGGATTGAGAAATGGGGATGGAGAGATTTGTAGGGCGCAACATGTCGCGCCCTACAAAGTTATTGTTTGTGATCTGGATTACTTGGTTGCTTTTTCGAGTTCGGTGATGCGCTCTTTGACGTAATTGACTGCCGCGTCGCCAGCATGTTCGATGTAGCCTTTATAGGCAGCGAGCGCTTCGGATTTACGGCCTGCGTCATATAAGACATCGCCTAATCCCGCGTAATTCCATTCATCGTTGGGATCAAGTTCGATGGCTTTATTGAAATCGGCAACCGCTGCATCGACATTGCCCATCGCACTATAGATGAAGGCGCGTTCCTGATAACCCCAGCCCATGCCGGGTTCTAGTTCAACCGTGCGGTTAAGGTCAGTCAACGCGGCATCTTGATTGCCCTGACGGCTGTAAACTTTGCCACGCAGCAACAGGGTTATGGCGTTATTTTCATCTAAGCTGAGAGCCACATTGGCATCGTTAAAGGCGGAGTCGAGGTCGTAACCCTTCCACTTTTTGTCATTGTCAATGGACTCGGTATAGGCTTCGATGCGGCCTTGAAGGGCATTGATATTATCGGGCTGAAGCTCAAGCGCCTTATCAAAATCGGCATGGGCGAGTTCATAATCGCTGGTATTGGTATAAGCATAACCGCGATAGACGTAGGCGTTTTGATCTTGATCATAAATCGTGATGGCTTGGGTGTAATCGTCGATGGCTTCAGTCTGTTCGCCACGGAAACTATGAACACGACCGCGATCCACAAACAGGTTTGAGTTGTCGGGCGCGAGTTCAATGGCGCGGTTAGCATCTTCTAAAGCCTTATCCAAGTCGTAGTTGTCTATCGAGCTGCCACTATCCAACACTGCGACATAGACTTCAACCGGCCCAGCATAAGTGAATGCATTATCCGGCGCGAGGCTTCTGGCCTTCATAAAGTCAGCCATCGCCAGATCATATTGGTCACTCCAACGGTGATCGCCGCCACGCTGGGCATAATAATCCGCCGAGGTTGGATCGAGTTCGATGGCTTTATCGAGGTCTTTGATAGCGCTTTCCAAATCACCACGCCATTCGTAGGCCGTTGCCCGTGCGGCATACCACTTGGGATTTTGGGGTTCAAGGGCGATGGCTTTCGAGTAATCCTTATCGGCGTTATCGATATCCTGAATGTCACGGTAGGTATCACCACGTATCACATACAAATCAGCCCGATCAGGCAGAAGATTGATCGCGGCGGTCAGATCATCAATTGCAGCAAAGCTGTTCGTTTGATCACGATAAATCGCCGCACGTTGGATATAGGCATCGGGCGAATTCGGGGCGAAGGTCACTGCATAAGTGAGGTCGGTGATCGCGTCATCAATATTGCCTGCTTGTAACTGAGCCTGTCCGCGCAGCAGATACAGCGATCCATCTTCGGGTGCGAGGTTGATGGCCTCTGTCATCTTATCAATCGCACCTTGAGAATCGCCGTCAGCCAGCAATTGGGTCACTTGGGTCTGCAAAGCACTGGACGATTGGGCGACAATCGCTGCGGCTGTGGTCGGTGAGATCGGTGTGTTGCTCGGTTGGGTAGTCGCCGTTGGAGGGATAGGCGTATTGCTCGGTTGAGTAGTTGCGGTTGGAGGGATCGGTGTATTGCTCGGTTGGGTCGTCACCGTTGGCGGAACAGTTGTTGCGCTAGGGATGATCGCCTCTGTTGCACTGGGAATGACTGCAACCGTTTCAGTCGGAATGATGGCGATTGTCGCACTCGGAATGATGGCCTCTGTTTGGGTCGGGATGATGGCGACCGTCGCACTGGGAATAATGGCTTCTGTTTGGGTCGGGATAATTGCTGGCGTTTCAGTCGGGATGATAGCAACCGTCGCGCTGGGAATGAGTGCCAACTGTGTTTGTTCCGGTAGTGGGGTAGCGGTTACGACTGCTGCCGGGGGTCGTCCCACCAAAAAGGCTAATGCCCCGATGACGATGATTGCCGCCACAATTCCGCCACCAATTAGCATCGGTGATCGGCGTGACGATGGAGGCGCTTCGACCACCGTTCGGTCAGCATCCAACGTTTTGGCTGCTCGTGTACCGGTGGCAGGTTGAACGGATGTATAGGCAGGCGATGCCGAGCGAGTGGCTGCGGTTGAGGTTTGTTCACCGATGGCCTGCGTGAAGGCTCTCGCCAATGCTTCGCAAGAAGGATAACGGTCAGTCGGATTGCGTGACAGCGCCTTCAAAATCACCATTTCCGCTGCTTCAGGCAAATCCGGTCGCAATGTGCTGGGCAGTGGCAGTTCGCTGCCGTTAATTTGCATCAAGATCACAGCCAGCGGTGTTTCGGCTTGGAAAGGCACACGACCGGTGACCATTTCGTACAGCACCACACCTAACGAATATTGGTCGGTTGCGGGCGTGAGGTCTTTGCGGGCCTGACATTGTTCAGGACTCATATACTGCGGTGTGCCGAGGATCGCATCACCCGTTAAATCCATTGTGCCTTCCACCATGCGGGCGATGCCAAAATCGGTGAGATAGGCATTAGCATCTTTATCAATCAGCACATTGCTGGGTTTGATGTCACGGTGGAGTACGCCGTTGGCATGGGCATGGTCAAGTGCGCTGGCGACTTGGTTGAGGATGCGGGCGGCCTCCGGCAGCGGCATTTGTCCCTGTTGCCGGATGTGATTGCTCAGTGTTCCGGCGGGCAGGTAACGCATCGCCAGATAAGCCACACCGTCATCCTCACCGTAGGCAAACAGCGGCAGGATATGCAGATGTTCGAGCTTGGCGATGGCCTTGGCCTCGCGCCGGAAGCGTTCGACAAACTGCGGGTCTTTGGAATACTGCTCGGGCAGTGTCTTGAGAGCTACATAGCGGTCGGTGCTGGCATCGTAAGCCTTATAGACGGTTGCCATGCCGCCCATACCGGCTTGTTCCACAATACGATAACCACCTATTGTGCGTCCGATCATGCGTGAGTCCTTCACCTTCGTTGAGTATCTTCTAATCATACTCGGTTTTGTGGATCGTGAAAGCGAAGGTTAGAGGGCGGTTAAGTGGCGATTATTGACAAATGCATTGGCGATGTTGGCGAAAATGGCGGTTTTAATGACAATTTCAGCGAATGGCTCGGCTAGCACTGCGGCAAAAGGGGCAAGTGGTCCGCCGCCGCCAAGATTGCTAATTCAGTCGATAGTCTTTAGTCCAATACGGTAGGGATAAGCTTTCCAGACGAAAGTATGGCGCTATTATCCCCTCCCTAAATCCCTCCCCGCTTCGCAGAGAGGGACTTCAAAACAATCCTTAACCCAACTGTATTGGTCTTTAGTCATCAGTCAAAAGACAAAAGCGATTTTATGTCTGAAATGTCGTCAGTGTCTTCGTTGTCATTGGCGCTCGAAATCATGCTGTTGATGTTGTTGTTGCAGTTGAGAATCGGTGGGTTTTGTCACATTTGCAACGATTGATGGTTGTTAAGGTGCGCGGAATCCCCTCCTCAATCCTTCATCACCAAGGTTCGCATACGGACAATCATTGCTCAAGTTCAGATTGTCCGTTATCACTCTGGTGATAGCCCGTAAGCGAGGAAGCTACACAGTCCCATTGATATGATATTCGATTTGAGAGGCGAAAGGGTGACCATTTTGGGCGACCATTTGGTAACTCTTTCGCGAGGTTGGTGCTAACCATTTTGAGAGAGCGATGTGCCGAAAATGCGGAAGATGCTGCAATTGCGGCAGTTTCGGAAGTGCAGTTTATAGTTGTCAGTCGCCAGTTAACAGTTAAATTAATATGGCGGCGGCAATGCCAAATGCGAATTTTATGCCATAGGAATATCCACAATGTTAAGGTGCGTGTGAAATGCAGGGCGCACAGCCGTGCGCCCCTACACCCCATTTACATGATATTCGATTTGGGAGGCGAAGGGGTGACCATTTGGAAGAACATTTGGTAACTCTTTGAGGGTGTTGGCGCTAACCATTTTGAGAGAGCAGGGCAGGGGTAAATGTTGGGGGAAGGTTGGGAATGGGTTTGTCGGGTTAACCGAAAATAAACTTATTTACGAAGAACTATCCATTGTTGATATGGTGGAGAATAGAATAAGTCCTGAAAAGCGGGGTTATCAGCAGTTATTTTCGACAGGTTGGGCAGTCTCTTGTTCAGATCACTTACATTTGATTTAGCACCTTCTAGCGCTAAATAAAGTCATAACGTATTGTAACTCAATCCAGCCATTCTGTACCGTCGCATTCGCCGATTTTCGTAATAATGCGGGGAAATTTTGACAATCTTTCGCGTTCTGGTCTCAGTGACCCGCCAGCAAGATCAACCATCTCGTAGTAAAAGCCATCTGGCATAGATGTATTTGTTTTTCGTTCGTAAGCGTCAGCAGCAATATATGGTATATCTCCATCGAAGATATTCAACCGTTCTTGTTTAGTAATTATATCGGCAAGGTTTTCCGGGTCTTCGAGAACTTTTTCAAAGGTTATTTGTCCTTGCGCCACAAGCCACCCCCGAAAATCAAGAAACGCTTCCTCTCCGCAAGCACAAGCGATTATCGAAACAGCTTCCCACAAGTCAGCTCGATACGCTTTACGGATCACTGCACTGAGAATCTGGTGGACTTCTTGAATATCTTCTATTGGAAGGCTAGCTAACGTATTAAGCAACAGTTCCTTCTGTTGTGGAATATTCCCCATACTCTGTTGTTTAGCATCTTCAATCATTGACCAAAACTTTTCAGTGTTCATTTGGACATCCTAATTTCAGAATTAACTCCCTATGCAGAGTTGTGGGTATAGTTGATCATATCTTGAATTGCAAGAAAAACGTTCGTTATTTTCGCCCAAAAATTGCAAGAGAATCGGTTGATTATCGGTGCAGAATTTGGGTGAATTTAAGCTCATTATCCCGTTATTTTGCAATGCTGACGAGAACACGATAACTGTCTCGCAGCGTATGATGCCCGTTAGTCGTGTGCTTGCGGACGGTGGCGAAAGTCAGTAGAATAGGGGAAATAAAACGAGGTCATCGCCAAATGACCACGCTTTGAAAAACATGAGTTCACAGCTCATGGATGAACTTACTTGAGATGTAAGTTGTTTGTTACCACGCGAAACGCTCCTGCAACTGCTGTCTGTTGGCAATACCTGAGTTGAACACAAATGGATAGATGTCCACAGACGTAGAAGCGGGAGATCGTTTCACGTCTCATTTGCGTCGAGTCGGCATATTAGAAGTACTGCCTAGGCACTGTTTGGCGAACAGCGGTGGCTTGAGGTTTGTTGTGATAAGATATATGTTATAAGGTCGAGCGTAGAACGTCAAGTAAATTCTGTATATTGGAGGACAAGATTAGCATTTTGATACATCAATAAGATGGCTGGTTGCGCCGCATCAGGCTAAAGCCGTGATGCTAACCACAAGACAAGTCCACTAAAGGGACTTCAAATCGATCTTTTCTTATATCGAGTTCTCAAAATGCGTTCATGCACTTCACTTTTTGTCTTGGTGAGGACCGTTACCGATTTCCTCGATATAGCGCAGCAGATCGGGCAGCCACAACTCGTAACGTCTTGCCCGCATCCGTACCTTCAACAGTTGTTCATCTTCTGGCAATGCAAGGTTTTTCCGCGCCAACTGTTCAAGATATTGGCGGTTGTAGCCGGTTATCTCTGCGCCTTCGGTCGTCATCACCCAGACTTCTTGATCCTGTGTGATTTGTTTTGCCATAAATGGCGTGATGTCATCCTTAGACGATCAAGTGATGGATTCATTATAGCGGATTGTGGTGTGTGAGGAGGGGAGGCGAAACGAGGGAGAAAAAAGTGGAAATTAAAAACCGGATCGCTGTGACCCGGTTTTTAATTTCAAAGCTAAGGGATGGGATTACTGAGGGTCAATCGTGTAGCCGTAAACGTGTGTCCACGGAATGCCGTTGAAAATCTTGACATGGATTTTGCCTTCGGCATCGGGACCCGCGTTCACCTGAATTTCACCGGTGGTCAACACATAGACTGCGACACCATCTGCGGAAGCCAACAGGGTGTTGACGGTTGGATGTTCGGTGGCGTAGGGAGCAAGGTCTTCTTGGGTGATGCTAAACAGGTAGGTGCTGTTGGTTGTACCGCTATCGACGCGGTACAGATCCATTTGCTGGTCACCATTTGCATCTTCCGACTTAAACAGTGCAACACCCAGATCAGTGTCATTGAAGCTGACGTTTTCTTCGTAGTTCACAGCCTGAACGACTTCAGGAGTGGGAGTCTGGGGTGTGGGGGTGGGAGGCACACACGCCATTGAAGGCGTAACGATACTAAACGACGTAGGACACGGTGATGGGTCGCCAGCTTGTACGCCTAGCATACCCACAGCAGATAAAGACAAGACAATGGTTGAAACAATTACGAGACGGAAATGATTTTTCACGCTACAAATCCTTGCTGAATAGTTGTCTGTTTTCTAATTTCCGATACAAGCTAACTGTAAGCCGCTTATTGAATTTTGAAGCGTTGTGTTAATTAATTATTTGTGAATTTACGTAACGACAATAATTTTTCATTTATTCTTTCTCCCGCATTCTCGCTCAAATATTAGCAATCAATCGACATCAATTTTATTTACCTACAGGTGGTCACAAAGATACTGTAAAGCCAATATTGCGTATAGTCATTCAGCATTAGTCCTCGAAATTAATCATAACCGCTTATACCAATCGTATTTGGAAATAAAACTCTGAAGGAGCATACTATCACTTAAATAGAAGTCGTTAAGGGAGAAGAAAAAATAATGGAATACACCAAACTCGGTCGTTCCAATATGACCGTCAGCAAAATATGCCTCGGAACCATGCACTTTGGCACACTGGCATCCGATGAAGAATCCTACAAAATTATGGATAAAGCGCTGGAAATGGGCATCAACTTTTTTGATACCGCCAACGTTTATGGGCGTGATGTCTACTGTGGACGAACCGAAGAATTGATCGGTAACTGGTTTCAAAAAGGGGCTGGTCGCCGCGAACAAACCGTTCTCGCCACCAAAGTTTATGGCAACATGACTCCCACACCGCCACCCAACGAAGAGGCTGGGCTTTCGGCTTATAAAGTTCGCAAACATGTTGCTGATTCGCTCAAGCGCCTGCAAACTGACCACATCGACCTCTATCAAGTGCATCATATTGACAGCCGCATCAGCTTGGAAGAATTTTGGACAACCTTCGACCGCCTCATCAATAACGGCGATGTGCTGTATATGGGTACTAGCAATTATTCCGGTTGGGGATTGGCGAAATATCAGATGTACGCGTGGCAGCGTGGCATGACGGGCTTTGTCTCCGAACAGTGCCAATATAATTTGATGAGCCGTTACCCTGAACTTGAAGTCTTTCCGGCAGCACAGGATTTCGGCATCAGCATTATTCCTTATATGCCCTTGGGTGGTGGGATATTGACAGGCCGTAAGAAGGCAGACGCTGGCCCACGCACCACACAGGTTGAAAAAGAATATGACCTCAACTTGGACACCAACCAACAGCTTGCCGACTTTTCAGCCTTATGTCAGGAAATTGGTGAGAAAGAAGCGGTGGTCGCCATCGCGTGGGTGCTGAATAATCCAGCGGTAGCATCAGCGATTGTTGGCCCGCGCACCGTTGGTCATCTTGACGGCTTAGATCGTGCCGCATCCTTGAAGTTGGATGCGGATCACATCACCCGCCTCAACAAAATTTTCAACATTAACACCGGTCGCCAACTCAAAGCCGATGTGCCAGCACCACAGGCTTTTGCTTGGTAGGGTAGGGGTAATAGTCATCAATCAAAAACAGCGAGTTGATCGCTGTTTTTGATTGAGTCACGGGTGTTAAACGTTGCTATAAGATAACAAGGAAACGCCATGCATATTCGAGCCGCCAACGAAGATGATGTGCCGATGATGCAAAGTTTATATGATGCTGCGTATCCTGCGCCGGTTCCGAAGGCCGCGAGTGTTATCAAAAATCAAAAGGTTCGAGTCACTGAGAATGAGGCGGGTGAAGTGGTTGGGTTTTGGGCGCTGTCACCGATCAATGTGCTGTGGGTTGCGGTGGTGGAAGCCCATCGTCGGCATGGGGTAGGGCGCTTACTGATGGAAGATGCGCTTGAAGAAGCCCGCAGTCTAGAACTTCCCGAATTGACATCAAAGGTCATGGACACAGTTGAGGCTAACGCTTTCTGTGAGCAATTGGGGTTCAAGCCGTTTGTTTATGCGGTTAATCTCTCACTCGATCTGGCTAATTGGGATGCATCAGTGCTGACACCCAAGTTGGATCAAGCGATGCAATCCGGTATTCGGTTTGTGACCTTTGCCGAGCTTGGTGACAATCTTGAGAATCAGCAAAAACTCTATGCGCTGAATAAAGCACTCGCGGCGACCATTCCGCGTGATCAACCACAGGAATTTGCCAGCTTTGAAACCTATGTCGAACGGCGTTTGACCCCTAAGATCATGCCGCATGAAGGGATCAATATTGCTTTAGACAGCGATCAATGGATCGGCATGTCGCAACTGAGTTTGGAAGACGGGTATGCCTTTAACCAGATGACGGGAGTGCTGCCCGCTTATCGTGGACGCGGAATCGCACAGGTGCTGAAGCTATTGACGATCCGTTTTGGGGTGAGCAACCACTATCCAATCATCCGAACGTTCAACGATGTCAGCAATCAACCGATGATTGCCGTCAATGAGAACGCCGGATTTCGTCAAGGTGAGCGTTTTTATCTGGTACGGCGCAAACTTATCGGTGAAGCTTGATTGACTTGTTGTTTGATTAACGCCGCACGAAGAACAATCCCACCAGCGCACCGACCAGAACCGCTGGAAGCAGTGCTTTGGGAACATTCGGTGTGCTGCTCACCAGATGATCAAAATCACCGGAGACGCGACCTGTTTCGGGAATGGTATTGAACAAGGTGGTTTCGCCATTATCAGGCCGTGACGATTCTTGAGCGCGGAACATCGTCCCGCCTGTGGTCATGAATTTATCGGCGAGGGTAGGGCTAATATGCTCCAACGCACCGAATAACTTGCCACCGCCACCCACATAAACATCACGTTGGGGATGTTCAGCCGCGTAAACGATTGCTTCCGCCACCAATTCCGGTTTATAAACAGGCCCTGCCGGACGTGGCAGCACACCCAATTTGGAGAGGGCATGGTTGAAGAAGGGCGTATTCATTGCGGCGGGCATAATCAGCGTCACGTTGATACCGCTGTGGGCGTGTTCCAGTTCCATTCGCAGCGCTTCGGTATAACCTTTGATAGCATGTTTGGAAGCAGCATAGGCCGAATTAAAGGGCAGCCCCACCTGCGACTCAACCGAACCCACGTTGATGATCGTGCCACTTTTTTGCGTTTGCATGAAGGGCAGGGCAGCTTTCACACCATGCACCATCCCCATGAAGTTGGTTTGCATGACCTGCTGCGTCTCTTCAACCGAGGTGTCGCCAGCCGTGGCATAGACTCCAACACCTGCGTCATTAATCCACGTATCAATCCGTCCGAAGGCAGACAGCGTCGAATGCGCTAACCGTTCAACTTGCGCCCAATCTGCTACATCAGTTGGGACAACCAGCGCATCACCGCCCATTTCGCGGATGGCATCCGCCACTTCTTGGAGTCCCACCACATTCCGTGCTGCCAACACCACTTTTGCCCCGGCTTTGCCGAAACCTAATGCGGTCGAGCGTCCAATTCCCGAAGAAGCACCGGTAATGACAACGACTTGATCTTTAAGTTGAGGAGGCATATGTCTGTCCTTCATGTAAAAACGCCTGATCATGGCTACTATACTCAGTATAAGCACGACTGGAGGCGCACCTGTAGGACAGTTGGGGGAACAAAGCGCACTGTTTAGCCTAATCCGGCACGAAATTAATCTTCTCAGCATCGGTGAGTTCGGTACTCAACTGCCATAATTGCTGCCGTGCTGCCACATCATATGCCTGATCGTTTGCCCGTGTCTCTTGCCGATGATCGAAGTACTTGCCTGTCACACCATCCAACGCGGGATCAGTCGCCAGATGCATAACCGACTTGACACCCTCTTCCAGCGTGTCCATCGTCCGTCCAAAATATTCCTTCACCATTTTGGTGGGCATCAAGGAGGCGGGATGCAGGGCATTCACAGTGATGCCATCATCGCGTACTTGTTCCGCCAAGTCGAAGGTGAACATGACCTGTGCCAGCTTGCTCTGGCGATAGGCATCCAACGGTTCGTAGTGCTTTTCCATCATGATGTCGTCGAAGTTGATTGGTAGTTGTCCCGCCGAACTCACGTTGATGATGCGGCTGGGTGCGGCCTGTCGCAAACAGGGCAGGAGTAGCTGCGTCAGCAAAAAGGGCGCGAGATAATTCACCGCGAACCGTATTTCATAACCATCGGCGCTCAGTTCCCGATGCGGATCACCCGGTTTACCGCCACCGGATGCCGCGTTGTTAATCAGCATATCCAAGGTTGGATGCTCGGCCTGGATCACATACGCTAGATGCCGCACTTCAGCCAGCAATCCGAAATTGGCACGGTACGTTTCAATCTTGGGATTACCACTTTCGGCTGTGATTACCTGTTTCGCGTCTTCTAGCCGCCCTTCATCTCGCCCATGAATGAGAACTCGCGCGCCCAACTTGGCGAGTTGGAGTGCTGTCGCTTTGCCTAAACCATCGGTCGCTCCGGTGATTAAAATGGTCTGTTCCACAATCGGTTTCATCGTGCCACCTGTTTTCTTTGCATCTGAACGGGAATATTTTCATTTTACCCGTTTTATGGCGCACTATAATCCTCCTTATGGGCTATTAGGAGGAGCAAAATCGGCGGCGGTGGTGATGAAACTATTTGGCGGCGGCGATGGCGGCGGCGGTTAATGCCATAAAGGATTGAATAAGCGTAACAAGCGGCGAAAGCGGCACAGGCGGCAGAAATGTTGCAAGTGTTGCAATTGTTGTTGCAACAAGTCGTTTTTTGTCACATTTACAACGATTGACAGATATTAAAATGCGGTGGGGAGAAAGCAGGCGCACAGCCGTGCACCCCTACAGCAGCCCCATAGCTAGTGTATTCGATTTAGATCAGTAACGGGTTACATTTTGGAAGAACATTTGGTAACTTTTTCGCAGGGTTGGCACTAACCATTTTGAGGGAGCGGAGCAGGGGTAAAGGTTGGGGATAGGTTGGAAAAGCATTTGTCGGGTTAACCGGAAATAAACTTATTTACGATATCCTTGCGGGCGGTGATGAAATTCAGTACTATAGTAAATTAAACACGGTCATTGCCAAATGACCGCGTTAAAAGGCATGAGTTCTAGGCTCATGTATGAACTTACTTGAGACGGTAAGTTATTTGTGACCACGCGAAACACCCTTGCATCTGCTGTCTGTTGGCAAGACCTGAGTTGAAATACAAATGGGGGATCACTGACGCGGAAGCAAGGGGCTGTTTCCACATCCCATTCGTGATTCGAGTTGGCATATTGAAAATGAATTGCCTAGGAACTGTTTGGCAGACAGTTGTGTTTGGGGTTTGTTGTAGTGATGGATATGGTATCCGATAGTTCCGATACGCGCAAGTAACAATTTAATTAAAAGACATGAGAGCCTATTTTTTACTAGCCCTGTGGTCTATTTTTTGCTGGATGTCATTGGGCCAGAACCGATTTCAGTCATATATCGCAACAGATCAGGCAACCACAATTCGTAAAAATAACCTGCTCGTTTGCGAATCTTGATTGGCCTTTCATCTTCTGGCAATCGCCAGTTTTTGTTTGCCAGCTTTTCAAGATATTCGTGACTATACCCTGTTAGTTCCGCACCTTCTCCGGTCATGACCCAAATTTCTTGGTCAGGTGTGATTTCTTTTGCCATAAACGGCACTGCACAATCCTATAGATTTGATTGGGTGGCTTCTACGATTGAGCCGATATATGCATTATAACGGATTCGAGCGTGTGGGGCAGGGTAAGCGTTGGGGGATAGTTAGACAACCATTTGTCGGATTAAGCGAAACTAAACTGGATTGCGAAGAAGTGGTTTTACTGATATGCGATAGAGAATAGAATAAGTCATGAAAAGCGGGGCTATCAAGAGTTATTTAGGTCATATAAATGAGGCTTATCATGACTGATTTGCCATTCAAAATGAAGCTTATTGTGACTTATTTCAAGTCTGTATTCAGACTAAGGTGCTGATTAAGCTTGACCATAAAAGTCATATATCAATATTCAGCGAAAACGCATACTCTATCCCTGATAGACTTTCAATATAGATAGAGACTCTATGGACACCAGTAGAAATATCCGAAATGTCAAAACAGGCATCAAACGGTTCTCCGTAAGTTCCTATGTCTTTTCCATTTTGGTCATAAACTCCATGAAAAATAGCGATTTGGGGTATTGAAATTGTTACTAACTGACGATATTTACCATCCAAGTCCACCTTTAGAGTTGCCTTTAAATGTTTATCAAGATTGTCAAACTGATTATTGGTTTCCCAAAGTGCTCTTTGATTTACGGTCATGCAGAGAGATGTTTTAAAATCATAATTTTGATTAGAAAAATCGGCTATTTTTATGTTTGACACAAAATTGGTTGGATCGTCTGAAGGGGTTAAAGTAGTTGACAGATTATTATTCACACTCGAGCATGAAGCAAATAGAACAACAATTATCGTCCAACCTAATAAATGTGCTTTAAGATGGCAATTTTTAAGTAACCTCCAAACCATCACCTTTTACTCTCCCTAAATGACTGATTAAAAGCGCCGTTTTCATCAGTTACACCGCTATTGTAAAGGCGTATTTACAGAACTGCTTCATCCCCTATGTGCAGGGTTATCGGGAGTTATTGAACAGAGAAAGCCCATTTATAGTACAATTCCGTGCCGGAAGTATTCTTCGTTGTTACCTCAGCAATATGGATGCCCTTTTCAAGATCGAGATTGTAACAAAGGTATACTGTGCCATTTTCTGGACCCGGATCCATTATATTAAAGCCTCCAAGTGGATACGATATCTCTACGGGATTCAAAGGTCTATTATTGATGTAGAGAAATGTATTAAATGCAATAGATTGGCGGAAGTCAGTAAACTTCTCGCCTTCTTTCAGTAATCCCTTGCCTTCCAATGACAAACACAATTGATCAAAATTCACACCTGCATGGGGATTAATACCAAGGAACGATGGTAGCGGCAAAGGATTCTGTATAAGCGCTTCAGCAGTAGGAATTAATTCCTCCCTACTCAGTGAGCGCCCTTGACGTAGCCACAGCGAATATCCTATCCATAATACAATTAAGATTGCCACTACAGCATAGAAAATCCTTTTCTTCATGGCTGATCCATTTCATAAATCCCTCGAACTCAGTCTTCGGCAATTTAACTACATTTCTATTATAAGGGATTAGTTAGTCGCCTATTTGGTTGCAAGATAAACGTTCGTTTAATTCTCTCAAAAATTGCAACAAAATGGGTTGATTATCATTGCAGGATTTGGGTGAATTTAATGTCAGGATGACGTTATTCTGAAGCCCCGACGAGAAGGCTATCAGTCGGTCAAAAGTCATCGATGTGAAAAGGGAAGGGGCTATCGTCTTTTTCATTGACGAATGGCCTGTCCCGTTGTAGAGTATCCCACATGGTAAATCAATACACGCTGCTTGTCCTCTAATCCGGGAACACGACAACCCGGAAACCTCGTTTGGTGCATCTCAGCCATTGGCTGACGATGTTGTTTTTGTTATTCCAATCCATTAAACCAATCGCCTAACGCTCAATCTGTTGAGCCTGTTCGCGTATAACCATTAGAGGAAACAAGCACCGTGTTAACATCAACCACGCCTTATAACCGTCCTTTAGGTGACGGTCTCGTTATGAAATCCATCGCCGATCAGACCGATGTCGAACGGCTTGCGGCTTTTAACACCCAAGTCTTCGACAAAAGTACGGCGGAATTTGCCACTGCCCTCATCGTGCATCATCCGATGACTCGCCCTGAACACTGGTTATCTATCGAGGACGAAAACGGTCACATTGTCTCGTCGTTGTGCCTCATTCCGTGGGAATGGCGCTATGAAGATGTGACTCTTAAATCGGGTGAAGTGGGCATCGTCGGTACACTCGAATCTCACCGCAATAAGGGACTCGTCCGGTTGCTGATGGCTCGACATCGGGAACTGCTGCGCGAAGGCGAGTTCGATCTCAGCCATATTCAGGGGATTCCTTATTTTTATCGGCAGTTTGGTTATGAATACGCCATGCCCTTGGATGCCCATCGGAATCTAGAATTACACAATTTGCCGGATAAACCCGCCGAGTTTCCCTATCGTTTTCGGCCTGCCACCACGCAGGATATACCGGTTTTGATGCGCTTTTATGAGCAAGCATCAATCCGTTTGAATATCAGCACCCTTCGAGATGAAAGTGTCTGGCACTACTTACTTGAACACTCGCCCTCAACGGTGGTCGGAGGTGAAACGTGGCTGGTGACGGATGCAGCTGATCAAGCGTTGGGCTATTTCCGCCTGCCGTTTCATGGATTTGGCAGCGGCTTAATCGTCAATGAAACCTCGCGTCTGAATACTGAGACTGCCAAAGCGCTGCTGATTCACCTCAAAGGGATGGCTCAAGAGCGTGGCAAGCCTTATCTTCGACTCGATCTGCCGGATACCAATGATTTGGTGCGGGTGGCTTCCGCTTTCAATGTCCATAATGACGGCTGTTATGCGTGGCAAATTCATCTGGTGGATGTAGGGCGCTTGCTGCGTAAGTTGACTCCGGTTCTAGATCGCCGTATTGCCGCCAGTGTCTTTGATGGCATGACGCGTACCATTTGCCTGAATCTTTATCGTGAAGCCTTCGAATTGGTGTTCGAGAAGGGCAGGTTGCAGGCCGTAAAGTCGATTGGCTTTACAGACCAGTGGGGCATCAAAATTCCACCGTTGCTGTTAGCGCCGCTGCTGTTAGGTTATCGAAGTCGCACGGAATTACAGCACATCTATCCTGATGTTTCGATTAGTGGCGAATTTCAACATCTTATCGACGTGTTGTTCCGCAAGCTGGAGAGCTTCATCTTCAGTATCTACTAGCATTCTCGCGCAATTCAATCCCTCCTTCGCTTGCGTGGGGGAGGGCTATATCAATCAATCGGTTGTGCCAATAGCCGTTCCAATAACGCCTCAACCTCCGGCGTAATTTCTACGCGCTCGACTTCAAATTCGCTGATGAGATTACCTATTTCGTAGTAACGTACTCGCATAGCACCTGTTGATCTAAATTTAAAACAAAGCCATGATTGTTCGGAACGCACATCGCGTACACGCGAACGGGCAAGACCGAATAAATGATAAGGTTTCGTTACAAGAAATTGGCGATCATATCCCTGATTACGAAGTTCACGAATAAACGTCTTTACAGGAATGAGCCAGCTCCAACCTTCCTCCCTGATAAGATCGTCGTAAAATTCCTCTCTCCGTTCCCATTCCCATAAAAACGTTGCCTCAATTGCCTTTTGCTCATCGTCAGTTTGCATCATTTTTCTCTAACTCTCCGCCTTGAACTTGGCGTTCTCAGCATCTCTGCGGTTCAACTGTATTTGTTTTCGCCTTTTTCTCGCTGGCCTAAATGCCCATGACATCCAATGGGTTTTGCCTATAATCATCCATATTATGGATGGTTAAACAGGGCAATTATATGCAAAAAATGTATAGTGAACTTGCTGTATGGTGGCCTCTACTTTCGCCAGCAGCCGAATATCAAGAAGAAGCCGCTTTCTTTTTACCCTTGCTCTATGATGTCACCGATCATCCGCCTGTAACCCTACTCGAACTCGGCAGCGGTGGCGGAAACAATGCCCTTTATATGAAGTCGGCTTTCTCAGCCGTTACCCTCGTTGATCTGTCACCTTATATGCTTGAGGCCAGCCAACAGATCAATCCTGACTGTCAACATCTACAAGGTGATATGCGTACAGTCCGGCTGGATCGAACCTTTGATGTGGTCTTTATCCACGATGCCATTGACTATATGACGACACTTGATGATTTGAAACAGGCTATGCAAACAGCTTTCGTCCATTGTAAATCGGGTGGTATGGCTTTGTTTGTGCCCGATGCCGTGCGCGAAACTTATGAAGACTCCACCGATCATGGTGGCACGGATGGTGAAGCAGGGCAGGGCATTCGCTACCTCGAATGGACATATGACCCTGACGTGAGCGATAGCACTTACATCACCGATTATGTGGTGATTTTCCACGAATCGGGTTTGCCTGTGACGGTGGAGCATGACCAGCACATTCTCGGCTTATTTGCGGATGCCGATTGGCTTCGGCTTCTAGCTGAAGTTGGCTTCAAAGCCAGCTTCGTGGTTGATCCTTACGAGCGACATGTGTTTGTAGCGCACAAACCCTAATTTGGATGGGTTCAGAAGGGGTTATAGGCGCGATTTGCGTCTATCCGGTTTGACATACCAGACAACTAGGCCGAAGCACTATCGGTAGGGGACGAATACTGCAAATGCTATGTTGCGAAGCACTCAACCGCTGTATTTTGTATTTGTTTTCGGAATTTTCCAACTTCGAAGAAGTATTCGCATTTGCAGGGGGAAAAGCCGAAATTAAATCTTCCTGACCCCTTATGATCAGTTTGAAGGTCAAAACCTCCCTCAAAAATCACAAAATCGCTATTTGACACAAGTGTTTTTGTAGGCTACAGTCATCCCAAGTCAAGTTATTGACAGCGCACCTTTAAAAATCACATCACTTCTGGAATCGAAAACGACGCTCCCGGCAAGGATCGTCGCTTTCTAACCACAAGTCCGGTACAAGTGAGGTACCGTATTATGTCTGCTTATACTTTACCACAACGTGAATTAGATTCACCCCTAAAAATCGGTTCTTTTTCCTCCGACGGTCGCCACGGTGTACCCAATTCGCTGCGCGAAGCGTTGCTCCAACAAGATTTAGGCGAGGCCGCTTTGGTGTTGGATGTGTTCTTGCTGTGTGGATACCTGCCTAATAAAAGTTCCACCTACCAAAAAATCCTCAAAAAATTAGCTGAACACGGGTTTACCTTGGGCCGAGGGCTGATCCGCCGTGCGCTGGCCAGCGGCGTTTTCAAGATGGTTGCCATCTACAATGGCAAGCAGGGCAGGCCGGAACTGCTGTACTTCATGCCCGACATCATGGATTTGGTGAAGCGCTACGCGGGCGGCAAAATGGTGGCGATGGATACGCTGCTGAATGCCGATTTGGTAAACCTCAAAAAGTATCGCCAAGGCTTGTACCGCGAGTTTATCCGCCGCGCACCGGGCATTTATTCACGCCGATTTCTGGCTGAACGCTTGGGCATTAGCAGCCGCACCACCCGCAATTATGACCCTGAGGTGAATGTCTATGCCATTCGCCGCCTGAGCCGCCAAGATCTGCGTTTTTACTCCGATTGGCGCGAGATGATCCTACGGGGCAAGCGCGGTTTGAATTGGCTGCGCATCGAATGGAATGATGGTCGTTACCTCGATGGGCCGCTAATGTGTGGTGTCGCCGAAGCATACATGTGGAAGCCGGATTCGAAGGTCTATTTCGTCACCCAACTCTGCAACCGTTACTTCTATTCCGCGGCGGGTGAAGGTTGGGCGGATTACCAACTGATACGCAAGAACGACGACGAACGCTGCTTTCCAGAGTGGGATCGCTTCGGCCTGCGTGGAGAACGGGTGGACAGTGATCCAATATCCCACACCTTGCGGGTTGACCCTAAAGCCTATAAGGATGAAAGCGACCCGATTCCCAAATGGTTGCCACCCGAAATGGCTGCCCGCCGCATTGTGCGAAATCCGTTCGCGGCCCCAAGAGACGAGAGCGTGGGGGCAGGGCAGGCAATAGAATTCGACTAAGTCCTGTAAAGCGGGTTAGCCGAAAGTAAACTTGGTCAAGAAGAACTATCCTCTGTTGAATATGGGGTAGGGAATAGAATCAGACGTGATAAGCGGGGTTATCGTGAGTTATCCGTGAGATGGTTATCACTATAGATTTTCAACAAAAACGGGCAACAACCTGAAATGTTTCCATATCCGTCAACTCGTATTCCCTAGTATTACTAGCAGTTAAAAGAAATTTATAGTCATATGTGAAAGCAGCATTAAACACAGCGCCTGTATTGACGGTCGCAGATGTCATTAATGTGAAATCATTGAGATCCAAGATGCGTACCTTCGTTTTTATCTCAGAACCCCTAGCGAAGTCTATATTGACCATCAAATTGTTGCTAAAGTGCCAATTTGATGGTCGAAAATCCGTAAAAGTATGCGTGGTCTTTCCAGTTTCAACATCAATTAGCACATAGTTGCCACTCTCATTTATCGTGATGATATATTTACCATCGGCTGAAAAATCCCACCCTGTAGGACTTTTGTCCTCGGGAAGTATAGCGCGAGTGACCTCAGGATTCTGAATTGATGAAAGTAACAATCCAATATATTGATCGGAAAGTGCGACCCATTTACTATCTGGCGTAAAATGTGGGACGGTAGTATATGGAAACGTTTGTAGTTTCCTCCCTTCCCAAATATTCCACAAATCCCAACTAGTCTTATCTTGGCTCACTAAAATAAATTGCTCGTTTGGTGACAAATAAGCCACAGTGATTCCCGGAAAGCTGTGAATGAGTTTTTGAGATTTGATCTCCCAAAGTTGTACGCCCTCACTCTCTCCACTTACTAAAATATACTTACTATCAGCTAGAAAGACCGCATGTGTAAAGTAACGATATGTCCGCTGCGGTCGAGGAAGTAGGGCAATCTGCTCAAAGGTAACGCTATCCCAGACAATTACTTTATCCAGATCACTCATGAGAAAGTATTTTCCATCAGGCGAAAATGCGAGCGTGGTTATACCGTGATTGTTCTTATAATTCCAAAGCTTCTTTCCACTTTGCACATCCCACAACCACACCTCATTTAAATCGGCAGGTTCAGCCAATGCCCGTTTCCCGTCTCGTGATATGGCTAGATGAAGAGCGAGGTTATCCGACAGACATGTTGATCCGTCAGGTGTTTGATATGCGGCTAAAACGTTGCCAGCACTTAAATATCCGAACGAGATTGGAGCAGAATTTTTTGCAGCCGTCGGTAGACTGAAAACTATATTAATTAAAAGGGTGATGAGCAGAATGAGTCGGCGCATATAACCTGCCCGTGTATTAGATGAATCGATGTGCGATCCTCTATATTACCTTAGTTCTGTACATCGTTAGGGCATTACAAACCAAACTTTTTAGAAATACATTCGAGCCAAAATATAAGATCTCTTTTTACGCCGCTAGAGTGTCGAAGGTGCTTTGATGACATAGAGTTCTATCCATTCCCACTAACTTATCTTACTACTTGTGCATACAGAACTTGCAAGAAAAACGTTCGATAAAATCCCCCAAATATTGCAAGAGAATCGGTTGAATATCCTTGCAATAAACGGTTAAAAATAGTCCTGCAATGCCGTTTCTTTGGCAAACGACACTCTATGACGATCAAAGAACAAAAATTCTACCACGAAATTGTCGTTTTGATCGTTCGAAGTGGGTTAGTATCCCGTTTGCGAAAACAAACCCAAAAGCGGTTTACAGCCGTTTCCAACGTTTTCTCAGATCACCTGCTCAATCCGCTTATGCCAATCCTAATCGCAGCTTCTCGGCTAAAAATGACCTCATCACGTCAAAAATCGTAATAATTTCCTTAATCTTACCTGTTATCACCTGTTTATCAGGCAGTATTTGTATTGACCTTCGTTTCTTTGTGCCTTAGTGGTAAAAATGTTTTTATTCCACCACCAAAACCTCTTGTCCCGCATCCACGACCACTGCCGTACTCGACATCCGCTTCTCGACCTGTGCTGTCCGATCACCCAACATCAACAAGACCGCTGCTGCCAAACATAGGATAATCGGTGCTATAAAAATGGTCTGGTCATAATCATGTACCAATAACGGCGCTAAAATGCCGATCAAATTGCCGACATTAAACACCGTCATATACAACGAACCACCCAAACCCGCCCGATGCGCCATCAAATTTTGCAGGTAAACCATCGCCACACCGGCTGTCGCACCGGTAAACACCGCATAGACCACATTGCCCGCATACAATAGAGGAAGCGACTGTGAGTAGGACATCACCACATAATACAACGCACCCACCACCGCGCCGATTGAAATAGCCACTTTCTCACCCGTTTTGCCCGCCACAAAACCCATCACACTCATCATCACCAGTTCAGCCGCCGCCGACAGCCCGAACATAATCGGTGCAATACTGGCATCTTTGAACAACTGGAAGGTCACTAATGGTAGGTAAGTATTGCGGGTACTATCCGCCCCGCGCAGCAGCAGCATCGCCAGCAGCGGCACGATCAACACCCACAACGGCAAACTGCGCTGGACAGACACCCGTGACGCTGCTCCGTTTTCAGCGCTGCGTTGTGCCTGTTGTTGAATATGTGGTTCGATGCGATACAGCAAATAGGCCGCGCTCAACGTCACCACAAAATTAACCAGCGCCATCACCATAAACACTAGCCGGATGTCGAACTGTGCCAAGCCGCTGGAAATCGCCGTGCCGATGACGAACCCCAATGAGAACATCGTTCGCAGCGCCGTGAGTCCCATCACCTGTGCGCCGCGTTCCCATCCCGCCACCACGCCTGCCTTAGCCACCGCGAACATCTGCGGGAAGATAACGCCTAACTGTGCGATGGCGAGTCCTGCTATCCATGTGTGAATCGGGAGTGTCGCCTGGCTCAAACCGATAAAGCCCAACGATCCCACCAAACCGCCTACCAGCACCAGCTTGTAACGGGCAATAATGCCATCCGAAAGCCAGCCCGTACCCAACACAATCACCGCGCTCATCAGGGTAAAGAGCAGAAAAAAGACGATGACCTGAGATTTGTCTAAGCCGATTTTCTCGGTGAGGATAATCGGTATCAGCGGCGACACCACCGCCATCAAACAACCTTGTAGCAAGATACTCAAAGCGACTGCTGCACCATAAGGGGCGCGCAGAAATTGTTTCCAAATTGATAAATTCATAACAGCCTGCGGGGATTTAAATAAGTTGAAGAATTTTAATGATGATAATAAATTCGCCGCCCGTTCACAACTGCCATCCTAGACCAAAAAACGGCTTCTACACCTGCATGACTATAGGAATCAAAAAATAGACCTCTGATTTTTTCTCTGTGTCCTCTGCGGACAAATCTTTAGCGGAACTTGGGTGGATAATAAGTTGCATGGTTCCTAGAAGCTCCAAGATCGCTTTGGACTGAAGAAACAGATGCCCTTTGACAAGCCCATTCAAGCATCGGTGGCGGAGTGTCACATGTCGTTCTAAACCGAACGAGTGGACTAACGCTGACCTGCGTATATGTATTGAGGTCAATCAGGGTAGAGCGTAATTTATAAATCGAACGTGGAAGTAACCAGTCCACAACTTCCAAGGCATTTTCATCGACCAGCCTTATATCGCCGCCGCGCAAAAGATGCTGTTGATAATTCGGAATATAAGGAGTGTTACCTGTTAAATTCTGAAGATCCCATACATACAATTGCCCCGCATAAAGGCCGTAATCACTAATGATAAAGGAACGGCTGGAGAGATCGCCAAGTACATCAAAAGCACCAAAACTTGATAGCACAAAATTATCAACGTTTGGGTCAAACTGAATATTAGCTTGTGTATCACGATCCCATAACGCAAGACCTTGGGCCAAGTTACCAAAAATCCGTTCGCGTCCGCTGGTATAGACCAGCAGATAACGAGGGTTTTCCAACTCGCGGTAAGTAACAATGCCACGTCGATTACCAATATGGTAGAACGCTGTTTGTTGATAATTGGTCAGATTGTAAGTTGTGACACCATTTCCAGAACCGATCTTTACGACCAGCAGTTCATTCCAGTTTTGATCCCATTCGATGGTGTAAAAACTGCGTCCGTACTTATCGGTCACTGCGTTAATCAGCGTTTGTTCATTGGTCTGAATGTTCCATAGAAAACCGCCTTCATACACTTGAAGCACCGCAAATTGCTCATCAGTCGACCAATTTGCGGTGTAACGGGTAGCCGATCCGTTCAGGCTGCCAACCCGTTGACCTGTTATGACGTTCCATGCAAAAATGGCAGTTGCTTCTTGGGTATGTACTTCAGCAAGTACATATTGGCAGCTTGGCGACCAGCCGATAACAGAGAAAGCACTCACCGGAAATGAACTTTCGAGTTCTTGCTGTGTCTCGCCGCTACCCCAACTGATAACCGATAGATGCGCGTTCTGCCAGTCATATCGTACAAAAATTTTCTCGTGAGTGTTTTGGCTGCTACATAAAAGAGGTTTATCTTGGGCAAAGACAAACAAAGGGCTAAAAAGTGCTATCGTCAATAACAGCAGTAGCCGCATATTGTTTTGCTCCTATAACAATGCTCTCTATTTTCCTCAGTATACTCTGCGGTTGATTAGCTTTACTTCGCCTTGAACGACAATCCCTTTTGTTTGAGTGCTTCCTGTAGCTGCTTCATCCCGCTTGGCCCCATGCCGTGGAGATTTTTAATCTCATGCTCGGTGTGGTTGGTGAGATGTTCCAATTGGGTGACACCCACCGCTGCCAACGCCCTCCGCGCAGGCACACTTAGCTTCGGTAGATTATCAGAAGGCTGGTCGGATGATGAATGTTTCATGATTTTAACTCCTCAACTTGATCTCGTTGTGCCTATGCAATACCCCACAGGCTATAATTTATATGAAAACAGCTTATAGAGGAAATATCTCATGGACGTATTTGAAACCGTAAGTACGATTTTGGCCGTGCGCGCTTTCCAGCCAACTCCGATTTCGGCTGAGCAGATTGAGCGTATTCTTGAGTCTGGACGATTGACCGGCAGCGGTTCGAACCAGCAGCCGTGGCATTTTATTGTGGTCGATGACCCCACCGCGCTTAGCAAACTGGCTGAACTGGCGAAATCAGGGCCGTACATCGCACAAGCGCCACTGGCTGTCGTGGTCGTGGTTGAGCGCACACCCTTAGCCGTATCGGATGGCAGCCGAGCCATCCAATCCATGATTCTAACGGCGTGGTCTGAGGGCATCGGTTCCAACTGGGTTGGATACATCGGTATGAAGGGTGTCAATGAATTTTTGAATATTCCCGATACCTTGGATGTGCTTGCGATTCTGCCGTTTGGTTACCCTGTGAAAGAATTGGGGCAGGGCAAAAAGAAACGGAAGGCACTCGCTGAAGTGGCCTCGCATGGAAAATATGGCAATCCGTTAGCGTAAATCTGAAATTGAAATCGAGCGCCGGACGGGATTAGAGCCGAGAAAGAACCCTCCCCCGCATCCACATGAGGCTTCGCACTGTTCCGCCTCTACATCCGACGTTACCAAGACACAAAAGACGCACAAGCCAGTGCGTCTTTATTTTCTCTCTCTGTGCCTCGGTGGTTAATCTGTCTTTGTTTTCGCCTTTTACTTCGCAGGCTCATAAACCAGCAGAACGACACCACTTTTGAGCGTGGTGGATTCGGTCAGCTTGAGATTTAGTTGATGGTCGAGATTGGCGAATAACGGCTTGCCTTTGCCCAGCAAAATCGGGTTGACGTTGATGCGATATTCGTCGATCAGGTCGAGCCGCACAAATTCTTGGAAAAGGGTCGTGCTGCCCAACAGCCAAATATCCTTACCGGGCTGTGCCTTAATCGCGTTGATCTGCTCAGCGATATTGTCCTTGATGAGTACCGTGTTGGTGTTGTTGTTCCACTCGATTTTGTCCAACGTGCGCGACACCACAATCTTGGTCGAGTCTTCCAAGAATTTGGCATGGTTGCGTTCGGCTTCACCACTGTCTGGATTTCCCGGCACGGTCAAGAAGTACTTCATGCCTTCGTAAGTGTTGCGACCCCAGATAACGGCATCCATCCTGTCGTGCATCGAATGGGCGTAGGCTTCCAAGTCGCTGTCGTATGAAATCCAGTCCAGTTCGTCGTTCAGGCCGGATGCCAGACCATCGAGTGAAAGGTGGATCATGGAAACAATTTTACGCATGTTTGCTGCTCCTTGTGCGGTGTGTTTGATGCGTTCATCATAACCGACTCAAGGATCACCCGTCTTGAATAAAATGGACAACTACAAGGCTTGATTTGCGCCTGCAATTTGGGCAGGTGTTTGCCCATAAAAACGCTTCAACGAGCGTGTCAAATGCGGTTGGTCAGCGTATCCCGCCGCGTACACCGTATCGAGGATTGAACCGCCTTCTTCGAGCAGAGTCGCTGCTTGTTGGGCGCGTTCGATTTGCTGCAAAGCCTTCGGTGTCAGGCCAGTGGTATACAAGAAACGCCGCCGCACCGTCCGGTCGGATACATCTTGCGGTTCGTTTTGCAGCACGCTGTTCACCACTGGATCAAGCACCAACACACCTTCCCGCACCAGCCGCTCCACAAAGGTCTCGACATTTTCAAAGTCGGGGAACTGCCATGTCGAACCATTCAACCAAAAGGATTTGCTCGTGCCTTCGGGCAGCGCCGCATCGGTATTGACTAAATTAGTGACTGGCAGATAAGGCAAGAACGCGCCCAAGCGAAACCTAATGACCAGAAATTCGCTCTCATCCAAGCGGAACTTTGGGATGGCTTTGGTGGTCGGCCCTTCAACCGTCACTTTCATCTCGCCATGCTGCTTGAGGAGCATCAGATTCCAACGGGTGCTGGCAGGGCAAGTCGGCGCATAATTCGGCGGCGTATAACCGCGCCAAATCATATGGATATAAGGCGAGTCTGATTCGCGACCTTCGAAAATGGATTCCATGTTCCCACCGTCTTTATCAACCAATGCTCTTCGTTAATTTAAGCACTTTTGTTCTGTTTATACAAGCCACTCTTCTCACAAATTCTAACCCACTTCAAACTTGACTATTTGAGAACTTTTGTGCTAATATAAATTGTTGTTTTCCTACTCTCTGTCTTTCTCTTCGGTTAATCTGTATTTCCTTTCTTCAATAAGGATGACCTATGCCAGAACCAACAACAGCCGTTCAACCTTACCAGCGATGCAGTTTTCAAATGGATAATGTAGGGGCGTAAGGCTTTTCACCTTCACAGAGGAGTCATCATGATTAAGTTCAAAGAAGTACGCTATTTGACCATCTCGATTGAGCGCACAGCCCAAGATGTGTATGCCTTTGCCAGCAATCCCGAAAACCTACCCAAATGGGCTGCCGGACTTGGACAGGGTATAAAACAGGTGGGCGATCATTGGCAGGTGAAAACGGGGGCAAGTACAGTCGATTTGCGCTTTGCGCCCCAAAATGAATATGGTGTTATGGATCACACCGTGACATTGGCGGACGGAACTGAAGTCTATGTACCTTTGCGTGTGATTGCGAATGGGCAGGGAAGTGAGATCACGTTTGTGTTGTATCGCCAGCCCGAAATGACCGATGCCGATTTTGCCCGTGATGCTGGACTCATGCAAAGCGATCTCGCGGCACTCAAAGCATTACTAGAATGATAGCTGGCAACTTTCTAAAAACTCTCATCCGCGAGTTGCATCCGCCGTGCCTGTTCTTCCAACTCGCCCGCGAAGCCTTCCAGCGTCGTTACCCAGCGCTCCATTTCGGGAATGGTTTCGTTCCACAACGTAAAGAAACGCTCAGCACGCTTGCCCATCCACTGCACACTTTCAACCGTGTTTTGAAGCGTATCAATTTCCGCGCGGATGGTTTCGGCTTCCTGTCGTATCCGTGCCGACCGCTGGAATAACTCGCTGTACGGCACTTTAATCAAATCACTCATCTTTGAACTGCTTTCTCTTGGCGCTCTCTGCGTCTGTGCGAAGCCTCCCTGTGGGATGGCGGTTCAATTCTCTTGTCTTACTCCCTCCATCGCTTGCGGGGGAGGGTTGGGGTGGGGGTGTTTAACTAATATTCCCGCCCGTTCGTGCCGCCAACTCAATATCATCTGCCGACTGGTTCAGCTTATCACGGAAGCCGCCGAGTAACTCGAATGCCTCCTTCAAACGCGGTGTCACCCGTTGATACTCGGCCCGAAACGACTCAGCACTAATCGACATAAAACGGTCAGCTGTCAGCGCCCGCATCTCGCTCTCCACCGCCTCGATGCTGTCTTGGATGCGCGTAGCACTCTGGTTGAGATTGCTCGCCGCCTCCCGCATCTGTTGGATTCGTGCGTAAAGTTCACCTGTGTTCATATTCACCTACTACTTGTCCGACTGACCTTTGGCTTTTTCCACGAATTGAGCGTAATAACTTTTCTTTGACAAAGACTTGGGCGGTGTCTCTACGAGGAGATTTTGGGCGATTGCTGCCGTCCACTGATTGGGTTTAAGGAGCTGATTTTGATCTTTGAGTGGTTTTAGGAAGGCTTGGAGCTTTTTCAGACGGCTCAGCAGCGCGGCGATTTCATCTTTAGAGAGCAGGTCACCCATTAGTGATGCCAATATTTCAGGGTCGAGATTGAGAATGGCGTTGGCGAGTTCCTCATCAACATAACGGCTAAACCCCGGCAGTTCCATTTGCCGTGTCTCATTTCGGTCATTTGTTCCCATCGATAAGTCGTTATCAATGCCCGTGACACCAAGAACAGCGCCCGTCGGACTGACTTGGACAAAATAATTTTTGGTGTTGCGGTCAACCTGCAAGGCCAGCAAATCAATCAGTTGAAGGCGCGAAAGCTGGCGCATCAGTTCAGGGTCTTGCAGGCTCATTTGGTTGGCTGCGCCTTTTGCTTCTCCCGCAGCAGGATCGTAAACTTCTTTAGCTGTCGCAATGTCGAAGGCTGATTTGCCTTTTTTAGTGGCATCTTCCATCAAGCTGCCCGTTTTTTCGCCTTGGGCGGTATGTCTGACGGCCATTTCGGCTTTTGCAATCACATTCGCGCCCAGCAGTTGATTTAAACGGGACATGGCTACATCACGGTTCGCCATGTGTGCATCTTCGGGATTAATTCCCACCAGATCAACGGCGATTCGCTTTTCGTTGTCCAGCATGTTCTCGAGCAAATCAGGATCATCAGCGCCTACCTTAGCCGCATTCATAAATTCATCTCGTTCATTATCATTATTCCAATTCGCCAGCGTCCCTTTGGTCTCTTTGAAGTAACCGGGCTTATTTCCGCCAAATTTCGTCACTTCGCTGGCACCGCCTCGATCGTTGCCGGTGACATTGCGCTCAAGAAGCGTAACCACGCCTTCCTTTTTGATAACCCCTTTGAGCTTGAAATTTTTCATTGCATTCATAAGTGTTGGATTGTGCAAAATCGACGCTAAGGAAGTGGCAACGTTGGTTTTTTCTTTAAGCACTTCGGGCTTCAAGGTGTTTTTCATATAAACAGCTTTTTTGCCCGTTTCGCTGTCATAACTTGCAGCCGTCGTGGTGATGTTATCCAGCAGCGAAAGGGCTTGTTTAAATTGGGCTGTTATGGCATCAGGTGTACCGGCGATTGTGGTCGCGTCGAGATAATCCTCATAATACTTAACCACATTGAGGACATATTGGTATTTGGTTGAATTGGCTTTGGTGACTGCGTATTTACCAATACCAATTTTCTGATCTTTTTTTGGTTCACCAAGTATAGTTTTGATGGTCGCAGATGTCGGCATCCGCTGGATCATCATTTGTTGGGTGGCATGGTTGCCAATTAAGGATTGCATTTGCAGGGTGGGGTTTACAGTTTGCGGCAGTGAGGAAGTTGATTCGGTAGGTAAATGTTTCTTGCGGCTGATTTTTTGCGGTGCTTGCGCCTTCGGTGTTCTAAACACGAGTCTATCCTTAATGATAAGTGTTTTACCCTTAGAGTTCCCCTATCATACGCCAATTTTACCTTGCACGGGGCTATATTCATTGCCTAAAATAAAAAAGCCAAGCATATAAATGACATGCTTGGCTCTCTAGTGTGCGAATATTTCCTTAGCGCGTGGTCGAGCGAACCGCCAATTCAATCAGCAGGGTAAATTCGATGGGGTGTTGAACGATGCCACCGATGTGGCTTGCGCCGTATAAAGTGATGGTGGTTGCACCAGCGCGTGAGGCCATCCAACGTTGTTCCGCCGGATCAATAATCAGGTCAGCGGAGGACACCGCGTACCACGAGGGCAGGGTATGCCATGCTACTGAGCCAGAAGGTGTGAACAGGATCGGCGCATTAATCGGACGTTGGCCGGCGTTCAGTTTAGCGGCGACGGGCTTGATTAAGTCCTGTGCAAAATATTGTGGGAAATAAGCCGGATCAATATAGGCTGGTGAGGCAAACGGTTCACCCGTAAAAATCAGATGATCGAAAGCAGGCGACTGAATAAATCCTTGACCGAGGCTGATGATCGAGTCGCCCGTGTCTGGCACGAATGCCGCGCTGTAAACCAACCCCAGCACATCCGACCGACCG
>JBBQLX010000055.1:0-34614 GCA_038328375.1 Aggregatilineales bacterium | reverse complement strand
CAGCGGTCCACTACCTGCCTTGATTGCCTGTGCCGATTCAGCCAGCGAAGCCACCTTTATCAACGACAAAATTCGTGATTTATTAGCGGGCGGTGCTTCACCGGCGCAAATTGCGATTTTGTGCCACGCCAAATGGCATGTTGACCAATGGGCAGTTTGGGAACGTCAGGGCGTTTATGTGCAGCACTTCGAAAAGATAAAAGGGCTAGAGTTTATGGTGGTCTTCGTGCCCCATTTACAGGATGCCTTCCCACACAGCGACGATCCTGATGCGGTGACCGTTGCCCGTCGCAAACTCTTTACCGCTATGACCCGCGCTCGCTATAGGCTGGTGATGACGTATCAAGGCACACTGCCCAAACCATTAGAACCATTACTACCACACATGTGGTGCGAGAGTGTGGCAGCGCGTTAGAACATCGTCCATACTTGGCGCATCATTCAATCCGTGCATAGGAAACAAGCTGATGGAAAACCTACTCAGACGCATACTCTTGTACTTATCGGTCGCAGGTTGGGCGCGGAGCATCATGAGCCGTTGGGGCGTGGCACGGCGGGTTGCCCTGCGCTTTGTGGCAGGCGAAACACTCGATGAAGCGGTGAACGCCACCAAAGTACTCAACAGCAAAAACCTGACGGCCTCATTGGATTATTTGGGTGAGAGCGTCAAACGGGCAGAAGACACTCAGGAAGTCGTCAAAACTTATCGTGACTTGCTCAAGCGCATCCACGACGAGAATCTCAAAGCCAGTATCTCGCTTAAGCTGACTCACTTCGGCTTGGACATCAGCGAGGATTTATGCCAGACCAATTTGCGGCATGTGTTGGGTGATGCCAAGCAGTTCGGCATTCCCGTCACCATCGACATGGAAAACACCCCTTATACCGACATCACGCTGAAAATTTATCGCACCATGCGCGATGAATACGACTTTGATAATGTCGGCACGGTCATTCAAGCTTATCTGCGCCGCAGCGAGGCCGATATGCAAGCGCTTGGTGCAGAAGGCTCACATATTCGGTTGTGCAAAGGTGCTTACCTCGAATCACCCGAACACGCCTTCCCTGAAAAAGCCGATGTGGATGCCAACTACGCTAAAATCCTACGCCAGTATTTGCAAACGCCGGGTTACTTGTGCATGGCGACTCACGACGAGAAGATGATCCAAGCGGGTGAAGCAGCCATCAAAGATCTAAAGCCGACGCGCTACGAATTCCAGATGCTCTATGGTATCCGATCCGCTCGTCAGGATGAACTTGCGGCGGCAGGTTATCCAGTCCGCATTTATGTGCCATTTGGCGCGGCATGGTATCCGTACTTTATGCGCCGCTTGGCTGAACGTCCGGCAAACGTCTGGTTCTTCGCCCGCAGTCTCTTCCGGTGGTAAGTATGAGTACGCATTTTGATATGGTGATTAATTGTGATTTGAGAGAGGATGTGCCAACTTCCTGCATCGAATTCATATCGTGGTTATGCGATGTCAATGCCGATTCCGAATTTCAACCGGAATCTGATTGCTTCAATAATTTTCATCACATTGAAAAGGAAATGGCCGAAAACTTTGATCATCCGTTTCTTGCATCACGACCAGATAATGAAATCATTTCCCTTCTGCAAAGAAGGTATCGCTTCTCAATGCCAGCTAACACAGGACGTAGGGATGTTTATCATTACTGCCTTCAATTCTCCGCACACGACCTCGCAGCTAACTACTTCTTCGAATGCCATTTGGTCTTTATTCACTGGATAGCGCCCATAATCGAAGATGGTTTTATTGGGTATTACAAAGAGAGGCTAGCCGTAAATCCCACACTCATGTATGTAAAAGACGGTAAGCTAGTAACAATAAATCCATAAACTTATAAAAAGTTGAAAATTATTTGACAGTGCTCTGAGACAATTGAACTGGCCTTTTCCGTGGCAAACCTACATCTCAGAACGCTGTGTTAGCTCTCAACTTGAGTAACATAATCGGGCGTTGAGATTCCATTTTGTCCGAGCAGCATATTCAACTGCGAGGCATGACCATGAACGTGCCGTAGATTGTAGACAAGCAGCTCCAAGAAACTGCATTCGCCCCAACTAAATAGGCAGCGTCGTTGAGCCATTTCATCAGTCAGCGCGTCAATTGTTGCCTTACATCGCTTGCGACAATCAGTTAAATAATCTTGAAGTTCCTCTTTGGTATAAATCCGTTCAGGCAGCGGGCCGTTATCATCCTGCTCAATCAGCGTGAAGGGCTGCGGTGGTAGAAAACCTTCTTCAGCGCCAGTCAGGTAAAGATCAAGCCAGAACAGCGCGTGATAGGTGACATACCAGAATTGTGCGAATTCCGGCGGTTTATCTGACGTTTGCCACAACGGAGCCTGCCACAGTGAATCAGGGCAGGCGCTGATGGTATCCGAGAGGTAATCAATGCAGGCTCCAAACTGCTGCCAGATACTTGTTTTCAGATTGGTATCCATATGATGACTTTCCTTGATCTCAGAAAAAAGAGTAATTTATGTCCAAGTATTCAAAATGTTGCAGATATTGCAATTGGTGCTGCATTTTCGCACAATTTGCATGATTTCCGCTGAATTGACTGGCAGAACGCTCGGCTGCTGCCGCTGAATCGACATTTTGGTAATGGCGGGAAGCTCGCTCAATACCACTGAAATGACACAAGTGCAGCGGATGGCTCGGCTGCTGCCACCGCTGCATTTTTGCAGGTTGTGCATTGGCGGATATACAGGAGTAAGCCGCCGAAAGTGCAAAACCAATTAACCACAATCCGACAGGGAGACTTCGTACAGTGATTTTGAGAGAGAAATACCACTCTAGTATAAAACAAAAGTTCTGTTGATGTCAATGCGATTTGGTTCGAGTTTTCAAACCATCCGGTCGATTGAAAAGTTGTTTATCCGTAGCTGACGTTAATCTAAATTCTGATGAGGATTCGACCTTGTATGAAATCACCATCTGCCACCGCGATTGCCGTTCAGTGGCACATAAATATCAATCTGACTCTGAACTTGCCCCGGTAAGTAGCGCGTATCCCACACCTCATAATCATAAGTAGCAGGTGTGCGCTGTCGCCTCGGCAGCCAATGACGGTAGATAAACGAATAGGTCTTGCTAATCCACGCCTCGTCACCCACATGAGTCACTTTGGCATATTGACCGGCTGGAATTTGATAACTCGCCATACCTTCAGGAATCACATCCAAGTTTTCGACCGGACAACCGAGCAAAATGGTATATGAAGTGTGATAGTTAAAGAAACCATTAGGTGGATAAATCTGGATGAGGATTTTCGTGCGACCGACTCGGTTTTGGATGTCGATGCTGCGTTTGAAGAACGAGGCTTCCAGCCGTTTGATCGCACCATGTTCGATACTGGCCTGCACAGTGGTCACTATTTTGAGTCCAATCACCGCAAAACCTTCACGGTTAACGATCACTGGCGAAAAATGACTCATCCACAAATCCTTTTTGAAGCGCTGATCTCTGCACACTTGTTCGAATCGTAGCGAATAGCCTTTCTGCTGTCAAACCGCTTTTGTTTTGACTGACGATTTCCCTCCGTAGACTTCCGACTTCACTCAATCCTATGGTATCATGTTGACCATGCCACCTTCACCAGATACCACACCCAACTACCACTTTCTCTTGATCGCTCCCAATCTCGGCGCGGAATGGTTATTTGATGCTGCCCGTGCTTATTGGGCGCGTTTCCGCCCGATTATCGTCACCGATTTGGAATTGGTACGCCTGATTCCGAAAGGCTACACGATTATCGTCACCTTGGTGGCGCGGCGTGATACGGCTCAACAGTGGGGTGTATGGCTGGCGCAAAATGTGTCGGATGCTCTGTTGGATGGTGTGGTTTACGATACCTTTGAACAAGCCCGCAGCGCACTGAACCAACGCGCACAGACCAACCAGCCTTTTGGTGTGCCGCTCAAGCCTACACCGACACCCGAAGTTCCGATTAGCCCGACACCGGGTTCGCTGATTGGTGGCCCTGTTGAAGTTATTCCACCCACACGCGCACCGGGTGGTTTCATCACCCAAACCCCGACACCGAATGCTGCCGAACCCGCAGCACCAACCTTACCGCCATCAACACCCGGTCAGCCCGTTTATCCAACACCGGGGCCGATTACAGGCGGATAATAACCTTCTATAGACAGACTTCGAGGTGTGTGATTGCTTCTGAATGAATACCAGTGGTCATTGAACCCACGCGGGATGCATAACTCATTTGTCTTTAAAGGCCCGACGATGGATCGCGTCAAGCGTTTACAGTTGGGTTGGTACAAGATGGCAGCCAACGGTAATGAATTCTTGGGCGATTGCCAAACCCTCCTTTCCAATAATGTCACCCCGATTATTCGTATCTTTCGCCCTTCACCGGGAGCGATGCCGGTTGATCCAACCCTCATCAACGAATGGAAAGCTTACGCCAGCGCAGGTGTGAAATGGTTTGAGTTTTACAATGAACCCAACCTGATTAACGAATGGCCGTCTGGTGACTTGGTGTTTAGTCCAAGTAATGTCGCGCAAATCATCGGCCCGATTATGGAAAACTGGCTGATCTTTGCCGAGACGATTATCAACATGGGCTGTTATCCGGCATTCCCTGCTTTAGCCGAAGCACAAGGCCCTGACCAAGGTACAATCCCTTGGTTGGATGCCATGCTCACCTACTTGCGTGATAAGCAGCGTGACCGCTTCAAAACCATCATCAACAACGGGCTGTGGCTGGCGACCCATCCTTATACCCTCAACCACTTTTATCAAGAAGTGGACGGTCAACCTTATATCGCCCGTGATATTCGCCAGCAAAACGGCACCGAAGGCGGTTGGCACTTCGAATATCCTTACGATCCAATTTGTCAGGCAACCGACCCCGGACGTACCGTATTCGGTGGTACGCGACTGACTCCTTATGGTGATCCCAATGGCATCACGGCAGTTGGCTTGGCTTTTCATTATCGACTGTCACAGTGGTTTGATTCGGGAGTTGTGCCAGTCGTGGGTACAGAAGGCGGCGTGTTCCCTTATCCTTGGGATGGGCCGGAGCGACCTGACACCCGTTATCCCGCCTACGACAAAGACTCGATGGGTGAGGCGACTGTCGCCATGTTCAACTGGATCGTCACCCAAGCGCCGCCGTGGATGTTTGGCATCGCGCTCTGGAAAGAGAACGACTACTACGACAACCATGCAGGCGCATTGACTCGCTTGGAGCAAGTGCCGCAGCTTCGACGCACCGTGCCGCCGTTATCATCCGGCGAACCCGGTAATTACAACGGTTATATTGGGCGTGGGCCGGGACCGATCCGCGGCGAACCGACCTTCCATATGATCGTCCTCGCTCCCGGTTTCGAACCGGAATGGTTCATGGAAGGCGGACGTTCTTACTGGAACACCTTCCATCCGATTGTGACCACCGTTTGGGACTTTATCAAATATATCCCCTATGACCGCAGCCTTGCCGCCACCGTTCTCGCGCCGCCTGATCTTGCTGACAGTATGCGCGAAGTCATCCAGAAGCAGTACCCGAATGTGCTGTTCGACCTCATTTTGGTCGAAAACGGCACGAAAAGTGTCTCGGATGTCCTCAACGCCCGTGTCTGGGCGAATAGACGTTTTGGTTAAAGAAACTGAATTGATTGAGATTGAAATAAACCTAGACTATGGGGTGAGTGGGTAAACCGGCATATTGTCACGGTATAAACCTTTTGTTCCGCCCTCATTAAATAAATGCTTTCCGTCAGGAGACCATTGAAGAGTCCCTGCTGATCCATCAACGGGCATAGTTTTTACGAGTTCCCATGTCGTTGTATTCCAAACACGAATAAGCGTTCCACCTGTTGCGATTTGGTTTCCTGACGGGTTCCAAACTACAGTTACTGGATATTGTTCTTTAAACGATAAATCAGCATTCGCTTGGTTTGTGATGACATCATAAATCAGCAAACCACCGCTTTCGAGCATAGCCAGTTGAGTTCCGTCAGGACTCCATGCTATATCTCCACCACCACGATTCTCAATCTTTAAAACAGGTGTAATCAATGGCTCGCCCGATACGGACAAGTCCCATACTTTTATAGCAACAGTTATGATGTCGGAATTAAAAGGATCTATTGAAAAGTGGCTAGTTGCTAAACGTATTCCATCTGGATTCCAAGCCACTGACACAGGAAGTGGGATACCACCGCCTATAGAACGAATTGGATTTCCATTCAATGCATTCAGGATATAAATACCGCTACCAACGATATAGGCGATCTCATCATTTGTCGGATTCCACTTTAAGTCATTAAGGGTTATAGCTCCGCCACCGAGTAAAATCGTATCAATTGCACTATTGATGTCGAAAACTTTTATTTCTCCATCTGCACTGGTGTGTGCTATACGATCTCCACTTGGACTGAGTGCAATAATAAATGGAATTGAGGGCGAGAGATCAACGGTGCGGATAAGTTCACCACTGGAACTATCGTAAAGTTCGACATTTGTAGATAGGAGCCCACCAGAACGATAAGTAACCGCAAGAATGCGCTGGTCACCACTTTTAGCAATTTGATCTACGAGTTTATCGTTATTGTCTTTTGCGGATGTCGCCTCTGTAGTGGTAGGTAGAGTTTGGATCGCTGTTGAAGCAAAAAGCAGTCTACTCGAAGGTAAATTATCCTTTGCTTGGGTAGGTATCGTTAATAAAGCAAATGTCACCGCAAATATAGCAAACATGATACGGCGCATTGCATTTCCTCCTCGCATAATACACATACATAAATTACATCCAAATTGTCCATTACGGTTACATTTGGCGCAATTCGACGGAGGAACGTAGGCTAAACAGCGATTGGAGAGCTTCACTCATGATCGTTAAGTGATCTAGCTGAAAGTGTGTCCTCAATGTCCGTGTGTGGGCGAACCGCCGTTTCGGGTAATAATCAAGTCTGTCAGCAATGGTTATGGGGCTAGGACGAAATTGTCCTTATCATCAAGTATGATGAGCCAACGAATCGCGTTGTAAAGTCAAAGGAATATCACCCATGAGCCTCGTCACCTTCGCGGATGTGCAATCTGCCGCTAATCAAATCGCATCTGTCGCCCACCGCACACCGGTGATTACCTCCCATACACTTGATGAACGGGTCGGCGCGAATGTCTTCCTGAAGTGTGAGAATTTACAGCGTATGGGCGCATTCAAGTTTCGCGGCGCATACAACGCCATGAGCCGCCTGAGTGACGCTGAAAAATCACGCGGAGTCATCACCTATTCCTCCGGCAATCACGCGCAGGCTATTGCGCTGTCGGGCAAGCTGTTGGGTGTTAAAACGGTGGTGGTCATGCCGCAGAACGCGCCACTGACTAAATTGGCTGCCACACGCGGATATGGCGCGGAAGTTGTGACTTACAACCCCGCCGAATCCGACCGTAAAGCACTTGCCGAGTCATTGGCTGATAAGCATGGCTACAGCGTCATTCCCCCTTTTGATCATCCGCATGTCATCGCAGGGCAGGGAACAGCAGCACTTGAACTCATTCAAGATGTGGGCGAACTGGATGCTCTGCTGGTTTGTGTGGGCGGTGGCGGTTTGCTCAGTGGATGTGCGATTGCCGCGCGTGGATTATTGCCCAAATGCAAGGTGATTGGTGTCGAGCCAGAATTAGCGGATGATGCGACTCAATCTTTCCGCACCAAAATTTTAACCGCTATTCCCTATCCTAACACTATCGCGGATGGTACACGCACCGCTTCATTAGGCGACATCACCTTTCCGCTGATCCTCGAAAACGTGGATGACTTTGCCACTGTTAGCGAACAGGCCATTAAAGCGGCAGTCCGTTTCGCTTTCTTCCGCCTCAAATTGGTGATGGAACCGTCGGGAGTCCTAGGGTTAGCAGCCCTGCTGAGTGGAGCATTCAAACCAACGGGCAAAGTGGGTGTCATCATCTCCGGTGGCAACATTGATGCGCCCACCATGAGCCTGATACTTGCCGAGAGTGATGCGAACGATTAAGCGTTGAATGCGGAGAGGGCGGTTCGTTGTCCGCCCTAAAACTACCGATACTTATCTAGTCGGTGTGGGGATACTCGGTGCCTGACTCATCCCCCGTTGCAGGCTCTCAAACTCGCTCTGTGAAACCATCCCACTCTTGATACCGCTGCTGCGTCCGCGCCGCTGACTGTACATCACTTGAACGAATGTGTCCTGACTGCTGCCACCATCTTTGCTGCGCCGGATGTTGACATCCAATCGCGGATATTTGATGTCTTGCTGTGTCAACAGCATCCCTGCCTGTTGGAAGTTGCCATCCTTGAGCGCGTTCATCAGTTCCTTGCGCGATTTGCCTGTCGCAGTGGCAAATTGTACGGCTGGCCCATACCACTCTTCGGCATCCTCATTAAAGGGTTCTCCGGCAGCCCGTCCCGCGATAAAGGCCGCGAACAAACCGGCTAGCAAAATCTCAGCGATCCAATAACCGTAGACGACATTGCCCTGAAGTTCCATCGGTGTACTGCTGCTGCGAGTCGTACTGGTAATCGACATGCCCTGTGCAGCCGTGAATTTCAAATAACCAAGAATGCCTTTATCGCCCGTTTCATCTTCCAGCAGGGCATCCAGTTCGGTGTTGAATTCCGCATCGGTGGGTGTTTCACCAACTTGTTCGATATAAAGATTTCGCATCTCCGTGCGGAAGCCCACGTAATAGGAGGCCACATGATAGACACCGAACATCAACACACCGCATAGCAGCCCGACAAATCCCGCTATCAGTGGACTGCGCACCTTCGCGGTATAGACACCACGCGTCAGCAGACCACCGGCAATGGCTCCGGCTACCATTGGGAAGACCAACACCAGATAAAATTTCAGGTAATAATCCAGCGCGAATAAGATACCACCCAATGCCGCCGCGCTGATAATCGCCAGCACCAGCAGCAGGATAAAGCCGCCGAAGGACATTCGGTTGCTTGCCCTATACTTCTGCATACCATTTCCCCCTTGTTGTAAATTGTCTCAATAACAATCTGTATGACAACTACTATACAAGTGAACTTTGACTTGGGATATAGGAGTTAGGGAGGAGGCTGTTTGGGATTTGATAGAGATTTTGAACTATTAATGAAAAAGAAGCTGCTTAAGGATAGCGACCTAAGCGGATAAGTGTAGCTCGATCATCAACTGCGTCTTCATCGTTCATCTGCAATAAAAAGACAGTTGCGCGGCCTGTAGCAGTCAGAGGCTCGATAATTGCGCCATTCAGTCGAAAGTGAGTTTCCCATTTATCAGTTCGTGGATGAAACAACAAAACAACTTTGTCGGTTAGTGGATCTACAGAAGTTAAGTCACTGCCTTTATGACGATTACATGGAAAACAGCTTAAACATAAATTGGCTTCATGGGTTTGACCACCGTGTTTTTCCGCACGGATGTGGTCAACTTCATGACTTTTAACAGCATAACGAGCAGGCAACAAACAATATTCGCAACTTCCACCTGCGCGTTCCAATACTAGACGACGTAAATTGTCTGCGATAGCACTCATTTAGATTGATTAAGTTTTTCGATGGCGCGGATTTTAGCCTTCCGCATAATCCGCTCGAGACGCAAATACTCATCGAGTTCCGCGTTTTCTTCAGGGGTAATTGTTTCTTCGCGGTTTGCTATTAAGAGGTTGCTGATTCGCGTTTCGGTTGCATCCGACAAACGAAGTTCGCTCACTTGTTCAAGGGTCGGTACAGATGTAATGAACTCTACAAATTCTTCATAGGCGGGCAAATGAGCGATTGCCATAATACACTCCTTTACTCATCAAGGACATTATAACATGTTCATGGCTAAGAAGTCCGTTTCTTGAGGAGTACCCTAATCAATGGGGCATTATCTAATTACAAATAGAAGGATATTATCTATGGCATAAATAGGTAAATAAATTTAATGAGTTCAACACCTGACCCCGACTTGATGCGGATTTTTGACTTCACTACTGCCGACCTCGAAGCAAATCGTGCGGGACACATTGCGGAGCATCAATCGCAACATTTACTGAAAGAAGTGTCGCTGTTCGGCGTGTGGTTTATCCTCGTTTATTTTATTGCGGTTGTTGTGATGTTTCGAAATTTTGGTACAGCGCTCTTTCTTATTATTCCTTTTCAACTCATACTCTGTATAGTTGTGATTGCTACAGCTATGTACAACAAGCAAATTGTTGTGTCGGATGTTGGACTAGGGATAGTCAGCAATGTTAGCGGCACAATAAAACGTCAGTCGAGGCGTAACGGAGGGGATATAATCATCTCGGACAGAACGCTAAAAGTTAGTCTACATGAAAATAAAAATTTGAAAGAATATCTGAAAAAGATACCGATAGCGACTCAATTTCGGGTATATTACGTCCCTAAATCCAAAAAAGTTGTTGCAATGGAAATAATCGCCTCATGACACTGACACTCTCTCCCAATGATACAGCCATGCTCAACGGCGAACAGGGCGCAGCCGCGCAAATGGCGATGCGTATCCTTACCACGATGGCAGGGGTGTACGGCGCGTCCGAACTGCTGGACATCACCGCCGCCCATATTGATGGCTGCCTGTATCACGGCTATTCCGGTTTGGAATTCGCCGAGAAGCTCGTAGCAGGTGGCGCACAGGTCGTTGTGCCGACTTCGCTCAACGTCGGCGCGATGGATTTGATTCACCCCGAACATTTTCAAGGCACAGCACAGGTCGCTGAATACGCCACCCGCACCATGAAGGCTTATGAGGTGATGGGCTGCGAACCGATCTACACCTGCGCTCCGTATCAAACCGGCTATCGTCCCAAATTTGGTGAGCAAATCGCTTGGGCGGAGAGCAACGCCATCGTTTTTGCCAACTCGGTATTAGGCGCACGCACGCACCGTTACGGCGACTTCATCGACATCTGTGCCGCCATCACCGGACGCGCTCCGGCAGTGGGCTTGCACCTCACCGAAAATCGACGTGGACAAATCCTGTTCCGCCTCGAAAATATCCCCGAACGTTTGCTCAACGATGGTGTGTTGTATCCGGTACTCGGTTATCTGGTCGGTTCGCAATGTGCCAACCATATCCCTGTGATTGATGGCTTGCCCTCAACCGTCACCGAAGATCAACTCAAGGCGCTGGGCGCGGCTGCGGCCTCATCCGGTGCAGTGGCCTTATTTCATGCGGTCGGCATCACACCCGAAGCACCGACCTTAGAGGATGCATTTCAACAGCAACCACCGGAACAAACCATCACTGTTACACTCCACATGTTGCGTCAAATGCGCGACAAACTCGCAACCGTTCCCGATGGCGCAATCAACGTGATCGCGCTCGGTAGCCCGCACTTCTCCATGACCGAATTTGCCGATTTGCTGCCACTGATCGAAGCATATCCACCGCAATCATTAGTTGAGTTTATCGTTTGCACGAACCGTATCGTACAGGTCAACTTACAAAAACGCGGCTGGCTGGAACGCTTGCAAGCGGTGGGTGTCCAAATCGTGGTCGATACCTGTGTGGTGGTCACGCCCATTGTTCGCGCCCGTAATGGTGTACTCATGACCAACTCCGGCAAATTCGCCCATTATGCTCCCGGCAACATCGGCTTTCAGGTTGTTTATGGCGGCCTTGAAGAATGCGTTCGTTCCGCAGCACAAGCTCAGGTTTGGCGCGATAAGGAGCTATGGCAGTAACATGATGACAACCAACCTTCGTGCGATTTTCGTGGACTGCGGTGACACCCTTATTGATGAATCGACTGAACTAAAAACACCAGAGGGGGTATCGTTAGGTGCTGATCTGATCCCCGGTGCAGGTGAACTAATGCACCAGCTCAAACAGCGCGGGTATCCGCTGGCTTTAGTGGCAGATGGTTTCGCAGAGTCTTTCATCAATAACCTCCGCCCTCAAAATGTCTATCAGGTGTTTGATGTCTACGCGGTATCTGAAAAGCTCGGCGTCGAAAAGCCGCATCCGGACATTTTTCATTATGCGCTCACCCAACTCCATATTGAATCTGCCGATTATGGCAAAGTGTTGATGTTCGGCAACAATCTGGAACGCGACATCAAAGGGGCTAATCAGCTTGGTCTGATCAGTGTGTGGCTGGATTGGTCGCCGCGCCGTTCCAAAATTCCGGCTGATGATTCCGAAGTGCCACAGTTCACTGTCAAACAACCGCTTGATCTGCTGAATGTGATAGACTTGCTTGAACAACGATTTGCCGATAATTCCGTTACGTAATTTGGAATAAACCTGTGTCTACTATTTCTGCTCATGCGCTTGTGTCCGGTACAGCCTCCGGTGCGATCCTCAAACTCGCTGAACCCCTCAGCCTGTGGGGTGGCCTCGAACCGATCACAGGCGAGATCACTGACCGCCGTCACCCGCAAAGCGGCATCATCGTCACTGGACGCATCCTTGTTATGCCCAGTGGACGCGGATCGAGCAGTGCCAGCAGCATTTTACTGGAAGCGGTTCGTCTGCACACGGCTCCCGCCGCCATTATCACTGCCGAGGTTGATGGCATCCTCGCATTGGGGGCAGTGGTCGCCCGTGAGTTATATGATTCCGCGCCACCGCTGCTAGTAGTGAACGCCGAGGATTATGCCCAATTGGTTGACGGTCAACAGGTCACCATCAGCGCAGATGGAGAGATCGGCCTCCAACTATGACCTTGATTACCCTGCGTGAACTCGCCCGTGAAAATTGGCGCGAAGCCCTTCAACTCGCCGTTCATCCCGAACAGCAGCGCTTTGTCGCTGATTATTCACCGATTGTCTTAGTCGGATTAGCAAAGGCGTATGTCCGTCCGCTGGGATTAGTCTGGCTGCCGTATGCCATCTATAACGGCTATGAAATGATCGGCTTCTTGGAACTGGCGCTCGAACCGGGCAGCTCTGACCAATATTGGATGTATCACTTTTTCATCGACCAACAGTATCAAGGCAAAGGTTTCGGCAAAATGGCGCTGGCAGCCTTTGTTGAACATGTCGAGCGTAATTACCCCGAATGTCGCTGCATCAGCCTGACTGTTCACCCCGATAATCAAGCCGCCCAACATCTCTATATTGCCGCTGGTTTCATTAGCACCAATGAAGAATTCTCCGGTGAACTGTTGTTCCGCTTACGCCTGTGAGTGCAGATAAGCATCGTGTAAATTATAATAACGACACTAGATAAGTCGCAGGAGATCAATCAATGGCAATTCAGTTAAACATTGATTACAGCGAAGTTGTCCAACTTGTCGAACAGCTTTCGGAAGAACAGCAGAAAGACCTCATCGCGCAGATATTGACGCAGCGAGCGCGTCAACGCCCATTGACAGCAGAAGAGAAAATCCAGTTATTAGATGCTGCCAAACTTCATAATCCAGTCAACCAAACGCCTTCTGTGCGCCGTAGTGATTGGTATGATGATAATGGGCGTTAAGGTTTTCGTTGATACGAATATTTTGCTGCGTGCGGTGTTAACCGATATTGAATGGCATATTGAAGCAGATGCGCTACTTAAACAGATGTTGCAAGCAGATGCCGAACTTTGGATTAGTGGTCAAGTTATCCGCGAATTCATCGTACAAGCAACGCATCCTAGAACTCTAAAAGCACCGTTGACCATAGAAGAAGTCGTTCGCGAGATTGGCATGATTGAGCAATTATTTCAGATTGCTGATGAAACAGCAGCAGTTCGCACAAAACTTTTATCGCTTCTCCAATCTTTCCCTACACAGGGCAAACAGATTCACGATGCAAATATTGTTGCCACAATGTTGGTCAATGATATTGACACCCTCTTGACCATCAATTTGGACGATTTCAAGCGCTTTGCTGGTACGATCAAGCTGATCTCCATAAAACCAGAAACGAAATAACAAGCTCTTAAGGTTCGAAGATGGTCGCATGGATATTGCGCCCTGATAGCACCTCGTGTATGGTTCTACCCTACTCTAAAAATAATGCGGTCGTAACGCTGATCGCCAAGTTATAAGGATGATTTGCTCATGCCTTCCATTTTTGATGAAATGATTGACCGCCGTGCTTCCGGTTCCGCCAAATGGAACTGGTTTGACGCGGACGTGCTGCCCGCGTGGGTCGCGGATATGGATTTTCGCTGTCCCGATCCGATTTTGAAGGCACTTCACAAAGCGGTCGATCATGGCCTATTCGGTTACGAATTCGACTCCAAGAGCCTGCGTAATCTGCTCGTTAATCGCATGGCTGAGCGTTTCAATTGGCAGATCAAACCCACCGACATCCAATTCACACCCAATTTGGTCAGTGTCTTAAACTTCGTCAGCATGGCCTTCAGCGAACCGGGCGATGAAATCATCATGACCACGCCAGTCTATCCGCCCTTCATTGGCGCTCCCGCGAACAGTGGACGTATCGCCAAAATGGTCGATATGATTGTTACACATGATGCTAACCTCATTCGCTATGAGATTGACTTTGATGCTTTCGAGGCAGCCATTACCCCGCGCACCAAAATCTTTATCTTGTGTAACCCGCATAATCCTGTTGGACGGATGTGGTCACGCGCTGATCTCGAACGCCTAGCAGAGATTTGCCTGCGTCACAACATCCTCATCTGCTCTGATGAAATCCACTGCGACCTGATAATGGATGGTGGCAAGCATGTGCCGATGGCAAGCCTCTCGCCCGAAGTGGCAGATCGTACTGTGACGATTATGTCGCCCAGCAAAACCTTCAACATGCCCTCATTGGGAATAGCTTTCGCTATCGCTCAAAATGAAACCGTGTATAAAACCTTAGAGAAGGCTTTCATGGGTTTCCTGCCACATGTGGGTACGCCCGGTATCGTCGCTGCCGAAGCCGCTTATGCTGAATGCCAGTCGTGGGTGGATGAACTGCTGCCTTATCTCAAAGGCAACCGTGATTATGTGGTGGAATATGTACGTGAACATTTTCCGCAGGTCAACTACACTTGCCCCGAAGCCACTTATCTCGGTTGGCTGGATTGGCGTGCCATGCAGTTGCCCGGTGAAAGCCCCTTTCAATTCTTCCTTGAGAAAGCCCGTGTAGCCTTCAATGATGGTGCGGGTTTTGGTAAAGCAGGCGAAGGCTTTACCCGCGTCAACTATGCGACTTCACGCCAACTACTTGAGCAAATCATGGAACGCACCCGCGCTGCCGTGGAAGACATCTAACCTCTAACGACTCTCGTGCAGGACACAGTTTTTGCTGTGTCTTCGCACTGTAAATGAATTCAATCTTGATGAGAACTTGCTAAAATTCATGAATTTTTTGTAGATTTCAACGCTAAATCTATGGAACTGGCATACGATTGGGTTGTGTTTTAACGTCTAGCCACACAAACTCCCAAACTCCTTTATTCACTCTTTATAGTAATGGATCAACCATATGACTCACATGCCTACAGAATTTAATCTTAATCGATTTATCGTGCTTGATTTACATGGAACGCACCAGCAGTTTAACGCCACTCATAGGCAGTCGCTGAGCGAAGCCCTCGAAAAAAATCAGGTTCAACCGAATACGCCCGTGTTATATACCGACCGCAATGACACAATATTGGTCTTTCAAACGCGTCACTTCGCGCTCTACAATGTCATCCAAAGTACAGGCGATGAGTCTCCTTGGATGGCGACTTTTTGCTCGGTTTGTAATGCTGGCATGAGCTTTTCGCCCGTTGTGGATAACGTTCGCTATGATTTTTACGGCGCAGGTTTTTACGATGCCATGACCCTGTTGGCAGACAAACAGACTGGCTCTTATTGGAATCATATTACGGGTGAATGCATTGCGGGCAAAATGCGTGGTACGCGCTTGCATCAGCTCTCAAATTTGACGCATTCGACAGCCGAAGCCGTTATGAAAATTCATCCTGAGGCGCAGCTTGTCATCTCATCATTGGATGCGGGACGCGCTCCGATGGACGACTTTGCGGAGGGACTACGTACACTTCCCCAACCCGACTGGCTACCTGAATTGCATGAGACATTGGATGCCAATGCCGAAGACGCACGCTTACCCCGCCTTGAGATGGGTTTGGGTATATGGACATTGAAATCCGCCCACTTTTATCCCGTCAAAACGATTAATATGCTCGACAATATTCTGTTCGATGAAATTGATGGCGAACGGCTTTTGGTCTATATTGATCCTGAAACCTTTGTGCCATCAGCCTTGTTCACAGATGCTACATCTGCGACATGGCGTGGCGAAACACTTATGTTAAACAACGGGCAAATGATAAAAGACGGTAGTCTCGTCGCACGAGGCGATATTCTACCGACCAAACGCCCACTGCAATTATTTCAACGATGGTATGGTTTTTCGATCACTTTTCGCGGATGCAAAATTTACACAGCAGTCGGCATTCCTAGCACAACAGTCTTCTAGATGAGCATCCACAATCAAGCTTGAAGATAATGAAGTACATCCGTCAGCGAATCGAACTTGCGGTAGACACATTCCAATATCGCGGTTGGCGGATCAGCTAACCGGATAGCCGGATCAGGGATCATCAACGGAATCATACCCGCCGCATGAGCCGCGAGGATGCCGCTGTCTGAATCTTCGAGAACCAAACACTCTGGCGCTGGAACGTTCAATTTTTGAGCCGCCAGTAGAAAAATATCCGGCGCAGGTTTGCCATGCTCAACCTCGTCGCCCCCAATAATCACATCGAAGGTTGCTATATCCAGCTTGGCAACCGTTAGTCTTTCCATCACCAGTTCATGCCAGCTTGAGCTTGCCACCGCACAAGGGAGTTGCGTCTCTTTAACCCATCGCAGCAGGTCAAGTAATCCTGCTTTTGTTGGGATGCCTTTTTCAGCGATATACGTTTTGTAGTACTGCTTCTTTAACTTCAATATGTTGTCAAAGGCTAGTGGATATTCACCACGTTGCGCCCATAGGTTGCTCAAGATTCCTTTGACATCAGGTTCGGTTCTACCAACCAACAGCGCGAAGTCCTTGTCGTCCATTGAACATTGGAGTTCCCGCGTCGCCTGCTGCCAAACCAGACGCTCAATCATCTCGGTGTCGAGCATCAAGCCATCCATGTCAAATATGATTGCCGAATAATGGCGACCATCGCTCAAATGTCTCTGATAATCAGCCATGTAACAGATAACCTCTTTAATAAAAATAGGGTGGACGGTTTTCAATCAGATGATAAATCTACTCGTCAGGGGATGCAGCTTCCCACATTTGGTTGACTTGTTCCACATAATAATCAAAGGTATCTTGTGAAATATCCGCCCGCATAACCATTTCCCGTTCGCGTTCAATAAAGCTGCGGAAACCAATCAGTCGTATTGCTGCATAGCTTTCCTGTTTATCATCAGCCTTTGGCTCGATAAAGACACCCACAAAGTTAACTGGAAAAGGCAGCCAACGCACCGACAACTGTGGAGAATTGGGTGCAAGTGCGGCCTCATTTCTGATTCGGTTCAGATTAGTGCGGGTCGCTTTGTAACGATCAGGTAAATATTGGGGTTCATCTTGGAAGCGATGACGGACAAAAACCGTCTTATGGATTTTCTCGCTGACTAAAAGGATGCGGATATGACCGCCCGCTTTTAGAAACGGAACAATGGTACCTAAATTATTTTGAAGAACGAGTGAACCGGTTTCGTAAACCAGCCACAGTTCAGACTTTGCTTTCTTAATCAGGTTGTTTTCTGCTTCAAAATGGGTCACAAAGAATTGATCGGCGTAGGCAGGTTGCAAAGCGTCATTGATGTCAATGATATTCGACCGCTCTCGCACAGGCTGACTTGAATTGTCGTAAATGGTTTCTGCCGCTGTTTTAATGGTTTTCCAAGTTGGGCGTTGTACAGCAGTATTTTTGCGTACAAGGTCTTGTAAGGTTGCACTCAACTTTTGCCGGAACCGATTTTCCCAATCACCCTCAGTTGTCGGATGATACTCAATAACTCTGTTCGCTTTAAGATCGAACGGCAGATTGTTTGCATTTTGTGTCACGATGACAATCGGTTTATCAATCGCCATTGCTAACCCGACTTCAAACAAAACATTTGGATTGTTCTCCGAAAGGTCTGCTAAACAAATTTGGCAGTTAACAATGCTTTTCCAAATATCTTCCATAACCGGGGTAATGCTGTTGAACTCATCCCCGCGCACTGGCTCAAGATCTGCTGCTCTGATAGCAGGCTTGAGGATATTTTCGTAGTAGCCTGAATAGGGAGCTTTGAAAGGCGCAATGACGAAACAAGTTGGGGTCATAATTTACTCACCGTAAAATCTCAACCGGCTTTTCAAGGATGATTGTAGCAACCAGTAACCGTTGCGGGCAAAATTTTAATCGGATATTGATACCGCGTTGCACCAGTTTCTCCGTCTAATCTTTGTGCCTCCCTCCCTCGCTTGCGGGGGAGGGCCGGGGTGGGGGTTCTGAATTCGCTATTTTTAAGATGCTGCGATCCTTGTATTCTACTCCCATGTTTTCTCAGTTGTGGAATAACGAACCTGTCCGCTATACTCCACTCATATCAAAATCAGTGGAGGGAATACCGATGCAAACGCCATCCAAAATTCGCATGTTCCTCGTTGCACTTGCGCTGCTGCTGCTTGCGGCATGTAACCAACCCGCGCCTACATCCGAACCCACGACGGTTGCCATCGCTTCAGAAACACCCCTCCCGACGGATGCACCGCTCATCACACCCACACCCGGCGAAGCGCCAAGCGAAACGCCGTTTGGGCAACCAACTCTCGAAGAGCCGACACAAGAGCAACCAACGTCAGAGCAGCCAACGCAGGAACAACCCACAGACGTGATTCCTGTCGCCACCGAAACACCGACAGAAGTGACAGTTGCGACAGAAACACAGGTTTCTGCTACCGATATTCCCGGTACAGCCACCGCCATTCCAACAATTGATCTCACACCTTCGCGCACACCGATTGTTGAGAACAACGCCTTTGCGATAGGCGCACACGTCTTTGGTTTCGCTCACTTTGCCCAGATGCAGCAGGCCGGTATGACATGGCTCAAGCTGCAAATTCGTTGGGATGGTGTGAGCGCTCCAAGCGCCGTTCAACCCCAAATCAACTCGGCACGGGGTGGTGGCTTCAAGGTGTTGTTAAGCGTGGTGGGCAGCATTACCCAACTCGCCTCTGACCGTCCAGCCTACATTCAAAAATATAGTGCTTATGTTGCTGGCCTCGCGCAGCTTAATCCTGACGCGATAGAAATCTGGAACGAACCCAATATTGATCGCGAATGGCCTTCAGGACAAATCAGCGGTGGCAATTATGCCCAAATGTTGATCGCAGCCTATAACGCGATCAAACAGGTTAATCCGGCTGTCATGGTGATTAGTGGAGCGCCTGCACCGACAGGTTTCTTCGGTGGTCAGTGTGCGGCGGCAGGCTGTGACGACAATATCTTCATCACCCAGATGCAGCAGGCTGGAGCAGCCAGCGCGATGGATTGCGTCGGTATGCACTACAACGATGGCATTGTCTCGCCCGATAAAACCAGTGGTGATCCGCGTGGTAGCTCGAACCATTACTCGCGCTACTTCAAGACACTCATCAACCTTTATTCGGGTGTGTTCCCCGGCAAACCGGTATGCTTCACCGAACTCGGTTATCTCTCGCCGGAAGGCTACGGGCCGCTGCCTGCTGGCTTCGAATGGGCTGCCAATACCACCATTCAAAATCAGGCTGATTGGCAAGCGCTTGCCGCCCAAATTGCTAAGACGGGCAACCAAGTTCGCTTGATTATCGTCTGGAATCTGGATACGACTCAGTATGATGCCGACCCGATGGCAGGCTATGCCATCATCCGCAAAGATGGAAGCTGCCCAGCCTGTACTTCGCTCGGTGCGGTCATGCACGCACCCTAATCCCGAAGTCTATCGCTTCCTCTCTCCATAGATTTGATATGAAGAGAGGAAACCTTCCTCATGACGGTATCTTGAAATCCTGATTTTCCTCGTGGGGGAGTACCTATGTGTACTCCCATATTGGCCTTAAATTCAAACCGACAAACCTCATACACATCCTCAATTTAACCGACAACCACCACCTTCATATGGCTTTAGGTGGTACTACTGTCGGGCATTCAAAAACAGCATTATGAAAAAGCGTCGCCACTTATATAATGACAATCGAAATTTTGGACGAACGATACAGGCTGATGGATGCGCTTATGTCCGTTGAGCAGAACCATTTCTGGCAGTCGCAAGAACTCGGCAGTACGCTGGAGTCCTTGACCGCTACCTACATCACCCATACTTTTGGTCGCCATACTCATGAAGGTTTTGCTATTGGGGTCATCGAACGCGGCGCGGAAACCTTCTATTATCGCGGTGCGATGCATATCGCACCTGCTGGCAGTGTGGTGGTCGTCAGCCCCGATGAACTCCATACCGGACAAGCGGTAACCGATAAGGGTTGGAGTTACCGCATGATGTATCCCGCTGCCGATTTATTGGCGCGGATTGCTTCCGAAGTGTCAGGACAGCCCAGCGGTATCCCCTATTTTAGCCAGCCTGTTTTATACGATACCACCGTGTTTAATGCCCTTCGTGCTGCCCATATCGCTCTTGAGCAATCACATTCTGCCCTCGAACGTGAAACACATTTAATCCATGCCCTTGCTCTGCTGATTCGCCGTCAAGCCGAAGATCGCCCACTGCTTGCCAAGTCGAGCCTCGCTCATAATGCTTTACGCCAAGCTCAAGATTATCTCCGCGCCAATTACGCTGACGATATATCGCTTGAGCAGCTTGCTCAGGTTGTGTATCTCAGTCCCTTTCACCTCAGCCGCCTTTTTCGTGAACAGCTTGGTTTGCCGCCGCATACTTATCTCAATCAAATCCGTGTCAATCGTGCCAAGTCCTTGCTCAATTCCGGTTTATCACCCGCTGAAGTTGCCCACACGGTAGGTTTTGCCGACCAAAGTCATCTCACCAAAGCCTTTAAGCGCGTCGTCGGTGTTCCGCCCGGACAATACCGCAAGATTTGACAAGACACCTCTCATATTCGCGTTATATGATAATATTGCTTAGGAATTTCTTCTTATGAAAGTGTCATCACTATAGAGGTTGCATGACTCACTCCATCGCATAAGTTAATGGGATGACACTTTAAACCGATAGCTTGTTTTTTCGTGGGGAAGGGTCTCAGACTCTTCTACTCTTCCCTTTAATTGCTCTGTTCCCTGATAATTAAATCAATTAGGTTCAATGACTATGATCGAAACACATACACGTCGTTCTGAATTTATCGCTGGTATGCGCGACACCATTCCGTTGGAAGTCGGTTCGATTCCCTTTGGCATCATCTTTGGTGCGCTGGCGGTCAATAGTGGTTTGTCGCCCGCCGCCGCGATGGGATTTTCGCTGTTTGTCTACGCTGGATCAGCGCAGTTCATCGCTTCAGGGTTGGTCGCGCAAGGGGCAGGCATTCCCCTGATTGTCTTCACCACGTTCATCGTCAATGTGCGCCATGCCCTGTACGGTGCCACCCTCGCGCCACACATGAAGCATCTTTCGCAGCGCTGGCTTTTGCCTTTGGGTTTCTGGCTCACCGATGAAACGTTCGTCGTTGTCATTACCCGTTACAACCAGCTGGATCAATCGCCCTTCAAGCATTGGTATCATCTCGGCTCGTCGATCCTTATGTACCTCAACTGGAATTTCTGGACATTTATCGGCATTGTCGCGGGGCAACGGATTCCTGATCTCAGCAGCTATGGGTTGGCCTTCGCCATGGATGTCACCTTTATTGGCATGATTATCCCGCAGTTGAAAAACCGTCCGATGGCACTGGCTGCCTTAGTCGCGGGTCTCAGCGCGGTTGCTCTCAATAACGTACCCAATAAACTCGGTCTAATTCTCGCGGTATTCATTGGGATCGCGGTCGGTCTGGTTGCCGAAACGCTCTTGCCTAACGACACTGTCGAAGATGCCCTGAAGCCGACACCAATCACGGAGGAAATCCCATCATGAACGAAGTCTTACTCATCGCTGGTATGACCCTTGTGACCTTCATTCCGCGTTATGGAGTCTTGGCTTTATTAGGGCGTTTGGAGATGCCCAAGCCGATTTTTCGCGCGCTGCGTTATGTGCCGGTCACAGTACTTTCAGCCATCATTTTTCCTGATTTGTTTCTCAAAGATGGCACTCTAAATCTCGCCCTCAGTAACAGCTTTTTAGCGGCAGGCATTATCACCATGCTGGTCTCTTGGCGCACCAAAAACCTGCTGCTCACCATCGTCTTAGGCATGGTCGCGCTCTGGGTCTGGCGCGCCCTCATTCCGGCGTAATTATCTGGAATTTTTGGTGTGGATTCCCTCCCTCGTTTACGGGGGAGGGCTAGGGTGGGGGTTGTTTTACCCCGGATGATTATGGAGTAAATCCAACACTATCGTATCCGCGTTACTGCCCGCTATTTTGGCATAAGCCCGCAAATCCTCTAGCATCTTGTCGTATTGTCCTTGCAAACCGTAGAGCTGCCCCCGCGCATAATATATACTCTCAAGATCATCCGACTTCAAAGCAATCGCCTTCGTATAATCAGAGATTGCATCATCGTAGTTGCCCAGTAACCGCTGCACAAAAGCCCGATCTGCCAGCACACCCGCAGACTGCGGTTGCAACTCGATGAAAACGTCGAGGTCGGAGAGTGTTCCCTTCAAGTTGCTTACCGAGTAGTACGCGCGGCTGCGGTAAAAATAGGACATCGGATAGGTTTTGGGATTGAGGTCAATCCAGTAGGTGAAGTCCGCAATCGACTTCTCGTATTCCATCAGTCCGAGGTAGGCCATCCCGCGGTTGAAAAATATGAAATCATCACTGACCTTGAGTTCAATCGCCTTATTGGAGTCGGCTAAAGCGTTGGCATGGTCATAGATTTGTTCATAAGCCACTGCCCGCGCCCCATAAGCCAATGCGTAATCCGGCATCATCTTAATCACTTGGCTGTAATCATCAACCGCTGCGTCGTAATTCTCTTGGCTGGCGTAAGATTCGCCGCGCTTATAATAAGCCGGCCAAAAATCCGGTTCGCGGTCAATCACTTGCCCGTAGAGTTTAATTGCTGTGTCGTAATCACTGGCACTTTCCGCAGTTTGAGCCGCAGCATAATCGGTCTGTGCCTGTTTGCTGCTGGGTTTTGGATCACTGTCCGTTTGTTGCGCGTAAACAGCGCTGGCAGCCAACAGACAGACCACTACAATAACCAGATAGCGCATGAAATGACGGTTCATAAAAATGTCTCCATTTGTATGGTTCATATCATAACGCGGTTTTAGTTCTTGTGCGCCAGTGGAATTTTAGAGGTGGGTGAACGATGAATTAAGGTAACAGTTCGAGGTAGTTGTAGTATATGAAGAAGGAATATATTGATTTCTCAAGAGGAGCTTACTTATTGGGATAGTCTCTATCCATACGATTTAACAAATACTCTACGAATTCTGTATTGAGAATCTCACGGCTGCGTTCTGCGGTATCAGTTCTACCGCTGTTGATTTTTGCAGAGTGTATCGCCTTGAGCAGCGTAGCACCACCGGACAGATCCTCATGTTCAAGCAATTCTCGGCTATTACCTACTAAGTCACCTGCATGAATATCGGCCTCAAGCGCCGATTTTAATAAAGCTGCGCCAGACCCCGGACGCGGTTTATCGGGAAGACTTAAAAGCGTCATTTGGCCTTCAAGAATAGCTTCAGCCATCTCGTCAACTGTCTTTTGTTCATGCTCAGCCAAACGGTTCAGCTTACCTGCTAATTCAGATGAGATGTGGATTGTGGTCATATCAATCTCCTGTCAACTTCGCCCAATTGTATCAAAATACCCTGCTTCCCGCTTGCCAGTCTACTATTCCCGCATAGAATGAAGGTATGACAACATCCAATTTCACTAACACCATACCCGATTTTGCGCGGCGCAAAGCCAAGTATGAACCGATTGCCAAAGGGTTAGGCGCGGTTTATGGCTATCCATCATGGCGACAGTGGTTGCCGCCTTTGGATGAACTGGTCAGCTGCATCCTCAGCCAAAGCACCACCGACACCAATCGTGATCGCGCTTTTGATGCCCTCAAAGCCCGTTTCAAAACCTATGAAGAAGTCCGTGATGCCTCGCCCGAAGAGGTTGTCGCCCTCATCAAAGTCGCAGGGTTGGGCAACCAGAAAGGCCCGCGCATTCAAGAAGTGCTGCGCCGCATCAGTGACGAACGCGGCGAAATGAGCATCGACTTCCTGCGTGATTTGCCGATGGATGATGCTAAAGCGTGGTTGACCAGTTTGAACGGTGTTGGCCCGAAAACAGCCGCTATTGTGATGTGTTTCGGCTTCAACCGTGCTGCCTTTCCAGTGGATACCCATGTCCATCGTGTTGGTCAGCGCATCGGCTTTTTACCCGAAGGCATCAGCGCCGATAAAGCCCACCCTGTTATGGAAGCTATCGTCCCGCCTGAAGATCACTTAACCTTTCACCTGAACCTCATTCGGCATGGGCGCGAAACCTGTACCGCCCGCGTTGCCCACTGTGAACGCTGCCCGATTACCGAATGGTGTGATTACTACAATTCGTTCCGACCCCAAGCTAATCAGAAAAAGAAGTAAACGCGTATGACGACCAATCCAATGGCTCCTGCTTCCCCTGTTTCCGATATAGAAATTGCTACGATCCGGCAGAATGTGAGCATTATTCGTGGTCAGATTAGTGGTGGGCGGGTTGACGGGCAGTTCCTTGCGAAGCAGGTCGATACATTGGTCGATCTTCTAGGACGCATTGATGGTGAACGCAAACAGCGCAAGAAAGAAGGGCGTTTTCAAGCGCTCTACAACGTCAGCCGCTTACTCGGTGAATCGCTGGATTTACAAACGGTGCTGAATCAAGTGATGGATGCCATCATCAATCTAACGGGCGCAGATCGCGGTTTCCTCATGCTGCGTAACGACGACGGCGGTATGAATGTACAGGCTGCCCGCAACCTTGATCAGAAAACGCTCGGTAGTGACGATTTCAAATATAGCCGTACCGTCACCAATCAAGTCTTTGACAGTGGTGAGGCTGTCGTCACTAACAACGCTGCCGAAGACCCACGTTTCTCCGGTCAGGCCAGCATCATCGGGCAAGCACTCCGCAGCATCATGGCGACTCCGCTGCGGGCGCGGGGTATCGTCATTGGCGTGGTTTATGTCGATAATCGCATGACGACCGGCTTGTTCATGGATGATGACCTTGCTGCCTTGGATACTTTCGCGGGGCAAGCTGCCGTCGCTATTGATAATGCCCGTCTCTTTAGTGCCACCGATCAAGCACTGTCCGCCCGTGTCGAAGAATTGCAAACCCTGCGCCGTGTTGATAAGCAGCTTAACGAAACGCTGGATGCTGATATAGCCATGCAGATCACCCTCGAATGGGCCTGTCGCTTGTCGGATGCTACCAGTGGGCATCTCGGCTTGTTAGAGGATGATCGCGTCCATGCTGTCCATCACTATGGGCAAGAAGATTTACAACCCGCTTATCTGGATGAGGTCTATCCGCATCTGATGGATGTGGTGGTAACGGGTAAACCCATCACGGTCAGCGGCGAACAATCAGGCCGCGATTACAGTATCACGATGGTTCCGATTGCCCGCGAAAATACTGTTTTCGGTGTGGTCGTCATCAAGCGGCAGGGTACGGAAGGCTTTACCGTCGAACAACAGGATTTAATCGAGCGTATTGTGATACGTGCCGCTGTCTCTATCGAAAATGCCCGCCTGTATGCCGCTGTACAGGCTGCCAACCTCGCTAAAAGTGAATTTGTAGGCATCGTCGCCCACGACCTGAAAGTACCGATGACCAGCATTTCCGGTTATACCGATTTGGCGATGATGGTAGGCGAGTTATCCGATCAGCAAAAAGGCTTCCTGCAAAAAGTGAAGGATACTGTCAAACGCATGGCGATTCTGGTATCCGATCTGGCAGACATCAGCCGCATCGAAAGCGGTCATTTCTATATGAACGAATCGCGCATTTCGGTCGGTGATATTGTCCAAGCGGTAAATGATGGCACGATGACCCAGATGCAAGAATATCAGCACGAATATATCGAGGAAATTCAGCCCGATTTGCCCGACATGCATGTTGATTATTATCGCTTACTGCAAGTGTTGACCAACCTCGTCAGCAATGCCTACAAGTACACACCCAACGGTGGCAAGATCACCTTCCGCGCCTATCAGAATGACAAAGGGCATATTCGATTTAGTGTGACCGATACCGGCATCGGTCTATCGCCAGAAGCGGTCGCCAAACTCGGCACAAAGTTCTGGCGCGCTGATGATGACTTCACACGCTCTCGCCCCGGCACGGGCTTAGGTTTTGCCATCACCCGTAGTTTGGTCGAGCAAATGGGTGATGGTATTCATATCGAAAGCGAAGTGGGTAAGGGCAGCACCTTCAGCTTCAGCATTCCAGTTGCTGGCTGAATGAAATTACTTCACTAAAAACGATCCGTCAAAGGATCAGTAAAATCATCGCTCATCTTGACCATGCCTTCTTCTAGTCCAGCCACACGCTTTTTAGGAATGGTACGTTTTATATCTTGCTTTGTTCCAGAGTGAAGCCGTTCTAACACAATCTGCTTTTGATCTTCTGATAGACGGTCAATAGTATCTAACAATTGATCAAAACTGATTTCTAACGTGATCACCACAATGCCTCATATTTGATCTATTGATCGTGTTGGCGGTCACTCTGGATAATGGCGCGAGCCTCGTCTAGCGTGGTCGCGGTTCGCCACGAATCAATCCGGTTGATTTGCGCGAACGTTTTGATAATCATACGGGTAATGCTGTCTGATCCTGCCACAACCACCAACTTCACGAAATCAGGTAGTCGTGTATCGACCGATTTAAATGCGCCTAATGCGCCAATCGGCAGCCGTTTGGTGTTAGTGACATTCGGAATCACATCAACCCGCTTGGTATAACCTTCTCCTATTCGAACGGATTCGGAGAACGCATCCCAAAAATCGTTCCAATCCCACTCAGGGTCAAAATCCCAACGAACAATGGTTTGTTCGACATCATCCCACACCACCTGAATACCCATAACAAATTGACCTCTGCACCAAGTTAATTTGACTATTTAACTATCATAAACCGATAAGCAAATGTGTTCTATAGTGAATCAAAAGAGGCGCAGTTCGCGCCTCTCCTGTTATGGTTTATAGATTAGGCGATTTGTCGGCGGTTACCGCCAAGCAAGCGTCCCAAGTACACCAGCACCACCGCGCCGATGACACCCACGACCAAGCTGGCAATGATGCCACCGCCCACGCTGACACCCAACAGACCAAACAACCACCGACCGACGATACCGCCAGCCAGACCCAGCACAATATCCACGATTGGCCCGTAGCCACGACCACGCATAATGCGTCCGGCAAACATACCTGCCAGCATCCACAACAGCGCAGGCAGCAGCAGCGCCAACGCTACTTTAAACACGGCGGAAATCACAACCAATGCCACAAAAGCGACGATGAAAAAGATCACGATACCCATTGCGTTTACTGCCTCCATATTTCGGAAATGTTTACATGTATTTATACGCAGTGGCTTCGCGGAAAGTTACAGTAAATAACCCCCTAATTTTGTGGGGCTTGAGGATTTCTATGTGTTTATTCCATACAGGAGCGAGGCGAGGAGACTTCTATAGCATCACGGGTAAAACAAGGATACCCATGATGACTAACCATAATGGGTATCCTAAAGGGTTCAGTTAATTGAAAGCGATGCCTTCAACCATTGCATCCAAGAAGGTTTGGAAGTTGTCGAAGGCCGTGCTATTACCCCCGACATGCCCCGTCACCAGCATAAAATCGCCGCTGTCGGTTTTAAAGGCGTAAGCGACGGTATTCACAGATGTGTTGTGTTCCCAAGTCGCCTTAACAACATCCAAATTGCCTAAACTGACCTCATTGGAGTCGAGGAGGCTGGCATCAGTGAGCAAACTCATTTCGAGGATAACCAGATGCCAAGGCGAGGCTTTCTTGCCAATTTTCTTGACGATGTCCGCGAATTTCTTGTTCTTGGTCAGCGCATCAGCAATGATTTGCACACTGTCGCGGCTGAGTACGTCGAACGAAATCTGATACTGCCCCTTCTTCAAAGCGGCTGGTTTGGCTTTGAGGGCAAGTTTATCACTGCCAAGCGTGGCGTTGGCATCACTGCTGCCTGCAAGGAAGTTCAATTCTGAAGGATAGGATACCGTAATCGAGTCATCAAATAAGGCGAGTGTTGATAAGTCTGCGCTGCCACCACCTGACGATTCATAAGTGACGGTGTAATCGCCTGTGGTTGTTCCTGTTTTGCCACCTTTTCGGGTGGCAAGAATGACATACGCGCCATCTTCTTCGAGCGTGTAGACGATTTCAGCGTCGATGTTCTTCTTCGAAATATTGTCATTTTCAGCGAGGATATTGTCACCTGTGATGTCTGCGATGGCGAGGTACGGGTCAAGTTTGCCACTGGTAGCGGTCATATCGACCGTCACCTCTTCACCCTCTACACCGATAAAACAGTAGACTTGAGCATAACTTTTTTTGGTAATGGTATTATCACGGCTGTCGCCCGAAGTCATTTCGTCAATGTCCCCACAAGTACTCTTAGCACTCACAGCCGCCGGTACAGCCAGTAACAATAATGCAGTAATAAGCGTAAATGATAAAGTCTGAGCAATTTTGTGAATCATTTGCTGAATCTCCTTATCTTACGAATAGCACTCTAATCTATTTTTCATTATTAATAACCTTACAGTTATTAAATCATAAAACACGGAAACTGTGTATGAATTATGATTATAGAGTTCATTTAGAGTGCCAAATGTCTATACTAAACATTAATGTAAGATTAGGAGATTTGTCAACAAGCGGATTTTGCGCTAGCGAGCTAAACCAGCCACTAGGAGATCAAGCGCTAGGTGGGGTTCGATGCGGCCAGTTTTCATGCGGATGTCGTTATCCAGCAATGCCCGGTAAACCTGCTCCAACTGCGGCAGTGTGAAAGCCCGCGCTTGCTGCGTCATCTTCTTCGCCACAAACGGATTCATATGCAGGTCTTCGCCCATCTGGTTGGGATAGCCGCCGTTGACCAAGTATTCCTTAGCGGTCAGCAGCAGTCGGAACTGGCGGATAATCATGCCGTAAATCTTGAAGGGATCGTTATCTTTTTCCATCAATAAACGATGCAGCATCGCCAGTGCCGCGCCACCGCGACCTTCCGCCAGCGCGTCCACCATCTTGAAGATTTCGGCTTCAGCTACATAAGGGGTTAGCAGCGCGACATCCTCTTCGGTGATCGCCCGTGTGCCGTCAACATAACTGATGAGCTTCACCAGTTCGTTATCTGCCCGACGCAAATCATTGCCAATGACACTGGCTAAGGCAGCCGCAGCGGGTGGTTGAATGTCCGCGCCGTAAGCATCTTTTGCCCGTCGCAGAATCCAGCCTGTGCTGTCTTTGGGTGCGCCGAAGGCTTTTTCGAAACCATTTTCAAGTTCGCGTCCGAGCTTCACCAATTTATTGCTATCAGGCAGAGTTTGACGCTCGACAAACACCAACCGCGCCCAATCTGGCAGCGTGGGTAGCGCAGTTGCCAAGAGTTCAACCGCTTTCTTGCCCGTTTCACCCGCACCTTTGCGTGTGATCCAGCCTATCATCCCTTTGACGATTACCAAGCGCTTGTCCGATAAGAACGGATATGAACTTACGGCGTTCAAAACCTCGGCGGCGCTGGCAGATGCACCCTCGAATTCGCTGGTGTTGAGGTCGCCGTTGTCATCACCCATTTTGGAACGCAGGTTGTTGACTTCTTGCTCAAGGCTGAAGTCATCGTCGCCATGGAGGATGTAAAATGTTTTTGGGGATTTCGCCGCCATGGTTAACCCTGCTGCAACCCTTTGAATAAGCGCTCATGTTCGGTACGTAAGCAGATGTTTTCGGCGTAATTCAATCCCGCGCCCAGCGCCATCAAACGCGCTTCATCATTCTGCACACCCAACTGACCCCACACCGTTTTTGCACCGATGTCGATGGCTTCCTGAACCACTTCGGGCAGGGCATCCGACCGCCGGAACACATCCACAATATCCACTTTTTCGGGAATATCTTTCAGCGATTTATAGACTTCTTCGCCGTCAATATCGTCCAGATTAGGGTTCACATTGTAGACGGTGAAGCCTTCTTTAATAAGGTACTCGCCCACCTGATAACTGGTGTAGTAGTGATCGTCCGAGCGTCCGACGATGGCGATCACCGGCGAATGGATGATCGTCTCACGGCGGATATGTTCGTCTTTATTGAGGTCGTGTGCCATTGTTTATATCCTTGCGTAGGGACACGGCATGCCGTGTCCGTTCCTATAAAACGCGAAGCAGCTTTCCCTCAGCCTGCCCGCGTATTCACGCGTGTGACAATCATTTTGCCACTCATGGGAATGGTCACTTCGCGCTGGGTAATGTTCACAATTTCCAAATCACCGGGATCGCCCTCGGTCGTGAAGTGTTTTTGGAGGTTCATGCCCAACAGCGGCCCAAACAGAACAACGCCCATCATGGCGGTGCTGACGTAGGGGAAACGGTTCATGGCATCTTTACGGCTGCTGCCTGCCATCCCTAAAAAGGCCACCGCACTTGCCAAGAAGCCAGTCGTGACCAAATTCGTCCCGCAGTTGGGATGCACTGCCAGTTGATGCTCACCGGCCTTCATGCGTCGTAAGGCTTCGGCTGCGGCTTTCTCGACGGCATCGACTGGCACTTCGCCCAACAGCACGAAACCACCATCGTCGCTGCGACCCGATAAACGGTAGCCTTTCGGTGTCAAAACGGTGATGGTAGCATGTTCCAAACCATGATTACGGCGTGTTCGGCGAATATAAGGGAAGTCCAACACCGGACGGCTGACTTCCGCAAGTTGTTGCAACATAATATTACCTCATCTCTCAAACTGAAATCCCACTGTAGCACTTTTAAAGGGCTGATGCCATAAGCAACGTGTAAGTATTTCCACTCGATTTTTGAGTGGGTTCGGCGAGTGTGCGGCAGTGTGATTGTCATACTCTGTTCATATTTGCCTGTTACAATCTCAGTCACCTAGTAAACAAATACTTGGGGTTACTTTTAGGAATAGTCATTATGAAAACCAAACGCTTTCTCGGCATCAGCATAATCGTTCTTATGCTGGGGATACTGCTCATCGGCGGTTCGGTCATACACGCGCAAGATGCTACTGAAGAACCTTCGTTTATGGGTGATCCGGGTTATCCCGCGCCTGCCATCCCGACGGGCGTTGATTGGTTGAATGTTGCCGCGCCGCTGACGCTTGACCAACTCAAAGGCAAAGTGGTGCTGCTCGACTTTTGGACATACGGCTGCATCAACTGTATGCATATGATGCCGATCCTCAACCAATTGGAGCAGAAATTCGGTGATGCGCTGGCGATTATCGGGGTGCATTCGGCTAAGTTTGCCAATGAAGGCGACACCAGCAACATCCGGCAGGTGATCGAGCGTTACGGCGTGAAGCATCCGGTGATTAACGACAAGGATTTCACCGTTTGGGGTGCTTATTCGCCTTATGGGGTGAACGCGTGGCCTACTTTTGTGGTGATTGATCCGCGCGGCAATCTGTTCGCGGTTCAAGCGGGTGAGATTCCACAGGATGCGTTTGAAGAAGTCATCGGTGGCATGATCGCCCAATTTGATAAGCTCGGTGAGATCAAGCGTGAACCGCTGCCCATCAAGCTGGAAAGTGATGCTCAACCACCTTCAGCCTTATCCTTCCCCGGTAAAGTGACGGTGGATGCAGCCGGTAAGCGCCTGTTTATCGCCGATAGCAGCCACAACCGTTTGGTGATTGCCGACCTCGACACTTACGAAGTCCAAGCGGTGATCGGTACAGGTGCGGCGGGCTTGAAAGACGGCGGCTACAGCGAGGCGACGTTCAGCAAGCCGCAGGGGATGGCGCTCAAGGGTGATTTACTTTATGTGGCGGATACCGAAAATCATGCGATCCGTGCGGTTGATCTGGTTAAAAAGACGGTGACGACGGTAGCGGGTACAGGTAAGCAGGGCTTTGGACACAGTTCTGGCTTGCCACTGCAAACGGATCTCAGCAGCCCGTGGGATATTACGGTGGGTGATCGTAATAATTTGTATATCGCGATGGCGGGCGATCATCAGATTTGGGTGCTGTCGCTGGACATTAACTCGGTTGGGCCAATCGTTGGCTCGGGCCGAGAAGGTCATGCAGATGGCGGCTTCCTTCAGGCGACTCTGGCACAGCCCAGCGGCCTCTTCTGGCGAGACAATGTGTTGTATTTCTCGGATGCTGAATCCAGTACGGTACGCGCTGCGAGTTTCGATAGGGATCGGGTGAGTACGTTAGCTGGGACGACCGACGACGATCTGTTTGACTTTGGTGATGTGGACGGTGGACTTACAAAATCGCGCTTGCAACATACCTTAGCCTTAACACCGGCTGACGACGGTAACATCTTTGTGGCGGATACCTATAACAGCAAGATCAAGCTGCTCGATATGACGACCAAACGGATTACCACCTTGTTCGGGTTGGGCGGCACAGGTGGCTTCCGTGATGGGAGTGCCTCCGACGCTCAGTTTGATGAACCGGGTGGACTGGCCTACAACGACGGTAAATTGTACGTGGCGGACACTAACAACAATGCTATTCGGGTGATTGATGTGGAGGCGGGTACGGTCAACACGGTGACTTTCCCCAACCCCGAAATGCTGCAAATCGCGGATGCGGTGACGGTGGTGGGCAGCAACGCGGCGGCTGGCGCGAGTATCACGGTGGATGCCCAGACGGTGAAGGCGGGGAGTGGTCAAATTATGCTGAACCTCGCGCTGCCGGATGGCTATAAACTGAACGAGACCGCGCCATTTATCGGTGAGTGGACATCGGATGCGGCGGCGGTGACGTTCGCGGATGCCGATAAGACTCAAAGTATTGTCGCGCCGAGTTTGCCGCTGAGTGTTCCGGTAACATTGGCGGAAGGGAAGGCTACCATCAAAGGTGACCTGACGATTTACTACTGTGAAGCGGTCAAGGAAAGCTTGTGCTTCATCGACCGTGTGACGGTGAACATTCCGGTGACGGTGGCGGCGGATGGGACGACCACCGATCTCAAAGCCGAGCGTGTGATCACCCCACCGCAAATCCAGACGGGAACAATTAGTCAATAGTCGGTAGTCTTTAGTCGATAGAGAGAAGCGGTGGATGAGCGTTCACCGCTTTTTGATTCGGAAAATTCGGAATGATGCAGTTGATGTTGTTGATGCTGTTGTTACAACACTACTTTGACGGCGGATTTGAGGGAGCAAAGTGCCGAACGTGCGGAATATGCTGCAATTACTGCAATTTCAGAGTGAAGTTTAGGTTGATGCGTTGCGTCAGAAATGTCGGACGCAATTGGCGAAGTTGGCGATCCATATGGGTTTTGTCATCATTTTGATATGCGCCGTCAGAGGCTCAAGCCTCTGCCTGAGTGAAAAAGGGCGCTAAAGCGCACTGAAATGCTGGCAAACTTGGCAATTTTGGTGAGGAGGACTGCCGCCGCCAAGATTGCCAACAATCGGGCATCCGTTCAAGGCCATCAAGATGTGTTAAGGTGCGCGGACGGGATGAATCCCGCCCCTACATGAACAGTGTAACTGATGTGCAGGGCTAACGGGTTACATTTTGGAAGAACATTTGGTAACTCTTTTGAGGTGTCGATGCTAACGATTTTGAGGGAGGAGCAATGTTACATAGGTTGGAGGATAGTTGGTAAAGGGTTTGTCGGGTTAACCGAAAATAAACCTAAAGAATAGTACCGAGTCGCCAGTACGAAGTACCGAGAAAAATTCGAGACATGTGGAGACACTCAGTAAACGTGCGGCGGCTGAGGCACGCCTCGGCCCTACAAAATTCTATTGTTCGTACATACTGACCAATTTGCTGACACCGGCAAAATGGTCATCCTCGTTTGAATTTATTTCCTCACATACGTAAGGATGAACACATTGACCATTTTATCTAGGTGGTTAAAATGGTCGTTGTTGGCTATGATACGAAGCGCGAAATTGACGGCTTTGAGGAGAAGAGACACATTTAGCCAGAAAACATATGGAAGCAAACGTTATCAAAATTGCTGCGCTTCAGATCATCAGCACGAATGTAGAAACAAAGCGTACCCATATCACTCCACATCATATCTGCGTTTAGGTCGGAGTCTAGTTGAAACAAAAGCTGCCATTCATTTTTTCGCTGCTTGGCACGCTCGACAGCTTCTAAATTTGCATAGTCTTCGTTCTTAGGAAATCTTCTGAGGTCGGCTTCAAATTGACAATAAAACTGTACATCCTCAGGCGTATCATGTTTGATGCCGAGTAAATGGTTGACGGCGCGGTTATGGTAATAAGTGGACTGAGACTTTCCTAGTACGTCAACAAGATGAGAGTGAAGGGTAATGGTCACGGAAAACGCGACGAGCATCGTCCACAGAAAAACGCCAACGAATTTTAGCCTGTCTGTGGTTACGCTGGTTTTCCCAAGCGATGATCTCAAGTCCGAGCGT
>JBBQLX010000054.1:0-36239 GCA_038328375.1 Aggregatilineales bacterium | reverse complement strand
CAACCGCGCGGGAGGCGGGAGGTCTGCTCACACTTGGGCCGGGTGAGGAGTTGCCAATTTATATCGGTGATGTCATCCCGAAGGAACGCATCCCTAATCCTTTTACGTCCTATGTGCGGGTCGAGATTACAGGACGATTAGGCGGTGGGGCTTCCAAATATTTCTGGATACAGTTCAAGTTCAATAATCAATTTTACTGGATACCGAATTGGGCGGTTGGGGTTTGGGGTGTCGGCGGTGTACCCGATGCGGGTTATCTGTATCCTTATGGACGGCTGCTGTTGCAACTGCGAACCGAGCTTTCGCGACTGAATGAAGTCTACGGTGATATTCGTGGACGTTGGACGGCGCTCGACAGCGGTTTTACGGCGACTTGCAACGATATTCCCGCCGATTTTGAACTGCGGCGTAACAGCTTTAATGCAGGTGATTTGGTGCGAGAACCGTTGTACCAACCGCTTGCGACTGCCTTGGGCAATGTTCAGAATAGCACCAACGCAGCACTAGCGAAATTCCGCGCGATTTGTACAACAGGTAACAGTGACCGTTTGATTAGCCCTGATGAAATTAACGCGGGTTTGATGGACATTCGCGAGGCCGACATTAATTTGACGCTCATCAATACCCTGCTTCGCCCCTTTGCCCAACGTGATCCTTTAGTCGGGCAATAATGTCAAGGTGAACTCGCTCTAAGACCGTTATCAGAGGAACGTAAGAGGCCGTTTGAAAAGTTATATCAGCTAAAGAACACATTCAAAATAACGATAGGGTTTCTCATAGGGGCGTGGTCTCTGACCCGCCCTGTATGAAATGAATCAATCTTTTCAAACAACTTTTAAGGACGCGTGGCTGTGCGTCCTTTAGTGGTTATCCGCCACTGATTTTACTCGATTTCTATAATATTCGTACTTGCCTAACCCGAAATCCCGTTTTGTAGCGGCGCGGATTTATCCCGCCCACACTGACCAACCTAGAAATACCCATTCTTGGAGCGCCTTTAGTGTGCTTGTCCCTTGTTAGCATCATGGCTTGAGCTTGATGCGACGCAAACGGTGACATTTTGAACATCGGACAAGCCTTTTATTTTGCATATCTCTTGTTATAAAAATCGAAATTCGCATTCAGGTTTAGACTCACAAACCATCCCAAACGTTTCTCATACCTTCTTCCAACCAACATAACAATTTTTCTCTCTCAAAATCGTTAGTGTCGATGCCTCCAAAGAGTTACCAAATGTTCTTCCAAAATGTAACCCATTCCCTGCTCACATCGGCTATGATATGTATCGGGTAAATATATGTATGGGCTTGGTGTTGACAAGCCCTCACCTTCGCACCTTAACATCACTTGATGACAAATCCGAGAAGCGAAGCAGTCATTTTGGGCAAGTCCAATGAGACACTGACGACAATTCCGACAATTGCCCCTTTGTATGGTGGAGCTAAAAGCCAAACTTCGCTTCCGAAACTGACGAAACTGCCGCATCTTCCGCAGATTCGGCGCCTCGCTCACTCAAATCCGCGCCTTAAACCTATTCGGATAATTGCAGTTTTTGCAGTATTTAAGGTGGATTTGCACATTAAGTAGGGAAAAGACATGTGCCTCTTCCCTACCGACAAACCAAATCGAGACTTAGGAAGCGGGCTTATTAAACCATTTATCAAAGACCACATCCCAACGACCACTGGCCTGTAGCGCCGAAATCGCGGCGTTAAAGGGTTGTACAAGGTCGCTGCCTTTGGTCATGGGAAAGGCCAACCCTTCAATACCCGTCAGGGACTCTTCTATTGTTTTGATGCCTTCGGTTGTCTTGATATAACCCTCCGCAGCGGGGCGATCAATTTCAACCGCATCAACATCATCATTCTGAAGCGCAAGAATAGCGGCTGGCATATTGTCAAAGCTGGAGACATTTTCAGCACCAAAAATGTTCTGTGCGCTAATTTCATTGGTCGTACCAAGCTGTGTACCAACCTTGAATTTGCCGAGAGCCATCAACTCAGCCGATGTTGTAAAGCGCGTATCGTCCGAACGAATCAAGAGTGTTTCGTCGTAGGTTTGGAACAATTGCGTGAAGTCAACCGATTTAGCACGTTCGGCAGTATAGGTAATGCCCCCCGCGCCAACGTTAAACTCGCCGTTCGAGATCGCCAACATCATGCCATCCCAGGAGGTTTCAATGAACTTGGGCTTACAATTAATCAGAGCGCAAATGTCATTGATGGTGTCATAGTCCCAGCCAATTAAGACCTTATTTTCGTCATAATACTGGTACGGTGGGTAGTCGTTGGTCATAGCGATAGTAATCTCGCGTCCGCCTAAATCTGGCCAAGCCACATTGACTTCTGTATCCTGAGCCGCACCCGTGAAAATCGGCAGCATCAGTATCAGAAATCCTAGCGCAAATAACGAGAACAGTTTCGTTCTTTTAGCCATAATTGCGTTCCTTTTTTGAGAAGTTAAACGTTAGGGCAACTGTACTCAATTTGCTTGAATAACGCTATCCATTTTGAGGAGGAAATTGCTCCTAAAAACGGATCACAAATTTATGAACGGCATCTTCCATGACTTCCACACCTAAGCCATAACCTTCGGGAGCATAAACCCAACCGTCAACGTGTGATACCGGATTACGTACCAGTTCATGATGCATGGCGTTAACAACAGGTTTGAGTTCAAACATGGTGCGATTGGTAGCGCAGAGAGATAAATGAATGCTGGCAGCGGTGTTAATGGCACTGCTGAAACTGTGGGCATCAATCGCTACATTGCGATGTGCCGCCATTTGAATCACCTTGTGCATTCCGGTGATGCCTTCAGCGCGTCCGGCATCAATGAGGATGACATCGGCTACATCTGCATCCAAAAGGCGCTGGTAGTCATAACGGTTATAGAAGCGTTCGCCGAAGCCAATCCGCATCTGCGGCACGGCGGCACGAAGATGGTGATAAGCATTGAAGTTATCAGGATGAAATGGATCTTCCATCCACAGGAGGTTATATTCGCTCATCTTTTGGGCGGTGTAAACGGCACGGGGAATATCCCAACGGCATTTCGCACCGACATCAATAACGAAGCCAGCTTTTTCGCCAATCGCCCCTCGGACCGCTTTAACAAACTGGATATCACGTTCGGGATCAACACCAAGGTTGGACTCACCCTTTTTACCAAAGCCCACTTTGATGATCTGATAACCACCACGAATATGATCCGCGAGTTCGTCCGCCATGCCATCAATCGTGCCTGATTTGGGATGCGAACTGGCACAAGCTGGAAGCCGATCCGTTTTCGCTCCACCCAACATTTGAGAGAGATTCAGCTTGAGCAGCTTGCCTTTTAAGTCCCAAAGAGCCATATCAATCGCGCTGATGGCAAAGGCTGCGATACCGCCGATGTCACCATACCACCAAACTTTTTCGCGCAGGGCTTCCCAATGGGTTTCGATGTCATAAGCATCTTTGCCGACAACAATTTCACCGAGGCCATTTTCGATCAGCGCACTGATGGCGGCGGTGGCTTCGCGAAAAAGGCTAAAACATTCGCCCCAGCCGACTGTCCCATCCTGCGCTTCGACGCGCACGATCACGATATAGCGGGTCGAAAAATTATCGACAGCTTCTTTAAACTCAATCGGGAAAACATCTAATTTTTTAATGAGCATCAGACTTGTCCTTTAAGGTAACGATGTATTTAGACACGGTAGCGAGCAATATAATCGCGGTCAAGTTCAATGCCCAACCCCGGTAAATCGGAGATGGTGTAATACCCATCTTTTAAGGGTCGAGGCGAAGTCTGAATGTCCCAGAAAATCGGGTCACGGTTGTGGTGGAAGCACTCGACATAAGTACCGTGAGCGACACTGCCCAATAAGTGCGCCGAGACTTGGGCTTCTTCGTGGTGTGCCATCTTTACACCAAAGGTCGAACAGAGTGCAGCCACCCGCCTCCAAATAGTCGGGCCGCCACCCCATGACGTATCAAAGTTGCAGTAATCAACTGCCCCTTGAACAACAAGGTCACGAACACCGTCGATACGATATTCACTTTGCCCCGCCGTAACAGGAATGCCTGTTGCTAGACGGACATCACGCAGCCAACGTTTGTCGTTATACCAGCGAACGGGTTCTTCAAACCAAAGGAGTTCGATGCCTGCATTCTGAGCCAAGCGGACAAAACGAATGGTTTGCTGAAGATCATAACCTTGGTTGGCATCGACCATCAGGCGGAAATTTGGCCCACCGACTTCAACCGCCACTTTAAGACGTTCAAGGTCTTCTTCGGGGGTGACACCACCGACTTTGAACTTCATGCCAAGGACACCATAATCAATATACTGGCTGATTTCCTTAGCGAGTTCATCACGGGTTTGCCCGTAGTAACCACCAATGGCGATCATCGGCAGGACATTGGTATAGCCACCCCACAGTTTATACAGCGGCATTTCCAGCGCTTTACCGACAGTGTCCCATATAGCAGTATCAACAGCGGAGATGGCCTGCATCACCACGCCACGATCACGGAGAATGTCGTAGGTGGCAGGTTTCATGGCTTCCCAACAGCCTTCAGTGTTGAAAACATCCATACCGATTAAAGTAGGAGCCAGTTCGTTGTGAATAATTTTAAGGATGACACTCTGTTCTTCGTCGGTGTCGCCTGTATAGACCTCACCGACTATACCTTGATGGGTAAGGATGCGGGTGATGATGGTGCAGCGATTCTGCATCGAATATTTACTGCCCTTGTAGACCCGATCCAAGGGAACACGAATGGCTTCGGTTTCAATGGATTGGATGGTTAAAGGGCCGGGTTTTTGCCAAGTGTGCATCTAAAAACCTCTTTCAATTGAATGGTCATTTTTTGACAAAGAACCATGATAGCGCTATAAATTTCAACAAGTATAGATAAAAATCAACAAAAATCAACAAATTTGCACACTTATTAGGAGTGGTTTATGTCCGAAAAAGCGAATATTGCTGTTGTGGGAACGGGTTGGTGGGCGACAACTGCACATTTACCGGCTCTAGAGGCTCATCCGCGTGCCGGCAAAATTATACTGGTGGATACGAATCCTGCGGCGAGTCGCAAAGCCGCCCAGAAATATAACATTCCGGCCTCACAGATTTTTACGACCGTTGCTGAGGCTAAAGCCGCACATGCAGACCTGCAAGGCGCGATTATCGCGGTCACACACCATGCCCATTTTCAAGCAGCGATGGATAGTCTCGAACAAGGATTACATCTGCTGATTGAAAAGCCGATGACCATTCATGCGCGAGATGCGTGGGCATTGGCTGAAAAAGCAGATGCCATCGGCAAGAAAATTTTGATGGGCTATACCTTCCCCTACTTGCCGCACATTATCAAAGCAAAGGCTTATATCGACGAAGGCTTGATCGGTGACATCGAATACATTGCGTGCAGTATGTCGTCGATCACCTATGATTTGCTGAAAGGTCATCCTGAAAAGTTTGAGCCAGCAAGTGGATATGCAGTGACTGGCCCTACCCAACAAACCTACAGCGAACCCTCGGTGGCAGGTGGTGGACAGAGTGTATTGCAGGTGACTCATCTGGCAGCGTTGATGTTCCACCTTGCACCGGAACTACGTGCCAAAACGGTGAGTGCTTTCACCAATAATCTCGAAGCCAAGGTCGATGTGGTAGACGCATTTACGGTGAAGATGAACACGGGCGCGTTGGCGATTGTGGGCAGCACGGGTAACATCGGCATGGGCGATCCAGGTTCAGTCGAAGTTCATCTGCACGGCAGCAAAGGCCGCATTCTGGTGGATGGATTCACAGGCGAAATGTTCATGCGGCTGCACGATGGGCGCGAAGAACATATCCCGCGTCATAGTCCCGGTTATCCGGGTGAGGTGCCGGTTGATAAATTTACGGGCATTATTTTAGATGGCGATGAGCCGTGGTTTCCCGGTAAGACCAACGGCCTGTATACGGTTGAGTTGTTGGAAGCGGCACTTCGTTCAGCGGAGCAAGATGGGATGCCCGTTCAGGTCGCCGATTTATATAAATAAATTTATGGGAAAAGGATTATGAAGTTAGCTGTTGGAAATTGGTCTTTTGAAGTGCTTCCACTTGAAGCCTCATTGATGGTTTGCAAGTCACTGGGGTTCGAGGCGGTTGATATTGCTGGTTTTCATGAGCGCGGGGTTTGTAGTATTCAGCCAACGGACATTTTGGATAATCCACAAAAGCAGGCGGATGTGTTGAGGCCGCTGCTGGATAAGTATCAACTGACAGTGACCGATTATTTTACTCAATTCGGCGTCGCCCCCGCTGTACACTCGCTGAATGATATGGATAAGGCTATACGCGAACGAAACATGGAATTGGTGCGCGCTGCGGCACAATTTTGTAAACTCATCGGTAGTCCGGGAATGACGATTTTGCCGGGTGTCGACCAGCTCAAACGCTCTCTCTCAGACAACTTGGCGGTGTCAGCCGAATACCTCCGTCAAGCGGTGGCTATTGCAGGCGAGTATGGGGTTGAGGTACGCTTTGAACCACATATGGGCAGCGTAGCCGATACACCGGAACTGGCACTACAACTGGTCGAGGCTGTGCCGGGGTTAAAAGTGACACTGGATATTGCCCACTTCCTTTTGCAATACATTCCAGTTGAGCGTATTTACAACCTAATTCCACACACAGGACATGTGCATGTCCGCCAAGCGCGGTTTGGCAAGCTGCAAGTGGCTCACTCTGAGGGAATGATTGACTACCCGAACGTGATTAGCCGATTAAGATCGGTGGGTTACACGGGCGCATTAACTTGCGAATATGTATGCGCGGATTGGTTCGAAGTCAACCGCAACGATACTTTATACGAGACTTCAGTGGCACGGCAAATGCTCCTGCCCTATATCCAATAGGAAATATGATGCTGGAAAATCGAGTAGCGATTGTGACGGGTGCAGCGCGTGGAATTGGTGCGGCAACAGCCCTTGTTTTAGCACGGCAAGGCGCAAGAGTTGCGGTCTGTGATATTGAGCCGGAACTGACCGAAAAAGTAAGTGAGAGTATTCGGGCAGAGGGTCTCCAAGCACAGACATTTTTATGTGATGTGTCGAAGCCCGCGCAAACCGATAAACTGGTTCAAGATGTGGTGGAGGCGTATAGTAAGATTGACATTCTGGTGAACAACGCGGGAATTTGTCCTCGTATTCCAGTGGATGATATGACCGAGGAAATGTTCGACTTGATGTTTGGGATTAACCTCAAACCGGTGTTTTTCCTGACGCGGGCAGCAGCAAACGTCATGAAGATGCAGAAGTGGGGACGGGTGGTTAACATCAGTTCGACAGGTGGACGCATCGGTGGCGTTCATAACACGACTGTTTACGGTGGAACCAAGGGCGGCATGTTGGCAATGACCAAATCGCTGGCACGGCATTATGCGCCTTATAATATTTTAGTCAATGCGATTGCACCGGGGGCGGTAGATACCCGCATGTTTGAGAATGTGCAAGCGGATTCTCGTGACGAATACATCGGCACTGTTCCCCTCAAACGAATGGCTAAACCGATTGAAATTGCTCAGTCGATTGTGCATCTGTGCAGCGAAGAAACCACATGGGTTACCGGTGCGACGTTGGATGTCAACGGTGGCGTGGTGATGATTTAACGCTGAGTTTCAATCCGTCCAAAGGTTTGTAAACTCGAACCGTCTTGCATTGACATGTTTGAACTTTTGTTCTAAAATTAGTATCGAAGTAATGCCATTCGGGAGAGGGCCCTATATTAACTTTTGCCTATAATCTGCTGCGTAAAATGAGAGCAAATAGTGCAGCGGCAGACAGAAAGTGTGCAGCGGTGGCATCAGCCGAGCCACCCGCCGCAATTGCGTCATTTCAGTGGCATTGACCGAGCGCCCCGCCGACACAAAATGTCAATTCAGCGGCATTAGCCGAGCCGTCTGCCAGACATTTCAGCGGGAAATATGCAAATAACGCAACAGTTGCGAATCATTTGAATCATTTACTGCAATCCATCAATGAGCCAATTCAAACCTCAAAAATGGGAGGATACATCATCCTCCCTACAGGAATAATACGAATTAGGGAATGGGCGCAGACAGAATGCTGATGTCGTAAGGATAGAGTGTGACGGTATCAGAAACAGGTGAACCAGTGAGTTGGTCAGCGAATTGAGCATCACCGAGATCGACTTTTTGGAGTTCGTTGGTGAAGTTCATCAGGAATACAAAGCGCTGAGTTTCGGTTTCGCGCACCTGTGCTGTGACACCTTTTGGCAAATCAACAGACAATGCGCCAGTGATGTTCTCGGCTTGAGCCAATGCTTTGTAAAAGTCTGCCAGAGAATCATCATCAGTACGAGCGGCGATATAGTAGGCTTTGCCAGTGCCATGATTATTCACTGTAACTGCTGGCGAACCGGCATAAAACTCCGAGCCATAAGCCCCAATCATAGTAGCGGTTTCAGGGTGAATGAGTTCGGCATATTCGTGAAAGCTGTAGGAGCCACTCAACTGTAAATCATTGCCTTCACAGAACTCTACTACGCCTTTCTGCCCGTCGGTCAGTGCGTCAATTTCCTCAGAATAAATACCCAAGGTTCGGCGCAAAGCAGGCGGATAGCCGTTCAAAAAGGCTAAGTCGCTGTCATCGACCATACCTGCCAAATAGGTAGTGACGAATACGCCACCCGCTTGAACGAAGGCTTCAATGCGTTCGGGCAATCCCGCTTGCATCAAGTAGAGCATGGGGGCAATGACGATTTTATATTTGCTCAGGTCCACATGCGCGTTGATGATGTCAACTGAAATACCCTGCTGCCAAAACGGGGCGTAATGATGCTGGCAAGTGATCTGATATTTTTTACCGAGGGTACGCGGTATTTGGGCATTATTGAGTGCCCATTCGTTTTCAAAATCATACATGACCGCGACCGAAGCATGATTGGTGCTGGGCAATATATCAGACAGCTTTTCGAGAATTGCGCCGACTTCTGTCACATCGCGGAAAACGCGCGTGTCGCGGGAATTGAGGTGGGTGACAACTGCCCCATGAAACTTTTCCCAAGCACCGCGACTTTGCCGCCATTGGAAATACTGAACACTGTTTGAGCCATGTGCTATGGCTTGCAGCGAGGTCAGTTTATGAACACCGGGCTGCTTGACGCGGCTGACACCTTGCCAGTTGGTGACGCTGGGAGTCGATTCCATGAGGAGGAACGGCAGACCTTGCTTATAGGAACGATGCAGGTCGTGATAGAAAGACGTTTCCATACCGGTTACTACGTCATCACCTTGATGCCAGCGCGGGTAACTATCCCATGAAATGACATCTATGTGATCGGCGAAACTCCAATAATCGAGGGCAACATCAGGGCGCATGAAGTTGGTGGTAATAGGCATATCGGGGGTAATTTCACGCAGCGGCACGATTTCAGCTTTATAGAAATCAAGCGCTTGATCACTGGTAAAACGCTGCCAATCAAGCATGAGTCCGTGTGTGGTTATATCTACCGGTTCAATTTGATCCCAAGCGGTGTATTTATGACTCCAAAAGGTTGTCCACCACGCATGGTTCAGCGTGTCTAAATCACCATAGCGATTCTTGAGCCACGTTCGAAAAGCCTCATAGCACAATTCACAATGGCACTGAGCACCACCATATTCATTGGAGACATGCCAGAGCAGCAAGGCTGGATGATCTTTATAACGCTCGGCTAACTGCGTATTCATCTGATTAACTTTTTGACGGTAAATCGGTGAAGTAAAGCAGAAGTTTTGGCGCACTTTGTGGGGTTCGCGATGCCCTAGAATATCCATACGACGGGTTTCAGGGTATTTCTTTGAGAGCCATGCAGGTGGTGCGGCGCTGGGCGTGGCTAAAATCGCACCAATATCATTGGCAGCAAGCTCGTCCATGAGACGATCCAACCACGAAAAATCGTAGCGACCGTCTTCAGGTTCGAGCATCGCCCACGAAAAAATGCCAACGCTCATAACGTTGCAGTGCGATTGTTTCATCAGACGAAAATCGTCCGCCAGAATATCAGGGGTAGCGAGCCACTGTTCATAGTTATAGTCTGCGCCATGACGCATTTTCGCAAATAATTTGTCGAGTCTTTTGCTTTCCATCGTGATCGCTTTCTCGTGATTCGATACGTTGCTAAATTTACGATAATTGAACTGGCATTTTGTATTCGGGTACAAGGGTTATTTGATTGATGGCGACAATGCGCTCAACATCCGAATCAGGGCGGAAAGCCATACCCGTTGGAATATAAAGCTGACCGCCGGAGTGCTTTTCGACTGGAACGATCATAATCAGCAGTTCTTTGCCGTTTAATTTTTGCTCCAACTGACGCAAGCCGATTTCCCAAGTGGTGCCATTGTAAAAGTTGTCGTGAACGAGTTTACCATCAATGTAGGCTTGCCCTATGTCACCAACGTAATCTATTCGAAGAATAATATTGTGAACGTTTTTGAGTACATCCGGGGAGAACTTCAGTACAACTTTTCCCTCACCTACTTGACGCTGTTCAAACGATAATTCATTTGGCGTAGTAGAAATGATATGGCGGCTAAAATAACCCCCTGCATTTTTGATGGGCGGATAGATCCAAATGTCCACATCTGATTTTGCGCTGTGATAGGCAAATAGTTGATCGGCTTCGGCGACGATGGTTGCCTCGGAAATAAGTAACCGTGTCTTTTCTCCAACTGTTTCAACTGTGGATTGTTCCGCTTGTTGACGAGTCAGTGTGAAGATGCGAACCATTTTGCCATCTAAAGTGGTCAATGTAATGCGACAATCAAGGCCGGGGGTAACCGTCACATAAGTCATGCCATTTTCTGATGTTACACCACCCGATTTTACCGATAACGCTTGATAAGAAGCAGTATGAAAGGCATATTCACTGATCATGCCATGCGGGGCAAAGAAGAAATAAGAGTCGTCGATTTTGGTGAGCAGTTGCGTGGTTGTATAGGTCAGCTTGATGCCAGAAAGGGATAAGCCAAAAGACAAAATGGCTGAGACATTTTTTTGAAGGGTCAACGGTTCGGTATAGGGTAAAGAGATAATCCGATCAGCCATTTGCAATTGCAAACGAATATCGGTGATGTCCCGCATATCGACATGATCTTGATAATTATTCAAGAAGATAAAGCCAGAGTCATCTTTGACGCGGACAGCATAGCGCAAATCTCGTGTGTTTTCAGGGACAATGTCGACGGCATTTTCCGGCAGCACAACGGTCATCGGTGCAAGCAACTCACCAAAGGTTTTGAGGAATAAGTGCAACAGTCGTAAGTGTCGATAGGAGTCCGCAATTTGACCAAATTCACGGAGAGGCGCTTGAAAGTCGTAGGAAATACGCGGCACGGTGTATTCGTTCATGTAGCTGTGCTTGCCGACCGGATTTGATCCGCCATGATACATGTAATAACCGATGAGATTTGAACCACCTGCCAAATTCATAACGGCAAGGGCTTCAACCGATTCAGGTGGAACCATCGGGCGATGATAATAGGTGTCTTGGATACCACCACCAATCTCACAGCAAACAAAGGGATAGCGAGAAGCATCATAGCTGGGTGGAGCGCCGAGAACCGGATCTAGGTGACGATTGCGAAAGATAAATTCACGGGTTGGCTCTTGGCGATAATTAGGATCAGGACTCCAAGGGGTAAAAGCGTATCCGCCTTGCATGGGCAAGATTTCGCTATCAACAATCGGAGAATTGCGCCAAGCGGTACAGCTATAAATTGGGACTTCAAGGCCGACAGATTGAGCCAATGCTTTTAGTTTAGCAATATGCCCTGCTCCATCTGTACCAGACGGAACCCACTCCATGCCTTGTCGAAATGTCACTTCCCAAGGTGCGCCACAATGCATATATTCATTTTCGAGTTGAATACCAATGACCGACCCACCATCTTTAAAAAGTAATCCGTCAAGCTGGTGAGCAATTTGGCGGTAGAGCTTTTCTACATAGGCGAGATATTCCTCGTCATTAGAACGAAAGCGAAAGGCGCGACCGTACATCCAATCCGGGATACCACCGTTGCGGCATTCTCCATGAGCAAATGGCCCAATGCGAACAACGGCATCTATTTGATGTTTGCCGCATAACTCCACGAAATAGCGCAGATTGTTATTGCCTGACCAATCGAAGATGCCTTCTTCTTCCTCGATATGTATCCAAAATACGTAAGTGGCGACAATACTAATGCCACCCGCTTTCATCTTGAGCAGTTCATCTTCCCAAAAGGCTGACGAATAACGCGAGAAATGAAACTCGCCCATGACAGGGATACACGGTTTGCCATCTTGCAGCATATAGTAACTGTTAAACCCTAGTGTACGGCCTTGGGGATTTGTGCCGCCAAGATTGAGATGTCCACTGGTGATTGGCATTGGAGCTTGGTTGACATCAATTTTTTGAGGAACGGACATTTTATATCGCTCCCAGTATTAGCTTAGACATAAAGGTCGCAGTTTCGGATACCCGTAAATACTCTTTAGCTGCGTAAAGATAATTTAAACAGACGATAATTTTTACACCCCGCGACTGAGGTCAGTTTGTAAGAGCCGGTCAAATCTGAATACATATCATCGACATACACGGCTTCGCCAGCCTGAACATGCTCTGAAATCTCAGTCTGTAGCGTTTGGGTGATGACTTTGGTTGGGTAAGGCATCGCTTCACGAATAATGATGCCTGTACGATCCTGCTCTACATGGGCGATATAGTAAATTGAGTAGAGCGCACGCCAGTTCAATACCAGAAAAGCTCTGGGTTCGGCAACTTTCGAAAGAGCGCATTCCGCAGCGGTACGTGCTTCATGAGGATGGAGGACTGGGTAGACATAATCTTCGCTCACAAAACCTGAATACCCGCGCTCAATAGAACGCCAACGAGTCGTTATAAATGGGGCGCTGCAAACTGCCATCAGAACGATGGTGAGGATGAGTGCTGAAGCAACATTAGCTGGTGATGTGGATAGAAACTTAATCAATTTCACGCCAAGTACGCTGATCGCTCCCACGCCAATTCCGCTAAGGATGGCAAGGAGTACATAAAATGGCATATAAAAAATAAACTTATCACCCGGAAAATATAGAAATCCCGCACCAAAGGTAATCAATATTGCAACAGCGAAGAATAAGAACCAGCGTCGCGATTGTATGAGGAGGAAAATGCCTCCCATAATTGCCAGCGCAAGCGTGGGAGTGGCGTATTCTTTGGCGAGGTTCTCTCTTAAAAAGGCTTGGAAGGCTTTTCCGTAATCGACATCTGTAGGTATCATCCGATCTCGCCATTGGTAACCCGAAACACTTATCCAAAAACGCTCTGGTTCGGAATCTAGATCAGATGCTTGTAATCCCCATGCTTCGCGGGAGGGATCAATCGCCGTTGTAAAAATGTTTGTGGGTGTGGGGCGCATATCGATATAGACAAACAGGAGATAAAAAACCAGCAGTCCAGCGATTCCTCCGCCAATCAGCCTCAAAAAGTGTAACCATCGTTTTCGCTCTTGGTCAGCCCCAAATAAAATACCCCACAAAACAAATAGAAATATAGGCGGCCCGATGAGTACTATAAACAGATGTGCGCCAAGCCCTATGCCCAACAGAAAACCAACCAGCGCAAGCCACCAACGGCGTTTCAAGGGTTGTTGAACCCATTGAAGCAGTACCAAAATTGTCGTAACGATAAAGGCAGTTGCGAGGGTATACACCTCAGCAATAATGCTCTGTGACCAGAAGGTATAAGACAACAGGAGAACGAAACTAGCGAGAAATGCGCCACCTTGGTGTGCAAAATGCCGCGTAATAAGATATACAACGCCTAAAGTAATCGCTGCGAATATCGCCGATGCAAAATTGATTCGCCAAGCGAGTGAGCCTACTGGAATAAAGCCAATAATGCGCGCCAACACCAAGTAAACCGGATAGCCAGTCGTATGGGTTGTTCCCCATGTGTAGGCTAGCGTCTGAAATTCCCCGCTGTCGCTGTAGAGGACATCAGGAGCTAGCACACAGGTGTAAACAGCCAACCCAAATGCGGCTACAGCTAGTGCGATGAGAAAATCAACCTTATTGAGCGCCCTCAAGCCGGAGGCAGACAAATCAAACTCCTTATAGCAAGTATGAGCATCGCTATATCTTTAAATGGATAAGTTTTTGATCGACAAGTTTGGCCTCAGCCAACCCTCATCGACAGAATGCTGAATTCGCTATTCTTTAACGCCTGCTGCCGTCAGACCCGCTATGTACTGCTTCTGTACCGAGATAAATATAATAATCACAGGAATAGAGACAAGAGTCGCAGCGGCCATCGTTGCACCGATAGCCGGTTCGCTGCCCGCGCTGACGCTACCAACCATTGTGGACATGCCGACAGGCAGGGTCATAAAATCCCGATTACGAAGCACTGACAAAGGCCATAGAAAGCTGTTCCATGCGCCTAAGAAAGTCAGGACGGCTTGGGCAGCCAGCGCAGGCCTTGCCAATGGCAGCATCACACGCCAGTAAATTCCAAATTCGGTCGCCCCGTCAATTCTCGCTGCCTCGATTAACTCCGAGGGAATGGACATCATAAATTGACGCATCAGGAAAATACCTAGCGCCGGAGCCATAAATGGAATAACTAACGACAGATACGAGTTTGACCACGATAACCGGCTCATCAGAATATAGAGTGGCACCAAAATCAATTGGAACGGAATCATGGTTGAAGCAAGCAGCACCAGAAACAACAGGCGGCTGCCTCGAAAGCGGTATTTAGCGAAAGCAAAACCGGCTAACGATGTGAAGAACAACACGGTAATCGTTGAGATAATCGCAATCACCAGACTGTTGCCGTACCAATTCCAGAACGGCCAGTCGGCAAGCAAACGGTCATAGTTTTTCAGGGTAAAGGTTTGTGGAATCAGTGTTGGAGGGAAGGCATAAATTTCCGACAGCGGCTTAAATGAGGATGAAATCATCCAGATCAAAGGAATCGCGACGATGATCCCGCCAATTGCAACCACGATGTTTAACAAGATCGTCTCGAATCGGCGTTTTCCTGTAGATTCGACCATGATTACTCACTCCCTCTAAAGACACGCATTTGAACGAGGGACAGTACAAAGATAATGACGAACAAGAATACGCCTACCGCCGAGGCATAACCGAATAACTGCTGACCAATTCCTTGGTTATACAGATATTGCACCAAGCTGATGGCGCTGTTACCCGGCCCACCGGGAGTCGTACCGCCGTACAAAATCTGTGGATCATCAAAGATTTGCAGTGAGCCAATCACCACAATGATACTGACAAATAGCATGACTGGACGTAGAAGCGGTAGTGTCACATAAAAGAAGCGTTGAAGCCCGGAAGCCCCATCAATTGCCGCCGCCTCGTGCAGATCTTCAGGGATGGATTGCAATCCAGCTAGGAAATAGATTGCGAGGAGACCTGTCCAACGCCAAATCACGATACCCATCACCGCTATCTTTGTATAGTTTGGCGATTCCATCCACTTGATCGGTACACCACCCAATATAACTACAAGCTGGTTTATAAACCCGTAATCTGTGTTGTACAACAGGCGGAATACCAGTGAAATTGCTACCGAGGATGTGACAATCGGCGCAAAATAAAGCATTCGCCAGAAAGGTTTCAGGATCAGACGTTTGGAGTTGAGCGCCAAGGCCTCTAGCAAGGCGAGTGGAACGACAATCAATAGACTGGCAGCGCCATAGAAGAGGGTGTTCCCGGCAGCTTTCAGAAATAAAGGGTCTTTAAACATGTGGTCATAGTTACGCAGAGCGAAAAAGCTAGGATCGCCAAGCGCACTCCACTTGAAAAAGCCTAATACCAACGCAAATATAGTTGGGAAAAGAAAAAAAACTGCAAACAAAATATAGAAGGGCGAAATGAAAAAATACGGCGCATACTTATCTTGCCGAAATCTCGGCTGCCTAGTTACGGGCGTAGACAAGGCACGCACCACATCCTGTGTGGACATGTTTGCCTCCAAGAATTGGTAGGGCAAGTTAAACCTGCCCCACGACTATCTAATCAACGCGCCGATTAAGAACCGAAATCGATGGCGTTCTGTGTTTGAGTGACGACATCGTTCACGAAATCTTCCGGTGTCATTGTACCGTCAAAGAGTGCAGGAAGATCAGTTCCGGCTGCTGTGTTATAAGCACCGAAGAACTCGCTGTTATACCAGACCACCATGTCTTTACCTGCGTCAGCATAGATCTGACCAACCTTCGAGTCACCATAGAAGGGATCAGTCACGCTGGTGACATCTGCGTCTGCCATAGCATCGAACATGACCGGGAACATATTGATTTTCTGGAAGCGCTGAACTTGGCTATCCTTGCCCAAATAGACGAAGTCGAGGAATTCCCAAGCCAATTCTTGGTTGTCGCCCTTAGACACTGACCAACCAGTTCCGCCCCATGTTGCAGTCGCATGACCGCCACCAGCCCAAGCGGGCATGTTTGCCATCGCCCACTTGCCTGCCATGTCGGGAACACCGGGCTTCAAGCAGCAGCTTGACCACCAGTCCGGCATGACTGTACTTGCGAGTTTTCCACTGGTATAAGCAGTAGGAATGGTCGCACCTGACCACACATCACCACCGAGGACGGGCAGGAAAATGCCAGCCTTGACAGCGTTCTGGACGAAAGTGGCAACTTCAATTGCTATTGGCTTGTTAGTATCGTCACCCATGACGAAGTTACCGTCTTTGTCAAAAATGTCGCCACCGCGTTGGTTGTAGTACATCTGGAACCAAGTACCATCATTGGTCGCGAAGGTGAACGCACTACCGTTGGCCGCTAATTTCGGACCGGCAGTATTCAGGACATCTTCCCAAGTTTTCGGCACTTCGATACCAGCACTCGTATAGATGTCTGGTTGGTAGTAAAGAACAGATGGAGTCAGCGAGCTTTCAATGCCGTAAATCTCACCCTTGTACGAATAAATTGACCAACGTCCCTCTGAGTAGTCCTTGGCGCGATCACCAATAAGTGGTGTCAGGTCAACGAAGTATTTATCAATTGCTCCGTCTTTCATGAAGCCACCGAATGAACCGCGCTCAATACCGACGAGATCAGGAATCTTTTCGCCTGCTGCCAGTTGGTTCAAGACATTCTGGGCGACCTGTGAATCAACCTGAAAATCATAGGTAATCTTCAAATCAGGATGCGCCGCGTCAAACTCGGCTGTCCGTGAATTGAAGTAATCCAGATAAAGTTGATCGTGAGTACGTGCCGTTAGCGTTACTTCTGTCGCTTGGGCATGAACAACGGTACTAACTCCCATTAACATCAAACAAACAATCATCAATACTGCAAATTTAGACTTCTTCATCATTTTCTCCATACTCTTCAAGACGATTAATTTATATGGATGGCGCATTAAATTTGGTGAGTACTAAGCTCCTCTCTCCAAAAAAGTTCCTCTTAACGGTTCTGTTATTACAGCGCGATATAAAAGCAAGTCAACAAAAAGTTGACAGCTCGTTGCTGCCCAAATTTGCCGTCTGCAAAAAGGCAAGACGGATTGAAAATGACAAATGTATTGGATAAAAAAACATGTAGTCGGTACATTTAAGAAACGCACTCTACAAAATCTAATTTCAACGCGCGTTGACAATTCGCGTTGATCGTATCACAATCTGAAAAATAGCGCTACTCAATAAATTGGGCAATAAATACAACATGAGAATTGCGTATATTAAACCGATTTGTGCGGGATTGTTGTACACTGCTGACGCTATTTATATTTACTTGTCCATTCGCCCATACTCTACTAGTAAGCAGCTAACATGACTGAACAATTCAACAGTAAAATCATCACTCAAGAAGATGTAGCGCGTAAGGCTGGTGTCTCACGATCAATCGTTTCGTATGTCATTAACAACGGCCCTCGCAAAGTTTCAGAAGAAACTCGTAAACGTGTCCTTTCGGCGATAAAGGAACTTGAGTACCGCCCTAACAAACATGCTCAAATGCTTTCGAGCGCGGATGATACGATTGCAGGGAAATACATCGGTATCGTTCTGGCAGGAAAGCACATGTTCAAGCGCCCTCACTACGGCAGCATCCTTGCCAGCATTCATGAGCATGCCCACAAACGCGATTGGCATATTCGCTTTATCCGTTTGTTTGATGACTTTAATAATCCGACCCTTTTTAACGAACTCATCCATCCCAATGAAATCACATGTGTTATTCTGCTTGGCCTCGACCAAGTTCAAAAAACATCCAGCAACGACGCCCTGATACAAGCGATTGTTGATCGGGTTGATCGGGTTGTTTGCCTGGAATGGGAATGGCCGGGTGTCCCTTCCATACAGTTTGATTTGTATCAAGCAGCCTACCGAGCCACACAACATTTGCTGGAATCAGGACATCGCCATGCCGCTTATATTGGCCCCGAAGACAAGCGTCGGTCGGGTTTTCAACAAGCCCTGTGGGAGAATAAAATCACGCCTGATCAACAGATGATCATGAGCGCGGACACCCCACAAACCGGTTATGAACAATGCCGACAGCTTCTTCATAGCACTACACCTGATGTCATTATGGCAGGGACAGACGAGGTTGCAGTTGGCATTCTAAAATGTCTGAGCGAGCATCAAATCGCTGTGCCGCAGGATGTCCTGTTAGCCAGTGTCGATAATATTGATATGTCACGCTTTACCATCCCTGCCCTAACAACGGTTGACATCCCGAAAGATGAAATCGGCTTTCATGCGATTGACGTTCTGATTGCGGACAACTATCGACGTGGCGAAGCCGCTTATGTGATAACTGTTCCGACTAAACTCATCATCCGCGATTCGAGCGTTCATCAAACAACTTAAGTGAATGCTTCAGACTCATTCATGGATATTATTAATTGCCAATATCAAAAGGGATATTCCTCGTATTAGAATATCTCTCACTTAATTATTGCGCTCATTTCATGAAATCACCGAGAATTCAATACTATGCCCACACGCGAAACCATCCACCTGATTTTTAAGACTCACCTTGATATTGGCTTTACTGATTTTGCGCGGAACGTCGTCAAAACTTATTTTGATGTGTTTATCCCAAGCGCAATTGAGACGGCGCGAAAGCTCAGAGAGACAGGCAGCAATGACCGTTTTATCTGGACAACGGGTTCGTGGTTGATTTATGAATATTTGGAACACGGAACAACCGAACAGCGAAAAGCACTTGAGAAAGCTATCGAAGCAGGCGATATTCGCTGGCATGGTCTACCGTTTACCACGCATACCGAGTTAATGAGCCAATCTCTTTTTAAATATGGTTTAAGCCTCTCGAAGCAGCTTGACAAGCGATTTGGCAAAACGACGATTTCAGGGAAGATGACCGATGTACCGGGGCATACGCGGGGCATCATTCCGCTTGTGGCAGAAGCAGGTATCCGGTTTATGCATCTAGGGGCTAACCAAGCCTCTACCCCACCGGATGTGCCACCAACTTTTGTTTGGCGGGATGAGGCCAGCAAGAGCGATGTGATAGTGATGTATCAAAAAGGTGGGTATGGCGGGTTGATCCGAGTGCCGGGGTTGGCGCACACTTTAGCATTCGCCCATACCAATGATAATCATGGCGCACAGTCGTTAGAGGAAGTTCAAAAAATATATCGTGATTTGCGAACAATGTTCCCTGAAGCTCAGGTTATTGGATCAACAATGGACGCGTTTGCCGAGCAATTGATCGAGGTGCAAGCACAACTACCGATTATTACCCAAGAACTGGGTGACACATGGATACATGGTGTGGGGAGTGATCCGTTAAAAATCAGCCGATACCGAGAGATGGCGCGGTTACGCGAAGAATGGCTAGAAACAGGAAAGGTTCAGGCTGATAACGCAAAACTAATTGGCTTTAGTAATAAGCTGATGATGGTTCCTGAACACACTTGGGGCATGGACGAAAAAGTTCACCTGCATGATTATACGCATTACGCTAAAGAAGATTTTCAAACGGCTCGTCAAACCGAGGTTTTCCGCAACTTCGAATCGTCGTGGGCGGAACAACGCGCTTACGTGGATGACGCTGTGAAAGCACTTGGCGACTCGCCGTTGGCGAATGAAGCAAAAAATCGGCTGAAGGCTATCCTCCCGAAGCTGCCCGATAAGGCGAGTTATAAACGTGTAGAAGATACGAGTAGAGTTTTCGATACCACACATTTTGAGATTGGTTTTGACCTGCAAACGGGTGCGATCAAGCATTTGATTGAGAAGGCGAACAAACGCAATTGGGCATCAGATGAGCATGTTTTGGGGTTGTTCCGTTATCAGACGTTTTCGACAAAGGATTATGAGCATTTTTGGCAGCATTACATCATCAATAAGCGAGAAACGAAGGTTTGGTCGTGGGATGATTACACCAAACCGGGGATGAAGGAAAGAGACTCGGAAAGTCGTTTTTGGCTGCCGCACATGGTTGGGTTATACAGTAAGCAAGATGCTAAAGGACAATCGTTTCTCATAGAACTGACGATGCCAGAAGCAACCTGGAATAAATATGGCGCACCGAAAAGCGTGTATGTGACGGTTGATTTGCCTAACGATGAGGCTGTGATCAAATTTGATCTCCAATGGTTTGAGAAGGAAGCAAATCGCTTGCCGGAAGCGGCGTGGTTGTCATTTAATCCAGTGACGCAGCAAACAGGAGAATGGATGATGGATAAGCTGGGAGCGCATATTTCACCGTTGGATGTGATCAAGAATGGTAACCGTAAATTACACGGTGTCGAGACAGGTGTTTTCTACAGTGATAATCGCGCTCAGTTAACTATTGAATCACTAGATGCTGCGTTGGTCGCGCCGGGTGAACCTTCGTTGTTGAATTTCAATAATCGCCAACCAGTGATGAAAAATGGGATGCATTTCAATCTGCTTAACAACATTTGGGGGACAAACTTCCAAATGTGGTACGACGACGATACGCGCTTTCGGTTTAATGTGATGTTTGGTAAATAGCGATTGGCTATTAGCGATTAGTCGATGCTTGGCGATAGTAAAGGGATGTGAAAGCGTCTCTTTTGTTTCATGTCGGCGGTGGCGGTGCCATAAATAGCGGCGATTGTGAGGGAGCGATATGCCGAAGCTGCGGCAGTTACTGCAATTGCGGCAGATTCGGAAGTGATTTTTGTGTCGGAAATGTCGCCCCACGGGAGGCTACGCACTCATAGTCGTCAATGTTGTCGTGACATTTAGCCCATAGGACTCCCTTCGGTCGCAAATTCAGCAGCAAAGGCGACAAAAGCAGAATTGGCAAATGTTGAAAATATTGCAGTTGTTGCAGATGTGACTCGGTCGTTTTTGCCACGTTGGCAACAATTGCTGGTTGTTAAGGTCCGTGGAAGCAAGGGTTTGCAGGCAGCAACCCCCTACACCAATACGGTCTATAGACATGATAACGGATATGTGAAGGAAAAGGGTTACCTTTTGGAAGAACATTTTGTAACTCTTTGGCAGTGATGGCACTAACGATTTTGGGGGAGTAGAATTGTTAAGCTGGTTTGCGGAGAGTTGGGAATTGGTTTAGGTGGCAAACCGAAAGTAAACGTAGGCAATAAGAAATAGCATTGAGTTAAGTAGGTTATCGAAAGTTTCAAGCCGACCCCACCCTAACCCTCCCCGTAGTAACAGGGAGGGAGCCAAGCAGGAAAGATAGAAACCGTGATTAGCCTTTGAGACCGGACATGACCACGCCCTTGATGAAATAGCGTTGGGCAAAGAAGAACAAGATCAGCACCGGAACAATCATGGCGGTTGAGGCGGCTAGCTGTAAGTCCCAACTGTTGCTGAGGGAACTGCGAAACGATGCCAAGCCGACGGCAACCGTAAAGTTATTGGGCGAACGCAAATAAATAACCGGGCCGAGTAAATCATTCCACGAATTGAGGAATGTGAAAATCGCGACTGTGATGAGCGCAGGTTTTGCCAAGGGCATCATGATACGCCAATAGATACCAAACTCGGTACAGCCGTCAATGCGGGCAGCATCGGCCAGTTCTTCGGGGATACTGCGAAAGAATTGGCGCAGTAAAAAGATATTGAAAGCCCCTCCACCAAAGAAGATCGGAACGGTCAACGGGAGAATGGTATCTACCCAACCGAGGCGCGAGAAGATGATGAACTGCGGCACGATGAGGATGGCATACGGCAAGAACAGCGTCGCTAAGACAACACCGAACCAGAAATCCCGCCCCCAAAACTTAATACGAGCAAATCCATAAGCACAGAAGGATGATGTAAACACGACAGCAATGACATTCAAAGCAACGATCTTTAGGGTGTTGATGATATAAAGGCCAAATGGCTTAACAGTCAATGCGTTGGTGTAATTATCCCAGTGAATAGGGTCAGGTATCCACACGGGGGGATATTGAAATATTTGTATTTGCCCCTTCAGCGAACTGCTTACTAACCAAGCAAAAGGCAGAAGCATAATCACAGCCATGAATATTAGGACAACCAGCGTCAGACTGTTCCATACCCTATCGCTTCGTTTGGCAGAGCGCTTCTGGTCAACGTTTGGTTCTACCGCTGATTCGTTTGCAAGTTGGTCGTATGTAGTCATGATGTTTCCCTTTAGTCACCGGGATTTTCGTAATAAACACGGCTGCCAAGATACTTGAAGGTTATAAACGACAAAATCATGAGGATGAAAAATAATACCCATGACAGTGCAGCGGCGTAACCCATATTTTGGCTGCGGAAAGCCGTGCGATAGATGTAAAGCACGAGAAACAAGGTGGAATTCTCTGGCCCACCCGTTCCGTTGGTAATTAAGAATGCAAGTGTAAAAACCTGAAATGTGTTGATGAAACCGAGAAGCAAATTAAAGAAGATGATGGGTGACATCAGTGGAAGTGTTATATTCCACAATTTAGCCCAACGCCCTGCTCCGTCAATTTCGGCAGCTTCATAGTAGATGTCGGGAATGCCTTGCAAGCCTGCCAAGAAAATAATCATCGAACTGCCAGTACCCCACAGGCTCAAGATGACAAATGCCGGTATCGCCCATGATGTACTTTGTAACCAAGCAATCTTCGATCCGCCTAACCCGCGTATGATGACATTAATAAGGCCAAATTCGGTGTTGAACATCCATGCCCAAAGCAGCGCATTAGCAACTGCCGGAACAATACTGGGCAGATAATAGATGGTGCGGAAAATAGCGATTCCCCGAAATTGGCGGTTGATAAGCGAGGCAAGGAAAAAGCTCACTAACAGACTTAGAGGAACTGAAAGCAGCGTATAAAGAAAGGTGGCTTTCAGCGACTGAAGCAGCAAAGGGTCTTTAAAAAGCTGTTGGATATTTTGCAGACCAACATACTGCGGCGGACTGATTAAATTATATTTTTGAAAGGTCAGGTAGAAGGCTACCAGCGCTGGCGCAAGAAACCAGAAAAAAAAGCCCAAAATAAACGGCATGATAAAAATGTAGCCGGTTATGGTGCGCCTCTGTGTCGAGGTTAATGATTTGAACCATCCCGATCCCGGCACGAAATTGGGGGTAGAGACCTTCAACTTGGATTGAGTTGTCATAATGCTCTCGTGTCTATTGGATTGTTTGCATCCGTATAAAAATGCAAAGAGAGAGAAGACGTTTTAAGCTGTCTTTCCCTCTCTGGATTTGCTTCTATACTAGCCGGCTTGTGCGGCCTTGATCACTTCATTAGCCTGTTTTACTGCGTCCGGAATGACTTGGTCAACAGGTGTACCGGCTGCCATTGCTTGGAAGGCGGGCGTAATGAAATTGGCATCGGCCTCGATATAACCACGCGGAATACGAATAGCTACGCCATATTTGGGCAGGTAGTCGGTGACAAAATCCACGTAGTTTGCGGGGTGAATGCCTTCAGTAATCCATTCTTTGAGGCCATCGGGTGTGACCTGAGCCGTTTGGCTGGGCAGCCACAAACCAATCTTCATGAAAGAGAGTGTGTAGAAGGGGCTAGCCAAGAACTTCAGCCATTCCCATGCTTCATCAGGATGTTGGGTCGAACTGATGATGGCGTGGAAGTGCGCTTGCATCAATGCAGCGGGCTTCTTCATCTTGGGGATAGCACCCGTTCCCAGCGGAACCTGCATCATTGACGGGTTGATGTAAGACAAAGCCCACGATCCATCAATGCCCATGGCCAAGCGACCATTGTCAATCATCTGGGTGTTGGTCATACCCAAATCGGACATGGCTGCGGCTCGAGGTGCAACATGATGTTTGTAGATGAGGTCAACCAAATTCTGCATGGCTTCCATGGCTTCAGGACTATCAATCGCCAGCAAGCCATCTTTGTTGACATATTCACCACCATTGGAGTAGATAGCCGCAGCAATCGGCATCCACCACAGTCCCCAATCCACGCCAAACTGCTGAATGTTATCGGCATCAAAACCTGCATCATCAGGATGACGACCATCGGCATCGAGCGTCAACTGCTTGGCATTGGTAACAAAATCATCCCAGCCCCAAATTTCGTTGTCTTTGAATCCGGGCGCTTTGATACCTGCTTTGTCGAAGAGGTCTTGGTTGTAATAAGCGTGGTGAGCAACCCATGTCGAACCAATGCCATGCCAGTGTCCATTGGCATCAGCACAACGGTCAGTTTCTTGAGGTTCAAAGAAATAATTAGGCTGGCTCAGTTGCGGATCCGCTTTGAGACGATCCGTGATGTCCATCAACTGACCCGAAGCACGGAGCGTTTCAAACGCATCAGCTGTGACGAAGCTGGCATCGGGAGCAGTTCCAGCAGCAAAGTTCGTGAGCAACTGCTGCATATAATCGGCAGCAGCGGGGGTAAGCTGCCACTCAACAGCAATATTAGGATTTTCCGTCACAAACTGTTTGATAGCAGCCTGCACACCATTGTCTTCAGCGGTAGCGCCCCATCCGCCAAAAACCAGTTTAATCGCATCCTGAAGAGCAGGCGAGGCGTGTAAGATACTTTGCAAATTCAAACCGGATGCCATCAGAGCAGCGGCTCCACCGGACAAACGCAAAAAATCACGACGCGAAAGTTTCTTTGTTGCCATTTTAAACACTATCCTTTTCATACTTATTTTATTTAACTAAGTGGAAGCAAATTCCATTAAAACAGCGAAATAATCCTCCCTCCACAAAACCACTTCTGTGATACGGCTGCCTATCTATACTGTTCAATTGGGAGCAGTATGACAGCACAAAATTTTCAGCTTTAAAGCCGGGAATACACAAAATATATGGGATCAGAAACGGATAACGACCCAAAAGACTTTACGTTGCCGTAGTAAAGTGCGTTATCGATTCCTTATTGATATAGGAGTTCAGTAATGCAAAAGTATTTTAATCACGAGAAAAATGCTCCATATTAAAGATGTGTTTATTATTTTTATCAGGCATGAAGTGAGCAACAAAATTAGTATTAATGGGAACTTCAAAGCCTAATCCACAACACTGAGCCATACACAGATGGCAAAGTACACAATGCGAAAATACGTTTATGGATTTTCACATTATGCTTTAGAGTATATTGACCTAGGCGGAACCAAAACAGACCCCATTTACCGACAATAGGAAGACGAATCCGACTTTTTAGATTTTTAAGAGACGGAGAGTGTCACAGGATTGAGGGGAATTGAGAGGAAAACGGCCTCTGATGAATCAAAGGCCATTCCGTGAATTTCCGTTGGGAAAAGACTATTATTCGGGAAGCATACGCTTAGGCAGAACACGGTTAGCGGCGCTCCACCAGCGGAAAGGTTCGGCGACACGCACACCGCAATTCAGACCGTAGAACTCGGACATCACGCGAACGGCACGAACGATGCCTACATCTTCGAGATTGGTGGGGAGGACGAAATTGGGATCGTAGGTTGGTCCGGGCATATGCTGGCTGACATGCTTCAACAACATCTGCACTTTTATGTCCCAGACATCGGTGATGTCCACGTAATCTTGTGGCACGAAGTTCACCCCAAACTCGGCAGCCATAAATGCAACCGGCACGAATTTACGGATGGGCGCATACTGTGACGGGTAATTGGCAGTACGGGCAACCTGTGCGGCTTGCATCACCAATTGGCTGGTAACGGTGTGATCGGGGTGATAATCATCCGGCGGATGGGTAATGATGTAATCGGCGTTGGTGGCGCGGATCGTTTCAATAAACTTATGACGAATTTCAGCAGTTAGCGCCAAAAAGCCATCAGGAATTTCCAGCCAAATCATTTCAGCACCGATAAGATCGGCGGCAGCTTTGGCTTCGATTTTGCGAAGGCGGGCGATTTCAGCAGGATCCCCTTTGGGGCGACCGCTGCCATCTGTGACCACGCACATAAACACTTTGTCACCACGCTTGCTATGCTTCGCCAGAGTACCCGCACAAAATGCCTCGTTATCATCACCATGTGCGCCAATTGCAAGTACGTTCATAAATAACCTCTCAAAATTAAATGTAACGGGTGACTATCTGGCGCGGACATCCAAAGCATCACGCAAGCCATCACCCAACAGGTTAAAGCCTAATACGGTAATCAAAATTGCAAGTCCCGGCCAAAGGGGCATTAGAGGCGCGGTTCGCATAAAGGCGCGGCTCTCGTTGAGCATTTTGCCCCAACTGGGAACCGTTTGTTCGGTTGTGCCTAATCCCAGAAAGCTTAAAGCGGCTTCTGACAAGATGACACTGGCAATACCTAATGTGCCGTAAACGACAATTGGTGTAAGCGTATTAGGTAGAATATGGCGGAACATGATACCGAAATCACCTGCCCCGACTGTTCTAGCCGCCGTGACATATTCGGCTTCACGCAAGGCCAAGGCTTGGCTGCGAACAAGGCGCGTCACAAACGGCCAGATGACGAGCGCTAGGGCAATGATCAAATTGCTTTCACTCGCACCTAAAACACCAATGAGGGCTATTGCGATAATGAGTAATGGAAAGGCCATAAGAATATCGACTATTCGCATAACGACGCTGTCGAATAAGCTGCCGCCATAATAGCCGGTCATCAGCCCTAGGAGTGTGCCGACGATTAAGCCTGCACCTTCCGCTAACAGTGCAATTTTGACCGAAATTTGTGAGCCATAAATAACGCGGCTGAGAATGTCGCGGCCTAGGTCATCCGTGCCGAAGAGATGTTCGGCAGAAGGTGGCTTGATGTAGAAGTTTTTCAAGTCGCCTTTGGTGGCTGAATAAGGGGCAATCAAAGGGGCGAATATGGCACAAAACAGAGCAAGTGCTACGAGAAATGCACCGATAACCGTCAGGGGATTTTTGAACATGCGGCGCAGAGCATCCCCTAAAAGGCTGCGTTGTTTGACCGAGAGATTTGTGACTTCATCCATTTATGCGTATCCGAGGATCAATTAAGGGGTAGCTCAAGTCGATTAATAAGTTGATGCCTGCATAAATTAAAGCAAAAATAATAACGAGCGCTTGAACAAGCGGATAATCACGGGTATTGATGGCTTGTATGAGTAAGCGTCCCATACCGGGCCAGCTAAAAATAACTTCAACCAATAATGTACCACTGAGCAAATTAGCGAGACTGCCGCCCCATACCGTCACGACTGGAAGCAAAGCGTTTCGCAAGGCATGGCGAACAATAACTGCACGCGCTGGTAAGCCTTTACCGTAAGCGGTGCGAACATAATCCTGACTGAGTTCTTCGAGCATACTGGAACGAGTCATGCGGGTGAGGAGCGCTAATGTTCCGAGTGATGCGGTAAAGGCAGGCAGGATGATATGCACATCCAAGCCATTACCGCTGACAGGTAACCATTTTAATTGAAGGCCGAAGAAAATTTGAAGCTGCACACCGAGCCAAAACACGGGGATCGAAACACCGAGTAAGGCAATTAGACGCGAGAAATTATCCCAAACCGAATTGCGACGAAGCGCGGCGATAATGCCTAAAGGAATGCCAACGATAACGGCGATTGCCATCGCGGCAACGGTCAAGGCGATGGTGGCAGAAATCGCACCAGCTACCATTTCTGTGACGGGAATACCTGTGAGGTAGCTGCGGCCTAAATCCCCACGTAATGCGCCTTGCAGAAAGGCTAAATATTGGCTGAGGATGGGTTCGTCGAGCTTCATCACACGGCGCAGGTTCTCAAGCGCTTCTTGATTTTCACGGAAACCAATCAATACGCTGGCGGTATCCCCCGGCAAGACGCGCATTAAGAAGAAGGCAAGCGTATAAATGCCAAAAATTGTAGGGATTAGCTGAATTAAACGATTAAGCGCATAACGGAACATGTAATGACCTGAAACAAGCGTGGCAGCTATGTTATAAAACATGTATTTCGTTGAGGGCGGGGGAGACCCCTAACCCCAGCCCTTCCCCCGTAGTAACAGGGGAAGGGAGCAATTTGCACGGACACGGCATGCCGTGTCCCTACATCACATTAATGACGTAACTAGGCAGGTTGGATCAAGGCAAAACGAATGATCGAGTTTGCATCAATCGCAGTGCCACCCAAACGGCTGCTGACCAAGGCCGAACGAGTGCCGTGATAAATCGGAATGATCAATGCAGCATCAATACCGACCTTCTCGGCTTCACGATAGACCGCATCGCGATCCGCACCCAAAGGCATAGCGGAACCCTTTGCCAGCAAATCACCAATTTGCTTGACGGTTGGATCTTCAGCCGTGATACCGCAGTTCATACGGGAACCAGCGGAAGCGGGTCCCATCAAGAACACGACATCGTCTGCATCGGGATAATCCATACCCCAGCCAATCGTACCCATCTGCATCGTGCAAGCACCGCGATCTGTGTCATAGACTGACTTTTCGGTGCTGTCAATCTTCAGGGTGATACCAGCATCGGCAACCTGCTGCTGAATAGCAGCGAGTACACGATTTTCGGTTTCAACCTGACCGGTGCGGACGGTGAGTTCAATGCCATCTGGATAACCAGCTTCGGCGAGCAAAGCTTTGGCTTTTTCAATGTTGTAGTCATAGGGCTTATAGGATTCGTCATAGGAGGACAAACCGGGGGGAATGATGCCCTCGGCGGGAGCGCCCTGACCTTGAAGAATGGTGTCCACAATGGTCTGACGATCAATGGCGGTTGCCAAGGCTTGGCGAACCTTCACATTGCTCATAACGGGGTCTTTGATATTGACGCGCAGGTGGAAAATGCTGTTCAGAGGAACAATTTGTAGTTCCTTGGACAGGGTTTCGTCAGCCTTCAAGCGACCGAGATCAGGTTCGGGAACCCATGCTACATCGAGGCTGCCCGCTTCAAATTCAATGACCTGTTGCGACTGTTGGGGAATAACCTTCATCGTCGCGGTCTTGATGGCAGGTGCACCGCCCCAATAGCTGTCATTGGCGGTCAAAACCAATTGGCTCTGACGAGTCCATTCACCGACGGTATAAGGGCCGGTGCAAACGGGCTTTTCGTTGAAGCCTTCAGCTTCGGCGGCTTCTTTGGCGACGATCATACCACCGGGCAGTGCGAGTTGGTTCAGGAAGGAAGCGGTCGGTGACTTCAGAGTAATCTCAACTGTGCCAGCATCAACAGCTTTGACACCGCTGAGTTCGGTTACGGTGCTATCCTTGGCGCGCATTTCGGCGAAACCAACAACATTGTTCAGCAACAATGAGGTGTAAGAAGTACCGGTAGTGGGGTTGCCCAAACGGGTAAGTGAGTAGACAACATCATCGGCTGTCAGATCACGACCGTTGGAGAACTTAACGCCCTTGCGTAAGGTAAAGGTATAAGTAAGTCCATCTTCAGAAATTTTCCATGATTCGGCAATGCCGGGAGCAGGAGCGAGTGTAGCGGCATCATAACCGACCAAACCCTCGCAAACGTTATATAGAACCTGGAATTCATCCGCTTGTTGGGCGGCTTGAGGATCGAGTGTTTGAGGCTCGTTTTCCAAGAAGGCGGCGGTAACACTGGTGGCATCTTGTGCCAAAACTGGTGCTGCGAGCGCGAGTAGCAGCGCCAGCAACAGAAAACGCAAAGCGTATTTCATTGTCGTATCCTCCTAGACCATTAGATTTGCAGCCATTGACCTTAGCACACAAGCTGCAAATGACAAAATTTTATCACCATCTCTTGGATATATCCATTTTCGACTTCATGCACAGGTTGATCTATAGTTAGGCTGATTGTGATTCAGATTTGGAGGTTCAAATGAAATTAACAGTGATCGGTGGGGCAAGTGTTCGCACACCGCGTTTTATTCCATCGTTGGTGAAACGAGCACAGCGCTTGGGTTTAGAAGAACTGTGGCTGATGGATATTGATCAGCACAAGCTGGAACTGCTCGGCAATTTATCGATTCAAATGGCAAAAGACCTCGGTGCAACGTTCAAGGTGATCTTGAGTACCAATGCCGAAGAATCGATCAAAGGCGCTGAGCATATTATCACCACGATTCGTCCCGGCATGGAACAAGGACGTGTATTCGATGAGCGAATTGCGTTCAATCACGGAATTTTAGGACAGGAAACGACGGGCGCAGGCGGATTCGCGATGGCAATGCGCAGTTTGCCGAGCATTTTGGCTTATTGCCAGATGGCGGCGGAACTTGCACCGAAGGCATGGATTTACAACTTCACAAATCCAGCAGGATTGGTCGCACAAGGTTTGCATGATGCAGGCATCCGGCAAATTGTGGGCATCTGCGACAGCGCAAATGGCGCTCAACATGCTGTCAGCCGATTCCTTGGTATTCCGAATGCACGGTTGCGACATGAGGTGTTTGGACTGAACCATTTGTCGTGGACGCGTAGTGTGAAAATTGATGTGGATGAAAACGGCAACGGTGAAGAAGTCTTACCGGGGCTGCTGGATGATCCTCAATTTATCGCCAGTAACCATATGGCGATGTTCGACCCGATTATAATCCAACAGCAACACATGTTCTTGAACGAGTATTTGCACTACTTCTATCATCGTGATGAAGCGCTCAAGGCACTGTTGGCAAAGTCGGAAACGCGCGGTGAAGAAGTGGTACGACTGACACGCGATATGCTTGACCGTTTGGAGGAGATTAATCCGGCACATCATCCAGCCGAAGCATTGGCGGCTTATCATGAAGTGATGGGACGACGCGGCGCAACTTATATGGCTCACGCACGGCACGGTGAAGATCGCAAAAAGGCTCAACCTGTCGAAGGTGATGATGAAGGTTACGCGAGTGTGGCGTTGGGTTGTGTCGAGGCGATTGCCCAGAATACGATCCACTATACAGGCTTAAACGTTCCCAACAATGGCACAATTGCGGGATTAGCCGACGACGATATTGTTGAGGTGAACTGTCGTGTGGATGCCAGCGGAATGCAACCGATCCCGATTGGTGAAATCCCCGAAGATCAATATGTCTTGGTACGGACAGTCAAACGTTACGAACGGCTGGCGGCTCAAGCGATTCTCAAGAAGGATAAATCGTTGGCAGTCGAAGCACTCGCTACCCATCCGTTGATCGGATCGTATCCATTATCGGTGAAATTGGTTGATGAGTTTTTGGCGGCACATCACGAGACGGTCGGGGTTTGGAATTAAGGGAACCCCTACCCCAGCCCTCCCCCGTAAACGAGGGAGGGAGTTAATAAAATCAGCGTAATAATCAATAAAACATAACATGAGTTTTGATTTCGACATTGTCATACCCGGACATTATTTTTGTGATGTCATCTTTACCCAAATGCATGATTTCCCGACGCTCGGCGCTGAGATTTACAGCGAGGGAATCAAGGTCGTTGCGGGCGGTGGTGCGCTGAATACAGCGACGGGATTGCGGCGATTGGGAGTCAACGTCGGTTGGGTTGGTGTACTTGGCACTGATTTTTTCAGCCAGTACGTGAAGACTTATATCCAAGGGGAAAAACTGGATACAAGTCTGGTCGAGCAATTAGATTTGCCGTTAGAACGGGTAACGGTAGCGCTTTCGTATCCCACTGACCGCGCATTCATTACCTACGCGCAAAAGCCACCAGATATTATTGCAATGGTTAGAAGTGCGCTGGAGAAGGCTACCTTCCGACATTTGCACTTCCCCAGCTTGACCGTCCACGAAGAGATGCCTGAACTACTCAAAGCATGTAAAGCAAAAGGTATCCGTGTGTCGATGGACTGCCAGCACCGACAAGAGACACTTGAACTACCACTGGTACAAGCGATTTTGTCACAGGTCGATATTTTCATGCCGAATGCGGTGGAAGCCCGACGAATCACGCTTGAAGACGAGCTGAGTGTGGCGATTAATCGGTTGTCGCAAATCACAACCGGAGTCGTAGTGAAGAATGGTGCTGAAGGGGCTATGGCTCAATTTGGCACGATGGGTTATCACTCGCGAGCGTTTGAGGTGACACCGTTAGATACGACTGGCGCAGGCGACAGCTTTAACGCAGGATTTCTGGCAGCCTATCTGCAAAATATGCCAATTAAAACCTGCCTGCGTTGGGGGAATTACTGCGGTTCACAATCGACGTTGGGTTATGGAGCCAGCAGCGCACCATCCACAGTACCGGACGAAGACATTCTCATTTGATGCCGATAATGTCTTCGTAACGCTGGATACCCATTTCTCGCATCTTCGTTTCGAGTTGTCTTAAGGCTTGTTTGACGAAGGTCGGCCCCTTGTAGATAAAACCCGTGTAAGCCTGCACTAAAGTCGCACCTGCACTCAATTTCTCCCAAACATTATCGCCGGTAAAGATGCCACCAACACCGATGATGACCAACTTTTTCTCAGTGTGCTGATGAATATAGTGGATAATTTCGGTGGAGCGCTGACCAAGTGGTTTTCCACTGAGGCCGCCGGTTTCGGTTTGGTAAGGACTATGCAGAGTGGGACGTTGTAAGGTTGTGTTGGTGGCGATGATGCCTGCGATACCGAACTGTAATGCGAGGTCGAGAATATCATCAATTTCTGACCATTCTAAATCCGGTGCGATTTTGACGAGCAGCGGTTTTTGTGATTCATTTCCCGCGAGTGTACGCATGGTTTGAGCGATCTGACCGAGTAAATCGGCCAAGTATTCGCGGGTTTGGAGTTTGCGTAAGTCGGGAGTATTGGGTGAACTGATGTTAACAACGAAGGCATCGCCATAGGGGTAAAGGGTGTTGAGAACGGCGAGGTAATCCTGAACAGCATCGGTTAAGGCGGTCGCTTTATTTTTACCAAGGCTGATGAAAAGCGGCACATCGACATTTGAAAGATTATTCAAGCGTTGGACGAGGGCGTTCATACCAGCACTTGGAAAGCCCATACGGTTAATGAGTGCTTGATCTTCAATGAGGCGGAAGAGGCGTGGTGTAGGATTTCCGGGCTGCGGCTTTGGGGTGACTGTGCCAACCTCGATGAAACTGAAGCCGAGAGATTGTAGGGCAGGCAAACAGCGAGCATCTTTGTCAAAGCCACCCGCTAATCCGAGGGGGTGAGCGAATGTTTTACCCCATAAACTGATCGGCGCGAAAGTGGGATGCGGTGAAAAAGCGCTCGATAGTAACGAACGGGCGGGAGCAAATTGCCCCGCGCCCGCTAATAAATTGATGGACAACTGATGGATTTGCTCGGCATCTACACGCGAGAAAATGTGTCGATAGAGGCCGTCATACATGATCTGCTGCCAGATAGCGTTTGATCTCGGCATGATGTTCGGCAGAAAGATAACCTTGCTGTTCCCAAACAGGCAGCAGTTGATTAAGGGTTACCAGTGCGCAGAAGTTATAGCCCAACTTGCCCAACATGTCGGCAGCACCTTGTTCGCGGTCGATGACGACCACAATATCCTTGACAACCAGATCAGCAGTTTTCAGGCGATCAATGGCTTCGATTTTGGTTTCGCCTGTGGTGGCAAGATCATCTAAGAGAAGCGCGGTATCGCCTGCGTTGAATACGCCTTCGATGTTAACCCCTGTGCCATAGGCTTTGGCTTCGCGGCGAGGATAAATCAGCGAACGACCGGATTGGGACGACGCAGATACACCAATAGGCAGCGCGGCGTAAGGAATAGCTGCGATGTGGTCAAACTCTAATTTACTCAAGAGTCGGGCTAAGGCCGCGCCGACCACATTTAAATGTTTGGGGTAGGAAACCAAGCGTCGCAAGTCGAGATAAAACGGCGAGATTTTGCCTGATTTGAGGGTGAAGTTGCCAAACTTCACGCATCCTGCTTCAGCTAAAGCACGGGCAACCAATTCTAAATCAGATGAGGTGGTGGCAACTGTTGGCTGATTTTTAGCTGCTGCGCGGGCAGCATTAATAGCATCGCGAAGGCGGGTGGCTTCGGCAAGTGGATCAGATGCGGTGGCGATGCTGCGTGAGGCTGAAAGGAGCAAGCCAAGTCCATCAGAGCGCAGACCAGCCGAGACGACTGCTTCTAAGTCGCCACCTTGAGCGCCAATACCGGGTACGAGAAACCATGCATTTGGGGCAATGACACGAACCTTATGCATAGCCTCGACATCGGTTGCACCGACGACTAAACCAATTTGCTCAGCACTGCCCCAGCCCTGTGCTTTTTCGGCAACGACTTGATAAAGATAGCGACCATCGACTTCTAGATTTTGGAGTTCGCCAGCGCCGGGGTTGGATGTTTTGCAGAGTAGAAACACGCCTTTATCGGCATAAGTCAGGAAAGGTTGGATAGCATCGGCACCGAGATAAGGACTGAGCGTAATAGCCGACGCATTCAGGACTTCAAAGGCGGATTGCGCATAACCTTTGGCGGTGCTGTCAATATCACCGCGTTTGGCATCCAAAACTACGGGGATACCAGCAGGCACATGAGCGATGACATCTTTGAGGGCTTGATAACCGGCAGCACCCCACGCCTCAAAAAAGCCACTGTTGGGCTTAAAAGCGAGGGCAACATCACTGGTCAGATCAATCAGCCGGAAGCAGAGATCACGAACGGCTTCAGCGCTTGTAAAGTCCTTGGGATTCGGATCAAGGCCGACGCAAAGCAGACTATTGATTGCTTGGGCACGTTGTTCGAGTTGAGTGAAAAAAGTATTCATGCCTTGCCTACCACCATCGCCAAGAGTGCCATACGCACGTACATACCGTACTCAATCTGGCGGAAGTAAGCCGCGCGAGGGTCATCATCGACATCAATATGAATTTCGCCGACACGCGGGAACGGGTGCATGAGGGTCATGGTCGATTTAGCTTGCGCCATTGTTTGGGGCGTGATGACGTAGCTGCTCTTGACTGCATCATAATGAGCATCGTCGGTGAAGCGTTCTTTTTGAATGCGGGTGACGTAGAGTACATCGGTTTCAGCGAGTACATCATGTAAGTCGGCGAGTTCGGTTTGGGGTACACCAATTTGACTGATGAGTTCAGAAGGCATCCGTAAGCTGTCCGGCGAGACATAGTTCAGCTTGACGTTGAAAAGCGAGGCGAGTTTCGCCAGTGAATGAACAGTACGACCATATTTGAGGTCGCCGAGCATGGTGATTGTCAGACCATCAATCGTGCCGCGCTCGCGCAAAATGGTGAACAAGTCGAGCAAGGCTTGGGTAGGATGTTCACCGATGCCATCGCCCGCGTTGATAATCGGCTTGTGGGCATATTTGGCTGCTAAAGCTGCCGCGCCGGTTTCATAATGACGCAGCACAACCACATCCGCGTAGGCTTCTAAGGTGCGAACCGTATCCGGCAGCGATTCACCTTTAGAGACACTGGAATATTTAACTTCATTGATGGGAATAACCGTGCCGCCCAAACGCTGCATGGCTGCCATAAATGAAGATGAAGTTCGGGTTGATGGTTCGTAAAAGAGGTTAGCGAGAACGTATCCTTGAAGCGGCTTGAGAGCAGCCACTTTCTTGCCATCGTAATGATATTCTTCGGCGACATCAAAAACGTAAGCGATGGCATCCTTATCAAACTGGGATACCGACAAAATATGTTGACCTTTGAAGCGACCATCACGGCGCACTTCAGCCACCAGCGACCTCGTATTACTAACCGATAAAGCCATGAGGTGTTTAACGCTCCTTATTTACATAGGCAGGCGCGACATTGCGACCTGATCCGGGCGAGGCAAAAAAAGAACCATCTTCATAAACGAGCTGATTACGGAGGACGACACGCCGCACCTGACCCCGAACAGGCATTCCCGCGAAAGGAGTCCAACCACAGCGTGAAACGCCTCTTTCGGGAACTACCCATTCTCCGTCAACATCAACTTCGATGTAGGTGTCGGGTTGTTCAGGCAGACCGAAGATACGAAGCGGATTG
>JBBQLX010000053.1:0-36745 GCA_038328375.1 Aggregatilineales bacterium | reverse complement strand
GAATGCAAAAGCGGGAAGTATCTTTTATACCTTCCCGCTTTCACATTTATCTAGGATACGTACTGTAGTCCCAACGGGACTCGAACCCGTGTCTTCACCTTGAAAGGGTGACATCCTAGGCCGCTAGACGATGGGACCAACGAACAGAAGTTTACCAATCGCTGCCTCGTGCGTCAAGGCGGAAACATCAGTGATGGGATAATTCCACAAGTTGTTCCCGTTCATCCGGGCGCAGTAATCCAAGTCGTTCACGAATTGCGATGAGTTTTTCGACTTGCTCATGCGTTAGAAATGTTTTTGGCCCACCTAAATGATCTACCATATAGATAATTTTGGCGCTGTGTTCTAAATTTTCGAGCCGCAAATAAGCATCCCACAGCGTTTTTGCAACGGTCAGTGAACCATGATAAGCCAACATCAGCACATCATGTTGGCTTATGGCTTGTGCAATTGCTTTCCGATTGTCATCACTTGCAGGGTTGGAGTAGGGGAGTATGGGAACAATGCCCATCAGGATGACCACTTCGGGAATAAGACATTCTGAGAAGCTGCGTCCGCTGATGGTCAGCGCAATCGAAGTCGGCGGATGTGCGTGGACTACCCCTTGAATATCAGGGCGCTGCCGGTAGCATTCAAGGTGCATAGCCATTTCCGAAGTTGGACGCAAATGCTGATTGATAGTCGAATCAACCCGATTACCGTCCATATCAACGTTAATGATTTGGTCGGGTGTCATGAAGCCCTTTGCAAGTCCGCTGGGAGTGGTCAATAAATGTTCATGATCCAATCGAGCGCTAATATTACCGCCTGCACCATCAACATAGCCATTTCGGTGCATCAGTTGCCCGATTAGACAGATTTGCTCCCGCAGTTCGGCTTCATTCATGGGGGTGTATTCCGCCAAAAACTGCCAGTTCGAAAATCTTTAGATAGCAGGTCACTTGTTCAAAACCAATATCGCGCATCCAACACATTTGTGCATCGAGTGGAGCAAGAGTATTGGCATCCTTATGCTCACGCTCATAGAAACGCCGTGCCGTTTCTTCTGGAGTAATGTCCATATTATGCCGTTGGTTGTGGGCGATCATTGAATCAATAAATAGCTCGTTAAATCTCGCTTCTACCCATGCGCTTTCTGGCTTGATGTGTTCGATATTGATGAAGATGCCACCCGGTTTCAGCAAGCCATAAATTTCAGCATATAAAGCTTGTTTTCTGATGTCTGGTTGATGATGAATAGAAAACCCGGACACAATCGCATCAAATGGACTGTAAGTCTTTACAGCATTTACCCATTCCGGGTTTCCATAATCCTCAGTGATAAATTGTAATTGCATCCGATTCGCAGCCAGTTTATGTTGTGCGGCTTCGATCATTGGCTCTGAAAAATCAAGCAGAATACCTTGTGCATCGGGATAATGAGCGAGTATCGTGTGTCCTAAAATGCCATCACCACATCCAATATCCATGAATGTTTTCAATTCGGGACGTGCTGCCCGAATAACACGCATCATCACGTCGAGTTGTTCAGCCGCTAACGGAATAGCGCCCCGCATTCCTTCCAGATAGCCATGCGCTACTTCCGCAGATTGCCATACCCGATCTGTATGCTCACTCATTTTCACAATTACTCCCCAGCATTCCAACCGAGCTGCACACCGAAACGAGAATTGTTTTTGACAACCGTTGCCATATCATTATGAAGTTTTGCGATCACAACCTGCTTTACGAGTTGCCCGTTTTTGAGGCTTGCAGTACTAATCTCTACCGCCGCTTCTACATCTGAGACAAGTCCACTAAAGAAGACTAATCCTTTGCCATTTAGTCCGTCGGCGAGGCGAACTTCAATGAGTGAAACCTGTGCGCCTTTGATGCCTTTATCGGCTGCAAGAATTGCAGATGGAACGGTTTGAGTTTCAATGATGCCCAGTGCGTCACCAATTTGAGCCATCCGTCCACCACTTATTGCGCGTACTACGTCTGGATGTACACCCGGCAGAAAAATATGATCGTTTAATGAGTCTAAAGCGTTTTCCTGCCCCGCTTTGAGCGCTTCTTCGACTTCGGCTACACTGCCACCGATTAATATGAGATAACGACCGGGTTGAACCGTGCCAGCATGAATGACATCAAGCTGCGCCCGTTTTACCATTGCATCCCCGGCAAATATGCCAGCCGCAACACTGCTAAATTCGAGCAACGCTAATGCAGGCTCAATAACAAGTGGCTTCTTAGGGATTTCAATATCACTCATAAAAATTTGTTACCAGTCTGCCACCGAACCGTCTTTGTGACGAAATTGTGGGGTGTCCCATGTACCGTCGTTGATTTGTTCGGCTAAGGCTTCCTCATCAAGTTCGATCCCTAACCCCGGTTTCGTAGGTAGTGCGATATAGCCGTCGACAATTTGGAAGGGTTCTTTTAAGTAACCTACACCCGTGGTCACATGTTCCTGAACGAGAAAGTTGGGAATACAGGCATCCAGTTGCAAACAAGCGGCTAAGGCAATCGGCCCAAGAGGGCAGTGAGGAGCGATAGCGCTGTAATAAGTTTCAGCCATCGCCGCGATTTTTTTGCATTCCAGAATGCCGCCCGCGTGTGAAATATCTGGTTGCAGGATAACCGCAGCTTGTTTTTCGATGACCTCACGAAAGCCCCATTTGGCGAAAAGGCGTTCTCCCGTTGCGATGGGTATAGTAGTGCTACGAGCCACAGTGACCATCGCATCCACATTCTCAGGGAGTACAGGTTCTTCAATGAACATCGGGTAGTAGGGCTCGAGTGCTTTTGCAAGCCTTACTGCCATTGCCGGACTGACTCGACCGTGAAAATCAATTCCAATATCGACTTTAGGACCAACGGCTGCACGCAAATCCGCGAAACGGCGAACACAGTCTTCTAAGACATCTTGGGTATCTACAATTTCCATTGCGCCGAAAAGACCAACTTTGAGTGCTGTGAATCCAGCCTCAGCCGAAACTTTGGCGCTGTTAATATAATCCCCATACGTTTCGCCGCCAACCCATCCGTACATACGGATACGGTCGCGTGTTGCTCCGCCCAGTAGTTGGTAGATGGGCTGACCTAGCCACTTGCCCGTAATGTCCCACAGCGCTTGCTCGATACCGGACAATGCGCTGCACAGAACTGGCCCACCACGATAGAATTGTCCTCTGTAAATCGCTTGCCAGTGATGCTCAATGCGACGTGGATCTTCCCCGATGAGATAACGTCCAATTTCGTGGACTGCTGCCGCTACTGTTTGGATGCGACCTTCAACAATCGGTTCACCTAAGCCAATGATGCCTTCATCAGTATGTATCTTGAGGAACAGCCAGCGTGGTTTAACAAATATGGTTTCTAGTTTAGTGATTTTCATTTTAACTCGATTAAACGATACGGAAGCTATCTTTAAGTGTGCATCGGCGTAAACGGCTGAAGCTTCTACAAGTCGTCAAGCCTTCTCCGGTAGGGCTGGCAATCGTGAACGACGTATAGCCTTCGCCGCCCCAACCCAAACCTGCCAAACTAGGCGCATTTTTTACAAAAATCGAACTGTCTATTGCCCGTGCCATCTCAGTCAGATGATCAATATTTTTACTGTGCATAACGGCGGTATGCCGGAAACCATGTTCGGATCGAACAGCGAGGTCTATTGCTGCGTGGACATCTGGCATCGGCACGACCGGCATAATCGGCATCATTTGCTCTGACCAAACCAGTTGATGATCGGGTTCGACCACGGCGACAATCTGGCGTACCTCACTGCCGACATTGATACCAATTTCTTTGAGCAGGACACTCGCATTTTGCCCGATAAACGACTTGTTCATCAGGGCAGGTTTACCCGGCCCATGATCCTCTTCAAAAATAGACTTCATCAGGCGGCGTAGCTGCCACGAGGTAATCAAATAACCACCATGACGCGTCATCGACTCAACCAGCCCATCCGCCACACTTTCGACCACAATACATGTTTTTTCAGTCACACAAACCAGATTGTTGTCGAAGCTGCCACCACGTACAACATCCCGCCCTGCTTGTTCAAGGTCAGCCGTGTCATCAACGACAACGGGTGGATTGCCCGGCCCGGCGCACACCGCCCGCTTGCCACTTTTCATAGCTTGTCTAACCACACCGATGCCGCCCGTAACAGCGATTAAGCGTATTTGTTTGTGAACCATTAGCGCTTGAGCTGATTCAATAGTTGGCTCGACCACACACGTCAATAAGTTTGCTGGCCCACCGACACTTTGAATGGCTTGGTTAAGTAGTTGAATCGTATAAGCACTGCATTGCTTGGCGCTGGGGTGAGCGTTGAACGTAACTGCGTTACCGGCACTAATCATGCTGATGCTGTTGTTGATGATTGTGCTAGTGGGATTAGTGGTTGGAGTGATGGCTGTAATTACACCGTAGGGAGCATACTCTGTGAGGGTTAAACCGTCATCACCTGTCCAGACATGAGACTCAAGAAATTCTGGGCCGGGTGTCTTGTTAGCTGTCAGTAGGTTTTTTTGAACCTTATCCTCAAAACGTCCCATGCCGGTTTCTTCAACTGCGAATTGGGCTAGAACTTCAGCATGTTCTCGTGCTGTTGCCCGCATCGCAGCCACCATTTGTTTGCGAAGATCAAGTGGTAAATCCCCTAACTGCTCATAAGCAGAATAGGCCGCCGCTACGGCACTATCGGGATCAGGAAATAATCCATCACCGGTTACGGGACGCACTGATATTGGCTTGCTTGCTTTGGCTGGAGCAGGGGCAGAAAATGTCGGATCGCTGAGTTCGCGCATCACATTATTAATGATGCGGTTGATTTGCGTATCATCTATCGGGTTTTGGTCTGCCATGAGGTTCTACCTTCAATTGGATTCAAGCACAGGTAATGTTATCTTGAATTGCGTGAATCCGGTAGTTGTATTGCTATTGGCAATAAATGCCCCACCATGCGCTTTAACAACGGCATTAGAAAAGGGTATGCCCATGCCAACACTTGATCGACTGCCAGCCTGCCGATTTTCCCATTGTGGCGCTCGCTCGATGAGCGACTGCTCAAATTCAGCGAAGATCGGACGGCCTGTATCCATAAACACGATTTCGATCATATTGCCGATTCGCTTTGCGGTGATTTTAAGCAAATCGTCCCGGATAGTGAATTTTATGGAGTTGTCGATTAAAGCACTAAATACACGTCCAATTAATTCAATATCGACATCTGTAATCAAACCCACGCCACTTGAAATGTCGGTTTGAACTCGAATTTTTTTAATTTCGATACTATAGGATTCGTCTTCCAAACTTTGGAGCAAAAGAGCGCCTAAATCAGCAGGTTCACGCTGCAATTGATATTGGCCTAATTCGAAGCGGGCTAGATCAAGTAGGTCGCATACCATATTGTATTCACGGCGCGCTGCTACCAGCGCACCTCGAAGTAAGCGGACAGTATGAGCCATATCCTCATCATCTTCATGAAGGGCAATGACCATTTCCAATGTGCTAATGATGATGGCAGTGGGGCTTTTTAAATCATGACCGAGTAACCATGTTGTACCAGTTATGTCTTTAGCTCCGTTCCCCAGTAAATTGCCTGTCGCCGATGTGATGTCAGTCATCAATCTTCCGTTCCCAATTATGAAACCAGTGCGAGAGCTTCATAGACCATCACTGGCTCAGTGCGTCCTTTTACACTTCGTGTCCCAATAATGTTTGACCGAAGCAGATTACGGAGCTGATCGTAAGTCGCCTGGCTCAATAAAATCTGCTCATTGTTGCTCAATGCTTGCAATCGTGAGGCAAGGTTTACGGTATCCCCAACAGCCGTGAAGTTCATACATTGTGGTGTTCCGACATTCCCAACGACCGCCATGCCCGTGTGTATTCCAAAATTGATCTTCATTCGGTAGAGGGGTTCGAATTGCTCCGAGAACTTAACCAGTTCATCCCGAATGCTGAGCGCAGCACGGACAGCCCGTAATGCGTGGTCATCTTGTACTAAAGGTGTATTGTACAGCGCCATTACGCCGTCGCCAATAAATTTGTCAACTGTGCCACCTTCACGTTGAATGATGCCTACCACCAATTCATGATAGCTGTTCAGAATCCCCAGCAGCTTTTCAGGTTCGGTTTTTTCAGAGACGCTCGTAAATCCTTCTAAGTCGCTAAATAGTACAGTCACTTCCTGAAGCTGCCCACCGAGCTTGATCTCGGAAGGATTCTGCAGCAATTTTTCAACCACACTAGGGGATACGAATCGTTCGAAAGTCTGCCGTACCATTTCCTGAGTGCGTCGTAGGGTATCACTCTCGCTTTTTGCCCGGATACGTGCCGACACGCGTGCTGCTAATTCACGTGGACTATAGGGTTTGGCAATGTAATCTTCTGCACCTAAACCTAATCCAGCTACCCGGCTTTCGACATCCGTTTGCGCGGTCAACATTAAGATAGGAATATGAGCGAGTTTAGGATCCGCTTTGATAATTTTGCAAACTTCAAAGCCGCTCATACCCGGCATGTTGACATCAAGAATAATGAGATCAGGCGATTCAGTTTGTGCCGCAGCGAGAGCGCTTGGGCCATCAACCGCCAAAATTGAATCGTATCCAATACTTTCTAAAATATCGTGAACCAGTTGACGGGCATTCGGGTTATCTTCTGCAACCAAAATTTTGGACATTATTTCTTCGCCGCAAGTAATGTTGTGATTTTAACGAGTAAGTCAGGTACGTTTATAGGTTTTGATACATAATCGTCGCAGCCCGCTTCTATTGCTCGTTCCCGGTCGCCAGACATAGCATGTGCGGTTAAAGCGATTATCGGAATATCTTTGAGCTTTTCATTCCGTTTTATTTCGCGTGTCGCTGTCCAGCCATCCATTACGGGCAATGATAAATCCATCAATATGAGATTTGGGAGTTCCGATTGCGCCATAAGCAAGCCACGTTGACCGTCATAAGCTGAAATCACACTGTAGTTGAGTGACTCCAAAATATCCGTTATCAGGGTCATATTGTCTCGATTATCTTCTACAACTAGAATACGACTATTATCCATCGCGGTATCCTGTTTCCTCCAAGCCTAACATACGTATCATAACATTAATTACAGTCTACTGCTTGTAATAATGATTGAAGATTTAATTTTTATCTTGAGGAAATCTGAACGCCGAATGACTAGAACATGCAATATCCCAGCGATGGGTTAGTCCTTAGCTAATGCTTGTGATGATTTTTCATACATCAAACGTCCATCAACCTGCCATGTATCAACGATTGCCATAATGATTGCATCGACTGGTTTGTTGTCGGTCAACGTCGTTTGCCGTGCTGTGCTACCACTTGCGACTAATACATATTCGCCATTCGCAGCACCTACAGCATCTACCGCGACCATATATGCATCGCTCACGTTCCCTTCAGATGTTATTTGGCGTACAATGCGGAGTGATAAACCTTCCATAGTGGCTGTTTTTTGGCTAGCAACGACCGAACCTGTAACAATGCCAATAACCATAAACAGTTATTCCTTGCGTCCGCTGCTAGGTTCGCGTCCGACAACACTTTCGATTGCTGCGACTGCTGCGCCATAACCAGCCATAATATCCTGTTCTTCTCCGCCTAAATAAACGCGTCCGAAACTACCAAATGCTTGTACTTCAAGAATGTTGATATGTGCCGCTTTTTCGGCTTCATTGGCTGCTAGCGCTGCATAGGCAGCAGGTTCAACTTCAAGGACATACATTGTTTGTCCGGCAAGAATCATTTGACCGTGCCGGAGGCGGTTAATAAGTTGGGTTTGATAAGCATCAATATTTCGAATAATTTGGCTGGAGATAATTCGCGGTTTCAAACGGTCTTGTTCGCGTACCCCGAGTGATTCCAGAATTGCTTCCCCAGCAGCACGAGTTTCGGCTTGGCTGCTCGAATGTACCTCAAGCAAGCCGTAAAGTCGCTCAACAATTTGCATTCCCGGCCTCACTCCAGTCGCCTTCAAGGCCACATCTGTAATCCGGTTAATCTCGATACCGGGTGAAATTTCAATCCATAAAGAAGAATCACCCGGGACAGGCAAGAAACCCCGTGCTACGGTTCCTAAAAATGCCGCATGTTGCGGCTGTAATGTATCCAGAAAAACATAACTTCTTAAATCAACGGTCACGGTTTAATCCTCCGGGCAGTCGTGGGTTCTGTTTGCTCAACTGAAGTGATTTTAGTCGGGTTGCGCTGTAATTCTGGCACATTATCGGAGATCCCTAAGAGCGATTCTAAATGAGCAATCGTTTGGTGTTCAAATTCTTGATATTGGCAAATATCACACTGCCATACCGCTGTGTTAGGTACGCTCACTAGCATATTGTTATAAATAGTTAGATAGGTTGTCCGTTTGGGCTGGCAAATACCAATTTGGCAATTCGGACAGGGGAAAGCTGATGTGTCCGGCATGATCCCTCTTTTCGGGTAGTGTTTAAGGTGAGGAAGCGCCCATATCACCATAATTATACGATAAAAATCCCCACTTCGCAGGGGGCCACCAGCGCATAACAGCTCTTCCTACAATTTGCTTACGCTTGATGCTTCCAAAGGCTCGCGAATCCCGACTGTGATTGCGGTTATCGCCCATAAAGAAATACTCATCAGCACCCAGATTCCAACTTTGATCCGGGCAATAAACTTCTTCGCAAGGTTCATTTAGATAGGTTTCGATGAGTTCTTTACCGTTAATATAAACGGCTTGATGACGGAATTCAATCTTTTCACCGGGTAAGCCGATGAGACGTTTAATCAGCCGGTCTTCGTCAGGGGTATAGTTATTTGGCTCAAATACCACAATTTCGCCGCGTTGAGGTCTACTGAACATATAACTCACGCGGCTAATGACGAGACGTTGTCCCTCGATGAGATTAGGTTGCATACTAATCGACAGGACAACCGAACGTGGCGCGGACATTTCTAATAATGCGTAAACCGCCACCAAAAAGAAAAACAGATTGAGCAATTCTCGCAGTCTCGTTTTTCGATGTAAGACTGGACGTGGGAAAGTTCTACCAGAAGTGATCATTCAATATTTGGGCTGCTATTGCACGAAAGGATTGTCGGGATAACGGGATGTGCCAACTATTCCCCAATCCTGTGGCGGCCAATAACGCACCAAAGCCTCTCCGATAACCCGTTCACGTTTGACCACACCAAAAGCACGGGAATCGCTGCTGTGGTTGCGGTTATCACCCATAAAGAAATACTCGTCCATACCCAATTGCCATGTACGGTTAGGGCAGCGACCCGCCTCGCATGGCTCGTTAATATAAGATTCGTTCAACTGTTTACCGTTGATGTACACTTTGGTATCACGAATTTCGACCGTTTCGCCCGGAAGTCCAACTACACGTTTGATATACGGTGGTTCATCAGGTGGGTTACCCGGTGCATTAAATACGATGATTTGTCCGCGCTGTGGAGTTCCGAAGAGGTAATTGACTCGACTAATCATCAATACTTGCCCGGTATGAAACGTAGGCTCCATACTAGGACCTTCGACAATAAATCGCACAGTAGCCAAATTGACAAGCGCATAAATTGCGGCGATTAAAATGATGGTTTCGAGTATTTCGCGTCCATATCCACGTTGACGTAGGCTAGGGCGGGATACAGCAACAGGACTATCTAACGGGGCAGGGATATTTGAATTGGGTACAGTTTCCAATGTGATGTTCTCGATTAATGTGACTGATAAATAGGCTTCATCAAAATTTAGAGTACCATGTAATCTACGATACTCTATCCAATCGTTAGTTGAGCTACAATTATAATCCTCTGTCAGCTAGGCTGACAATCCTACATCACTTCTCTAATCCTTTACTTCCTTTATTGGTGCTTAAGTGTCGAAATTCGTCGTCTGTACTATACTGTGTGTAGAATAATTTGTCTGTCTAAGATAATTGATAGGGATCGTGAGGCATATTTTGGCCGGTGAACGCATTCTCATTGTGGATGATGGTCGCGAGAATCGCGATTTTATTGTTGAATACGTTATCCAACCGAATGGATACTTTCCGCTGCTTGCGCGGGATGGTCAAGAAGGTCTGCAAATGGCTCTTCAGGAGCGTCCCGACCTTATTCTACTTGATTTACAAATGCCCAAGATGAATGGCATCGAAGTTCTTGAACATTTATCGGCTGCCGAGGCCAATATTCCTGTGATCTTGATGACCTTTCATGGTTCTGAAGAAATCGCAGTTGAGGTCTATCGTCTTGGTGTGCGGGACTACGTCAAAAAACCCTACACAGTAGAAGAAATGACTGCCGCGATTGAACGTAGTCTGACCGAAGTGCGCCTCAGAAAAGAAAAAGAGGCACTGACCGAACGCCTACTTCAAGCCAATCGCGATTTGCAAGTGCGCTTGAAGGAATTAGATGTTTTGTATACAGTCGGCAAAAGTGTGACCGAACTTACAAATATGAATGAACTGCTGCCACGTATCGTGGACGCAGCATCTCATATCGCGCAGGCCGAGGAAAGTTACATTTATTTGCTCGAAGGTGAGCGCTTAATGTGCCGCGCACATAAGCGGCATAATACCGGGCGGGCGCGTCCAGCCGATTTTGAGCCAATGGATCCTGTGGCGGCACAGGTCATCAAACAAGGTAAACCGATGTTGCTCGGCCCTGAACAATTGGCACAACATCCTCAAAAACCGTATGCAATGGCTTACGCACCGATGACCTTACGCAATCAGGTAATGGGTGTGTTGGGCGTAACAAATATCACACCTGATTCACATATCTTTACCAAGCATGATGCTGCCTTATTAAGCACCTTGACCGATTACGCGGCAATTGCCATCGAAAATGCCCGTAACTTTGCGGCGCTTCGTGAAACCAAAGATCGTGAACATAGCGAGTTGCGCGGTACTTTTGAGCGTTTCGTGCCGCCTTCGGTTGTTGACCGTGTGCTTTCTAATCCGGACAATTTGAAACTCGGTGGGACACGACAGGAAATCAGCGTCTTGTTTGCAGATATTCGCGGTTATACCTCGTGGAGCGAGAACTCTCCACCCGAAAAAGTCATCGAAATGTTGAACGATTATCTTAGTCTTGCGGCTGAAATCATTCTTGCGTGGAACGGTACGCTCGATAAATTTTTCGGTGATGGTTTGATGGCGATTTTTAACGCGCCGAATGAACAATATGATCATATTCACCGCGCTGCGGATGCAGCTATCGCTTTGATGAAGGCGGGTGAGGAAATGCGCGCCCGTCGTGGCGATGACCTCTCGTACAGTATCGGTGTGAATGTCGGGGAGGCAGTTGTTGGTTTTATCGGAACCGACCGCGCTGTTAATTACACCGCGATTGGCGATGTAGTGAATACGGCTAAACGGTTACAGGAACTCGCTCCAGCCGGTAAAATCTGGGTTGAGTCGGCTGTTGTTGAACGGCTGGCGGGTATGATACAAGCTCAGCCTTTGGGTGAGATCAAGATGCGCGGTCGTAAGAAACCGGCCTTCGCTTTTGATCTGATTGGCTTAAACGCTGACACCACTGTCAAACCTTAAGCCCATCAGTTATGGATGCTCGCTTTGTGCGTTTTGAGCCACCAAATGTTCAAAATGTTGCGGTTGTTACTGCAATTGCTGCAATTACGGCAGTAATGGCACTATTCCCGCTGAATTGCATAGCAGGAAGCACGGGAGAAACCGCCGAATTGACATTTTGGGTCGGCGGGAGGCTCGGTTCTAGCCGCTGAAATGACACAAGTGCAGCGGATTGCTCGGCTAATGCCACCGCCCCGCAATTTGTGACTGCTGCCGCTTTAATTACTCTCATTTTAGCGGCGATTGGTGACATAGGGCTTCTCGCAAAATAGTACTCGTCCATGTCTATTTTAGAACAAAAGTTCATAATCGTCAAGCGAAACCGGTAATAATTTCCTAACATTCGGTTATTGAAACTTAGGGCTTATACATAATTGAAGTTACTGATCTAAATAAAAAGGCGCTACTGAAATCCGGTAGCGCCTCTTTGTTTATTGCCCTATACGTCTGGGCTTCTTTGTATCCTCTAACATGCCGTCGCGTGGGCGGAAGCTCAAGCGGATCGGCGTTCCTTCAAACGGGAATTCTGCCCGTATCTGATTTTCGAGGAAGCGTTTGTAGGTGAAATGCACTAGACGTGTGTCATTCACATGGAATAGAAATACAGGAGGGTTGACCGCAACCTGCGTAAGATACAGCAGCTTGAGGCGCTTGGTTCCCTTGGTTGGCGGTGGATGCTTTTGCACGGCTGCTCGCAAGAGACGGTTTAGTTCCGAAGTTTGAATACGTTGGAATCGTGCTTGCCATACGCGATGGGCCGTTTCTAAAACTTGGTGCACACGCTGTCCGGTCAAGGCACTGATGAAGATTACAGGAACCTCGGCCAGAAAATCAAACTTGGCACGAATATCATCAGCGAATATGTTCATGGTATGCTCGTCTTTTTCGACAGCATCCCACTTGTTGACGATCAGTACCACACTCTTGAAGGCATCTTTAATGTAACCAGCAATATGCTGATCTTGATCCGTAATGCCGTCAACCGCGTCAATCAGGAGCAGGGCTACTTCCGAGCGTTCGAGTGCCTGCATGGTTCGTACCACACTGTGCTTCTCAACTCCCGGTTCAATTTTGCCGCGCCGACGAATGCCTGCTGTATCAATCAGTCTGACGGTTTCGCCATGCCAATTGATTTCAGTGTCAATCGCATCGCGTGTTGTACCTGCTATTGGACTGACGATAACCCGTTCTTCACCAATGAGGAGATTAAGCAGACTGCTTTTGCCAACGTTTGGTCGTCCCAAGATGGCAATACGCATTGTGTCGTCATCTTCATCGTTCATGTCAGGCAGGGTTTTGAAGGTCTCCACCACACCGTCCAACAAGTCGCCCACGCCCAAGCCGTGATAGGCGCTGATGGCATAGACTTGTCCTAAGCCCAGTGAATAAAACTCAAAGGCATCATCTGTACGTGAGAGGTTATCCGCTTTATTGGCTGCGACGAATATGGGCTTACCTTCGTTGCGGCGTAATATTTGGGCGATTTCTTCATCGGCTGCTGTGATGCCGTGTGTCGAATCGACCAGTAGAATGATCACATCCGCTTGTTGCACCGCCAACAACGCTTGTCCTTTAATTTGTGGCACAAAGTCGATACTGCCTTCTGCTAATGGAGCGGTATCGCGTGTGCCTTTTGGTTGGTAAACTTCAATACCACCGGTATCGACCACATTGAAGGTCATGCCGTTCCAGTCACATTCGGCTACGATACGGTCACGGGTCGTTCCCGGAATCGGGTCTGTAACCGCCATTCGTTCTCCGACGAGTCTGTTAAATAATGTACTCTTGCCCACATTTGGGCGGCCTACCAGCGCGACCAATGGTCTCCGCGCCATATTGCTATTGCCTTTCATCCAAATACGAATAGGGTATGCCTTGAGGGATACCCTAACTATATTCTAACAGAGGGATGAGAGAATTCGTAGGTGGAGCAGGTGAGCTAAGGTGGTTCAGAAGTCTCTTCTGGTGTGGGAACCGAATTGTCGATAATCTGAATGTCAACCTCGCCCGGTAATACGGAGACACCCTCGTTGGGAATTTGGCCTTGTCCCACCGAAACATTCAGTGGCAGCGTATAGTTACCCGGTGCAAGGCCATTTAAATCCAGCACAACTTTTACGTCATCAGCGGTGAGTTGGTTGACCACTTCCTGAGGGCCGTTAACCAGTACTGAAACGGTATTGGGAGCAATTTTAACGGTCAAATTGCTATTGCTGTCGATGCCTAATATTTTGACTGGAATAGCCTCGAATTGCCGACTTGTTGTTACCGGTTTAATCTCGATAGAGACCGTAATATTTTGACCTGATAGAAGCAGCAAATCCGAGTTCGGTAGAATCACAGGTACGGATACTTCGAAACTGGTCGTGTGGTTACTGAGGTCAATCGCCTGTGTTGAAAGCGTATCTTCCAACCCTGCCAATAAGCGAGGTGTGCCGCTGACCAGCACTGATTGAGGTTCATAACTCAGCGTATTTAGCACATATCCGCTCGGTAGCATCCCCTGTACATTGGGACGCACACTGATCTCACGCACATCCTCACGGCGGCGTATATTGACGTTTACGCGCACAACCTGAGGATCAAGTGTGACATCGCTAACCAGATTGCCGTCAGCATCAACAGGTGTTAAACGTAAATCAACTTCTAAGGGATTACGCTGCTGGCGTAAATCAAGTTCAACTTGTGCCGCAACCACCTCATTTACTTTTGTGGATGCGCCACTTGCCAGTACTTGATTTAGATTAACATTAAAAACGGGTTCTCCGCGTGAATATCCGGCGGGAGGTTCGCCTGTTATCAAAGCCCGCAAAGGAACTTGGCGCTGTGTGGCTTCCTCTAGCACAACGTGCATTTGGTGCGGCGAAATATCGACCACCGTGGTTTGCTGACGTGCTAGGTTAGCCTTAAGTTCAATCGTATGATCACCCGCTGTCAATCCGGTTAAATCAGCACTAATGACAATTTCATCGCTGGTCAGTAAATCCAACACGGAACTAGGCGCTCGAATAACCACACTAGCCTGCCGATTCGCGGTAGAGGGATAGGTAATCAGTAACCCCGTATCCGCATTCATATGTACAGGTATGCGTTCGCGGTAGCGTTGTTGTTGAATAGGATCGGATTGCAGCGTTGCAATCATCCAGATGAAAAACGCCAAAATCATCGAACCGATGAACCAAACAAGATTATTGATGATGGACCGGCGGTTGCTGCTCATTACACTTGTTTCCGCCGAGGTCGTCGTGCAGATACGAATTCCTGCCCGCGTTCAATGAGTTGGGTAATTGTGTTGGAAGATTTTTCGCGATCATCCCCATAAAATGCATTCAAAATGGTGCGGAGACGTTTGCCATCCAACTTGGCAATCATACGTCCTGAGTTTGTTATTGAAATGCGTCCGGTTTCTTCCGATACGACGACGCAAATCGCATCACTTACTTCGCTGATGCCGAGTGCTGCGCGATGGCGTGTGCCGAGTTTGGGATCGGGTAAATTGCGACTGGCCGTTAGAGGGAGTACCGACGCGGCTGAGGCCATTCGCCCATGTTCGTCAATAATAGCCGCCCCATCATGGAGTTCTGTTTTAGGCCAGAACACGGTGAGTATGAGTTGAGCAGTAACATCGCTGTTCAGTGAAATACCCGTTTTGATGTATTCTTCGAGGCTGCTTTGGCGCTGTAAAACAATCAGCGCACCATGTCGTCGCTCGGAGAGTTTTTCCGCAGCGACACTTATTTCTTCAATAACCCGTCCGCGCACAGTTTCGGGTGCTTGTCGGTTGAGTAAGGTTCCTGCTCGTCCTAAACGCTCAAGCGCACGTCGCAGTTCTGGCTGAAAAATCACCGGAATAGCCAGCCCCATAACAACCAATAAGTTTTGCGTGAGCCAACGGAGTGCTTGCAAATCGAGAACGCTGGAAACCACCAGCAAACTGATAAGCAGGAATAATAAACCCCGGAGTAGGGCAATCGCCTGTGTTCCACGGAAGAAAAAACTTGCGCCGAAGAAAACCAACCCCACCAAAAAAATGTCGAGTATGGCTTTCCATGTGAGGTTATCGAGCGCCCACAGCAGTTCCACGCCTAACCACCTAATTGCATTAACAGTTTGCGGTAATCTTCAATCCCATCAGGATTCAAGGCAATAATCTGGCGTATCGTGTTGGTCGCTTCTTGATGTGCGCCAGCTTCTAATTGCAGCTCTCCTAATGCGTCTAGTTGTCTGATAGCATCATTTTTGCGCTTAAGCTGCGTGTAAATGGCAGCCAGTCGGGAGCGCAAACCGGTATCATTTGGATAGGTTGTAACCAACTCTTCCAGTAGTTGTGTGATCCGGTTGGGTTGTTTGTTTTTAGCGTAAATGCGTAGTAATGCATCCAACTTTTTAATAGCCTCGGTCGGGCTGCTTTGTCGATAATGTAAATCGACCAACATTCGGTGGGCGCGCTCGTCGTTAGGTACGAGTAGGATAATTTCATCGTAGGTCTTTTGCGCCTTACGAATGTCCAAGCGCATTTGGTCAATATCGGCTACACGATGCTTAATCCGCACGATTTTGTCGGGTGATGCACCGACACGGTTGGCTAAGCGCTCTGCTGCACCAAATATGTCGCGGGACATATCGAAGTTGCCGAGTTGGTGATGTGTATCTGCCAAGTCAACATATTGGTCAAGTGCTTCATCCCAACGCTGTTCGCTTTCCAACAGTTCAATCAGGCTTTCGCGCACCGAAATATCGAGTGGAGCCATTTCCAATACTTCGCCTAATATTGAAGCTGCACGGTCATTTTCACCCCGTACTAGATAGGTTTTGGCGATGATATTATATTTGTTAATGGCTTGCCGGACGCGCCCTTCCTTCATCATAATTTCAGCCATGCGGACGTGGACGGGCAGATAGAATGCCGAGAACTCCACTGCTCGGTGTGCCTCATCCATTGCCAGCGTATACAATCCTTGTCGGGTGTAGCGGTCAATGCGTGATACCGATTCGGTCAATTCATTGCTGCGGTTAGCAATCAGAATGTCAACGACACCCTGTTCACCCTGACTGTGTAAGGTGTCTTCAAGTTGTCGTCGTGTTTCACCAATACGCTGCTTCCACTCTTTGCCCGTCAGTAAGTCATTGAAGCGTTTATTAATGGCTGATAAGGTTTCTACCGGACGGTTTTGCAAGACTTCCAGTAGATGCTCATACGAATCGGCAATTTGCATATCGGTTTCACTCGACATAGCATGTGCCGAATCGACCGCCTGTGCTGCTTGCAACAGGTAATTGATCGCTTGCTTGTGTTTGTTAAGGGCATAGTACGCTTTACCAAGCCCATGAAACGCCCCCGGCGCAAGCTGCGGATGCATGGCTGCTTCACCCAAGTGCTTGATAGACTCATCATTTCGATTGGATAAGATGAGTAAACCGCCGAGATTCATTTTCAGCGCCGGATGATTGAGTCGCGTTTCTGCACGTTGATAAGCTTGTATGGCTTGGTCGAATATGCCTTGCCGCTGCAATTCGAGTGCCTGTAAAGCATCGCCGCCGGAAGCATCCAACGCGCCGCCTTCCATGACAAATGTGGCTAGCATTGACATCGCATAGCCCATAGTCTCGCCCATTGGCCCTAATGGGTCAGCGTCCGCTACAGGCTCGATTTTACTGGTCTTACCTGACGGATCATTTTTGTTGGTTGAGCTACCCGCATCTTTTTCAGCAGCGGGTAGGCTCATATCGGAGCCACTTTCCAGCGCCCGCAAAGCATTTAAAATGGTGATATTTTTGGTGTCCAGTTTGAGCGCCCGCTGTGCCGCTCGCATTGCTTTATCATTTTCGCCCAAGCGCTGGAAATTCTGCGCTAGCACCAGATATTCGCGGATGGATTTGGCTTTTTGCCCCAACCGTTCATAGGCTTGCGCGAGTCTGGCATGGATAGCCACCATACCCGGTGTTAAACGGGTTGCTTGCTGCCAGTTGAATATCGCTTTATCGAGGTCCCGTTGTGCCAAATATATTTCTGCGACGTTAATATACTGTTGCGCCGCTTCTTTTAGCCGCCCAACTTTTTCGAGGACATCTGCGCTTTTTTCAAGTGGGATGGGGTCGGTGGGATTGATTTGATGGGCGCGTGTGTACACCCGTAGCGCGTCATCCAGTCGCCCGACTTCCAGCAGCGCTAATCCTAAGTTGATGTGTGCTTCATGGTCATCAGGAAATTCCTGAATGGCCTGACCATAAGCCGCAATAGCTTGGGACCAATCTTTGTCCCAAGCGGCACTGTAGCCCATACTCATCGCACGTTCGTAAAGTTCACGGTTTGCTGGCATAGCTCTATCCAGAATCCATCTACTAACCCATTAGTTCGACCAAAATTGCTTTTTGCATGTGCAGACGGTTTTCGGCTTGCGGGAAAATAACCGAATGACCGCCATCTGCTATATCGTCTGTAATTTCGTGTCCCCGATGCGCTGGCAAACAGTGCATGACAATGGTGTTCTTATTAGCCTTGTCAACCAGTGCTTTGTTCACTTGATAGGGCTGGAGCATCTCCATGCGCTGCGCTGTTTCCTTTTCCTGACCCATGCTCACCCATGTATCAGTGTAGATAATGTCCGCGCCTTCAACTGCCTTGACCGGATCATTAAACACTTCAATTTTACCGCCGTTGCGCTCGGCAATCGGTGCAGCCATTTCCAACGCTTCTTCCGAAAGCATATACCCATCAGGTGAGGCGATGGTGAAATGCATTCCAAAGTGTGCGGCTGCTAGCACCAGTGAAGCAGCAACGTTATTACCATCACCTACATAGGCAATTTTGAGACGTTCCAACCGTCCGAAGTGTTCATAAATCGTCAGCATATCGCCCATCGCTTGGCACGGGTGATGAGAATCACTCAGTCCGTTGATTACGGGTACATCTGCCCACTTCGCGAGTTCAACCACATATTCATGGTCAAAAACCCGCGCCATGATCCCTTGCGTATAAACGGCTAGCACCCGCGCAACATCAGCGACACTCTCGCGCTTTCCCAGCCCAACTTCGTCCGGGCCGATTCGCATCGCATCTCCACCCAATTGCTTCATCGCCACTTCAAAAGAAACCCGTGTTCGCAGCGATGGCTTTTCGAATACCATCGCTAGTACCTTCCCGTGCATCACAGGGCGATTACCACCTGATTTCCACTCAAATTTCAAATGTACTGCAAGGTCAATCAGTCCCCATAATTCTTTGGTTGACCAATCGGATAGGGTGAGGAAGTCTTTCATGTTGTTCCATGTTATTGAGAATGTAAAGCAAATACACACCATGCTATTTGGCGAGTATAGCATAGATATAAGGCTGGCGAAACGTAAATGCTGGGTATTTCCTGCGGGCTTATATGAAAAACTGGCTTTTATACACTGCTCATATCACGCCAGTTATCACCTACGTTCGCATTAGCGCGCAGCGGCGCATCCAGTGTATAGGCGCTTTCCATCACATGCACGACCAATTCACTGGTTTCTTGGACTTCTGACTCTGGTATTTCCAGCACCAATTCGTCATGAACTTGCAAGATCATCTTGCCGCGCAAATGGCTTTTTTGCAGTTCATGATACAGGTTGATCATAGCCTGTTTCATAATATCGGCGGCGGTTCCTTGGATCGGCATATTAATTGCCACCCGTTCTTCACCTTGTATAACCATTTTGTTGCCACCCTGATCAGCATGTCGCAAAACCGCAAATTCGCGCTGCCGTCCAAATAGGGTTTTGATTGGCCCGTTACGCGCTGCCTGTTTGGTTTCTTCGAGGTATTTTTCGACACCGGGTAAGCGCTCAAAATAGGTTTTGATAAATGCCCGCGCTTCAGCCAGCGTGAGTTCGCTGTCACGCGCCAACCGGAATGCGCCCATGCCATAAATCAATCCGAAGTTCACCCGTTTTGCAAAGTTGCGCTGTTCTTTTGTCACCTGTTCAACCGGAATACCGCTCACGGCTGCGGCTGTTGCGGCATGAATATCTTGCCCTTGTGCGAATGCTTCTAGGAGAGTCTTGTCTTGGCTGATGTGGGCCAATATTCGCAGTTCAACTTGGCTGTAATCTACTGAGAGCAGTTTGTTACCTTCAGCCGCAACAAACGCTCGTCGCACCTCGCGTCCCAGTTCAGTACGGATAGGGATGTTCTGTAAGTTAGGATTGCTACTGCTTAGGCGACCCGTCGTTGATCCTGCCTGGTTATAACTGGTATGTACGCGTCCTGTCTGTGTATTGATCAGCAGAGGCAGCGCATCAACATACGTACCCTTCAATTTTGAAACTTCACGGTAATCAAGGATTTTATCGACCACAATATGCTGCCCACTCAACGATTCGAGGACTGCTGCATCGGTTGAATAACCGTGTGTGGTTTTTCGTAGACCTTCCGTAGGAAGTTTCAGCTTTTCGAATAACACATCGTTGAGTTGTTTCGGGCTGTTGATGTTGAACTTGCCATACTCGCTGACCGTGAAAATCTCATCTTCTAATTGAGCCAACATTCCTGTGAGCTTTGTACTCAATTCACTCAGATAACGGGTATCCAGTACTACGCCCACACGCTCTATAGCCGAGATAACAGGTATAAGCGGTATTTCTAAATTGTTGTACAGGTTCAGTAAATCAAGTTCTTCAAGTTTAGGCCGTAAATGTTCCATCAATCGGTAGGTCATAACCGCATCAGCCGCCGCATATGGGGCAACCCGTTCAACGGATACTTCATCCATTGTGATCTGTTTTTTGCCACTACCGATCAAGGTGCTAATTTCGGTCATATCGACCTTTAGCTCTTGCCGCGCCAGATTCTTAAGCCCTAAGAACTTGCTATCTGGAGTGCGTAACCATTCGGCAATCATCGTATCAAAAGTTACAGGTGCTACATCCACCCCGTAACGCTGCATCATCAGCAAATCATAATCCGCGTTATGACCTGACTTGCCGATTTTGGCGTTTGTCAGTGGTTCACGTAACGCATCCATGACCGTCTTAATGGGGAGTTGATCGCCTGTTTTATGCCCAACTGGAATATAAAATCCGCGTTGGCTGTCTACCGCCATCGAAATACCGACTAGTTCCGCACTCATCGGATCAGTTCCGGTTGTCTCGGTGTCCCAGCTAATATTGCTAGCGGCATTCAATGTCTCGACTAATGCCTGCAAGCCCGCCTCATCTTGGACAATCACCGTATCAACAACAGGAGGACGTTTTTCTTCTTCAACAGGAATATCACTGACTGTTCCCATATCAAATAAACTGAGTTGAGCGCCAGCTTTCGGAAGTCGATCCCGCAGCCCCCGGAATTCCAATACACCGAAAAGTTCATCCACTTTACGCGCATCATAATCGTGAGTATGGCAAGTCTCTAAAGCCAGTGTAATCGGTACATCTTTTTGGATCGTCGCCAGATTTTGACTCAGAAAAGCCAAATCCTTACCATCAATCAGCTTTTTCTGATTAGCGCCCTTAATTTCATCAATATGTTCGTAAATATTCGCTACCGTTTGATAATCTTGCAGCAGTTTGGTTGCCGTTTTATCACCAATACCTTTTACACCGGGTATATTGTCGGATGTATCCCCGACCAAACCCTTCCACTCCACCAATTGCCATGGTTCAAGTTGATACTCTTCACGGAACTTAGCCACATCAAACACCACATCTGCTTCACCTTTTTTCGGCAGTTGCACCGTCACATGCTCAGTCAGCAATTGCAGAATGTCGCGGTCGCCGGTTACGATCCGCACATCGACACCTTGCGCTTCGGCTTGTGGGGCAATCGTTCCAATAACATCATCTGCTTCGTAGCCATCCATCGCCAACAGGGGCATGTTGAATGCCTCAACTAACTGCGCGATACGTTCCAATTGCTGTCTGAGTTCACCCGGCATTTTTTCGCGTGTGCCTTTGTATTCGCTGTAAAGCACATCACGACCACTCAAACCACGGTCAAAACTGACGGCGATATACTCTGGCTTATGCTTCTGCATGATGTCTAATAACGTCCGTGAAAACCCGTAAACCGCATTAGTCGGTTCTCCGCTGCGTGTGGAAAATCCTGCTAGTGGTAAAGCGAAAAATTGGCGATAGGCCAGTGCATAACCGTCGATGACATAAAACATGGGACGCGAAGCCATAGGACATCCTTAAGTGAGGCTGTTACTGAACATTTGGGCTAATTGTAATCGGTTTATGGCGTATCGGCAATGATCGCACTTTTGAACAATGTTTATACTATGCGGTTGTCATAATTAAAGGTTCGTAGGGGAGAACCTATTTGTCCTCCCATCCTGAAGACTTGCCCAACTATCATTTACATCATTCGTTGAAAGTCTACAAACTCCTGGATTTCATCCGGTGCGAGTTCACGTCCGGGTGAAAGAACGAGGTAGCTGTCCGCCCAAAGGTCTTGTACTTCAAGATTATTATCTTGCTTCTGTGCGATAGTCGCTGCCCGCTGCTTGAGTTCACGGATCACTGCATACGAAGGCGTTTCGCTGGGAACATTTGCCAAGAGATAAATGTACTCATCTTGTACCTGCAATTGTTCGATCTTCCAGCGCATTTCACTGAGTTGCGTCATGAGTCCGGTGCTAATCGAATGGGCTACTGCACTGCTAAGGGGTTGTTCTGGATCACGAACCAACCATACGTAAGCATTCGGTTCAAGTGACTCTTCTTCTATCGGCTGGACTTCGCGGATCGGCGTTGGCATGATGGTCGTTGTTGGTAGGTTCTCTGGAACATCACCGAGCGCTTTGACCAGTCGCTGGCCTTGTTGGCGAATGATACGCAAAGGTGTCGTCCCCGCAAAAATCATCGAGAGGATCAGATCATCTTCGGTTCCTGTCGAATACAACATATATTCTTTATTGCTGCTTGGCAGTGTGATGAACCGCAGTCGTGCGCCGTCGCCACCTGTACCCCAATCGTTATGGATCGTATTTTGGAGTTCAATCGTGTCTTCTTGGGAGAGATGCCCCGCCAGTGCGATAATTTGATTTTTTCGGGTCAGAATAGTGCCTACCGCGCTAGTTTCAAGTGAAACTTGGGTCAGGTTAAGCGCCAGTTGAGCGATACGCGCTTCCTCGGTCAAGGCCGCTGCATAGGTCTCGACAGGTGGAATATCCTGAACCTCCGCTGGCATATCCCATTCATTTGCAATATTTTCAACGACAAGTTCGGGTTCAGGCACAATATCGGTTGCTGCCCAATCGGTATCCCAGTTGTCGGCTACGGCCTCTTGGCTTGCAGGTATTTCCTCGACATTGAATGAGCTAAAGTCTTCAGGGAGTTCAGCTTCCGGCTGCGCTTCCAGTGTATCCCAATCATCAATAGCCGGTGCTTCGATACTGGTTTCGACTTCTGGCAAGATGAAGTCTTCTTCGACTGGCGTAGCCTCTACGGTATTGTCGGGTTCGTCCCAATCGTATACAAACTGATTGTCCGATGACTCGGCTTGATCGTCATATCGCGCTTCGTCATCAATAGATGATGAGTCCTCCATGATGCCGGAAAACAAATCAGCATCAATCGTTGTGGGTTCGCCCATCACAGTTTCATCAAAGTAACCCGGTTCAACCATGGTTTCATCATCGGCATCGACGGATTCGATTTGTTCAAGGCTGGGTTCGGAAGCCTGTGTCGTCCAAACTTCGGCGACTTCGGCTTCTGTTTCCAACGGCGGCAATTCACGCGCGATAATCTCATCCGGCGGGAACATTTCCGGTAGGAAACTCGGTTCGCCAGCCATGCGCCTTGACGTTGAACTGGCTGTTGGTGTTTCTGGTATATCTGTAACGGGCGCATGAAAGGCCGTTGTATCCATATCCCACGAGGGCAGGGGGCGCACTTTCAGCTTGTGTGTCGTCAGCCGGTCATTGATGTCCGACATCAATTGGTCGAGTGAAAATTCACCGGGTGTCGAAGTATTTTCTTGCGTTGATCTCAGTACAACACCCGCGACTGTCGCGCCATCGTCATCATCGTTAAAATCAAAGTTGAAGTCGTAATTTTCTAGTGGCGGTCTTATTGGTTTTATAACGGGAACTGAATCCGAGTCGGGATTTGTCGATTGTAGAAAATCGTCAAAGTACCCGCTGTCAGTTTGACGGGTCACAGGCGGCGTGGGTGGCTTATTCTGCACGACAGGTTGGCTTTGGTCGCCATTTTCTGCCTCGTTAAGCAGCGCGAGGACATCACGGAAATTACTGTCAGCCATACCCACTAACAGATCACTAACCGTGCCATTTTCCTCCAACGTAGGAAGTGGCGGTTCTTCCGCAGCCAGTTTGCGGAAACTGTTGTCTGTCGCAAGCCGTTTTAGAGGTGGCGGTGTCTCCGCTGCTGGAGGGGTTGATACTTTCGGAAGAAGTCCAGTTTTTGTTTTTTCGATCTCTTTGAGTACCGAGTCCATACCGGATGTTAAAACAAAATCCAACAGTTGTTGCTGCTGTCGGTCAGGTAGTCGGTTTTGAGGTTCGTCGCGCTGCATGGATTTGACGAGACCCTCAAAATCCACCTGCCGCTGCTTTTTCGGTGTATCGCTTATATCCGGTTCAATCGCCCCAAGAACATCATCAAATGATTCCGCGTCAAAATCACCACTGTTGGTGGCAATGAATTGTCGCAATGCGTCCGAGTCTTTGGTGGGTACAGCAGGTGTATCCATGTCATCAGCGGGCGGCTCATCCATACCAAAACTCTGGAGTACCCGATCCAGTGATGAAAACTCAGGTGGGGCAGGTGGTGATGCAGCCTCGCCTAATGGACGCGTACCGAATTGATCAACAGCAGGTTGTTGTTGCTTACCGAGATCGCGTGTTTGAGGAGGATTATCCTCATCGGTTGGATCAGAATCGAAGCGGCGTGTTCCAAATGAATCGATTTCGGGAACGGAAGGCATCTCCGGCAGGATACGGGTATCGACTTTGGGTTCGCTATCCGAGTCATCCTGTAAATTGCGTGTTTGGAAACGGTCGATATTTTGCGCGGGTGCCGGTTCATTATCGACAAAAGGCTTGGTTTTTGGCGGACGCAAATCGCTGAGATCAAGATCGTCAAAATTGCGCGTCTTGAAGGGATCGGCCTTACTAACCTTTGGCGGCGCTGGTGGCGGTTGCTCAGCGAGTGGTCGTGTGGTGAGTCTGTTCGTTTGGTTATTTTGCTCTGGATTTTGGTCAGCCGGACGTGGCCTTTTAAGCGGGTTATCAACCAGTTCTTTTGTTTGTGGTTTATCCGCTTCGTCCTCTGTATCGCTACTCAGAATATGGGGTTGCGATGGCTCATTTGAATGGGTGAGCGCATTATCTCCCAAATTCTGGGTAGTTCCCATTTGCTGCCGTTTGATTCGCTTTTGCTCACCCAGATTGCTGGTGGTCATCTGCCCACCCATTGGCGGCGGTGGGGCAGTTCCTAAATTGTCGGATGGAACTTCATCCAGCACATTTTGTAAAAGCGGCAGTAAATCACGCGCCGTGAAAGGCGAGTTCAGTGAAGCTTGTACACCGAAGTTTCGCATATCCACATCCGAAAGCTGCGGCGTGACGATAACCGCAATGTCCGGTTGCAATGCCCTTAATTGTTGGATAATTCGGCTGCCGGAACGCCCCGGCAGATTAAAATCAACTAGCGCAATATCCTGTGGATGGTCGCGTAGGAAATCGAAAGCCGCTTCCGCTTTTGTGAAGGGATGCACTGCATAACCGCCCGTTTGCTCAAGCGCTTGCTTGATCGTAACGGCGAAAACCAGTTGCTTGTGAATAACGAGTAATCGTGTTGCCATAATTGCATTCTATAAGCGCTTGAACGCTGAGTCAATTTAGCCGAAGAAATGACTGAGTTTGCGGGTAGAGTTTCTGATTACACCCTACCCGCATCTTACTTTAGGATACAGCCACCAGCAGTGTAGCCGTGTTGTTGACTTCGCTAATCTCATTGACTTGACTAGCGCTATCAACATTAGCAATCAGCGTATAAGACGTGGCTGCGGTAAATGAAATGTCGATGTTCAGTGAAATGCTTTCGCCAGCATTCAGATTTGCAACCACACCTAAATTCGCTTCTGATCCATTTGGCAGTTTGATTGAGTTGGAGAAGTTGCCCGAAGGCCCGCTGCCTGTATTGGTAATTGTAATTGAATACGTGACCGGACTCGCGGCGACCGTTGTGCTAGTTGGCCCTGCGATACTAGAAATAACCAGATCAGCCTTGCCCGGTGTCACCGTAATAGTTGGCTGTGGTGTTGGTGTGTTTGTGATCGTAGGTATCGCTGTGGGCGTACTTCCGGTTGGCGTAGGTGTTGGCGGTGAACTAATCACAGGCACAGATGAGCAGATACCATAAATTGAAGTGTATTGTCCGCTGACCCAACCCACATTGATACCATATCGGACTTGCCACCATGAATTGTCACCAACCCGACCAATAATCGGCACAACTGCGCCACCTGCCACCAATCCTACACGGTCATAAACTGTGCCGGGGCCGCTACGTAAATTGAGTCCTGTATTCGTGAGCGCACGGCAAGTCGGATCGTTCGGGTCAATAGCGGGTACATCGTTGATAGGTTGCAGTGTCGGCTCAATTTGTACCGAAGTGGATTTGACTTTAATATCAACCGCTGCCGGATCGCTGGCAATAGCGCCTCTGTAAGCGACCACTTTCAGGTTCACATCGCCTTCCGCTCGCGGGGTGTAATCGAGTATAACTTGGAAGTTACGTTGCCCCGAAGCGGACTCGGATGATACCGTTTTGACGATTTGATCATTTGCCAGAAGCTGCATGCGCGTTACGCCTACTGCATCGGTTGCGTTCGCCGTAACGAATACTTGCGTCCCGACTGTCACCTCTGCGCCATCATTTGGCGAATCAATCGTTACCAGTGGTCGTCCTCCAGCATCTGCCGTCGGTACATCCAGTGGCTCATCAGTAGGTGGCTGCGACGATAAATTACAGCCGCTGACCGCCAATACCATCAATATGATTAGAAAACGCGCATAACGCATCATAAGTTTCCCCGGTTGCAGGCATATTGTTATCTATAATCCACTTTGCATTCTATCACCGCATCTCACCCCCCGCAACGCGGCTTCCCGACGCTTGCCCCTTGTCTATCCGCATGTACAGCAATGGTATTTGCCCGTCTATCATTAGATAGGTAAAATCTTCACAAACTTAAAATGCAGCATATTTATACATCTGTATTTTTGCTGTTTTATATTGATATTGAGTGAGGGATAATGTCTGTTCCAATTGGGTTGCAACTGTATACATTACGTGACGCGCTCGCTGCGGATTTTGAAGGAGTAATACGGCAAGTAGCAGCGCAGGGATATGTGGGTGTCGAGTCTGCGAATGCGGCTTATGCCAGCACGACACCCAAAGCGGCGGCAAAACTGTTTCAAGAATTGGCGCTTCAAGTTCCAAGCGCCCATAGCGATTTGCCGCTTGGAGCAAAGAAAAACGAGGTTCTGGATACAATGCAAATCTTGGGTTGCAAAGACTTGGTTTGCCCTTATATTCCAGCGGAAGAATTTGCTTCTGAAGATCGAATTAAATTTCATAGTGATGAACTCAATCAAGCGGATGAAATAGCTCGTGAGAATGGAATGCGGCTTTCCTACCACAATCATTGGTGGGAATATCGTCAGCAGGTTAGCGGTCGTCCAGCCTATAAAGTGATGTTGGAAAACGTTGCCCCAACCGTTAATTTCGAAGTCGATACTTATTGGGTGAAAACAGGCGGTTATGATCCCGCCGATATTATTCGTGAATATGGCAGTCGTGCGCCATTGCTTCATATCAAAGATGGCTCGACCGATGAAAAAGACCCGATGGTTGCGGTTGGCGATGGTGTTATGGATTGGGCATCCATCATTTCTGCTGGTAAACCCGAATGGCTCATTGTTGAACTAGATCGCTGCGCCACCGATATGCTTGAAGCTGTTGGGCGCAGTTATACATACTTAACCTCGAAAGGCTACGCTCATGGTCGATAAAGTTAACGTTGGCATGATTGGTGTCGGCAATATTTTCCCACAATATATTAAGTGGACTCGCACCTTTGAAATTCTAAATGTCGTTGCTGTAGCCGATATGGATTTCAGTCGCGCTGAGGCGAGAGCTAAGGAATTTGATATTCCACACGCTTATACCGTCGCTGAATTGCTTGCTGATCCCGGCATCGAAATTGTGATTAACCTCACCGTGCCGCAAGCTCATGCCGAAGTGAGCCTTGCCATTCTCAACGCGGGTAAACATGCCTATGGCGAAAAGCCCTTTGGCCTCACCCGTGAAGAAGGGCAGCAAATTCTCGCTCTCGCTGCTGAAAAGCATCTACTGGTCGGTTGTGCGCCCGACACCTTCCTCGGCGGTGGCATACAAACTGCCCGCAAAGTCATTGACGATGGCCTTATTGGTCGCCCTGTTGCCGCGACTGCTTTTATGTTGAGTCATGGGCCTGAAAGCTGGCATCCAAACCCTGAGTTCTATTACAAACTCGGTGGCGGCCCGATGTTCGATATGGGGCCGTATTATCTCACGGCCCTTATTAACTTACTTGGCCCGGTGAAGCGTGTTACCGCCTCGGCTCAGATTTCTTTCCCCGAACGTATTGCGACCAGTAAAGAAAAAAATGGCTTAGTGATCAAAGTAGATGTCCCGACCCATGTCGCGGGCATTATGGACTTTGCAAATGGCGCGGTCGGAACGATTATCACCAGCTTTGATGTATGGGCGCATCATGTTCCTTTAATCGAAATTTATGGTTCAGAAGGTTCGCTTGGTGTGCCTGATCCCAACAACTTTGGCGGAAAAGTATTGCTCCGCCGGTGGGATGAAAAAGATTGGCGTGAAGTTGAGCATTCGCATAGTGATGAAGTTGGACGAGGAATTGGCGTAGCGGATATGGCCTATGCCATTCGCAGTGGTCGTGCTAACCGTGCTAGCGGTCAACTAGCCTTTCATGTGTTAGACCTTATGCAGAGCTTCCATGATGCTTCTGCACAAGGAAAACATATCGAAGTTGCCAGTACGGTTAAGCAGCCTGCTCCGCTCCCAGTAGGATTAGCCGCTGGAACGCTCGACGCTTAAATTCAATTGAACTGCTGAGATGAAATCTGACAGGGATATGACTTCAAAAATATCCCTGTTTGTTTTGATGCCTATCTTGCAATCAAGGTGTCTGAGGGAATTGTGCTTTCAAAGCGGGCGATGGAATAACATCACTGTTACCAGTTGGCGTTTGCTTACGAAACAAGCTGCTGATAACCTTCACAAAAACCCCCGGACGAAAAAGGGCTGTTGGCGGTTGTAACAAGTTCATCACTTGCACAAAAGGATCAATGATTTCAGGGTATAAAGCCATTGCGTTGATGTACCGTTCAATATACTTTTGAACGAGTCTGTCTTGCCATTTTGTTTGTCCGCCCTCTGTTCCCGGATAACGTAAGTCCTCCCCAGTAGCCATTAACCAAGGCGTTTCGATGACTTTCGCCAAACGCTTTTGGAAGACTTTTGCCATACCGACTTCATTTCGCCCGCTGTACGCTTTGAGGACTTCTCCAAGTGCAACCGCCTCTAACGCACCTGTCGTCATCCCTTGACCATATATAGGATTGAAAGCACAGGCAGCATCACCCAACACCATAAATCCATCAGGCCATCGGGCAAAACGTTCGTAGTGTCGCCAGCGATTTTCAGTCCGTTGATAGCCGTAAATTTTAGATAACGGCTCAGCATCGCGGATGATATTGTAGATTACAGGCGAGATAAGGCTTTTTGAAAATTCAAGAAAACCGGCCTCATCAGTCGGTGGATAATCTTTATTTGTACCTGACATGGTGACAATGACGGTGTCATTTTCGACTTCCATCACCACGCCGCCGCGCGGAATCTTAGGGACGGATTGTACTGTCAGAATTTTCAAATCTTCAGGTAATGCATTGGGTCGCTTATACCAGCGTGTTGCATAACCGAGGAACGAATTAATTACCGATTCCTCAACCTGCTCATATCCCATAGCAATCAGCCATTGTGCGGTATCAGAACCCCGCCCGCTGGCATCCACCACCAAATCAGCTTTGATTTCGGTTGTTTGGTTGGCATCACCTTTAGGATGGGTTTCCACGCCAATGACCATCCCATTATTGGCTTTTGTCAGCAATCGCTTAATCTGAGTACGCTCCATAAACTGGATGTGTTCGTTTGCCCTTAGTCGCTTCCGCACACACCATTCCAGTAAAATTCGGCTGATACCGCGTGTTTTTAGGGAACTTTCAAAAGCAGGCATCCATCCGAGTTCTAAATAATTTGCGGTTTCGCGTCCCCAATGTTGAGTGGTTGCACCTTTTGCTGTCATCTCGCGGTCAATACCGGGAAATAAGGCTTCAACAATCTGCAACCCTTTAGCCAAGAAGATATGGAGATGACGTGCTTGTGGTGTGCCGTCTCGGAAGTCCACCGTTTCAGGCATCCGGTCGCGGTCAATGATCGTCACTCGTTCGAAGTGGTCGCTCAGTACCCGTGCCGCCAGCATTCCTGCCATGCTGCCGCCAATCACGATTGCATGTTGTCGATTTGCATCCATACACAACGTCCTCAAAATCTATTGATATGGTGTTGATACCTACCTTACCATCAAAATGGATTGTGGTGGATTTGCTTATTCACCGGCTAATGCCAACCGGGTTGAATATCGCTCCACCCAACGCACAGCCATGACCCATCCCACCAGCGGAATCAGGCTTAAAATACCCGTGACCAGTGCAACCTGTGGCGCATGAATGTTGCCTACTGCATCCAGTACTCTACCTGTAATCAGCGTACTGACTGTAACCGCTAGATAATATGCTGCCCAATCCAGCGAGAACATGCGCCCCAAGTACGAGTTATCAGTACTCATCTGAATAACAGTCGAACTGTAAGTCCATGTTGCCGAACCACCCATCGCCCGTACCACCAAAGCGAGTGCTACAAACCACAGGCTTGGTGCTAAGCCCAGCAGAATCCACCCCAGCGTAACCCACACAAACCCGACGATCATCAGCCGTCGCATAGTCATAACCTGACCATTATTATAGCGGTTGAGCAGGGCAGGCCCAAGCAGCGCACCTAATCCAAAAGCCGCATAAAAAAGCCCCAACGATCCTGTCCCATTTTCACCCACGACAAACAGTGCCGTGCCGTAAGCAATCATCAAGGTATCGACGTTGCCCACGCTCAGTCCAAATTTAACCAGCAGCACAATTGCAATTTGTGGATGCCTGCGCGCATAAGCCAATCCATCCTTGAAACCCGTCTTAGCCACCGTTCCCGTTGTGGATTGCGTGGGTTGCTGGATATTTTGCGGAATACGGATGCTCATCAGAATCAGTGCGGAAACCCCAAAACTGGCTGCATCCACCACTAAAGCGGTCGTTGTGCCGAAAACAGCCGTGATAATGCCGCCAATCATTGCGCCGATTGCCAGCATCACCGACCATGTCACATTGCTAAGTGTATTGGCTTTTATCAGTTGCTCTTTTGGCAGCAGTGCTGGCAGAAAAGCAGAACGTGCAGGTTCAAAAATGGCCGAAAACACAAATTGGAATATAGTTGCCACATAAATAATCCACAACCGGTCAGCCGACGTAGCAAAAAACAGCGATAATCCGATCAGAGTCCGTAACACATCACTGATAATCAACAGACGCTTGCGGTCGAATCGGTCAACCAGAACCCCTGCGAACGGGCTAACTAAGAAGGGCGGCAGTACCCGCGCCAGCAGCAAACCGCTGACCGCTAAGCCGGACTTATTTGTATATTGAGCCACCAGCGCCGACAGCGCAATGATGTTAAACCAGTCACCAAACAAACTAATAATTTGTGCGAACCAAAGCCGTGTGAAATCCGGATATTGCCGGAGAAATGGAAGATAAGAGCGCAATCTATAACCTCATCTTAATAAATTGTGTGCCAAGCCTACCACACTGCCTCTATGCCACCTAATTCCATCTGATCACATTCTTGCCTTCTGCGGTAGAATACCCCGCGCACTTCCAAAGTAATGTTGTTTGTGGCTCTCGCCACCATCTGCCACCTTCGCAATCGTTAATCGGTGAATAGACGGCTAATAAGCCGCTAGTAGGAGACTTGTGCCATGCTCGAACTCATTAAGGTCATTATCCTCGGCATTGTTGAAGGAGTGACCGAATTTCTGCCCATTTCTTCTACTGGACATCTCATTGTTTTTGCGGCCTTGCTCGATTTCAAAAACGCGCTCGGCGGCACCTTTGAGATATTCATTCAGATCGGTGCTGTCGTTGCGGTCATTATCTTCTTTCGGGCTGAACTTTTGAAGCAAGTTTCGACTGTGACTTCCGATAAAGGTGTTCAACGTCTTTGGTTGAACATCATCATCGCATTTGTTCCGGCTGCGGTGATTGGTGTCATCTTCGGTGACAAAATCAAAGAAATATTGTTCCGCCCCGTGGTGGTCGCCATATCATTAATCGTCGGTGGCATCATCTTTCTTATTGTCGAACGTCGCCCGAACGCCCAACCTTCAACCGTAACCTTAGAGTCTATCACCCCCCGTCAGGCGTTGGCAGTTGGCATTGCGCAAATTACCGCCCTTATTCCCGGTGTATCGCGCTCAGGTTCGACCATCATTGGTGGTATGCTTTTTGGGCTTGATCGTGCCGTTGCCACCCGCTTTTCATTCTTCCTTGCTATTCCCGTTTTAGGTATCGCCACCCTCTATGATCTCGTCAAGAGTCTCAAAACAATTCAGAGTGGGGATGTCGTAAATCTGCTGCTTGGGGCAGTTGTTGCAGGTATCGTCGCTTGGATTGCAATTCGTTGGCTATTAAATTATGTTTCCCGCAATAACTTTGTCGCCTTTGGTTACTATAGGATTGCTGCTGGAATCATCATTATTCTCTTAGTACTAATGCAGGTCTTACCAAATTGACATATCTCAACACTTCATACTAATTTCCCAGTTTACAATGATTGAGAATAGGGTGTATCGGGCGGATTTGCGCTCCTCACTCTTTCATGATGGATTGGATGACTGAGTTCTTCAGCGTGTAGTTTGAGGGATGAACATGGACAATACTCCAACCAGAATTCTGGTTATTGAAGATGCCGACGCACTTCGCAAAGACATCATTGAAATGCTCAGCTTCGAAGGTTTCGAAGTAACTGGCGCTCCCGATGGTCTAGAAGGGGTAAGGACTGCCCGTGCTAAACTCCCTGATCTCATCATCTGTGACATTATGATGCCCCTGATGGATGGTTACACTGTTCTTGATGAGCTTCGCAAAGATGGCGCTGGTATTACGATCCCTTTTATCTTCTTGACCGCCTTATCCGATAAAAATGAAGTTCGTAATGGTATGAACTTGGGCGCGGATGACTATCTAACGAAACCCTTCACCGCTGTTGAGTTAGTCAGTTGTGTTCGTCGGCGACTTAAAACCAAAAGTGAACGTGAAAATCTGGCGAAAGAACGCCTGAATGAACTGCGTGAAAATATCATACTCGCGCTTCCTCATGAACTGCGTACTCCGCTTACCGGTATTTTGGGTTTTTCTGACATTCTGCTCATGGACGCGGCGGTCATGTCGCCGGATAAAATTGCGGAAATGGCTCAGCACATTTATAGCGCTGCCCAACGGCTCTACCGTTTAACCGAAAATTATGTTGTATACACCCAGCTTGAAGTCCTTAAAACTGACTCAGCCCGTGTTGAAGCCATGCGGAGTTTTGCCACGGTTAATCCACGCTCATTAATCGAAGACCTCGCCTATCAGCGCGCCCAGTTTTATCATCGTGAAGCAGATTTGGAACTGTCCATCAGCGATGATGTAGCCATTCGCATGATAGAAGATAACCTGAAAAAAGTAGTTGAGGAACTGATCGATAATGCTTTTAAGTTCTCGGAGGCTGGTACATCGGTTCAGTTGACGGGTGTATTGCTAGATGATTGTTATCAGTTGACCATAACCGATTATGGTCGCGGTATGACGCAGGAAGAAATTGAACACATTGGTGCGTTTATGCAATTTGGTCGTAAATACTTCGAGCAGCAAGGTTCAGGTTTCGGCTTAGCAATCGTTACGCGTTCCGTGCAGTTGCATGATGGTAAATTCAAAATTGAGAGTACACCAAACCAATACACGCGCGTTACAATTCAATTGCCTGCTGTTCCTGCTTGGGAATATGATCGCGATAACGTCAACAATTAAAACCCGAAATGAATTCCCTATATGCTTGCTGAGAATTCGCTTGAATGGTAGACTGACATCATTTCATAAGTCTAATTTTTTTAGACTTCAAGGAGGGCGACATTCATGCGACCGTACTGGAAAAAGAGTCTCCGCTTTTTCGGCTTTGCTGCCCTTCTTCTATCACTTGCAGGTTGTTTCCAATCAGCGGGTGGTACTTCCGGTGGCATTTCGGTAGCGCAAAACGCTGGGCCGACCTTTACTCCCTTCCCGACCGACCCGCCGATTGTGGAGCAAATAGTGGTCACAGCGACCCAAGACCCGAATGCCCTTGCACAGATGTTCCCAACGCAAGACCCCAACTTAAGTGGAATTACGATCCCAACCACCGATCCAAATGGATTTATCATTCAGCAATCTGATGGTGTAGTCGAACCATTGGAAATGACCGCCACATTTATTGTTGGGCAGGCTACCGAGCAGGCTGGTGTCCAGTTGACACAAACTGCGCAAGCGATTTTTGGTATCCCAACTGTTACAACCGCGCCTATTTTTGCGACTGACCCAAGTGGCGTAAATGTTCCCGTCGTCAACGGCACAGATTGTATTCATGAAGTGAGCGCGACCGATAGTAATCTCTATCGCATCTCACTTCAGTATGGGGTTACACCTCAAGAGATTGCCAATGCCAGCGGTTTGGCAAACATGAATCTCATCTATGTCGGTCAAAAGCTCACCATTCCCGGCTGCGGGACGACTGGTACAACACCCCCTGCAACATCTATTCCTGATGGGACGGGTGGTACAGGTGGCCCTGTCGGTTCAACTTATGTGGTGGTGCAGGGTGATACCCTCTTCAAAATTTCGCAGCGTTTTAACGTGCCTGTAGTTTCCATCGCCAATGCCAACGGTATCTCAAATATCAATTTGATTGTTATCAATCAACAGTTGGTTATTCCTTCGTCATAATCAAATTTGAAATGGGGCAGGGCAGCATGAGGCTGTTCTGCCCGAATAGCCCTTCACGTCATTTTTCCCCTTTGAAAGTGTTTCTCCAATGAATGAAAAAATTCTTTCCACCAAACGGATTTATTCAGGTCGTATTGTTACACTTGATCTCAATGAAGTTGAACTGCCTGATGGACAGCGTCAGATGCGCGAAATCATTCGTCATCCCGGTGCGACCGCCCTTATTGCATTAGATAACCAAAATCGTGTCTTGATTGTGCGCCAATTTCGAAGTGCTTCTGCCCAAATCATGAGTGAAATCCCGGCAGGCATTCTCAATATTGGCGAAAACCCGATGCAGGCTGCTATTCGCGAGTTACAAGAGGAAACCGGTTATAAACCCGGCAAGATCGAACCGCTTGGCGGCTTTTATACCGCCCCCGGTTATACCACCGAGTATATTCACCTTTTTATAGCTACCGAATTGATCGAATCGCGCTTGCCGGCTGATGAGGATGAGTTTATTGAAGTCGATCATGTTTCTCTAGAATCGGCACTTTCGATGATCGAACGGGGCGAAATTCAGGATGCCAAAACCATCATCGCGCTGCTAATGTATGCGCGGCTTCGCCCCATTTCCTAGCTGACTACTTCTCAATCCCAACAACCTTCTCATACAACATGTCGCCGACTACATGGTTAAACATCACGCTGGCATGAGCATCTCGCTCTGACACGACCCGCTCATTCAACGGCATAGCCGCCGCTGCATCGAACAGTTTCACAATGGCCTGATTTTCAATGCCTTTTGCTTCAAAGGCTTGAGCCACACGGTCAACGTAGGGAACACTGTGGAACGGGTCAAGCATATTGGGGAAGATGACAACGATAAGTTTTGCACCTTTTTGAGTGACAGCATCTGCAAATTGGTCGAGTTGTTTTTGATGAATCTCCCATACGGTTGAATTGTCATACATGGCGTACAACCAATCCCAATAGGTTTGTGTGCCTTCATGCGCGGGTTGGAATCGGGCAACCAAGCGCCAGTACACGAAATTTGCTAGATAAGACTCGTTGACCCATGCGGGCATACCCTTTGTAGGATCAAGTTTGGGATCAAGGCCGATGCTTAGCGCCGCGTTTTCAATGTCGTTTAGATAGTATTGCAGAATCACCACATCCACGTTATCCAAAGGATACTTTTGCAGATTATCCGTTTCCTCGACGGTACTGGCTCCCGGTTTGCCGATGTTAATCACTGCGTACTCATTACCCAATCGTTGAGCGAGGACATTCCCAAAACGGTCATCAGGATTGGGAATACCCCAACCAGCCGCGAATGAATCCCCATTAATCAACACTGTTTTGTGGGATGCTAATGTCTCAGTATTCCAATCGGGATCACGATAACCTAAAGCGTTGGTATGCCAATAACGAGCCAGCCAATTTTGTGAGGCTAACGTGGGCAGCCCGTCCGACTCGGCGTAAACAAACCGGAAATAGCCTTCACCAAACCCTAAAAGCAGCAAAATTGTAAAATAGGTGATGAGCAAACCTTGTGCTGGCCCACGTAAACGACCAAATCGTTTTTGAACGGCTGCCATCACAAGCAGCGCACCCAGCAAGAGATAAACAATGACAAATACCAACATTGAACGCTTTCCTAAATCATCACGAAATCCGCACCAGCCTAAGTCTCTTCATCTTTACTGTCAACTGCATATTCGTGTTTGTCATCCAATAATTCGCCTACATTGATGCTTTCCCTATAACCTGTGTCAATCTAAAAAGTTTGTATATTCGAACACCGAATTGAGAAAATTTGTGCTATTATTTCATTGTCGCATGTTCCTGGTAGGACTGCACTAAACGGTGGAGAAAAGCGACGAAATCAAGCGCATCACAAATCATAGAAGTAGGGCCGCCAATATAGACCTTCCTGAACCATTATGATCGGTGAACATGTTCAAGAATTTGATGAACGCGTTCA
>JBBQLX010000052.1:0-36955 GCA_038328375.1 Aggregatilineales bacterium | reverse complement strand
TGCCACCAGCATTTTGCCGTTCTTCGTGCTGTGGTACTTGATGTACCGCAGTTTGGAAGTTTCTTATATCATCACCCTGCTGCTGGCCTTCCCCGCAGCCGGATTCACCATGCGTATGTTCATCATTTTCCATGATGCGGGTCACGGTTCATTCTTCCCGTCACGCAAGTGGAATGATTTTATCGGTATCTTCACCGGCATTTTCTTGATGACCCCTTATTGGGCGTGGCGACACAGCCATGCCATCCACCACGCAACGGCAGGCGATCTTGACCGTCGTGGTACGGGTGACATCTGGACACTGACCGAAGAAGAATATTATAAGATGCCCCCCATGAAGCGCTTTGCCTATCGGATGTATCGCAACCCATTTGTGATTTTCGTGATTGGCCCGACGCTGGATTTTGTGGTGCTTCAACGCCTGTATCCGATCAATGCCGCGACGGATGCGCGCGAACGACGCAGCGTGATGTTCACCAATGTCGTGTTGTTGATTATTCTGGTGATCGCAGCGCTGACCATTGGCTTGAAGGCTTTCATTCTGGTTGAACTGCCGATTATCGCGATTGCATCGTCGGCGGGTGTGTGGCTGTTCTACTGGCAGCATCAGTTTGAGGATGTGTACTGGGAACGTCATGACCAATGGGATTTTGCCCAAGCGGGTTTGCACGGCAGCTCGTATTACAAGATGCCCAAGCTGTTCCAGTGGTTCAGCGGTAACATTGGCTTCCACCACATTCATCACCTCAGCCCGCGCGTTCCGAACTATGAACTGGAAGAATGCTACAACAACAGCGAGTTGTTCCAATCGGTTGAGCCGATGACCTTCTGGCGGAGCATCCGTTCACTGAATATCCGGTTGTGGGATGAAGATCATCACAAGATGGTTGGTTATGCCCATGAGGAAGAAGCTAACGATACATCAGCTAATCCAACGACTGGTTTAGCTGAAGGCTAAGTTTCACAGGTCAATATGATTGTTAAGCGAGGGGCTTTTTAAGCCTCTCGTTTTATTTTAGGCACATGCTATGTTAAGTCCTGAGACTTCAGGTTAAGACTCATTAGCTAGTTGGCTAATGTCTTAACAAAGCAAGTGTGCTATATAGGATGTTACAGTAACTATTGTTTGTCTGAGGTCATGATGGATGCTTCGAAACCTTTAGAAAAAGCCATTCCCACCCGGTTACGTGGTCATGCAATACTCTATATCGTCGTTGGTCTTGTGTTATGTGTTATCAGTCTGTTGGTGTTCGCCCAACTGGTGGATGGGGTTTCTGAAAATGAATTTATCGTCCAGTTTGATGTAGCGCTCGCAAATTCTTTGCACAGTGTCGCTACTTCCGGGAGTACATCCGCATTTCTGACGATCAGCCTATTTGGTGGCATGATTCTATTCGTGTGGAGCGTGGTGGTTGGGTTGATATTTGCATGGAAGCGGCAATGGCTGGGGTTGGTGATGTGGTTGATTACGATTGTCGGTGGTGAGGGGTTAAACTCGCTGCTCAAACTGTTTTTCGCGCGTCCACGTCCAACATTTGCTACGCCCTTAGTCATTGAACGGTTTTACAGCTTTCCGAGTGGACATGCCATGATGTCTTTCATTGCCTACGGAATGTTGGCCTATATCATCTGTGTGCTGCTGAAGAATAACGCTCAACGATTATTGGTGGTGCTGGCGACAGGTTTTATTATCTTCGTGATTGGTGTGAGCCGGATCGCACTGGGTGTCCATTATTTTAGTGATGTGGTGGCTGGATATGCAGTCGCTTCGTTTTGGCTTATCACTTGCATCGGTGCATGGCGTTATATCCAGCAGCGGCGGGCTGCCCATTCCCCGACTGCCTGAAAAAGCCAACAAAAAGCCGCACACCTGATGAGGATGCGGCTGATCTTTTTATTTCTACAAAGTCAATCTATTTTGATCTATTAGGCGGGATCACCCAAACGGCGCTCGGTGCCTGCTGCTAACCGTTGGATATTCTCACGGAAACGATAGATGATCATGACTGCAACAACAGCAATATAAAAAACATATTCGATTGGCATGGTGTGTTGGGTGACGAGTACCAATAGCCATACGGTTGCTAAGGCGCACATGCTCAAGACCGCGAGTGAAACATAGCGGGTCAGGGCGATGATGGCGACACCGAGAACCGAAATAGCCACGAGCAGTTGAAGCGGGGCGATGGCGAACATCGTACCAAACCAGATGGCCGCACCTTTGCCGCCTTGAATTGTTCCTGTAAGAAGTGTGGCGAAGATCGACCAGTTGTGACCGATGACGGCAGCAGTAGCGGCGATGGCGGTAGCGGCAGCCCAGTTACCGGGCATGACGAGTGTGGCAATCGCAATGGCTACAATACCTTTGACACTATCACAAACCCAGACGAGAATGCCCCACCAGAAGCCAAGCGAACGTCCAACGTTGGTCGCGCCCATATTCTTGCTGCCGACCTCAAAAATGTTTATTCCTTTTGCTTTGGCGACGATGTAGGCTGTTGGGATTGAGCCAAATAAATAGCCAATCGCGATCACCATCACAAGTTGAACAAACGGACTTTCGCTCATAATATGCCTCCGAAATAACCGCACTTTACTTTAAAGTACCACGAAGTTGCGGTCTGTATCTTAAAAAACCCTTAACGACTCAACAGGTTATGATATTGGTATAAACACTCATACTTGTCTAATTGTAGACATTGGTCTAGCTGAGAACGGCGATTTTATAGGGCTATTGAAAAAATTACGAATGTAATATTTGACTGATTAAGGAAGGGTGTGGCGAAGCTTCAGAGTCACATGAAAATCACACCAATAGAGAACCGAAAAGAGATATGAAGGATTTGGAGGTGCGCCTCGATCCTACAATTATTTGTAGTCTAGTTACGGTTCCGTTCCTTAAGGTATCAATCCAAATATTCTGACAGGTTCTGATTGATCAGATATGATATTGGGAATAAAGTAGCCTTTTTTTGATCGTTAGAGGATGTGATAGAATATCCCATTATGAAACGACTAACCTTCATTTTCCTTTTCGTGTTGGCCTATTCTGCCAGCGTCGTCGCTCAGGATGAATCGGGCGATATTGTGGGACGCATGAACGCCTTACGCAGTGGCAAGGGCTTACCCGCCTACAGCGTTAACGGGTCGTTGACGGCAGCCGCCCAAAACCAAGCACAATGGTTGGTGGATAACGGTTGTGCGGTCGCGCATACCCATCCTGACGGCTCGAACCCACGCAGCCGCGCCCGTGCTGCTGGTTACAGTACGGATGCCGTCGGTGAAAATATTTACTGCGGCGGCATGGCGAAAGCCGATAACGCATGGACGTTCTGGGTGAATTCAGGCATCCACTATGCCGGACTCGTCAACACCCGTTATAAGGAAGTGGGTGTAGCCGTTGGGCATGGGGCAGCCGGAACCAGTTTCGTGATCGTATTTGGCGATCCGGGTGGACCGGAATATGTGCCACCGGCGGCGGTTGGCGGAAACAGCAGTTCAGGCGGCGCACCTCAAGCACCTCCTTCATATGTCGTGGGCATGGATATTCACGGTAATATTGAGCATCAAATCCAATCGGGCGATACATTGGGGCAGATCGCACTGATTTACGGTTACACATGGAATGATATACCCGGAATGCTGGCGCTCAACGGCATGACCGAAGCCGATTATCGTAAGCTGAAGGAAGGGGAAATCTTCCTTGTGCCGCCCAAAGCCGGAACATTTACACCAACGCCGGGTGATGCGCTTGCTAATGCTTCACCTGATCCAGCATTGTCAACACCTGACCCCAATATCCCCACACCCTATCCCGAAGAACCGATCAGTTTGTCTCCTGACCCAGCGGCTAACAACGCGGAGATTACGGCGACATTCCCGCCAACCTTCGCACCTGTGGTGATGGTGGCAACGGCTAACAGTGTGCCGAATGGGATGATCGCATTCCAGCCGACTTCCGTGCCTAGCATGACCGTACAAGCAGTGGCGATGGTCAGTACAAGCGCGATGGTGGTGATGGACGCAGGCGTACTGCCGACAACATCTAGCACACCATCTTGGTTAGCCATTGCTCTGGCTGTGCAAGTGGTCGTTTTGGTGGGTGCGGGTGTCGAGTATGCGCGCCGTCATTGGCGACATTAGCTATGAATCAAGCGCGGCGTTATTTACGGGCTTTTTGGGGTGCGCTGCGGTTGACGATGCGCGGTGAGACCATCACTCCAACCCCGATGCCAGCCTCACCTTTGACCGCTTGGATTAGCCAGTATTCGATTCTGGTGGATGCCGTTCTTCGTGCGGCTAATCAGAATGGTATCGACCAAGCCACACGCAAACAGGTGAAGCTGCGTTTGGATGGACGGCAAATGAGCCTCGAAACGGCGCTGCTCACCCTCAAATTTCACGCTACAGAAGAATATCCCTCATTGGTGCGACAAGGTGAAGGGCGCGGTGTTCAAAATACGCTGTATGCCACCAACATGAATGACCGTTATTGGATTTCAAAGATAGCTGAAGCCTCTGAAATGCAAAAGCCTGATGTGCAAACGGCGCTTTCAGCACTCGATTCACACCTCGATAGTATCCCACGACTTTAGTACTATTCTTTGAATTCTTAATTCTTGTCGTATTGACGTACAATTAATATTGATGCTATCGTAATGATAGTCGTTTATTCATTTTCATTCAGGAGAAGTTCTCATGTTGTACATGCCCCGCGAAGAAGGTCAAGGTCTCGTAGAATATGCATTGATTTTGGTTCTGGTCGCCGTCGTCGTCATCGTCATTCTGGCGCTGCTTGGCCCGGCCATTGGTAACATCTTCTCGAACTTGGTCAAGAACCTGTAATTCAACATCTCATCATCGGTGGGGATGGCTGCAAAAGGTCATCCCCAACTCCTTAACCCACTGATAAATAACATTTACGTTGATGTAAGTTTCTCGCAAGGGAAAGGGCATATGCTATAATATGTCAAATCAATAATGGTATTTATACACGATGGACACTTATAACGACCCCTCACTTGAGCGCTTTCACAAGACGCTCCGAATCGCGATGAAGAATGAAGCACTGCTTATGATTATGGATACGCTGATCAAAATGGCTGAGGTCATGGTGGATAAGGGCGAGAAAGAGCGCGCCGCCGAGATATTGACGATTGCCATGCAATATCCGATGCGCCAAACGACCCGTGTCCGCGCCGAAGAAATTTTTAGCGATCTGGAATCCGAGCTTTGCCCACGCGCGATTGTCGATGCGAAATCGTTGGCGGAAGAAATCACGCTGGACGATTTAATGGAAGCCATCCTCGGTAAAGAATAAGCAACCAGATCACAACTCCATTTGCAAAACAATAAGGCTACGAGCCTTGTTTTAATTTTGTTAGATGGTGCCATCGTGCTTGGCGGATGCCTCAAATTGCTGTATAGTCTGCGTAGATTTAATTTCACTTTATATGTGAAGCGACTATGCCTAATCCTGCTGAACGCAACCGAATCTCACAATTGACTTCGACCTATGGGCCGGATGACCCCCCGCGTTTGCCAATGGACTTTGGTGATTTTTTGTCGCTGTTATGGCGCATTGATAAACACGCGGAAGACGCGGCAAGGGTGCGCTATTACCGGAAGTGTGCGCTGTCGTTGGGCGCGGGTTTAGCGTTGACAGGACGCAGCTTGTTTCGGTTGGTGGAAATGACTGCGCCGGGGCAGATGTATGCCCAACTGCCGAACGCCCCTTATCGTGGGACGAACCGGCTGGTGGATGCACAGGATCGTAAGGCGGCGATTACTCAACTGGCAATACTGCGCTTGGATGTGCTGCGGATTGGGACGTACCACGACCAATGGACGGTCAGTTGGCCGGGAAGTGGCATCATGGACGCGGAACTGCGCGACCGGGTGTTCGCGGTGTTGTTCGCGGCGCTGCAAGGCCAGTACGAGAACTTTGGGCGGATGCTGCTGGTGGTGGATATTGTGCTGGGTGATTTGCTGATCGGTATGGAACACAGCCGTGAAATCAGCCTGCACCAACTGATGGCAGAGTATGATTATCCCAACTTCAATGATGTGAAAGTGCGAGCGGCTTTTTACAGCAGCACGGCATGAGTTGAATACCCGCTGTTCTAAATAAAAAATTATTGAACCCCGCAGCGATTGAAAGCATGAAAAATGAGCAACTTAATCGTCAAATCATTTTTGGGTTTAGCCTTTTTATTGGTGTTTCTGGGTTTTCTGCTGTTTGTGTCGGCTGGTTCTTTGAGCTACTGGCAAGCGTGGCTTTACATTGCAGTCTTTGGGATTTCCACTGTTTTTGTCACTCTCTATTTGGTCAAGTACGATCAGAAATTACTCGAGAGCCGTGTCGCTGCTGGACCGGTCGCCGAGACACAAAAATCGCAGCAAGTGATTCAAAGCCTCGCCAGTCTCTTTTTCATGCTGGTGTTCATTATCGCGGGTTTAGATTACCGTTTTCATTGGTCAAATGTGCCATCAGTGATTAGCCTGATTGCCGATGTGTTCGTGGCGATTGGCTTTTACATCGTTTTCCTGACCTTCAAAGCCAATACATATACCAGCGCTGTGATTGAAGTCCAACAAGATCAACAAGTGATTACCAGCGGGCTATACGCTGTGGTGCGGCATCCGATGTATATGGGTGCGAGTTTGCTGCTGATCTTTACCCCGTTGGCTTTGGGTTCTTGGGTGGCGTTTCCATTCCCGCTGCTGCTGATCGTGACCATCGCTTTCAGGGCGATTGAGGAAGAGAAGTTCCTTGCGGTCAATCTAGCTGGCTACGCTGATTATCGGCAAAAGGTGCGCTACCGCATCATCCCCTTTGTGTGGTGAATCCATCACCTTTCCTATAAGCAGACAAAATAGTTCCTTTGCCCCAACCGTATTGGGAAAACCCCTACATCGTTCATAATGCTAAATGGATATAAATGACTCTCACCATTTTTCATTTCCCGATTATCATATTCCTATGTTGATTAGGGGGAATGAAAATGGCTGATATTCGTGTTACACAAGAAAATCCAACTGAGACAGCAGCAACCGAGTTGATAAAAGTACTTTCGGCAGAGTTGAAGGCGCTTTATCCCAATTCACATGGTGGTGATGGTGCTGGCGCATTTAAACAACAGGATGTGATGATCCCACGCGCGACATTTGTGGTGGCATGGGATGGTGACAAACCTGTGGGCTGTGGAGCGCTGCGTCCAATGGACGAACCTGAGATTGCAGAAGTCAAACGCATGTTTGTGCTTCCTGAAGCGCGAGGCAAAGGAATCTCACGCGCCATTTTAGCGGCATTGGAAAACCAAGCGCGTGAGTTTGGTTACAAAACACTCCGTTTAGAAACCGGATTGCACCAGAAGGAAGCGATGGGGTTATACGCCTCATCGGGTTACCAATTGATTCCCTGTTATGGGATTTATGCTAATGAGCCGTTGAGCTGCTGCTACGAAAAATCCCTACTATAAACAAGTTCGGTTTGTGCTGCGGGGATCGTTGAGGCGGCGCGTTTGATACTTCTCATTGGTGTTGATGCTCGACCGCCACGGACGCGCTTTGTTGAGGGCAATATCAAGCTCAGGGGCATTCTTATCCATAATCTCGATCACCAGACCTTCATCAGTTTGCATATGCTTGAGTGGTGAACCGTCAGGGCCGATCAAACCGGACATCATCAGGTGAACACATTCGGAAGGCACACATAATCCTATCCAAAAGTTGTGAATGGCTGCGTGTGCAACGGCTTTTGTGTAGAGGATTTCATCAACCGGATAAGATGAAAGCAGTAAGCAATCCACGCCTAACTGGTTATATTCCATGAATAGCTGTGGAAAATTGATCTCGACACAAATCATACAACCGAAGCGAAAGCCATCCACATCGAAGATAACAGGCTCGGAACCGGGCGTGTAAAAGCGGTTTACCTCGGTTGCCGAGCAGATTCGTTTATCATAACGATTAATGATCTGGCCTTCGTCAGAAATGATGTACAAACTGTTGTGAGGCCAATGCGGGGGTGTCAGAGGGTGCGCTGATCCCAAGACGACCCATATTTTGAGTTGGGCAGCAAGAACCGTGATGGCTTCGAGTTCCTCACGAACGATCTGCCAGTCAACTTCAGCCCAATCGAGTATCGGGTTCTTTGCGTAGCCTGATAATGCGCCTTCGGGAAATTGGATCAACCGCGCACCACCCGTTGCAGCCTCGCGCATAAGTTCACGGACTTTATCACCGTTCACTCTCGCATCTCCTGTGATCGGCATTTGAGCAATGGCGATATGAAATGGATTGGACATCTAATGTGCCTTTTGTTTTCTCAAAGTATAAATGTTCTAGATCAGCAGCGCCAAGCTCTCCGTTTTCTAGCGCGGTGAAGTCCAAAGTTGCCAGAAGTGGTCTGTATGTGGCTATTGGGGGCTTACCGAAAACGCTATGATACGGAAACGATGATGGCCTCAACAGACTAGGATGGGCGATGACTGAACAACTCGTGATACGACCTGTTGCGCGTGAAGATTTCGCGGCGTGGAAACCGCTGTGGGACGGCTACAACGCTTTTTATGGGCGGCACGGTGAAACCGCACTGCCTGATGAAATCACTCAGATGACGTGGTCACGCTTCTTTGATGCTTATGAACCGATGCATGCTTTCGTTGCCGAGAGCGATGGGGAATTACTTGGCCTCGTCCATTTTCTCTATCATCGCACGACGATTCACATCGGCCCGACTTGCTATCTACAAGACCTCTTTACGAATGAGGCAGCACGAGGCAAAGGTGTTGGGCGTGCGCTGATTAATGCGGTTTATGACCATGCCAAAGCAGGTGGCGCAAACCGTGTTTATTGGATGACCCAAGAGAGCAACGCGGTTGCGCGGGAGTTATATGATAAGGTCGCTGAGAAATCCGAATTCGTTGTCTATCGAAAACCAATGTAACCAGAGGGCTTGCCAGCGGCGAACTCGTACAGCGCTAGTAGTCCATCACATTAATTCTTTGAGATTCGGACAAGGGGTTTAAACCCCTTGTTCAAAACTATATAAACTTGTGTGGTGAAAATAAACTAAGATGATCGACGAACCGGCGGACGGAAAAAATCCCGTCTCTACAGTTCATAATTGGATGTCTACCTTACCAAAGCATACTTAACTACCTTCTTGATGGACTACTGTTAATGATTAGAGGCGGCGGAGCCACACCCCTGCCCTATAAAAAACCTAGCGCTGCATTTTTAGCACTTTCCTACGGAGGTAGAGGTTACGCCTCGACCGAGGGCTGTACAGATACTATTCCTGCTGCTGCCGCCCGATTATCGGTGCGGATGATGCGCGAGTAGAGATACAGCACTGGACTCAAGATCAAGCCGCTGGTGATGAGCGCGGCACGAATCCCCAGCCGTTCACCAATGAAGCCCACAGGTGGCCCACCCACAATCTGTCCGAAGGCATCCGTTTGGCTGCTCAACGAAATGACCGTTGCCCGTACTGACGAGTCGATGTGTTGGTTGATCCATGTGGTGTTAATCGGGCCGAGTAGAGCGCGGACACTGCCGATACACCAGTTGATGATGATCGCCATTACAAAGTTGCCTGCCAGCCCGAAGCCGAACACACAGGCCACCAGCACCGCCGATAAGCCGAATGAAGCCCGCGCCAATGACTGGCTGCGCTTCATGTCGAGGCGCTTTTCCATCACACGCGTCACGACGGCAGTCAATAAACTACCCAACAAACCGAGGCCACCCAACCACACCACTGTTGGCAGACCATGAAAGTCGGGCAGTGTGAAACTCCGTAACAGGTGAGCATCTGTAAGGCGATCAAGTCCTTCACTATATAAACCGAAGAACAAACCGATGCCGAGGATCGCGATCAACATGGGACGTACCCGCACCAAGCCAACGCCTGCCCGCAGCGTATCCCCCATCTGACCAAAAGAACTGCGTTCTTCGGTCGGCGTGGGATGAAATCCGGTTTCTGGCATATACAACACCATCCCGACCGCAATGACCAGAAACAACAAACCAGCCACCAATATCGGCAGGGTAATGAGCAAGCTGCCCAAGAGGATGCCGATAATCGTCGCGCCAATCCCCAACAAATTACTGAGGCGGCTGGAACGTAGGAATAACTTACCGACTTCTTCATCACCCACTTCGTCGATGATCCAAGCTTCGGTTGCGCCGCTGGTGAAGGTATAACCGAAACCCCAAAAGATATTAAACAGAAGCACACCCACGAAGGTCGGTGTAAAGGCTTGAAAGATAAAGGCCGCCCCGATGATGAAAAAGCCAATCACAATCGACAGGCGGCGGCTGTAGACATCGGCAATGATGCCCGTTGGAATTTCGCAGATGAAGATGGTGGCTTCCAGCGCTGTACCCGCCAGAATCAATTGCAACGGATTCAGCCCGACTGTCTGCACCGTAAAGACCATCATCACCATAAAGCTCATGGCGAAACAGATCGCCATGCCGACACTAAAGAAAAGATACATCGTTCGCGCGTCACGTTTGCGCGGGTTAATCGAAAACATATCGTTACACACTCACTCGTATTTGGAACATGGCAAGCACCACGTCCGGCTGTTCATTAACTGAAAAGTCGCGGTTCTGCCCAAACAGCAATACATAGGTTGCAAGATCAGCAATCAGGCAGATTCAATAAATTGTTGTCATATCGAGGGTTGAAACACGAGTGAGGAAATAACAGACGTTACGAAGCGGCACTCACTGGAGCGTATCCAAAACCGATATGAAGTTGTTTGATTGGCATCGAAAAGCTCCTTTCTACTAAATGTTTTTGGTAAGGTCGAACATGGTTTATGAAATTAATGAATTTCCATAAAAGTGACTATCAAATAGTATCATAACCTATTTTCTGCGCCGCGTCTATCACTGAATTTGCGAGCGCCTTTGCCACACTTTTGCCACCAACTCCAACCGTACAAACAGGTCATCCGTTAGTGTAGGAATAATCTCAATCAGCAAGCGCTCTCTCATATGAGTGAATATCGTAAGGTATAACATCAGTGTCCGAAAATGTTAACAATTTGTCCGTTTTGTTGAATTTATACCATTGGAGTTATTGCGCGTAGCCATGTGACAGTGTAATATGTGCCCTACAATCCTTAATGATTGGAAGTAAAAAAATTTCGAGAACGGTTTTAGGAGGCCAATATGTATCGAAAACTATCTGTGGTTCTGGTTGCACTTTCGGCGATGTTGATACTCGCCGCTGTTGGCTTGCCATTGGCGGGCGCACAGGATGCAAATAAAGATGTCTATGGGCGCGACCTGCCAGCCGACGCTGCCCCGTATGATCAACAAATTTTTACTGGATTATGCGATTCGACAGCTAAACAAGTTTCATTTTCAGCCGTTGTCACTGTATACGCACGCATCTGCAACGCTGACATGTTTGGTGATGCGATGGTCAGTCTGGACGAAAACCTGAATCTGATCCCCGGCGCAGCCGAAAAGTGGGAAGCGTCAGCCGATGGTTTGTCATGGTCGTTCCATCTGCGCCCCGGACAGGTCTGGAGCGATGGTACACCCCTGACTGCCAATGACTATGTTGCATCCTATCGGTTTATGGTCGATCCTAAGAACGCCTATGACTTTGTGTGGATGTGGCAAGGTACGATCAAGAATTGGTCGGAAGCAGTCGCTGGTGAAGTCACACCTGACCAAATCGGTGTCACAGCGGCAGATGATAACACTGTTGTCTTCACCACCGATGGCCCACGTCCTTACCTGCCCGGTACGGTCTTTTTCTGGGCACCCCTTCAGGCTAAGGCATTGACCGAACTTGGCCCCAACTATCTTCTTGACCCCAAGACCGCTGTTTCAGCCGGCCCGTTCATGCTGTCAGAGTTTAAACCGGGTGAAAGCGTCAAGCTGGTTGCGAACCCAACCTACAATGGTTATCGCAAGCCCCGTTTGAAAGAAATGAATGGCTTTTATGGTGACATGCTCAATGGTAGTTTTCTCGCCTTCCAAGCCCATAAGATTGATTCGGTAAACTATTCCAACCTCAGCCCTGCTGACTTTGATGTCATTGCCAAAGACCCGGTTCTGAGCGCCAACTACCGCCCGAACTTCGGTGACTTCCGTACCGACTATCTGCTGTTCGATACCTTCACCGCACCCTTCAATGACAAGAATGTTCGTTTGGCCTTCGCCAAAGCGGTTGACCGTGAATCGATTGCCAAGAACGTCATCGGTGCCGCATTTGGTGTTCCGGCTTACTCCTTCCTTGCCCCCGGCTTCCCGGCTTCGGATAGCACCGGTGCGCTGAAGGACATTCAGTCTTACGACTGCGACACAGCCAAGAAACTGCTCTCTGATGCAGGCTTCCCGGATGGTAAGGGTTTCCCGGCGCAACAATTGGAACTGCGTGGCGAGAGTGATACTCACCAAGCTTGGTTCGTAGCTGTCGCTGGTTCCATCAGCCAATGCTTGGGTGTCACCATCACTGTCAATAACATGGAATACCAGACCTATATGACTGGGCTGCTGGCACGTCCGACGACTATCAAGTTCGCTGCCATCAGCTACGGTATGGATTACCTTGACCCCTCGAATATGTTGGGTGTATGGGTGTCCACAGGCCGTCACTCATGGTCGAATCCTGAGTTCGACAAGCTGGTCGCAGATGCCAACGTATTGGTGAGTGATCCCGCCGCACGTCTACAAATGTATAAAGACGCTGAAAAGGTTCTGGTCGAGGATGTCGGTGGTATTTTCATTGACCACCGTATTGCAGGTGACCTGTACCAACCGTATGTCGCCGGTGAATGCTTCCGTCCTGACGCACAGGGCGTAGGCGCTTTCCACTGGGGTAATGATTGGTGCTGGGGTACGTTCTACATCACCAAAGATGTAGCCAACTTCGATACCTACCGCACCCAGTAACCGTTAGCAGACATCTCAATGGCAGAGGCAAAATAATAATGCCTCTGCCATTACTTTAGATATAATTGTGTGTTCACTAAAAGATTTTTCGGATGCTCATGCCAAACCTTTTTTAAAAATGAATTTGTATAGTCTCAGCGTAGGCACAAAAATGAGTCTACGTTTTGCTATCATTTCGATAAATTAGATGGGTAGATTTTTGAATATCGTTACATCATTGCACTAGGAGCCTTAATGACAGGCTACATCATCCGGCGACTCATCGCACTTTTCTTCGTACTTTTTGCTGTGGCAACCGTCGTTTTCTTCTTGATGGATGCGGTTCCCGGCGGTCCGTTTGATCTGGGTGAACGGGGCTACGACGCGACGGCACTGGCTAATTTGGAACATAAGTATGGTTTGGATATCCCTACACCACAGCGCTACGTTAATTATCTGGTTAGCGCTGCGCAGTTGGATTTTGGGTATTCGTTCGCAGTTCCCGGTAAACCATCGGTTATTAGCGTCATCACCCGCACATGGCCTGTGACATTGCAAGTGGGTGTTTACACCATTGCGGTGTCCTTCAGTTTGGGTCTCATTATGGGCATCGTTGCAGCTTACCGGCGAAATAGCTGGGTTGATAATTTTGTGACGTTTACTGCTACACTCGGCATTACCTTGCCACCCTTTATTATTGCGAGTTTGTTATTACTCATTTTTGGTTATCAAAACGGTTGGGGTGATCCTAAAAAGTGGATTATCGCACCGCTGTGGCAGAATGGTCCTGCGCTGCTATCGTGGGATTACTTTTTGCCCGTCATCACTTACGCGCTTACACCGTTGGCACTGGTTGCCCGTTACACCCGTTCCAGCGTGGCTGATGCGCTGGGCGCGGATTACATCCGTACAGCACGCGCCAAAGGGCTTAGTGAACGCGCCATCATGATACGCCATGTGATGCGAAACGCCTTGATCCCCATGATTACAGTGCTGCTGCCACAGATTCCCAACCTGCTCACCGGTTCGATTTTTATTGAAGTGGTTTTTGGAATTCCCGGCCTCGGTAAATTCTTTGTGACCAGCATCTTTTCACACGATTATCCCATGATTATGGGTTTGGTATTGTTAATCGCATTCTTTTGGGGAATTACTTACCTCATCACTGATATTTTATATACATTGATCGACCCGCGTGTGCGGATAAGTGGTCGGGGGATCAGCTAATATGGAAAATAAAGCTGCCGTCGAAGTCACCACAAAATCGGTCGCGCCCGTCAAACTGCGTGAAAGCATCGAAAGGCGTTCGCCGTGGATTGATGCGGCGCGGCGTTTCCGGCGCAACCGTCTGGCGATGGGCGGATTACTGCTGGTGCTGCTCCTGCTGCTGGTGGCAATCTTCGCGAACCTCATTAGTCCTTATCCCTATGACCGTGTGTTTCTAAATTTGCGCGCGAGTATGCTGCCCGGTGTTGATCCACTTCATCCCTTGGGATTGGATACCGCCAGTCGTGATTATCTGTCACGCTTGATTTACGGCGCACGTACCTCGATGACCGTCGGCTTAGTGGTTCCGATCATCGCCTTCTCGATTGGCGTGCCATTGGGCGCAATTTCCGGTTATTTCGGCGGCAGGGTCGATTTTGGCATTCAACGGTTGATTGATGTTGCCACTGCCGTTCCGCCGCTGCTGTTTACGCTCTTTCTCTTGAGCCTTCTCGGTAACGGCCTACCTAATGTGATTTTTGTACTGGGTATCACGGGTTGGATCGAATCAACACGCCTCACGCGGGCACAGTTCTTAACTTACCGCGAAAAAGAATTCGTCAACGCTGCCCGTGCTTTGGGGGCAACCGACCGTGATATTATCACACGGCATATCCTGCCTAATGCCATCTCACCGCTGCTAATTAATTTCAGCATCGCCATTCCATCAGCCATTTTTGCTGAAGCCGGTTTGAGCTTCCTCGGCATTGGCATTTCAGAGCCAACCGCCAGTTGGGGCAAGATGGTTGGCGGTGGCATCGGTAACACCATTCGTGTTTTCTGGCATCTGGCGCTGTTCCCAACCCTTTTGGTGGGGTTAACGATGTTGAGTTTTTCATTTGTAGGTGATGGGTTGCAGGAAGCGCTTGATCCTAATCGTTCACAATAAGCTGAAAGGCGAGGTGCAGTTGACATGAAACATTTCTCTCGTTCATCCTACCTGTTTGTTGCTACTTCGCTGTTTATGGCATTAGTCATGGCTGCTTGTGGTGGCGGAGGGCCAGCGGCGACAGCGATCCCGACCTCCACCCAAATTCCAACTTATAACTATGTCTTGCCAACATCGACTGTTGGGGCTGCAACCGCTGCGCCAACCGATACAGCAGATGCTACAAGTGAAGCTGCATCCACAAGTGAAGCCACTGCGACGAGTGAGGCTGTGGCGACCAGCGAAGCAACTGCCGCTGCCATTACCGGACTCGATCAAGAAGTGGTCATACGCGGCAAAGGCCGTTACGATGCACTGGATTGCGCGAGCTGCCACGGCGAGAACGGTGTCGGTACAGACAAAGGTTCATCACTGCTTACCTCCACGCTGAACGAAGGGGACTTCATCGCCTTCATGCGTTCCGGTGGCAAGCTCGGTGCAGCCCATCAATTCGCCACCAACCGCCTGAGCATCTCCGGCGGTGAAGCACTTTATCAATATATGTTATCTCTGCGAACGGCCTCATGAACTTAGGAAAAAAACTGCCGCCAGCCAGTAAAAACGATAAGCGTATGTTGGCGGCAAGTATCATCATATTTCTGGCAGCACTTGTCATCGCTGTTGTGGTACTCGTCAACCGGAATAATCCGCGTCCAAGTCCCACAACGATTGACATCAATGGCAACATCATTGATAGCCCTGTAGGTACGCTACTACCCGGCATGTCCGGGTCGAGCGAGGTTATCAAACAATTGACGGCTATACCCAACGCTGCACCATTGACCGGCGCATTGGCAGACGAGATTCATGCGGTCGCGGACATGGTGACGAACTGCAACGATTATTCGCAGGCTCGTCGTGACCAGATGAACCAGCATATCGCGTGGTTGTTGCAACCGAACACCTTGCCCAAGGAAATAATTATCGCTCTTGGCAATAACATCAATGGTCGCTTGATTTTTGGCATGTCAACCTTCACCTTGGCGCAGTGGGGCGAGAAGGAAAAAGCGACCGATTCCTGCCTGCTCACCATCGGCAAAAAGCTCAATGAGTTGCTGGCAGCCAACGGCGAAGCCGGTTTTCCTCAATTTGATGGGACTTAATAGCTAGCTGTCAGGTGATGCGGTTATTTTTTATGTCATGTGTTAGGGAGGGCGAACGCGTCCTCCACCTCAAGGGATCGTATACATTCCTTGTTTTGTATTTTTTTCAGCGACCAATGATGAGATATTTTCGACAACTTTTAAGAAAACTATCTTGCCTATTCAAAAAACATATGCTATAGTTCCTATTAGGGAAACGACCACGCTTCTTCATCTACACACACTGAGTTATACATTCAAATAAAAGTGATTTTAAGCAGTCATTTGGCGTAGCGCGCGATAGTCGCTTTTCCATACGTATCCCCCTCACAACCAACGGTATACGATTCGATCTGGTTATCTGTTTTGGGGATTAACCCCACCCCGGAGTCACACTGAACATGGACATTGCCCAATTAGAGCAAAAAACACTTGAAGAATTACGTTCTGTCGCCCGCGAGAATAATGTAACGGGCTACAGTCGACTTAAAAAACCTGAACTTATATTGTCGCTGCTGCGTAACAATGCTGAAAAGCAAGGTTATCAGTTACGCGGTGGCGTTCTGGAAATTGTCGATGATGGCATCGGCTTCCTGCGAGCAGAACATTATCTGCCGGGGCCGAACGACATCTACGTCAGCCAGACGCAGATTAAGCGCTTTAACCTGCGTACCGGTGACATGGTCATCGGGCAGGTGCGGTCGCCCAAAGACTCGGAGAAGTATTATGGCTTGCTCCGTGTGGATGCGGTTAACGGCTTGAACCCCGAAGAAGCCAAGAACCGCCCCAACTTTGAAGACCTGACCCCCATTTACCCCAATGAACGTTATGATCTTGAAACCAGCCCCCGAATTCTTTCCACCCGTTTACTCAATCTGATCGCTCCTATCGGGCGCGGACAGCGTGGGTTGATCGTCTCGCCGCCTAAGGCTGGTAAGACAACCGTACTGAAAGAAATCGCTAACGCTATCAGCAAGAATTATCCTGAAGTTCACTTGATGATTGCCCTAATCGGTGAGCGTCCTGAAGAAGTGACGGATATGGATCGCTCGGTGGATGCCGAAGTGATCGCTTCAACCTTTGATGATCCGGTACAGCATCACGTCCGTGTGGCGGAGATGGCGATTAACCGCGCCAAGCGCCTCGTGGAAAGCAAGCAGCATGTCGTTGTGATGTTGGACAGCATTACCCGTCTGGCTCGTGCTTATAACCTTGTTGTGCCGAGCAGTGGTCGTACCCTCTCCGGCGGTTTTGATCCGGCAGCCATTCACCCACCGAAGCGCATCTTCGGCGCGGGCCGTAATGTGGAAGAAGGCGGCAGCCTGACGATTATCGCCACCTGCTTGGTCAACACCGGCAGTAAGATGGACGATCTGATTTACGAAGAATTCAAAGGTACGGGCAACATGGAACTGATGTTGAACCGTAAGCTGCAAGAACGCCGTGTATTCCCGGCCTTCGACATCGAACAGTCATCGACTCGCCGTGAAGAACTGCTGTTAGGGCCGGATGTGTTGGCTCGTGCTTATACCATGCGTAACATGTTGTCGCACCTTCAAGAAGACCCTGATCTGGGTGTGGTCGGCGCATACGAACGCTTCATCAACCAATTCCGCCTGACCGAAAGCAATGAAGAATTCATGAACTCGCTGCCGGGTGCGGGTAGTAATAACAACAATCACCGCAGCATGTTCTAAGTAGGGACACGACATGTCGTGTCCACCGCTTGCACACGAATTTGTCTAAAAATAAAAGCCCTGTTTCTCTCGTAGAGGCGGGGCTTTTGCTTTATAAGGCAGTCAACGCTATAAATGGCGCAATTGTTTCCGCACCAACCGCATATATTGTAGGGGCGGGATTAATCCCGTCCGCTTTCTTAGATAAAGAGCCTTACGATGCCCGACATTCATAAACGGTTAACCATTGCTGCGCCCATTGATTGGGTTTGGGCGGCACTGACCGACACCACCACCATGAGCATCTGGATGCAAGATAACCACGTCGAAGTGGACTTACGCGATGGCGGCGCGTATCAATTTTTTAACGGTGCGACCAGCGGACACTTCACCCACATCACCGTACCCACTCTGCTGGAATACACTTGGCGGCAAAACGGCTGGCAGAAAATATGGGGGGACTCGCTAGTACGCTGGGAACTGCACCCCGAAGGCAGCAGCACTCGCATTCACTTGATTCACAGTCGCTTTCCCAATGACACCGAACGCATGGGACACGACGAAGGTTGGGATATGTATTGGATCGCGCCGATGCAAGATTGGCTGGAAAACGGGTAAAAATCATTCTTGATACGCCTGCGTCGCAACACCTTTATCAAATACGGCGGCGCAATTATAAGAATCTACAATGACGTGTGTTTCGCTCATTTCGATAACCAAATCTGGTTTATTTTTTCTGACGAGTGCGACTACTTCATATTTGGAGCCAGCAGGAAACTCGTCGGAATTTCCCACAGGTTCGATTGAAATCCATGTAGCATTTGACTTATTAATGATTTCGAGCCGAACAACCTGCTCGTCTTTTGCCAATTGGCTTTCCAAATACTCTACAAATCGCGGTAAATCCTCTTGATCGTATCGCGGCCAGTCTTTGATCATTTGGGTTATCTCCAGAATATCGTTTCAAACACAGCTTACAATTATTGGTTGACCGCTTCTGCAACTTTTGTCTCGTTAACCCTAACGCCCCTCCTACAAATCCACCTTTTGACGGATCACAACCCACCCCGTTAACCTGTATTGTTAGAGAGTTGTATTGTCGAATGCCTTTGGTGGAACTAATTCACCCAAACAAACGTATTAAGGGGCATGAGCATCAATCATGTGGCCTGAGGGGGACAATGGTATGCGTAAATTTTTCACTCGTTTCATCTGGATCGGTTTATTCTTGCCATTGGCGATGTCCGCCATGATCATGAGTTCGATGCGCCCTTGGATTTTGGATCGCAGTTTCTACGAAGGCGTTGTCAATGACGACCGCGTTTATGATGTCCTCTTAAATGGGGAATTGGCAGATCAATTTAACCAGCAAGTTTTGGGTACTGCCGATCAACTCCCTGTCGCTGCGTTGAACAGCGCCTTACGCGAAGTGATTACACCGGTCTACCTGCGTACCCAATCCGCCCATATCGTGAATGAGATATTCGATTTCATCCAAGGGCGTGATAGCAAGATCGATGTTTCAATTGACCTCACACCGATTAAGACTGCCCTCACTGGCGCAGCAGGCCAGCGCTTTGCCAACAGCTTGGCAGCCGCCTTACCGTTCTGTGAGACGAATCAAACCGCTGTTGCATCCGGTGGAAGTTTGCCCCGCTGCATCAGTCAGAACCAGTCGATAGCCGCGACCGCCGCGCAAATTGCTCATGCGCTGCCCGCTGCACTGGCGAATACACCAGATCATCTATTGCTGAGCGACACACTCAATCTGCGGAGCAATTTGCGTTTGCTCGATTTGTTTTTAGCGGTCACGGTTCGCAGCGGCTTGGATATGGCTATCGTGATGGTTATTCTGTTGACGGTTCTGGTCGGCGTACTTCTCTCTTATATGCGCGGCGGTGATCTCTTTGGAAATTTGCGCTGGCTGAGCAAATCGCTTTTTGTTCCGGCTGCCGTGTTCCTGTTAGTCGGGGTAATTTTATCGAATTCTTTCACAGCTAATGTTCTGCAATCCAGCCAATGGACACTTCAAAGCAGCGATGCTTTCGGTCAAGCGCTGGCAAATATGACAATCTTAATCGTGCAACACGCGGGCAGCGGCCTGCTGGTGACAGGTGTTTTAACGGGTGTCATCGCGCTGGTTCTGTTTATGTTCTCATGGAAGAGCAACGCCGAAAAACAAACTGCTTTGTCGATGGTACAGATGCAAAACAACTAATTCGTATAGTTCGAGCTTTTCTATGTAGGGGAGCACCTATGTGTGTTCCCTTATCTTTTATCCTTAAACCTCTCTTACCTTGCTGGACGCAGTCGCACAAACAACAGCGGCGGCATATCGTAGTTCGCCCAATCAAACGCATTCTTTGACCCTATATCTGTTTTCAGCGATGGTTCTTCAATCCTATCCATGACCAAGCCACTGGAGAAAGCACTGTTCAATAGCACATGCAGCGGACGATGCCAATAAAATTGTTCACGCGGCTGCTCACGGATAGCCAGCCCTTTGGTGGCCTCGAAGGATAAATAACGCGATATTTTAATCGAGTAGGTTGGCTGTTGGGCATAATCCGGCAGTTCAGGTGACATCGAAATCGCTAAGCCATTGAAACAGGGATGCATAATCGAGAACACAAACCGTCCTTCCGGCTTGAGCAGTTTGGCAACCGCCCGAAACAACGGTTCAATCGTGGGCATATCCATAATGGCATTGTTACACACCGCCGCGTCGAATTGCCGATGATTGTCACCCGCTAACGCCAATAGTTGCGCTTCATCGGTGGCATCCACCACATGATAGCTAATTTGCTCGGCCTGTTCGGTGCTGCGACCTTTCGCCAGTTCAATCAATTTGGGGCTGAAATCCGACGCGACCACTCTAGCTCCCAACTCCGCTAATCGTCGGCTGAACTGACCATTCCCGCAGGCAATATCCAGCACCTTTTCGCCTGCCTGAATATCTAACATGCGCTCAACCGTCGGCGCAATTAACGTGGTTTGCCACCCGCCACCCGCACCAATCTTTTTATCCCAAGCCTCGGCATTGGCATTCCAAATCTCGCGCGATTCGGCAATCAATTTTGCGTCGTGCTGCTCCATAATCCCTCGCTGTTCGTCGTAACAATCTTCGCTCTACATCGGACTATTTTATGCTGGTTTGCGTACCTTGGCTCGAAAATTTTAGACCAATCGCCCATTTTGAAAGTTTCATCCTAAACGAAAGTATGAAAGTGATTGTATAATGCGTCTATATTGTGAATAAATGCACAAATGACAATGATGGGGGAGTTTAAGATGGAAAATCAACAACGAGTCGTCATCATCGGTGGCGGTTTCGGCGGCTTACATGCGGCAACATCTTTGCGCCGTGCAGATGTACAGATCACGCTGATTGACCGCCGCAACTTTCATCTGTTCCAACCGCTGCTGTATCAGGTGGCGACAGGTGCTTTGTCACCCGCCAATATCGCCGCGCCGCTGCGTGACATCCTCAAGCACCAGAAGAACACCGAAGTGCTGCTGGCTGAAGTCATGGATTTTGATGTTGATAAGCGTGAAGTCATCCTGACTGACGGACGTGTTCCTTATGACACGCTGATCTTGGCGGCAGGTGTGCGCCACGCTTACTTCGGCAACGATCAGTGGGAAGCTGTCGCACCCGGATTGAAAACGATAGAGGATGCCACCGAAATCCGGCGGCGGGTGCTGTTGGCCTTCGAAGCGGCTGAGCGTGAAACCGACCCTGAGCAAATCCGCAAATGGTTGACCTTCGTGGTAGTTGGCGGCGGTCCAACCGGCGTTGAACTAGCAGGCGCACTCGGCGAAATCGCGAATTACACGCTGAAAGATAATTTCCGCCGCATTGATCCGGCAAGTGCCAAAGTTATCCTACTGGAAGGCACAGATCGTGTGCTGCCACCTTATCCGACCGATCTTTCAGCGCGGGCGGCCGAGTCACTGCGTAAGCTGGGCGTGACCGTGCGAACCAACGCCATTGTCACCGATATACATACAGATCGCGTGACCATCCGCACGGGTGAGCAAACCGAGACGATTGATGCTTATACGGTGTTGTGGGGCGCAGGTGTTCAAGGCTCACCCTTAGGACGCAAACTGGCAGCAGCAACTGGAGCCGAACTCGACCGTGCCGGACGCATCATCGTGCAGCCGGATTTGAGCCTGCCCAATCATCCTGAAATTTTTGTGATCGGTGATCTCGCCAATTACACTCACCAGAATGGCAAACCCTTACCGGGAGTGGCACAGGTCGCCATGCAGCAAGGCAAATATGTGGCGCGGATTATCCAATCCCGCTTGGATAACAAGTCACTAGAACCCTTCCACTATCGTGATCTGGGTAATATGGCGACCATTGGACGCGCTTCAGCAGTCGCGGATTTGGGACGCTTCCACTTTAGCGGTTGGCTTGGTTGGATGATGTGGCTGTTCATCCACTTGCTCTACATCGTCCAATATCAGAGCCGTATCTTGGTGTTCATCCAATGGGGTTGGAGCTACTTCACCCGCAACCGTGCCGCACGGCTGATCACAGGCGACCACATCCTGCCACCCATAACAGAAAAGGAATCTGAGAAGGTTTAGGGCTTGCTCAGAATTCACCATTTTTCACCTAAAATCGGGCATTCTGTAGGGGCGCACGGCTGTGCGCCCCTAAGGTGTAATCTCCGAAGTCACAGCGAGTTCTATATCAGAACTACTCCTATACCATCGGGTGGCTTCTACTCCATTTTTATAACAAATGTAATATGCTTGTAGTTCACCGTTAGAGTCTCTATCAAACCCACCCAGATCACATCGGTCAATATAACGATTAGCGAAATAAACCGCCGCATAAAGCGCTACAAGTGACATAAAAATTATTAACACAAGAATTAGTTTTGCTTTTTGTGTCTGCATATCAGTACCAATGAATTTTTTCTCGTATATTGCTTGAACAAACGTTGATAAAAAGCCACTTTAACCCTCAGCGGCATACACTCAGCGTTCTTCGCACTCTCTGCGCCTCTGCGGTTCATCTCTTATATTATGCACTACGTTTAAATAAACCAACCTGCTCTACCAAACGCCAACCATTCTCCAACCGCCTTAACAATCCCACTCCCTCAAAACCGTTAGCGCCAACCCTCGCAAATAGTTACAAAATATTCTTCCAAATGGTAACCCATTCTTGCCCCATATCGAATACACTATCTATGAGATAACTGTATTTGCTCCCTTGCCCTGTTACTACGGGGAAAGGGTTGGGGTTAGGGGTATCTTGGCAATCGTGACAAAAGCCACCGATTCTCAACTGCAACAACAGCATCAACAGCAACATTTCGTCGCTGGCAAACTTGGCAAAAAACCATCTGCCTAATTTGCCGAAATTGCTGCCAATTATGCCTTTGTCTCGAACTGTCAACTGTGAACTACCGTTGGTCAAGTCTCCCGCTCTACGCTAAGATGATGCACTATTTAGAAGCATCATTTAAGGACAGCGTTTCATGAAGATTGCACTCATCGGTTTGGGCGTAGTTGGGCAAGGCTTACTCGAAATTTTGCGCGATAAAGGCGCGGAACTCAAAGCACAATATGGTTTTGAGGCGCAAGTTGTCGCGGTCGCCACGCGTAGCAAAGGCACACTCTATAATCCCGCAGGCTTAGATATAAATGGCTTACTGGCAGCGGCAGATAATTTCAGCGAGTATCCTGACTCAACCGGACTCATACGCGGTACAGATATTTTGTCCCTCATCAAGAACTGCAACGCTGATGTCATGATCGAGTGCAGCCACACCAACTTGCAAACCGGACAACCCGCACTTGATTATTGCTACGCGGCATTCGACAGTGGTAAGCATGTGGTCTTGGCGAATAAAGGGCCAGTCGCTATCGGTTATAACGATTTGGTCGCACGGGCGGCACAGGCCGGAAAACAACTGCGCTTCGAAGCAACGGTTATGGCAGGTACACCCTCCATCCGCTTGGCGATGCAAGCCTTAGCAGGCTGCAAAATCAGCGAAGCACGCGGCATCCTCAACGGCACAACCAATTACATCCTCACCCAGATGGAAGGCGGCATGAGCTATGCGGAAGCCTTGACTCAAGCCCAACAGTTGGGTTACGCCGAAGCTGATCCCGCTGGTGATGTCGAAGGTTGGGATGCCGCCGGTAAAGTCATCATTCTGGCGCGGGCATTATTCAACAGCCCCATCACCTTCAAGGATATGGATGTGAAGGGCATCACCGGTATTACAGCCGATGATGTAAAAGCCGCCGCCGAAGCAGGCGAAAAGTGGAAACTCGTCGCCCGTGTCACCGCCGACGGTGGCAGCGTCCAACCGATGCGCGTCAAACTCAGCAATCCACTGGCAGCCGTTTCTGGTGCGACCAATGCCATCACTTACACCACAGATTTAATGGGCGATATAACCTTGGTTGGTTCAGGGGCAGGCCGCTTGCAAACCGGCTTTGGCATCCTCTCCGACTTGCTGGACATATCGGCGGGGTAAGTGAATCCAATTAGAACGTAAACAATCGTAGGGAAAGGTCTCAGGCCTTTCCGCTGGAAATCATATGCAGGCTCTCTCATATCAACCTTACAACAAAGTTGTATTTGTTACGTTGCGCTAATCCAGAGAGATTCGCCCTATTGACGAAATATAGAGGTAATGCCATAGTAATTTATAGGTCAACACTATGGATTGAGGGATTGGAACCGGTATGGGGAGCAGCAGTACGATGCAAAAAGCGAAAGTTTTAGTCGTCGAAGACGATATACATCTGCTAGAAGGTATCCGCGATATTTTAGAGTTGGATGGATATTCGGTCTTAACGGCTGAAAATGGCAGCAATGGAATTGAAGTGTTGAACAATCAAACCGCACCGCCGGATTTGATTGTTTCGGACATTATGATGCCCAAAATGGATGGCATTCAATTCCTGAAAGAAGTTCGCAAAGAAAACCGCTGGTTCAGCATTCCCTTCATATTTTTGACAGCCAAGGGCGAACGTGCCGATGTCCATCGGGGTATGCGCCTCGGTGTGGATGATTATGTGATTAAGCCCTATGATCCCAGTGATTTGCTGGTCAAGATTGAGTCCCGTTTGGAACGTCACCGCAGCCTGAATAAGATGCACAACAGCGGTATGGCAAACCTCAAACGCCAAATTTTGACCATGCTCAACCACGAGTTCCGCACACCACTGACCTTTGTGGTGGCCTACTCGGACATGCTGAATAACCCCGGCGATCAAGAACTGAGCAAGGAAGAAATGCTCAGTTACATATCAGGTATCACGGCGGGCGCAGATCGGCTGCGTAATCTGATTGAAAACTTCATTATGCTGGTGGAGCTTGAAACCGATTCAGCCATCCAAACTTATGACTGGCGTAAAGGGCCGATTGCCAGCGTACAGGGTATCTTCAAAGAGGCGCAAGAACGCGTCAAAGATTTACAGACAGGTAATCATCCAGTGACGGTGGAAATTCCGGCAGACATACCGATTTTTACGGGCGATGTAGAATATTTGACGGCTGCGCTTGCGCTTTTGTTGAATAATGCCTGCAAGTTTTCGGAACCGGATTCACCAATTACGTTGGGTGTATCGTCTGACGGTAAAGAGGTAACACTCTGGGTGAAGGATAAAGGACGTGGCATTCCCAAAGCCGAGCAGGAGCATGTCTGGGAGAGCTTCTACCAGATCGACCGCGCGGTGAATGAAGATCAAGGTGCGGGCGCAGGGCTGGCAATTGTCAAAGGTATTGCCATTTTACATGGCGGGCATATCAGTCTCGAAAGTGAAGTTGAGCAAGGCAGCACCTTTAAAATAACTGTTCCCGTGGCTGAAGCCCTTAGTCTCACCTAGGATTGGGGTAAATCTTTGGTCATGGCGGGAGGGTAAGCCGGACTAGGTTTGCCCTTCTTTTTTCGGGATCCGTTTTATGCAACTTGCGGTATACTAAACCCGTATACCCTTTCATTCATCGCATATGTGATTTATGCAGGAGAGTGTGATTTATGGCTCCCGGACTTTTTGAAAAAATCAACACACTGATTAGCGCCAATTTACATGGCATTGTTGACCGTGCGTTGCAATCCAATTCGGTTCAGGTGATGGATGAATACATCCGGCAGATCGAAACCAACTTGGGCGATCTCGAAGAATCGACCGCTACTGTCGGTGGCACGGTCAAGACCCTCAAACGCAAGTACGAGGAATTCGCTGCGGCTGCCGAGAAGATGGACCGCGACATTGATACGTTGGTCGTCAAAGGTAAAGATGATCTAGCAGCCGCAGCACAGGCTCAACTCAATACCAAGCAGCAGTTGTCGCAGGAATATTACACGCAGTGGCACGAACAGGATGCCCAATACCAGAAAATGCTCGGTTTCCGGCTAAAGTTGGAAGGCCGTTTGACGACAGTCAAGCAGGAACGCGAACACCTACGCGCCCTCATCGAACTGGCGGAAGCCAAGAAGGTCACGACCAAGACGGTCAAGAGCCTCGAAGCATTTTCCAATATGGGAGACGAACAGATCAGCAGCCTGAGCGACCAGATTCGCCAGCGTTTGGATCAGGAAGATGCGCGTTTGGATATGGCAAGCCGCAACCTCTCTGAGGAAATCGAAGCGGCTGTGGGCGATAGTGAAGTTGATCGTCAGCTTGACGAACGCAAACGCCGTTTGTTGGGTGGTGCTGGCGGAGCCGGTGGTGCAAGCAGCACAGGTGGAGAATCCAGCAGCAGCAGTAGTAATTAGCAGGTAATACCCCAATTTAAGGGTGTAAGGCCGCAATCATAGTCGATTAGTATTTAGGGGCTTGCCGACGGCAAGCCCCTACGCATATGTCACTATAAGACGATGTGGGCTAAAATAAAGTGCAGCAATCCGCAACCTATGCGGGCAATCACCGTATACATAACGGTATATGGAAAGCGAAGTTTACTATGGCACGAAATTCAATTGATCCGGTACGGCAGCGGGCGTTTGGGGCAATCCTCCGTAATGCCGTTTTAAGCTGGCAAACCGGCCTGACATTGTTGGTTACGCTGGTATTGTTCTTCGGGGTACAGATTACCAATATCCCCGGCTGGCAGAGTTGGTTCTGGTTGGTTTTGGGCGGTGTGGCAGAGGCGGCCTTTATCGTCTCGAATTTAGCCGACCCGAATGCCGCGACGCAGGCCGTGGCCAAAGCCTTTGAAGGCCAGTACGATTTAGGCCAAATTCACAGTCCGGTTTCACGGCAGCGCTTGCAGAGTGCGCTCGAATACCGCCGTAATATGATGACCTTGGCGACACGGCATCAAGGCGCGATGCGGACGAATATGCAGCAGACCATCTCGGACATCAATGATTGGATCGGGCATATGTACGATCTGGCGCTGCACATTGATGCTTTCGATAACAATGATCTGGTCGAGCGTGATCGCAAGATGGTTCCTGAACAGATCAAAAAAACGGGTCAACGCATTAGCCTCGAATCGGATCCCAACGTGAAGCGTGATTTGGAAGAGCAGCTTAAAACCCTGATGCAGCAGCGCGATAATCTGGATGCGACTGTCAACAGCGTCAAACGTGCCGAAATCCAACTGGAAAGTACCTTATCCTCATTAGGGACAATTTACGCCCAGATGTCCTTGCTCGGCACAAAAGAAGTCGATAGCTCCAAAGCACAGCGTTTGCGCTTGGAAATTAAAGACGAGGTTTCCAGCTTGCAGGATACGATTAGCGCCTTGGATGAAGTGCAATCCCAGCGCTTGCAATTGCAATAAGCCGTTTACATTCAGATTACCTCCATCATTGATTTCCTGTAGGGACACGGCATGCCGTGTCCGCAATTTATTCCTCTACACACAATGAGCAAGACTCATTAGAACGAGGTAATCCAGATGCGTATCGCTATCATTGGCGCAGGTGCAGCCGGATTAACCGCTTCTTGGCTCCTCAGTGAAAACCACGACGTAACCCTTTTCGAACGACAGGATCGTTTAGGCGGTCATGCACACACAGTCGAAGTCGAGCAAAATGGAAAGCTCGTCCCGATTGAGGTCGGCTTTGAATTTGTGATGGACAGCATGTTCCCAACCTTCATCAAATTGCTGAATCTGCTGGAAGTCAAACTCCATCGTTATCCCTTAAATGCCGTGCTGTACACAACCGATAACCGTTCGTTTACCATGATGCCGCCTTTTAACAGCGTCGGTATTGTCTGGTCGGCGCTCAGGCCTTACCAGATAGCCAATCTGCTTCAACTCCTCTTGACGATGCGGATTGCTCGGCACTTAATGGACAGCCGCGATACCAGCATCACGATTGAAAAATTCATTGAGTCGCTGCCTGTATTAAGGGGCTTCAAAGATCACTTTCTCTATCCATTTTTGCAGGCGCAGTGGTGCGTAGAACTGGACGAGTTTAAACAATTCGCGGCTTATAACGCCTTAAAATATTCCGCCATGAATATGAATGGTTTGAATACGCCCACAGGAGTCGAGATTGTTGGTGGAACGCAGGTCTATATCCGCGCGTTGGCGCAGGCTTCACCTCGCGCCATCATCAAAACTTCATCCGACATTAACGCTATTACCCTTTCAGAAAATCAGTATTCGGTGCGCGAAGCCAATGGCACTATCTCCGACTTTGATCATCTGATTATTGCCACCAGCCCGTGGGATGCCCTACATCTACTGACCAACCTTGATGAACTAGAAAACAGGCGACAAGAATTGAGCCATTTCGATTCATTTAAGACGGTGATCGCGGTTCATGGGGATCGTCGTTGGATGCCTGCTCAGGAGCGACATTGGGCGGTGACCAATATGCGCGATGATGGCGCTTATTGCCAAACCACCGTTTGGAAAAGCTGGAAAAGTGAGCAGCCTATTTTTCGAAGTTGGGTTACGTTTGATAGTCAAATGCCCGATTCGCTGTACCAGCTTGTCGAATATCAGCATGTGAAAATCAATCTCAATTACTATCAAGCACAGCGGAATCTGCTAACCCAACAGGGCGATAATCAACTGTGGTTAGCCGGTCTTTATATGCATGATATTGACTCGCATGAAAGCGCGGTGATGTCAGCCGTGAACATTGCGCGGCGGCTTGATCCTGACTCGGTCAACTTACGCAAACTGAACGTGGGCTAATCTCAAGCGTTTGTTGGAATGCTTATAAGCAACAAAAAGCCGCATTCACGAATTGTGGTAGCGGCTTTTCCACATTCGATTACTAGATTTAGACCTTCTTGATGCGCGTCAGTTCGACGGTGATGGCGTTGCTATCCACATGGATGCTGTTAACCGTGAAACGGCGTTCACGTTGTTCAATTCTGCTACCGATAAATTTAACGATGCGTTCCTTCAACTTGTCCATCTGATCTTGCGTAGCGGCAGTTCCGTCAATCGTCAGGCTGTCAAACTTCCAACTCAATTTACCGTTCACTACACCGGGTGTAACCACCGCGACAATCGCTTTGCCCGTACCATCGTTTTTCTCGCCCTTGGTCGTGAAGGACACGGTAACTTGGTTGTCACCCAACACAATGCTTAGGTCTTTGAGGCGCTCACCGGGGCGGTTTTCGAGGCGCGTGTTAATCTGTTCCTGTGTAATCGTGATAGTACGCGTTTTTGGTTGTTTTGCGCTATCCGTCGTTGGAACCGTTGGCGTAGGGGTATTATCCTGCGCGAAGGTCGGCGTGACCAACAGCGCGGCGGACATCACCACCACGAGGACAATAATCAGGTTACGAATGCTTTTCATGATTGGTTTTCCTTCTGGCCTCTCTAGAGGCTCGACTGATGCTTTCATCCTAAAACCAATGTGTAACCGAAGTGTTATCCATCATGAATAATTCGTAAAATTTCTGCAAACCTGAATATCAAAAACAATTCAAAATTGTTGATCGTTTTAAGGATAGATCAAAAACCCCTCACGAGGGTTGATCAATTTCAATAGTTTAATGGTTGCCTTTTGCGATGTATCCCGACAGGTCGGAGCAGGCATTAGCCTGCTTCCTGTCGGAAAATGGAGCCGGACGGCTTTAGCCCAATACGGTTGGGTTTAGGATTGTTTTGAAGTCCCTCTCTGCGAAGCGGGGAGGGATTTAGGGAGGGGATAATAGTGCCATGCTTTAGTCTGGAAAACTTATCCCTACCGTATTGGGCTTTAGCCTCTGGCGGGAAAACCACCGACTCTAACCCGCTGTCCTATCACCCCTATACCGCCTAATGATACAGCCCCGCATTCCCTACGAAATTGGCTCAATCTTCTCTATCGCATAGCGCATAATGCCGTCCGGCGTTTCGACTTCCACAATATCACCGACCCGCTTACCGAGTAACGCTTTCCCAATTGGCGCGTCATCAGATGCATCTTTCACAGCAGGATTTGTTTTGATGCGCGTGGTGACTTCTGCACTCGAAACCACGTCAAACTGGACTTTACGCTCATCCTCAAAATCCCACAGCGTCACCCGTTCGCCCACATCAATCTGGTCAGGATTAAAATCGGTATAAATCTCTGCCCGTTCCAGAATGAAACGCAGATGACCAATTTTCTCATTGGTGCGTTCCTTGCGGGTATGGGCATCAAATTCGACCGCAACATCCGAATCATCATCATCGCCGCCCGCTTTATCATTGACCGCGTCTGCGAATTCGGCGCGTTCGCCTTTTTCAACCGACTCCAAATCAGCCAATTGTTGCTTGATGTTGTCGTAGCCTTCTTGCGTCAGGATGAATTTTTCTCGTTCATCAGCCATTTTCGGATCCTCCCTGATTAATCACGGTCAATACCAGCCTAATATACCCGAAAAATGTCATCAGGCTAGCTCGCGTTATTCATTATAGGAAAATATCTAGCCCGGTGTTTCGCGTGCTTTGGAGTGCCTTCAGTGCAATTGTCCGGTGGTTAGCATGACAGCTTTAGCCTCATGCGGTATTCTGCATGGACTCAGTACTCGGTACTCAGAACTTCTTATAAATAAGGTTTAAATGCACAAACCATCACAAATGCTTCTCTTACCGTTTCCTAATCCGCTTAACAATCTCGCTCCCTCAAAACGGTTAGTACCAACCATCCGAAAGAGCTACAAAATGTTCTTCCAAATGGTAACCCATTCGCCCTCCACATCGAATACACTATCTATGGGGCATTTGCATTGGCTCCCTTGCCCTGTTACTACGGGGAAAGGGCTGGGGTTAGGGGTATTCTTCACGAATCGTTGTAAATGTTACAAAAACCGATCTTGTCGCAACTGCATCAACATCAACAGCAACATTTCGTGCGCTGCCAATGACAATGCCGTAACAAAATGCACTTCCGAAACTGCCGCAATTGCAGCATCTTCCGCAGATTCGGCATATTGCTCCCTCAAAGCCGCCGTTGAACGCCTTCTTACAAATACAGTTTGTGCAGTTTCCGAATCATTTGAATGTTGGCTGAATTAGGCTTGCATCATCTTCTCAAGCCGTTGGGCAATTTCGGGATGGTTATGGATGTGCTGGGATTATAGAGAGCGTGCCAACACCTTCCCAAGAATGGCGACGGGCATTGGCACGTAAAATGGCAGGATGATCGAGTTTCAGCCTAGCGCTCGGAGGCACAGCCAAAACTACCGATTTTTAACTTTTTCGTCGTCGGATGTAACCGTATAGCCTGTACCTTGAATAATATCCAGCGGCTTGCCAGCGATTGTGGCCCTGTGTTCTTCTACAAGGTCTTGCGGTACAACCGCCGCGAACAGCCGCATCCCACCAAGGACAATCGCCAGATCATCCAACTGACCGATGCCGATCAGCACATCAGGGATAAAGTCCAGCGGCGACAGGACATAAATGATCCCCAAAACGGGAATGACTTTGGCCCACAGCGGCACGCGCGGGTCACGCAGTAAAGCCCATGTGAGGCGAATTTGGTCAACAAATGCACGTAGCATGTAGAAAATCTCCAGTCTATAGTTGCCAGTCGTCCGTCAAAAATGGATTTCACGAACGATAGTGTTCGAGATGGCATCCTACCTTATTATACGCAGATCAGGGGCTGGGGTTGCTAGTGCGCTTGATGAAATTCGCCACCAGTTCGAAAACTGTTTCCCGTTCGGAGTCTTGAGGGAGAATATGATCACTTTGTTTGAGGGTATGTTGTTCGATGCTGATTGATTTGACCTGTGAGAGGATCGAATCGCGGTTGTTCAAGCCGACCGTTTTATCACCCTCGGAATAAATCAACAACAGCGGCGTTGTGACAGAGGCAAGATTGCTTTGAACGACATTGGCTAATGTAAAAAGTTCGCCCACCGCAGCCGTTGACCAAAGACTATGGCGCACACGCCCCACAACTGTTTCCCCACGTCGAGCTTGTTCATCACGGATGAATTGGACGAATGGAGTGGTATCACTTTGATCGGTGTAAGGACGAAGCCATTTGATCCAATTGGCGTTCGCCATCGCCTGACCGGTGAACAGCACCGGGGTCGCCAGCGCAGCCAGTCCATCAATCTTGGTGTTGGCAGCCAGCAGCAAGCCCAGCATCCCGCCCATTGAGTGACCGACCACCAATACGCGGTCACATTGCGCCCGTAGGACGCTAAGCGCATCTTCAACGGCGGCGTACCAATCCTGCCAGTGTAGGCGTGTCATATCTTTGTAATCAGTGGCATGTCCCGGTAGGCGCGGGCCGTAGACTGTATAACCTTGGTCAGACAGATGCTTACCCAGCCAACTAATCTCCGATGGGGAAGCCATAAAGCCATGAATACAGAGGATGCCGATGTTGTTACCACGGTAGAAAAAGGATTCACCACCGGGCATGATGTTAGGTAGAAGTTGGGTCATGTGCTTTGACTTGGCTTATATAGACGATAAGAGCAGAGTATAACGGAAAACTTGTTCGTAATCCTGATGCAATCGGTCATTTGGTGAGGATCACTTTTGGCCTGAAATCAGGCAGAGTTTACACAAGGAGTATATCAGGTTTTACCATCGGTATAAGATTGTTTTAATCGGCATGGTGTCAACGTTTACCAGCGCATAATACCGAGTATATCCATATCTTATTTAACCTCAACGAATGTGAAACCCCTCACTTAATCGGCTGCGTGGATTTAAGCCCTAGCCCTGATTATGATTATGCTCGCTGAAAAACTAATGGAATGCGGGGCAGATTTGGTGAGATTCTGGTACGATGAACACTACAAGTTCTGCGAATCATTGGCCTTTATCGACGGCAATCAAGCCAATTGACAAGCCGCATCGAACGCTGGGTAGCGCAGATTATTGTTGAATTTGCACTCAAACCCCAATCGGTATCGTCAGCAACTTGAGATGGGTAATGTGTAAATGACTGCTGGAACGCAATCGGTAACGCCTTCAAATCGTCTCCTCGGCAGCCGCTCTTTGCTGCTGCCGGGTTTACTGGTCTGCTGTATCTTGCTCGTACTGTGCCTGTTGTGGAGCATCACGCTGGGCGCTGCCAACATCAACACGCAGGTCGTCTATCAAGCACTATTCAAATATGACACGAGCAATTTTGACCATCTGATTATCCAAACGGTACGCTTGCCGCGTGTCCTTTCGGGTGTCATCGTCGGTGCATCGCTAGCGGTGGCTGGCGCGATCATGCAAGGTTTGACACGCAACCCGCTGGCAGACTCCGGTATTTTGGGTATCCAAAGTGGCGCGGCCTTTGCGGTGGTTTTAGCGGTCGTCTTGTTCAAAGTCGCATCACTTTCGGTTTATGCGATTTTCGCGTTTATCGGCGCAGGTGCGGCATCTGTATTGGTCTACGCGCTAGGCTCGATGGGGCGCGGTGGTGTCACACCCTTAAAGTTGACCTTATCAGGCGTGATTTTATCCGCCTTTATTTCGTCGTTCACAACCGCCATTTTGATCCGCGATCAAGAAGCGCTGGATAAAATCCGCTTTTGGACAGCCGGTTCGTTAGCAGGGCGCGAAATGCCACTGCTGCTCCAAACCGCACCTTATATGATCGTTGGACTCATCGGCGCGTTCATCATTAGCCGTCAGATTACGACGATTAGCTTGGGTGATGATGTCGCTAAAGGGTTGGGTCAAAATACCATTTGGGTGAAGGCGATTGCGGCTGTTGTTACCATACTACTCGCGGGTGGCGCGGTCGCTCTGGCAGGGCCGATTGGCTTTGTTGGGCTGGTCGTGCCGCATATTGTGCGCTTTTTGGTGGGTGTGGATTATCGCTGGATTGTTCCTTATTCGGCAGTGGTCGGCGCTATTCTGATCACCGTTGCGGATGTGGGCGCGCGCGTGGTTATCCGTCCACAAGAACTGCCAACAGGCGTGGTGATGGCAATCATCGGTGCGCCCTTCTTCATCTGGTTGGCGCGGTGGAAGGTGAAACGCTAATGACTACTAAAACAACACCTCCAGCCCCGTGGATTACGATTCGCCCACTGCGGCTGCACTTCTCTTATAAGATCGACAAACGTGTACCGTTGGCGGCCTTGGCGATTGCGGCATTTACGCTTGTGGTACTGGTTGTGAGTATCAACTATGGTCAGTACAACATGACCATTGGGGATGTCATTCAGACGCTGCTCGGAATCAACCGTGATAACCCCGATTATCGGAATTTTGCGTTGGTCGTGCATACCTTCCGCTTACCGCGCATCGTGTTAGCCTTTTTGGTTGGGATGGCGCTGGCGACTTCGGGTACGATTATGCAGGGCATCACCCGTAACCCGTTGGCTGATCCATTCCTGTTAGGCGTGAGCAGCGGCGCGGGATTAGCGGCGGTTAGCCTAATCGTCTGGCTGAAAAACATTCCCATATACATCTTACCGTGGGCAGCCTTTGGTGGTGCTTTGCTCACAGCCTTCGCGATTTATCTACTGGCGTGGAAGCGCGGGACCAGCAGCCCGATTCGATTGATCCTCATCGGCATCGCGATTGAGGCAGTCATCGCGGCGATCACCACCACAATCCTCCTGTTCGGGCAAATTCAAGATGTGCAGCAGGCTTATGTCTGGCTGGCAGGCAGCGTATATGGGCGCAATTGGGAGCATGTTTATGCGCTCGGTGCGTGGCTCCTCGTGTGCTTCCCTGCGGCAATCCTGTTAGCGCGGCACTTGAACACCCTGAACCTCGGCGATGACACGGCTAAAAGTCTGGGGCTGCGTGTCGAATGGCAGCGCGGGCTTTTACTGGTTGTCAGCGTGGCCTTAGCATCGGCAGCCGTAGCGGTTTCAGGAACCATCGGCTTTATTGGCTTGGTTGCACCGCACGTCACACGGCGTATGGTTGGCCCCTCACACGAAGGCTTGATTCCCATATCGGCTTTGTTTGGCGGGGCGCTGTTGGTATTAGCAGACTTGATCGGTCGGTGGGTGATTGCACCCGGCGAACTCCCTATTGGCATCGTGACGGCGATGATCGGTGCGCCTTACTTCGTCTATTTGTTATATCGGAACCGGAATAACTAACGATGAGCGAACTTACAGCAAGCAATCTCGCGTTGTCCTACGACAATACGAGTATCATTCACAATCTGAGTTTGACCATTCCACACAGGAAAATTACCACGCTGGTTGGGCCAAACGGCTGCGGAAAGTCCACGTTACTGCGCGGACTCTCCCGGTTACTCAAGCCTAATCACGGCAGTGTGGTGCTAAATGGGCAGGATATTTGGAAGCTCCCAACTAAAGAACTGGCGAAACAGCTTGGCATCCTCCCGCAAGGGCCGACCGCGCCCGAAGGTTTAACTGTGCATGAGCTGGTGGCACAGGGGCGTTATCCGCACCAGAGTTGGCTGCAACAATGGTCAGCCGAGGATGAGCGCGTAACCCACGATGCCATGCAGATCACCAATATCACAGCTTTTGCAGATCGCCCAGTGGATACCCTGTCGGGTGGGCAGCGGCAGCGGGCGTGGATTGCCATGACCTTAGCACAGGACAGCGACTTGATCCTCTTGGACGAACCAACCACCTTCCTCGATTTGGCCTATCAGATTGAGGTGTTGGAACTGCTGCACGACCTAAATGTCGAGCGCGGTAAGACGATTGTGATGGTACTGCATGACCTGAACCACGCCTGTCGTTATGCCGACCGTTTGGTCGCGATTTGTGACGGGCGGATTTTCGCAGAAGGCGCACCCGACCAGATTGTGACCGAGTCGATGGTGAAAGAGGTGTTCAAGATCGACTGCCGCGTGATTGATGATCCGGTGACGGGAACGCCGTTGGTCGTGCCGGAAAGCCCACGTCACAAGCGGAATAATCTCAAGCTGAAGGTAGAGCGGGAACTGGTACATTCCTAGTCTATAGCTATTAGTCGATAGTTTTTAGTCTCAAGACAAATGGCGAAATTGGCGGAAATGTTGTCAATTTGTGACTGATATTTGGCAAAGTTGGCGACATTTCAGCGGATGGCTCGGCTAAATCTGTGGCAATTTGGTGGTGGGACTGCCGCCGCCAAGATTGCCATCTGACTAGGATTTCTCTTCGTCTTTTAGAAAGTGTGATATTTCCCAAATATAGCCGTCAGGATCAGTGAAATAGGCCATGCGCTGCCCCCAAGGTTGGGTGGTGGGCGGTTTGATGAAGTGGACACCTTTGGCCTTGAGTTCTTCGTAGGCTTTATCGGTGTCTTCGAGGAAAACGGCGATGAGAAAGCGCGGTGGGGCTGCCGTTACCGCAGGCTGCACGGCTTCCTCGGAAATCATCTTCGCGACTGAATCAATTTGCATGACCGCCAATGTTTTATCCCCGACAGTGAAGGCCATAAAATCCTCCGTGCCATCGTGAGCCGGAAAACCCAATGTATCCCGATAAAATTTAACACTGGTTTCCAAGTCGCGAACGTACAACAGGGTCGCGCTCATTGTATTGATTATCATCATGATTTCCTTTTGTGGACAGTTTGAGTGTTTGTTACCAAGGGATATATGCAAATCTAGGGTAGAACAAAAAGACTAATTTGTCCATTACTCGACAAAGTCACATTCAAGGTTTAAAACGGCGTTTGAGGCGAGAAGAACGAGAACGAGTGCGGTTATCAAGATGCTTGACCACCAAAAGGGCAGCCTGCTCGGAGGAAAGTTGGGGCAAAGGGAGAGTAGCACGGAGCA
>JBBQLX010000051.1:0-37362 GCA_038328375.1 Aggregatilineales bacterium | reverse complement strand
GGCATCCTCCCGGCTTGGCTGCCGGAATATACGCCTCGATTAATGTCCATTCTTTATCTGTCAGGTCGCTAGGGTAACTTGCTCGGTTTATCATCCCCTCATTCTAGTCTCCTTTTTCCCTTTTTAGACAGCCTCTTAGATGCTGAATGAGTCCGGCAATCATGCGCTGTATTTCGAGGATATTGCCTTCAAGTTCTTTGTGAGCGGTTGTTTCAAGATAATGTAAGTCGTGTGTAAGACTTAAATGGAATTCCAATTCATTCGCTGAACCGAGGGCGATTTGCAAGAAGTGAGCCAGTTCTTTGTCAGTACCGCGTCCCGATCCTTCCGCGATATTAGCAGGTATTGAATAAGCTGCACGTCGAAGTTGGCTGGTCAGACCGAACGCTTCTTCTTTTGGAAAGGACTTCGTTACTTCGTAGATTTTGAGTGTAAATTGGTACGATTTTCCTCAAACAGCTAGCTTCTTATAATCCCCCACGCCAAATCTCCCAATCCCTCGTTAATTCTCTCATATCTGCTAACTATCAACTCAGCTTTGTATTTTCTAATGACTAAAGACTATCGACTAAAGACCTATGTCTCTCTCCGCCAATGCCCGCTGCGGAAACACAAACCGATCTAATGAACGCGTACCATTACTCAACGAGCGTCGATTCGCCCGCTCAAAGTCATTATGTAAATCGCGCACCAATGTGGCCTGCTCAACCGATGGCTCCAGCATGAACATGGCGAGAGTCACCGAGTGTTCGCCCAGTGCCAAGACCAGCCATTGACCACTGCCCATCTCTTTACGCGCCAGACCGATTTTGGGGCGCTTGTTCATCTGCCACAACGCTTGCAGCACACCGCTGACCTGATCCATATTCGCCTGCTGCTTGCCGCCCATCATCAGAGGGGAAGCGATATTGTGTTGATATACAAGGAAGTACGCCAACCGTGCTTCAAAATGCTGCCGCAAAAATGAAGTATGCCCCGGTGCTGCCGCCTGCTTCCATGCCGGATTTTCCGGGTTGCGCTTCAAAAGCGTTTCGATGATGGTACGCTGCTCACTATACCGCCCATAGATGGCATTAAACTGCGCCCGATTAATCTTCCCCTCACCGAACTCGTTGGCGACAATTTCCATCTTCCGTCGCAGTATTTCCAATGCCGCCTGTGGATTTTCGGGCATGGCATCCTGAGGTGCGTTGTCCGCGTCCGTGATAGCTTTCTCGGTTGAAAGCTGTGCTGCTTTGGCGATCATCCCGCTTTTTACAGGGGCGGGCCGTGTGGCATCCTCAGTCTCAGGATGCACCGGACGAATCGGGGAACGCAGATTGCTATCGTCTACGGCCTTATCAGATTGGGGTGCAGTTGGCTTGTCGGTCTGGTCTGTCACGGCAATATCCGCTTTAATGTTACAAAATTCTCACACTCAATAGTATACACCGAACATCAAATGGCGTTGCATAAATGCGCTATAATCAACACAATTTCAGACACTTTTCACGCAACCATCGTATTCATGTTTCAATCATCCGACTGATTGAACAGGTTAAAATGCTTATATGCCAAACTTTCAGCACTGCGGACTTTACTTCACACCCGATCATATTCAAGCCGCGCACGAAAACGTCAACCGCGAACCGATCCAAGCAGCATGGGTGTTCCTGAGTATCCAAGAGTTAGATGACTCGGTCACCAACGACAGCCAACTCATTCTGCACGCCTATCGCTATCGCCTCAGCAGCAACCGTGATTCGGGTGAACAGGTCGTTCAGGCACTCCTATCCGGTTATGGCCTTAATCTCGACAGCTATGCCACCTACTTTGATGCCCTCGCGGCGGGGGTCACACTGGCACATGCGGCTGAACTCGTGCGTGACCATGCCGACTTTGCCGCTGGTTTCGCAGAGTGGCAAGCTAATTATGCCAACTTTGTGGATATATTACAGCAAGCACCCGAAGGCAGCGGGGTAGTCGATCATATCTGGTTGGGCTTCCTTAATCTGGTATCGGGCATTGTGTTGGATGCCGAGGATCGTTTTGAAGCAGGTTGTGAGGTTTTCCGCCACACCATCGAACAGATACGCCCCGAAGGTTATCTCCCTGCCGCCGTCGAAGGTGAAGATGCTGCCAGTTTGGATCGTCAATTTTTCGTGGTTGGGGCGCTGGTCTGCATGGCTGAAGCCGCCACCCATGCCGGAGTTGATCTGTGGAACTATAATTATCGTGGCATTTCTGTGACCACCGCCGCCGCTTATATCACTTACTATTATTACTACCCGACTCAATGGCGCTGGGGAACGGTTGCCGAAGAACCCGGCAAAGCACTCTTTAAGGACGCAGGCAGCTTCTTGGAGATGGTCTATCGCCACGCCCGCCCGCATGATCTTAAACTCTTACTGGAAGAACAGCGCCCACTGTTTAATGCTGCCCTCGGCGGCTTAACGACGCTCACCCATGCCCAACCGATCAAAGAACGTCGCGGGCTATTCGGTTAACCATTACATCAAGGCAAATTCAAACCATGAACCAACCTTCACTACCCTCACACGCGGAAGTCGTCGTCATCGGCGGCGGTGTCATGGGAGCCAGCACCGCTTATCACCTCGCCAAACGCGGTGTCCATAATGTCGTCCTGTTGGAAAGAGAAGAATTCTTCGGTCAGGGTTCGACTGGACGCTGCGCCGGAGGCATTCGTCACCAATTTTCCACCAGCATCAACATCGAACTCTCGCTCAAGAGCCTCGCCATGTTGCAGAACTTCCAGCAAGAAACCGGACAAGCCATCGACATCAAACTCTGCGGCTACTTATTTTTACTCTCAACCCCCGCCCAAATGCAGAAGTTTGAGCAGAACGTCGCCCTCCAAAACAGTCATGGAGTCATGTCCGAAATCTGGACGACCGAGCAAATCGCCCAGCGTGTCCCACTCCTCAACCTTGATGGCATTATTGGTGGCAGTTATAACAGTGGTGATGGCATCGCTGATCCGTCCGGCGTGGTCAATGGTTACATCGCCGCCGCCCGCGAACATGGCGCGAAAGCCTTCAATGGTGTCTCCGTTACAGGCATCGACACTCAGGCTGGAGCAATTACCACCGTCCACACCAACCTCGGCAGCATCCAAACCTCGACTATCGTTAATGCTTCTGGCCCGTGGTCTGCCCAAATCGCAGCGATGGCAGGCATTGATCTACCCGTCCATCCCGAACGCCAGCAAATCCTCGTCACCACACCCATGCCCACCATTCCCGCCGACTTCCCTTTTATCATCGACTTCACCCAACGCCTCTACTTCCACCGAGAAGGAGCAGGCTTACTCACAGGTATGAGTGTGGTTGGCGAACCGCCCACCTATGAGCAAACCGTCGATACCGATTGGACGATGCAGCACATGGACAAAGCCATGGAGCGACTGCCCATCATGGAAACGGCTGGACGACTCACCGAATGGGCGGGTCTCTATGAAGTCACACCGGATGCCCATCCCATCATCGGCCCGATTGCCGACGTGCGCGGCTTCTATACTGTGACCGGTTTCAGTGGACATGGTTTCATGCACGGCCCGATTGCTGGCCTGCTCGTCAGCGAACAAATTCTGGATGGCGCGGCTCACACCATCGACATCACCTCGCTTCGTGCCGAACGTTTTGACGAAGGCCAACTCATCAAGGAATTTAATGTGGTTTGATTGTTCTCTCTTATCTCTGCGGTAAAAATTCTGGGTCTGGATAGCCTATGCTGCCTGATCTCTTGCTCCCCTATAGCGAGGTGGATACTAAAAGCGAACTTTTCCTGCAAAAGTGGCATCACTTACGCTGGCTCAACTCCGAAACCAGATTGCGCCGTTACACGCTGCTCACATTGATTGGCATTCCGTTCATGATCATTTTGTGGTGGTTCATTGAACGGCTCAACCTGAACTTTACTGATGTGTCGCCCGAATTAGCCTACCGCCTCATCAACCTGATCCTCTTCATCGTCTTTATCACGATGGCACTGTCCAGTTTCTATTCCCTGCCACGCATCATGGGACACTTCCAAAACCAGTTCAACTCGGCTTATTGGGATGCCCTGCTCCTCACGCCGCAGTACAACAGCGCCATCCTCATGTCGCACGATGCCATCGCCCAAATCCGCCTATGGCCCTTTACCGCCATCGAAATCGGCCTGCGGATCGGAGTGGTCGCCTTATTTGCCCTCAACAACTTTTATGAGTTCGCTCACCCTCACCTACAGCAATCCGCATTCATCTGGCAAATATTTCTCGATCCTACTTGTTTAGGCATAACCGGCATTATCTTCTTCGTTGGTATCGTCTTCATCGTTGAACCGGTTATCCGTGTCCGGCTGATCATCGCGTTCCATATCAGCATCGCCACCCGCATTCGCAATGTACCGCTGGCTTTGCTCACGGGGTTTGCTGCCCTTGCACTGGTGCATCTCGCTGAACTCTTTTTGATCCTGTGCTTATATTCGATGTACCATGCCTTCACCAACCAAACGATGGGCAGCGTTGGCCTCGCATTGTGTTTCGCCCCCATAATGGGTCTGATTGTCGTCCTGCTTTGGGCATTCTACGGCTGGCTGCGAAAAGCCGCCCTCAACCTCGCTTACAACTCTGCCTTCCGACAGGATTAAGTGTTGTGCTTATATGCCGCCAAAATCCGATTCATTTCCTCGTTAACCTCATCATTGATCCGAAGCCGTTTTTCATCCGCTTCAAACGACGCCAGTGTCCGCCGCACACCCTCGCGGAACGGAATCACCGCCTTGAACTCCGGCACAAACGCCTTGATTTTGCTGTTATCAAAAACCACACTATGCGCTTTATCACCGATCAACCCCGGCCCCAAACTCGGTGCAACCTGTGCGATAAAATCTGACGAGATATGCACCACATTGGCCTTCACACCCAACGCATCCGCCAGCGTGTCATAAATTTGATTCCACGTCAGCACTTCGTCAGTCGTGATATGAAACGAATGTCCAATCGCCTGTAGATTGCCCAACAGTCCAATAAACCCACGCGCAAAATCTTCCGAATGTGTCACCACCCACAGCGATGTACCATCACCATGCACAACAACAGGTAGTCCCTTTTTCATCCGGTCAGGTACGGTATACCCTGAGCCAATCGAAAGAGGCAAATTGAAATCATAGGTATGCGACGGCCTCACAATCGTGATCGGAAATCCATCCTCGCGATACGCCGCCATCAATTGGTCTTCGCAGGCAATTTTAGCTCGCGAATACTCCCAAAACGGGTTAGAAAGCGGCGTGGACTCGGTGATGAGGTAACGGCTCACCGGCTTCTGATACGCTGAGGCTGAACTGATGAAAATGAACTGCTTAACCTTCCCCCGAAACAGCGCCAAATCCCGTTCGATGTCTTCCGGTTTAAACGCAATCCAATCCACCACCACATCAAACTGCTGACCTTCGAGCGCCTTTTGTAGACTCTCCGGCTGATGAATATCACCGATCAACGTCTTCACGCCTTCCACGCCTGTCGCCCGCTGCCCACGATTGAGGTGATAAAGCTCAATCCCTTTTGCAACCGCCAACCGGCTCACTGCCGTACTAATCGTTCCCGTCCCACCGATAAATAAAACTTTCATCATTGTTTCCTTAAATTACTCAAATCATCCTTCGCTATCAAAGAATAACCACAACGTAGGCTAATCATCAAGCTAAATCTTCAGATCAGGATGATAATCACTTTAGTATTTATTTGAGGTTCAAGATGCTTCGTCTATTTAAAATCTTTATCTCCTGCTTATTCTTGGTCACTCCCTTTACGCTTTACAGCCAAGCCTCAGCTCAACAGCAGCAATTACCCATCATTGGTCGTCCACCGATAATCGCCGTTGATTGGAATCCCAAGCAGAACTTAATCGCAGTCGCTACTGCCAAAGAAATCTGGCTCTATGATGCTCAACTTAAAGATGTTGCTCATCTTGAGGTACAGATTGGTCTCGACCAATGGAATTCGAGCGGAGATAAACAATCCATTTCGGACTGGAATATTCAAAAAGTGAAGTGGTCGCCAAACGGTCAGTGGTTGACCATGAGTATCATCGTAGTCACAGCGGATGGAAAATCTCAGTCTCCAATATGGCAAATTTGGAATTGGGATGGCGCTCAATTTACGAGGATCATGGATCAATTTGAATATATTTCTGCGATTAAATGGAGTCCAAATGCTGACCAATACAGTCTGACCATAGGAGATCAAATATTTCTCTTTGATGCAGTTTCAAACCAGCCGATTATTACATTTCAGGCCGTTGAATTGGATTGGAGCAGCGATAATCAGCATTTAGCGGTAGTGAGTCTACAAGCTATCCAAGTCTATAATCCACAATCTTTGAACATCGAAGCCACCTTCCCCGATTCAGATGCAGCCTTACGCTTTGCACTGTGGAATTCAGATAACACCAAAATAGCCGCAGTAGGTCAAAATCGTTTATATGTTTGGGATTTTGTAACCAAGAAAACCTTAGTCAACCTAATCCACTTCTTTCCAAATCCTTATCCTGAAATGGGTTATGGCGCATTCCGCGAACCGATTAGAGGAATGATATGGCGACCACATCACGATGAGGTCACCGTTTCATACAATAGCATCACTGGTGCCGAGTATGGAAGAATTTCAATCTGGGATGTGATACGCAACATTGAAATTTATTCTTCAGTTCAGGGCGGGCGACTGGTTGAAATGCGTTGGACACCCGGCGGTCGAAAATTAATCAGCTCAGGAGCTACAACATTTAAAATTTCCGCACTACTAGATATGGCATCCTTTGAACCACCGCCCAAAGGAAATTTGCTATTTACCGAGTGGAGTTACAGTCCATCCGAAAACCATGTCATTGGTTATAGCCATAGATATAACATATTCTCCCAACTTGATCCTGAATTATTCACAGAAATAAGCCGCTTCTCTGGTATTGCAAATGCGGTTCAAGGCGTGAGTTGGAGTTCTGATGATGAGCGCTTTGTAGTGGCTAGTGCGGACGAGCTTCAAATATGGAATTTATCGAGTGGCAAACAACCGTATGTAAATATTTACCACAATGGGATGTATACAAATCCCATTATTAAGAGTCATGATGAAAAATATACGGCCTTAGTAAGCCGAAATCTGTCTTATCGATTCTCACAAATGTGTGACAGTGTTCGTATATGGGACGCTAAAGCGAGAATTCCACTTCTATCGCTTCCTGCGAATCTAGGTACTTCGATTTATTGGATACTCAATACTAATCTACTCGCAATAGATGAAATAAATGAGGCAAAATTCTTTGAACAGCCTTGTGGACATCCCAGCCAATTTAGAATACTGAACGCAACAACCGGAAATGTGATATTGACCCTCAATCATAGGCAACTGTTCTATCTGAATTGGGCGAATAAGATTTTGAACTTATTTCGCCGTTAGTCAGCCGATTTGGTAGGGACACGGCATGCCGTGTCCGTTTCCTAAATCTCACCACACATTATCCCTAGCCATTTTTGCCCCACAAACTCTTTTCCAACCATCCCCCTACCAACTTAACAATCCTACTCCCTCAAAATAGTTAGAAAATTGATCGCCAAAGAGTTACATTTTGGTAACCCATTCGCCCTCATTTTCGCTTACAATAGAACTGTTGCTCTGTGTCTCTGTGCCTTGGAGTCTTTGTGTTAAACTCTTTCCGCATTTCCTTCTCTTTCTTTGTGCCAGTGCGAAGCCTCCCTGTGGGATTCTGGTTAAAAATGCATTTATATGGCAATCTTGGCGGCGGCACACCCACATATACGCGGCGGCAATCTCCCTCGCATCCACTGCACTCAGCGGCAACAGCCGAGCGTCCCGCCGCACGAAATTGTCAATTCAGCGGATCGCTCCCTCACAGCCGCCTGCCATTTCAGCGGATTGAGTGGCAAAATCTGCAAAAACTGCGGATTTTGTGCCGAATTTGCCATTAAATTGAAAACTAAGGTAACCATCTTGACATAAAAGCCAATCGCGAATGGCTAACCGCTTTGTGGCTGGTTAAAATGGACTCCACTTTGATTTCTTTATTTGGATAATCACTATGCCCACATTTAATCCGGTCACCCCCGAACTCATTACCCAACTCACCGCCATTCTCGGAGCAGGCTCCATCTCCACCGCTCGCGCCGATATTGACCTTCACGCCAAAGACCAATCCCAGCACCACGCTGTACCGCCCGAAGTCGTGGTCTGGCCCACCGCTGCCCAACAGGTCGCGGATATTCTCAAACTCGCCAACGAACTTCACGTTCCGGTCACCCCTTGGGGCGTAGGTACAGGCTTGGAAGGCAACTCGATCCCCGTTCGTGGGGGCATCCTCATGTCCTTCGAGCGCATGATCAACATCATCCAAATTCATGCCGATGACTTCCAAGTCACCGTCCAACCCGGCATCGGTCACAAAGACCTCAACGCCCAACTCGCCCGTTACGGCCTCTTCTTCGCCCCCGACCCCGGCGCGAATGCCTCCGTCGGTGGGATGCTTGCCAACAACGCCGCTGGCATCCGCACCGTCAAATATGGTGCGAGTAAGGATAACGTCCTCAAGATGCAAGTCGCCCTCGCCGATGGTCGCCTCATCCATGTTGGCTCACGCTCGGTCAAGCAGTCCGCCGGATACGATCTCCTTCACCTGTTCGTCGGGAGTGAAGGCACACTCGGAGTCATCACCGAAGCCACCCTCAAACTCGTTCCCATCCCGCAGTTTATGAGCGCCGCCATCGCCGCCTTCCCCTCCATTGCATCGGCTGTCGAAACAGTAGTTGCCGTGCGAGGCAGTGGCCTTGATCCGGCTGCCCTCGAACTGATTGATGCCACCCACACCAAAATGCTCCGCGAAGCCGAAGGGGTTGACCTTAGCGATCATCCTACCCTCTTCATGGAGTTTCACGCCGCACAGGAAGCCTCGCTTCTCGCCGGACTCGAAATGGTCAAAGAAATTTGTGATGAAATGGGGGCGCTCAGTTTTCGCTCCACCACCGACCCCGCCGAGCGTAAAAAGCTCTGGCACGCCCGTCATGCCAGCTACGAAATCATGGTGCGCTCACATCCCGACAAATCCTTCTTCATCAATGATGTCGCCGTACCGATTAGCGCCTACCCTGAACTCATCGCTTACGTCGAACAGCTTCGTGATGAGCGCCACATCACCTGCTATATGATCGGTCACGCGGGTGATGGCAACATCCACGTCGAATTCCCATTTCAAGGTGATGCCGAGTATCAAAATGCGATGGAAACCAACGGCCTCGTCGTCCTCAAAGCGCTCGAACTTGGTGGAACCGCCACAGGTGAACATGGAGTTGGCATCGGTAAAGCCAAATATATGCCCAATGAACATGGGGAAGGCCTCAATGTCATGCGTTCAATTAAAGAAACCCTCGACCCCAACGGCATCCTCAATCCCGGCAAAATTTTTATTGAAACCGAGCATGAATCGGTGGAATAGGAAACGGGTGTGTAGGGCTTGCCATTTTGTAGGGGCTTGCCGCTGGCAAGTCCTCACCCAAATCTAAATCTCAGGGTGTTCCTTGATTAACTTTTTTAACGCTAATCGTCGCCAAGCCTTATGAAATAAATCACGTACTTCGTCTCTATCGACCTTATCTATCCGTACTAGCACATAATCAAACGGAACATAGTGATCGGTGATAAAGTATTTTTCCGGCTCTAATTGCACCAATAAATCACGATCCACAATTGCCGATTTCATAATCAGAATGTCGCCTTCGCCACGAACGCCCAAAAATTTCTTACCGAGATAAAATGATGAGCTGCCGTGCGTAATCCCTTCCCGAACATCCGGCAACTCCAACGCAATCTCACGCACATCATCAAAAGTCACGCCACCTTTTCCACTCATCGCCCTGCCCCTTTTAGTGAACATTTATTCTAGTGATAGTATAACAAAAAAGGGCGAAACTGCTACCAGCCCCGCCCTTCTTGCTACTTGAAACTTGTCGCTTGAAACTACCGACTACTCAATATGATGCCCATTATGGTTGCCACTGGTCACAGGCATGGTCGCCATCCGGTTGATTTCCATCGCCCGGACCGTCGCGCTCAGTTCCTTGTGACGTGCTGCCACCAACGCATTCACCAAACGGGTCTGCATGGTCAACGCCTCGGTCAACGAGTCCATCTTACGGTGTAAATCCGCGATTTCAACTTCGCTTTTCAAATTCACTTGGTAATCATTCTGTGCAACCGCCCGATCTTTAGCTCCCTGTCTATTCTGAGACATCAAGATGACAGGTGCTTGCAGAGCCGCTAAGGTACTGAGCGCGAGGTTGAGCAGAATAAATGGGAATGGGTCAAATGCTTTGATACCAAGAGCCGCGTTTGTGCCAATCCAAACCACCATCAACAAACAGAAAAAGATAATAAAGCGCCAACTACCTGCTATGGTGGAAATCTTGTCCGCCATGCGGTCGCCGAGTGTGGCCTGCTCTTCTAACTCCTCGTAAACATCGTCAGTAACGATGCGTGGACGCAAGTCATTGATCAGCCGTTGCGCATCAGGACCGAGTAAACTCTTGAGTTCTTCAATTTCTTCAATTAGGTCTTGAATATGTTCATCTGGATCGTCCATTGGAGTCGCTCCAAGACGATTCAGTAAAAGATCATTGTACATAATGTCCTCCATACAGATGTGGTACAGACACGAGCTAAATACTCGGTGTCTATCCGCCAAACAAATATACGATTGTAAGTTTGGAACTGGTCACGCTTACCCCGCGAGGTTGCGGGACGGCGATAACGCTTTTGGCGCTACCCCCGGTGACACATCTGTGTAGAGGGGATCGCTACCCTTGGGCGCTATCGCCGCTGGCTAAGTGCGGCTGTTCCTGATGACTACTACTGCCCTCGGTCATTTGATCCTTCTATGCGAAAATTGACAGATTTGTTGGGTAAAAAGTGCTGCCCAACATCTAGATAATACGCCGTATTTCATTTTTGTAAACCCCTCAATGTTGCACCATTGAGAAATTTGACACAAATTTCACACGCTCACTATAGAAAATATAAGAGCGGGTATATTTGTACCCGCCCTTATCTGAGGCGACGGCCGGATTTGAACCGGCGATCAGGCTTTTGCAGAGCCTTGCCTTACCACTTGGCCACGTCGCCATGAATGGCAAATTATACCTACTGCCCGCTAGGCAATCAACCCTTAACTCCTCCTTCTATTATCGGCATCTCAGCGATAAATACGGATTCTATGATGTTGGTTCTTGACGATTAATCTTTCTTTTCTGTCCTTCCTCTAGCGCTCAAAACCAAAAACAGCCATAATAATCCACATGACTAACGACGAACGTGATCTTACCCCCAACACCGATTTACCGTCTTCTGACTTTGACCAGAGCGATGACGATTTACGTTACGCGCCTCCTGTCGAAGTGCCTGTTGTTCCAGAGATTGTGGAGCCAGAAGCACCCGACATAGAAGAATCGGCTATCCTTCCTGAGTCGGAACGGGAAGCCGAAATCGAGTCTATTCCGGTAGCCCAAGAGCCATCGGTAGAAGTAAGCAGTGACTCGCTCCCTGTTAATGTGACCGATGGGCTTGATATTGAGGCTGCACTCGCTGCCGTTTCTACCCTTAGTGATGTGATGGCCGAGCAAGAAGCTGCCGAGCTAGCCCGTGTCGCCCGCATCGAAGCCGAGGCTCAAGCCAAAGTTGAGCATCAGGCACGGATTGAAAATCCAGAGCGTTTCTTCTCAGTTCCGCCCTTAACCACCCTCAAACGCGGTCAATTGGCTTCGATTATCCCGGCGGTTTGGTTGATCGGGCTGGGCGCTTGGCTCACCTTTACCCTCACATCACCAGACACTTCATTACTCATTCTGGTGATTGCGGTTGGCTTAGGTCTAACCTTTTTAGCTCGATGGTTGGCCTCGCATCGTTGGGCGCGTGGATCGCTGTTCTTCGGACTTGTGTGCCTTTTGTTCGGCGGCCTCTTCTTTTATGTCAACCAACCAAACGCCTTTGGATTAGCCAGTGCGTGGCCGCTTTTCATCACTGCCATCGGCCTTGCCTTATTGCTGACGCGCATCCTAACACCCTCAGCACAATCCCGCCTTTTCCTGCCCAGCCTGATGCTCATCATCGCTGGATTGGCGGGTGCGGTCATTACGATGGGACTGTTAGCGACCAATATAACCGTTGTAGCCGCTTCACTTTGGCCTGTCGCGCTGGTCATCATTGTGGTGATCTGGTTGTTCCCACTGGTATTTAGGCAGCGTCAGTAAGTGCGTATCGCAATCGATGCCAGCCGTACCACTGTATTTCGTGTCACAGGCACCGAAAATTATGCTATCCAACTTCTGAGTGCGCTCATTCGCTTCAACACGCAGCATCATCTAACACTTTATTTTCGCGACGAACCACGGCCCAGTTTGCTGCCCAGTTCACCATTCGTCGAGCAGAAAATCATCCCTTTCCAGCGTATGTGGACTCATCTGCGTTTCGCGGCTGCCCTGTGGCAGGATAAACCCGATGTAACCTTCGTTCCCGCGCACACCTTACCTTTTGCTTTCCCCGGTAAAGCCGTCGCAACCGTACACGATCTCGGCTTCAAATACTTTCCACAGGCGCATCCAACTGCTCAACGTTTATATCTGGATTGGACAACCCGCTACAGCGCCAATCGCGCCGACATTGTTTTTGCCGATAGCCAAGCCACAGCGGACGATATTCATAAATACTACGGTACATCGGGGGAGAAAATTCGCGTGTTATATCCGGGTGTTGATCAACCTTTTGTGGATGACATCTCGATTGTCCGACACAAGTACAACTTACCCGAACGTTATTTTCTGTTCATCGGCACATTGCAACCCCGCAAAAATATCAGCCGTTTGGTACAAGCTTATACCTTATGGCGCAAGCAGCATCCAAAAGATCCAACGGCTCTTGTATTAGCAGGCGGAAAAGGTTGGTTATATGATCCAGCATGGGTTTCGGGTGTTGAAGGTATCCAGCTAACGGGCTATATTGATGATGATGACAAAGGCGCGCTCTACGCGGGCGCGGTTGCCCTCGTTTTTCCATCACTCTATGAGGGATTCGGCTTTCCAGTTTTGGAAGCGATGCATTGCGGTACACCTGTGATTGCTAGCAACACATCGAGCCTGCCCGAACTCGTTGGTGATGCGGGTTTGAGTGTTGATCCATTAAATATCGAAACGATAGCCGCCGCGATGAGCCGATTTTCGGACGATGATAGTCTGCGCGAAACATATCGAAAACGTGGCTATGAGCAGGTCAAAAAGTTCACTTGGGAAACCGCAGCATCACAACTCCTTAGCGCATTCGAATCCTTATGAAAGCCTATCTTCAGAAAATGCTGCATAAAATATCCTCATGAGCGAGTATTCAAAGTATGAAAAGATGCGTGATGAAGGCGCATCCCCTAAAGACGTGTATCTAGCTGCAAAAGCTGATAACTACGATCCAATTGAACTCATCAAAATAGTTCGTCGTGTCTATAACCTTTCATTGGAACAAGCCAAAGAAGTAACCGTAATTGGGGACGGATTAGCCGAATCGCTAAGCGCTCATCAAGCACAATTTTTACCTGCACTTGAAAGGTTGGCTGTTCAAAATATTCTAGTTGTCGAACTTGCTGATATTGGCGACCTGATTGTCTCGACACCCGCGTTGGCTGCTCTCCGCGAATCCCAACCGTATGTCCATATCACGTTGCTCACAACCACCCACAGTGCGCTAGTGATTGCAGGCACAAACCTTGTCGATGAGATCATCACTTTCGACAAAAAACAATTCAACGGTTCACAGGCTTTCTTTCAACCAGCTAATTTGCGCCGTGTCTTCGATCTGCGAAAAGGCCACTTTGACACAGTAGTCTTCTTCCATCACTTCACGCTCAAACTCGGCACACTCAAATTTGCACTGATTGCTCTCACTTCTGGTGCAAAACAACGCATCGGGATTGATAATGGTAACGGCTGGTTTCTCACCCATCGCCTGCCGGACGACGGTTTTGGCACGAAACACCAAGCCCAATATTGGCTGGATTTGGTCGCGCTCCTTGGTGCATCCTCTCAACCTCGACCTGCTGGTGTCACCGTTCAAGATGCTAGTCAATATCTTCCTTCTTCATCTGAACCTAGCATTCCACACTCACTACTCAAAACGATTGTCATCCATCCCGGTAGTGGCGGTTACAGTCTCGCCCGTCGATGGGACACCTCGCAATTCGCTGCACTAGCGGATGCACTTCATCAACAATACGATGCTCAAATTGTCCTTGTGGGTGGCGCAAATGATGGTGGTGATGCCGTCAAAGCCGCTATGAAAACCACACCGCTTGATCTAACAGGGAAAACCTCGCTGGCTGAATTAGCTGGTCTTATCCAAGCGGCTGATCTTTATATCGGTGCGGATAGTGGAGTCATGCATATCGCCGAGGCCGTTGGCACACCGATTGTCGCTATCTTCGGCCCAAGTAACGCTGATGCATGGAGTCCTTGGACACCCGCAAGCAAATCAATCGTCGTTCGCAGCGCACCCGAATGTAGCCCCTGTAGTTATGTCGGACATGGTATTGGACTACGCGAAGGCTGTGCTGCCCGCACCTGTATGCGAATGGTGACGGTCAAACACGTTCTCACGGCTGTCGAGCAAATCCTGAACGAAGACTTCCTAGGTACGCGCCAATTTGTCCCTGCATTAACGGCTCAGTCAAATACGTCCTCTCAAAACAAAGTAAAGAAGCCTAATCAAACCATTCGCATCCTAGGCTTGCCGGTTGATGCCATCACCTATCCGCAGTGGCTTGACCTGATTGGCGAGTGGATAGCTTCTAACCGTATCCATCATGTTTGCACCATTAACCCTGAATTCATTATGATTGCCCGTCAGGACATCAATTTCTATAACATTCTCTCCCGCGCCGATTTGTGTGTACCGGACGGAGTCGGTTTATTGTGGGCAGCTCGTCACCTCGGTAAACCTCTACCAGAGCGTGTCACAGGTTCGGACGGTGTACCCAAAATCGCTGAAAATGCTGCCCGAGCAGGCTGGAAATTGTATTTTCTCGGTGCTGCTCCTACTGTAGCTGATCAAGCGGCTGCTGTTCTGCGCCAACAGCATCCCACGCTCCAAATCGTTGGCATCTACAGTGGAAGCCCTGTGCCTGACAAAGAAGATGCCATTGTTGAAAAGGTCAACGCCAGCGGTGCGGACATTCTTTTTGTGGCTTACGGAGCGCCTGAACAGGACAAGTGGATTGCCCGCAATCTACCACGTTTACAGGTCAAAATGGCGATGGGTGTCGGTGGGTCATTCGATTTTATCGCGGGTATCGTGCCACGCGCCCCTCTGTGGATGCGCCGTTACGGGATAGAATGGTTGTATCGACTTTACTTGCAACCGTGGCGTATCCGCCGCATGTTACGCCTGCCGCGTTTCGTGCTGGCGGTTTTGCTCAAAGGTGAACATGGATAACCTCAAACATTGGATACCCCAACTCGCCGGTCAACGCATTCTCGTCATTGGTGATCTCATTCTTGATGAATATCTCACAGGTAAGACCACACGCCTCAGCCGTGAAGCGCCCATTCCTGTGCTGGAGTTCGAGTCGCGCCAACTGATTCCCGGCGGAGCAGCCAACCCTGCCGCGAACATCGTCGCGCTTGGCAGCACGGCAGTTCAAATCGGGATCATCGGCTCGGATACCAACGCCATCAATTTACGCCAAGTGCTGCAAGCCCGCGGCATCGAAACCGATAATCTGATTACCGACGCATCCCGCCCAACTACCGTCAAAACTCGTATCATGGCACACATGGGTTTACGTTTTCCGCAGCAAGTTGCCCGCTTGGACACGCTCTCGCGTGAACCGATTAATCCCGCCATCGAACGTAATGTGCGTGCCGCTATTGACGCGCAAATCCCACAGGTCAAAGCCGTCTTATTATCCGACTATCACACAGGATTACTCACACCTTCGCTAGTCAGCACCATTCATAAATTGGCCTCGCAAGCCAACATCTTGTTGACCGCCGATGCACAGGGCAAACTTGAGAAATATAAAGGTTTTGGAGTCGTCAAATGTAATGCGGACGAGGCACGAGATTATCTCCGCCGTTCGCTTCAATCCGATAAGGATTTCTCGGAGGCTGCAAATGAGCTTTGCAAATCCTTAGAATTGACCAAAGGCATGGTGATTACACGGGGCGCGGATGGTGCAACGATTTGTGAAGCATCCGGCACAGTCACCCATTGCCCTGCCCCGTCTGTCACCGATGTTTACGATACGGTCGGCGCAGGCGATACCACAATAGCAGTGCTGACCCTCGCGGTCGCGGCTGGCGCTCCCCTTGCCCAGTCCACCATACTGGCGAATTATGCCAGTGGATTAGTCGTCCGTCGTGTCGGTAACTATACGCCCACACCCGACGAACTGGTTTGGGCATTTGACACTTGGGGTAACAACTAACCGCCAACCACCCGCACATCCCGGATAATAATATCGTCAAAACGTACCCATAACGACTGCCCAACCGCGCCTAATACCACGCCCGTTTGACCTGATTTAAAGGTAGAGTCTCGGGCTTCTGTGATGAACACGCCGTTTACCGTAAAGCTCAAATAATCGCCTAAACAAATCGCCTCAATCGAGTTTATACCGTCATCCATTTTGACCGCCCCGCTGGTCTGCCATTTGACCAATTGAATCGGGTCAGGCGTATTGGGTTCAGCCTTCAAAATAGCGAATTGCCCCGCACTCGAAAGGACAAAATAATAACCGTTGCCATCTTTATCGGCACGGCAAATCACCCCGAAGCCATTGCCTTTGCTTCCGCGTGTTTGTTGCAAGGTTGCTGTGATGCTAGTATCGCCATACTGCGGCTGATTGAGTGACCAAATATAACCTCGATCTCCTAATACTGATCCGGTCAGCGCCCCATCCATCACTGCGAAAAACGCGGCATCGTCCGGTAAGCGAAACGTGTCCCAACTACTTCGAGTCGTATCAAAATGATATTCGGCCTCGATGTCCCCGAATCCAATCAATGGCGTGCGGACGCTATCCACAATTCCTGCGCAACCGGATAATGACAGAAGAAGGAACAACAAACATGAGAGGTATTTAAGCATGAGGCTGCCTTTCAAATGATGTCAGCAGCCCCAGTATAATCGAATTGCTTAGGTCATAGAGGAGACCATAAGCCAAGTTTTAGAGTTTGACTTTTACCGATTCCAAATCATTGGCTGTCGCTGTCGCCCAATCAACAATCTTATCCCAATCACGGAAGTCACCGTCGAAATTGGTAGGCCATGCATGACCGTCATAACGTGCTGCTAGTGACCAGCGTTCGTCCCAGTCCACAGCCTCCAAATCCAGTTTGCCTGCGAAGGCCATTTTGCTTCGAACGTCCAATTTAGCTGTGAGTTCTGGCTCCATGTAAAAGTCCATCACATGCGACATGCCAAATTCTTCCATTACCCGAATGCACGTAACCCACAGGTAAGTAGGATTACTAATCAGTTGCGTTTCAAAGGCTTTCACGAAGCTTTTTAACTCTGGCAGCCATGTACCAGCATGGATTGCCGAACCCAATACAAATGCGTCGTAGTGATCCACATGGGTCAACGTCTTAACATCCGCTACTGTTACCTCATGCCCTCGTTGGGCTAACACATCACCAATCCGCTGTGCCACATCCGCTGTTGATCCATGCACAGTTGCATAGCCGACCAATACTTTCATTTTGCTCTCCAGACTGCTAATATGTTTCTCACTTTTAGTCTATATTGGATCGCTACATGCGAACAGTTATAGTCAACACACACATTCCATGATAGAAAGCATATTCTCATCAATTGTTACGTCTGAGAAATCATTTTGACCCATAGTTTGCTAGTTGCTGTGGATACAGCTAAAGCGCTATAATGATTCTGCGTCCAGCAAAATCGCTGATTATTGTATGAAAGGTTCACCAAACCTTATGATAGAAGTTATTATTGATAGCATCCGGGTCAGCCTCATGTCCCAACACCGGGTAGTTGTCTTAAAAGATGCAAGCAACGAACGTTATTTGCCGATTTGGATCGGCCCATGTGAAGCAGAAGCCATCACAGTTAAGCTGCAAGACATGCCTACACCGCGTCCCTTGACCCATGATCTACTGCGCTCCGTCATTCGTGAAATGGGCGGCAAAATTGCACATATTCTCATTAGTGATTTGCGCCAAGAAGTCTATTACGCCCGCATCGTGATCGAAGTGGCTGGTGAACAGATTGAGATTGATTCTCGTCCTAGCGATGCCATCGCACTGGCAGTACGCGCTGCTGTACCCGTATTCGTGAACGAGTCCGTCATGGATAAGGCCGCCCGCGCACCTGATGAAGACATTGAAAAAGAGTCACCAAACGAACCGGGTGAGGAAAAAGCCGACGAAAAGCGCCTGAGTGCTTTTGCTGATTTCGTCGACACACTTGATTTAGACGATCTCGACGACCGCGAAGAATAAGTCCCGTTTTTCCGGCTTTTGCCAGTCATAGTCAGTAAGTTAAGCGGTGCGTAATCGTATGAACGGGCGCACCGTTTTCATCTCTATTGCCCGGATAAAAATGAACGATCCAATCTCAAACTGGGGAAATTTACAAACGCCCTATAGTCAGGAAGCCGAAGAAGCAACCATTGGCGCAATTCTCGTCAATTCAGTCACTTACTTCGCGGTCGCAGCTTTCCTAAGAGCGGAGGATTTTTTTATTCTCCGCCACCGTTACATCTGGGAATCCCTCACCCGTCTACATGAGCGCGGCGAACCCATTGATTACTTGACGGTGACGCAGGAATTGAAAGACAATGGTCGGCTTTCTGAAATTGGTGGGCCAGCTTACCTAACCCAACTGATTAATAGCACACCAACCTCCGTTCACGCCGAGGTCTATGGTCGGTTGGTCGAACGAGCCGCCGTTCGCCGCCGCCTGATGGCTGCTTCCGATGAAATTAAAGCCCTCGCGCTCAACGAAGAACTGACGGTCGAGCAGGTTATCGCCGATTCCGAATCCCGGCTCTTTGACGTAACCGAAAGAAAGATGAGTAAAGAACTCATCCCAATGAAAGAGGCAGTTGGGCAATATTGGGATCGTATCGAACATCTGATGGCTAACAAGGATGCGGCATTAGGTGTCCCATCGGGCTTTAAAGATTTGGATAAGCTGATTGGCGGCTTCCAAAAATCCGATCTCATCATCTTTGCAGGTCGTCCAGGTATGGGAAAATGTGTTGCAGCAGGGACACTCATTCCAACTGAATATGGAATTGTTCCGATTGAGACGTTATTGCCTCAAAACGTCGAAGGTATTGCCGATGATGAAGGTGGCATTTATTATCCGCTTGCTATCGGCGTACAGACACCCGAAGGTATCAAACCGACATCGCACTTTTACGACAGCGGGAGACGACCAACACTACGCTTTCAAACACGGGCTGGTTATTCACTAATTGGAACCCATATCCATCCCGTTTTAGTCCTTTCCACTTCGGGTCACAAAATTTGGAAGCCGCTTAGTGAACTCAATTGTAGTGATTACGTTGCCGTACAGTCTGAAGAAGGTATTCAATATAACCGAATGCCCTTTTTTAATGGCAAACGCAGGGTTACTTCCGCGATAGTCGAACAGATAGCTGAATATTCACCCGTTGTATCTGATCTTCTTGAGCCTCAATTTTATTGGGATGAAGTCGTCAACATCGAAGACGCAGGGGTACAACACTGTTATGATTTGACTGTACCGGATGGGCATTCTTTCGTTGCCAACGGTATCGTTAATCACAACACCTCATTCATGCTCTCAGCTGCCCTCAATATGGCACGGCTCAATCAACGCATTGCCATTTTCAGTATGGAAATGGGCGTGGAACAAATTGTTCAGCGTTTAATATCAATGGAAGCTGCCATCAACAGCCAAAACTTGCGACTGGGGCAATTGACGCAACAAGAATATGGGCGATTTGTTCATGCAGTTGGAAATCTTAGCAGATTCCCCATCTACATTGACGACAGTGCCGCGCTCAATCCACTGGAACTCCGTACAAAATGTTTGCGTATGCAGCGCGAACATGGTCTTGATCTAGTGGTTGTCGATTACTTACAGTTGATGAACGCAGGTGGCACATATGAGAATAATCGTGTGCAGGAAGTCAGCTACATCAGCCGTAATATGAAAGAGTTGGCGCGTGAATTCAACGTGCCTATTCTCTCTGCCGCACAGCTTTCGCGTGCTGTCGAACAACGTCAAGATAAACGTCCGCAGCTTTCAGATTTACGTGAATCGGGTTGTTTATCGGGCGACAGTTTGGTTTATTTGCCGGATGAGGGCACATACTCGCCTATTCGCGAGTTGGTTGGCAAAGTTGATTTCAATATCACTAGCCTCAACACTACGACTTACAAACTTGAATCAAGTGGTGTTAGTAATGCCTTTTGCACAGGTGTCAAACCAGTTTACCGTCTAACAACCCAACTTGGTCGCACAATCCGTGCCACTGCCAACCATAAATTTCTGACGATTAACGGTTGGAAACGGTTGGATAAACTAACGAGTGAAGATCACATCGCGTTGCCACGGCATCTCGATAGCCTATCCGTCCAAACAATGAGTAATGCTGAACTTGGGTTATTAGGTCACTTGATTGGTGATGGATGCACTTTACCCTCTCACGCTATTCAATACACGACTAGAGAGATAGACCTTGCCGAGACAGTCAGTGGGTTGGCGAATACGATATTTGGCGATCAAATCAAGCCACGCATTTATAAAGAACCCGGTCATAATTGGTATCAAGTATTTCTGCCACCAACTCAACACATGACACACAGGACACGTAATCCGGTTGGAAAATGGTTGGAAAATCTAGGTGTCTTTGGCCTACGATCTTATGAAAAATATGTACCGCAACAAGTATTCGCTCAACCAGCAGAAGCCATAGCACTTTTCATACGCCATCTTTGGGCAACCGATGGTTGCATTCGTACTAAAGCTACAAATGGCGATAGATATCCTGTTGTTTACTATGCTTCTAGTAGTGAACGCCTCGCACGAGATGTTCAATCGCTATTATTACGTGTGCAAGTCAATGCGCGACTCACCCGCGTCGCACAAGTCGGCAAAGGGCGCGATCAATACCATGTAACCGTTACAGGGGCAGAAGACCTAAAACGATTTGTCGATGTCGTACAGGCAGTTGGTGAATATAAGAATGAAGGGCTACAAGTCGTTTCAGAATATTTAGCAACTCATTTTGCCAACCCGAACCGTGACATAATCCCTAAACATGTTTGGCGTGCTTACGCTGTTCCGGCTATGCAAGTCAACCGTATGACTGCTCGACAAATGCAAGAAGAACTCGGAAATGCCTACTGTGGTACTGGACTTTACAAGCAAAACATTACCCGTGATCGAGCAACACGATTAGCTGAGGTGGTGAGGTCGGAATCTATTGCTCAACTAGCCACCAGTGATGTCTATTGGGATAAAATTGCTCGTATAGAAGCAGACGGCGAAACGGACGTGTATGATCTCACCGTACCCGGCAATAGCAACTTCGTCGCAAACGATTTAATTGCCCATAATTCATTGGAGCAGGACGCAGATATAGTCATGTTCCTGTATCGCGACGACATGTACAATGAGGCAACTGAGTTCCCGAATCAGGCCGATATCATCATCTCTAAACATCGTAATGGCCCGACAGGAACGATTTCACTATACTTTGAAAAAACCTTGACGAAGTTTATGAACGCGGCTGAACGCAGCGTAGATTTGAGCCATATTTGATGAAAACTTTCGAAGGTTTCCCGGAAGGTAGCAAACTCAGCGCGACGGCTTTCCCGGCGACGTTCTTTACCGAATTGCTTCCGATTATTGACGACCTTGCCGAACTTAAAGTTGTCCTGTATTCATTTTGGGCGCTTAATCAGAAGGAAGGCGAGTTTCGTTACCTTCTACGCGAGGAATATGACAACGACACCTTGTTGGATGGTCTGAAAACCGCTAAACCGGACTCTGATCCGCAGGCTACACTTGAAAACGCGTTAGCGCTGGCGGTTGCGCGCTGTATATTGCTTTGCACAACGGTCAACGTTTCCAATAATGAAATTGAGATTTTTTGCGTCAATACGCATAAGGGACGCGGAGCCATCAGTCAAGTTCAGGCTGGTGAATACAAACAGGGAGTCAATGGTCGTCCCATTGAAATTCTTCCGCAACGTCCTAATATATATAAGGTTTATGAAGCCAATATCGGATTGATTGATAGCCTCATGCTGTCTGAGTCTCTAAAAGCTGCGGAACAGGATTATCCACCTGAATGGGTCGTTGAGGCCATCAACCTCGCTGTACAAATGAACAAACGCAATTGGCGCTATATTGCAGCCATATTGAAACGCTGGGAAAGTGAGGGACGTGGCGATGAATATGCTGGGCGACTTGATGGACAGGATGGGAAACGGTATATCACCGGAAAATATGCCGACTTCATCGAACACTGATTCTGAAGATAATCGCTGCCGCATCTGTGGCGGTGAATCCCAGTGTGAGAATTTAGGTGTCATCCGTTATGATGTCCCAGTTGGTGATTCTCGCTTTGGCAAACTGTTCCGCTGCCCCAATAATCCAGTTGAGGCGGATACCGAACGCCATCAACGCCTGCGCCGCATTAGCAATCTGGATGCTTATGCCGACAAAACCTTTTATAACTTCACCGTCGAACAGCCCACACTGAAATTGGCTGAAAGACAATCGTTAGATGTTGCCCTAACTATTGCCGCCCGATATGCCGAAAATCCTGAAGGTTGGTTACTTTTAGAAGGCACATACGGCTGTGGCAAAACCCATCTTGCGGCTGCCATCGGCAATGAGCGTTTGCAGCGTGGCGAAATGGTTCTTTTCATCACTGTGCCGGATTTACTCGATCATCTTCGGAGCGCCTACGCTCCTTCTTCCGAAGCCACTTACGATGAAACCTTCGAGCGCATTCGCAATGCACCTATGCTGATTCTTGATGACCTCGGTGCGGAAAGTCCTAGCCCGTGGGCGAAGGAAAAGCTGTTCCAGTTGCTTAACCATCGCTACACGCGCCGCCTTCCAACCATTATCACCACCAATGTTGATCTTGATACACTTGATCCGCGTATCCGAAGCCGTTTACTGGATAGCGAACTCATTAAGCGTGGCAAAATCACAGCACCGGATTATCGCACGTATGCCCGCAGCGAGAGTGACCAGCTTTCCAGTCTGGCGAACTACAACGATATGACGTTTGAAACATTCGATCCCTATACAGGCCTGAATTCTGAAGATCTCCAGAATATTAGACGTGGAGTGGAGAAAGCATTTGAATATGCAAAATCGCCTCAAGACTGGCTGATGATTATGGGTCCAAATGGTGTGGGTAAAACCCATCTTGCGGCTGCCATAGCAAATTATCACCAACAACAGGGAGTGGACGTTGTATTCGTCACTGTACCGGAATTACTCGACCATCTACGTGTGACATTCAACCCAAATGCGACCACCACATTTGATCAGCGTTTTCAGATGGTACGCAACACCCCTCTTTTAGTATTAGATGATCTCAGTATCGAAGGATCGCCTTGGGCAAAAGAAAAACTCTTTCAAATTCTTGACTATCGTTACGTGTCGCGCCGTCCTACCGTCATAACAACCGACAAACTTCTCGAAAAGTTTGATGCGCGAATCCGCACACGACTAACGGATGTTCGCCGCTGTTCTATTTTCGCTCTCAAAGTTCCCGATTATGCTTCTCGAATTAACACACGCAAATCATGAGAGTCGCCACAGTGTCATCCCTAACGATCTCCCTGTATCAGCGTCGCCATCTCCAGCCGATACGGGATTTGTTGTTCCGCAGTCCCTTTGTGCATACTCACCTTGACTGGCTGGATAGTGATCAATGGTTGGAAACAAGCGATAACATGACCCTCCTTGCATGGCAGCGGGGTCATCTTGTGGGTGTCTTAGGATTATCATCACCACTGAACGGCAGTTCGTGGATACGACTGGTTGCTATATCAGAGCAGGCTGAATCGGAAAGTATTCTGTGTACACTTTGGAATGATTTTGTGCCGAAATTACGCCAACTCGGGATACATACGGTTGGTCTACTCATCGTCAATGATTGGATAGCCCGTTATGCCCCTGCGCTGGGTTTTCATTATGGCGAACAAATCGTCACACTTGCCCGATCCGGTTATGAAATACCCGAGCCATTGCCAAACCGCCCCCATATACGTGTTGCTGAAATGCGTGATATACCCCAACTAGCGACCTTAGATCAAGCCGCTTTTGAACCCCCTTGGCAAATGTCTCTGCAAGATTTGCGTCAAGCCTATCGTATCGCTTCCAGTTGTACTGTCGCCGTAAAGGACGAACGTATCTTAGGGTTTCAGGTATCGACCTTCTTTTTTGACGGCGCACATCTCGCTCGGCTTGCCGTTCATCCCAGTACGCAAGGTCAAGGGATCGGTGGCGCGTTACTCGGTGATTTATTGGAACGCTACACGCGACGTAGCATCCAAATGATGACAGTCAATACTCAAGAGTCTAACCACCAGTCACGCCGACTCTACCAACGATTCGGCTTTGAACCCAACGGTTACGATTTACCCTACTGGTCAACCCATTTATAAACCACGTTCTCACTTACGCTCGATGAACGTAGCACTGCAAACAAAGGATGATTATGACCGTCATATATCACGATGAACATGCTAATCCAGCCTATTTGACGGATAAACGCATCGCCGTGATTGGATATGGTCAATTTGGTCGTCCAGTTGCGCTCAATCTGCGTGATAGCGGGGTCAATTTGATGATTGGGGCGCTAAATGATGCTAGTGGTCAAACGGCTGTCAACGACGGTCTAACGGTCGGCAGCATCGCTGAAGCGGTTCAGCAAAGCGATATATTGATAATGCTTTTGCCGGATGAGATTATGCCAACCATTTACTTGGAGCAAATTTCACCGAATCTGCGCCGTGGGCATACTCTCATATTCAGCAGTGCCTATACGGTCATGTTCCGCTTTATCGAACCACCGCCTTTTGTGGATGTCGGCCTGATCGCCCCTCGAATTCCCGGAGCAGTCGTACATGAACTCTATGAATCAGGTCAAGGTTTTCAGAGTTTTGTAGCAGTCGGGCAAGATTCAAGCGGACAAAGTTGGACGACAATCCTTGCGGTCGCTCAAGCTTTTGGTGCGCTCCGTCAAGGAGGCATCGAAGTCAGCTTTGAGCAAGAAACGGAACTCGATCTTTTTGTGCATCAAGCTATTTTGCCTGCTATCCATAATCTACTGACTACCGCCGCATCCTTATTATTATCACGCGGCTATCCGCCCGAAGCCGTCTTTACTGAACTCTATTTATCCGGTGAACTGGCTTTTTACCTCAAACAAGCCTCCCAATTTGGGCTATTGAACACCCTCAACCTTGCACCGCGCATCAACCAATATGGCACCACCAGCCGCATTGATCGCTTTGATGAACTTAAATTACAGCGCCTCATGGAAGATGCCCTCAAGGATATTCATTCAGGCGATTTTGCCCGCGAGTGGACTAAAGAGGCCAGTGATAACTATCGTCGCTTACGCGGTTTTCTTAAGCTGCAAGAAAACCTCGAACTTTGGGAACTTGAACAACAAACATTAGAATTATTAGGTCGTGACATCGACACCGATTCAGAAGCATAGTCGTCGTACACGATTCACCTCTCGCAATGTCATGCTGATAGCGCTAGAATCACATTATGCCTACACCATTTACCCACCTCGAAACCGCACAACGTATGCTCACCGATGAGCATATCCCTTCAGTTATTCGGGAAGCACTCGCGCTCCAAAAACCCGCTTTTCTGCTGGGTAATGTCGCCGCCGATGCCCGCACCAATGGCGACCTAACAAGAGAGTCAACCCATTTTTACAGCTACGATAGGGGCATCACCGAACACCCTTGGCGCGTCATGGTTCAGCAAAATCCTAGCCTACTTCGCCCAACCGATGCTGCCCAGCGTGTATTTATTGCCGGTTATGTCGCCCACCTGACCATTGATGAAACATGGTCATTGGAAATGCTCGGCCCGAATTTTGTTAGACGAGAATGGGCGAGTAATAACTTCCGCTTTTTGATGCTCCACATGCTGCTGATCTCCATGGACGAGCGAGATTACAAAGCACTTCAACCGTGGCAATCTGCAATTTTAGCCAGCGCCGTGCCTAACCACTGGTTGCCATTTATGAATGATCGTATTCTCAACGAATGGCGTGATTTTATCAGCGAACAAATCAGTCCTAACGGGCGGAGCGAAACACTCGAAGTCTTAGGTAAGCGCATCAACAAAACACCTGCGGAACTCCGTGCTACGCTCGATTCGGAGGAGCTTCAATCTGACTTGTGGGGAAATGTCACCCCTGCGATGCTGGCAACGGTTGAAGCCTCTATGTATCAACATGCCTGTGAGCAACTTTGCCTTTATTGGAACGAGTCCGAAACACCTGCTCATCGCTAACCAATCTGCCATACGCGCACCGTGTTATCGCCGCTTCCGGTTGCCAGCAAACTGCCGTCCTTATTGAACGCTAACGACAGCACGGGCTTCTCATGGTCAACAATACTGTGGACGAGCTTGCCATTGGCAGCATCCCAAAACTTAATCGCAAGGTCGCGGCCTGAAGTCGCCAGCATCGTTCCATCTACTGAAAAAACAACCGCGTCCGCCCCGGCAAAATGAGCATCAAGCCGCAGCACTTCCACTCGCGCATCAACATCCCATACTCTTACCGTCGTATCACGGCTAGCCGATGCCAGCAGCTTTCCATCGGGGCTCACAGCCAAATACCGCACCCAACTCTCATGCTTCAGAACAGCCTGACATTTGCCCTCAGCATCCCATAGTCGAATGGTCGAATCCCAACCCGCCGTTGCCAACACATTATTATGACAATAAACGGCACTGGTTATTTCATCCTCGTGGCCTTCAAGCAGCTTTGTTTGCTGCCCACTTTCGACATCCCATAGTCGAACCGTTTTGTCCGCCCCGGTTGTTGCCAACACCTGACCATCGTGGTTGAGTGCAACCGCATCCACCGCATCCGTATGTCCGCGTAAGACTCGCTGCTGACCACCCGCCTGCAAATCCCAAAGTCGCACGGTTGTGTCTGCTCCCGCTGATGCCAACAGAGTGCCGTCTGGATTGACAACAATACTTTTCACCGGCCCTTGATGCCCTTCCAATTTCCCCATTACTTTGAGAGTCTCTGCGCCGTGGAAGGTAATGCCTTCGGCGCTTGCGACTGCCAATACATGCCCATTGGGCGACCACACCACATCGCTAATCCAGCCGCGACGCATTCGCGCCACTTCGTGAAGCTGGTTCATATTCTCCAACGAAATAATCATGCCTCGCCCTTTATGTTTAGTCTGCCCTATAAGGTAATGTCTATGCGAGTTACCCTTTTGCGTCCCTGCAATCTAAGCCTATAATCTTATCCTATGACACAAATAGGCTTAAACGCACACCTTCTCTCCGGCAAAGCAAGTTATCGCTCGGCTGGCATTCATGGTTATATTTACCACACACTGGTGAATATTCCTGCTGCCGCGCCGGAAAACTGGCATTTTACGGCAATGGTCGGCGCAGCCAATCTCTTGAAATTGGATGGCTTCGACATCCGTCGTTCCAAACTTGATACAGACTCGCCTCTACGACGTATTCTCTGGGAGCAGACTCTTCAGCCCTTTCAACTGAGTGATTTTGATCTTTATCACGGGCTGGCGTTTGTATCGCCGTTACTGCTCACCAAACCGAGCATCATCACCGTTTATGATCTGAGCTTTCTCCATTACCCGCAGGTACTATCGGCCTCACGCCGCCTTTACTTACGCTTATTCACGGCCTTATCCTGTCGCCGCGCCAAGCGTGTGATTGCCATATCCCACAGCACCGCCAATGACCTGCACGCGTCGTTCGGCATCCCTCTCGACAAAATTGACATCGCGCCACCCGGTTATGACCCTACTGTTTATAAACCGTTACCCTCCGCTGAAATAGCGGCTTTTCGCGCCCGCCGCAATTTACCGGAACGGTTCTGGTTGTTCCTCGGTACATTAGAGCCGCGCAAAAACTTGCCGATGCTCCTTCAGGCGTATGCTGCACTGCCCGAAACGGAGCGTTTGCCACTCATATTGGCGGGTGGCAAAGGCTGGGATTATCAAGCGATTTATGATGCCATTGACCGTTACAATCTCAGCGCGTGGGTACAACTCCCCGGCTATCTCCCTGTCGAAGAACTCCCTCTCTGGTACAATAGTGCCGAGGTGTTCCTGTATCCGTCGGTCTTTGAAGGCTTTGGTATTCCGGTATTGGAAGCAATGGCCTGTGGAACACCCGTAATTATTTCGGATGCATCGTCTCTGACCGAAGTAGCTGGTAACGCGGGTCTGACTCTGCCAGCGCAAGCAGTCGATCAATGGACACAAGCGCTACGGCAGGCATACGGTGACGCGAGTTGGCGGCAGCAAGCTGTCGAACAAGGGTTAGCCGGGGCAACGCGTTATAGCTGGCAATTAACGGCTGAACAAACCATCCATAGTTACCAACAAGCACTCTATACCCAATAAGTGGTACTATACTACCCAAGTCACTTAAACCACGTTCATTCTTATTCTAAAGGTCACACGATATTTCGAACGATATGAGCAGCAGCAACATCATTCCGCCTAAAAGAAATCTGTATATGCCACAGGGTTTTTACCCTATACTTGATGCTGCACTGGTATTTGCCTCCTTTGCGATTGCCTACTACATCCGCTATAGCCTTCAAATAATTCGTCCTGTCTACGATCCCAATCAAGCGCCCTTCCAGCCTTATTTGCCTTATACAGCCATCTTCGCCGCGATGCTTTACGTCAATTATCGCGCCAGCGGTTTGTATAAGAGCAATCGAGGGCGTTCATATTGGGATGAACTCTATGCGGTTATCAATGGTGTAACCAATTCGACTGTTGTGCTGTTGGGCTTATATTTTCTATTCCAGCCACTTGTATTCAGCCGCTTGATGGCACTCTATGCGGCTGCCATCAGCATCCTTTTGTTAGCCTTAGTACGTGCCTTGCGCCGGATAGTACGAGCTTACCTGCGAACCAAAGGCTACGGCATCCAGCGTACCCTCATCATCGGTGCAGGCGATGTGGCAATGGCGGTTGTTCGTACCATGATCGCTCGTAAAGAACTCGGCTATCTTCCTGTTGGTTATGTGGACGATGATCCCACCCGCGCCAACACCGACTTAGGACGCATCAAAGGTTTGGGCGGCCTCAAAAATCTCGGTAAGACCATCCAAAATCATGGGGTTGATCTCGCAATTATCACCCTGCCTTGGAGTGAACACGACCGCATTCTTGATCTGGTACAGATTTGCCGCCGCGCCAAAATCGAAGTCCGCGTGGTACCGGATTTATTCCAATTGAATATGCGACAGGTTCAGGTGGAAAACTTGGATGGTATTCCCTTATTGGGTGTCACTGGAGATGCAGTCCTCCTCGGTCATCAACGGGTGCTGAAGCGCTTGATTGATGTGGCGCTCATTCTCCTTACATCGCCTATTTTGCTCATACTCTTTTTGTTGGTCGCCATCGCTATCCGTTTGGAAAGCCATGGGCCAGTTCTCTACACCCAAAAACGGATTGGTCTGAATGGCAAGTCGTTCAACCTCATCAAATTCCGCAGTATGATTCTCAACGCTGATGATCTACGTTCGCAACTCATCAAGGAATCGGGGGAAGACCCACGTCATCCCAAGATCAAAAATGACCCGCGTATTACCTTTGTAGGCCGTTTCATCCGTGCCACCAGCTTGGACGAACTACCCAACCTAATCAACGTCCTGCGGGGGCAGATGAGTCTGGTTGGCCCGCGCCCACCAACACCTGATGAAGTGGAATTATATCAACCGTGGCACATGCAGCGCCTTCAAACACTTCCCGGCCTCACCGGACTGTGGCAGGTCAATGGACGCAGTGACGTTCCTTTTGATGAAATGTGCTTACTCGATATTTACTACATCGAAAATTGGTCAGTGGGTATGGATGCCCAAATCCTGATGATGACCTTACCCCGCGTCCTGCTGCGGCACGGAGCCTATTAACCACCAAGCATGTTCAAAATATCTCATTTTGTTCGCCACAAGAAATCCATCATCGTCGGTATATTCGGCTTATTTGCCGTTGCGATTCTCAGCCTAACTCTTTCACGGGTTTACAGCGCTGAATATGCCAAATCGCTGATCTACAGCAGCGATAGTGTGACTGAATATCCGGTAGCTATCGTTTTCGGCGCGTGGGTTGATCCGAGTGGTTATCCCAGTGCCGTGCTAGAAGATCGTGTCAAAATGGGCGCGAAGCTGTATCAAACGGGCAAGGTCAAGAAATTGTTATTGACGGGCGATAACCACATTACCACTTACAACGAGCCGGAGGCCATGCGCCAATATGCGCTTTCGTTGGGTGTTCCTGATGCGGCCTTGGTACTCGATTATGCTGGCTTCCGCACCTATGATAGCTGTTACCGCGCCCACGATATTTTTAAAGTGGATCGGGCGATTCTCGTCACCCAAGCTTTTCATTTGGATCGTGCTTTGCTGGTCTGCAACAGCCTCGGCATTACATCGGTAGGTGTTGCGGCGGATGCGGTTCGACCAGAAGGCTACGAGCAAATTAACTTGCTGATGAGCGAAGTACGTGAATTTCCTTCCACGGCTTTTGCCATGCTCGACCTCATGAGTGGTAAAAAGCCAACCTTCCTCGGTGATCCGCTGCCCATTTTCAACTAAGCCCAAAACCGCTTCTGATTCAAAATGCTACCCTAAAGGACTCCCCAGATCGCAAATACTGCAAAAACTGCTGTTGCAAATTGTGCTTTTGACGGCGGCATTGAGCGAGTAAGCTGCTGAATTTTCGGAAAATTCTTCAGTTTCTGCAATTTCAGAGTGAAGTTAACAGTTATCAGTTGACCACCAACAGCCAAGACGACGGTTTGGAGATGGGCATCGATGTCGGAACTGACATCACAGTCGTCAGTCAAAAATTGACGGAGGATTAACCCTCCGCCAAGATGAATAAAGCCACCTAAAAGTGACTGAAATGCACAACGCTTGAGAAAGGGTTTGCCACCGGCAAACCCGTACATAATCTCCATACCTATAATAAACGATGTTGATCAGGAATGGGTTACATTTTGGAATAACATTTTGTAACTCTTTGAAAGCAGCGGCACTAACGATTTTGAGGGAAGAGAATGGTTAAGATGGTTGGAGAATAGTTTGCAATAGGTTTGGCATGGTTTGTCCATCTAAACCTTAATCATAAGACTTGGCGGTTTAGATGGAACTATCAGCATATTCTGATGCGATATAGACCCAATTCGTGATACACTGTGCTTAATTTCACGAAGTAGATTGAGGCCATTATGGTCACAGCCATTTACGACGGATATTGTGTCATTTGCAACCAAACGCGGCGTACAGTGATGGCGCTGGATTGGTTTCACAAAGTCGAATTTCTCAATATCCACAACTGGAACGAAGTCAACGGTCGCTACCCAACGCTGGATTACGAAACAGCAATGGGGCAGATGCACCTTGTCACGCCTGACGGTGAGTTGATCGGTGGCTTTCCGGCTGTGCGGCGGATGCTGCGTGAACTGCCATTGGGGTATCCATTGTGGTTAATACTGCAACTTCCGGGTATGGGTACACTGGGCGACAAAGTTTATAAGTTCATCGCACGCAATCGTTATCGCATTAACCGCTTTTTTGGGATGCCAGTCTGCGAAAACGGAAGCTGCAAAATTCACACCTAATCTCATTGACATAGAGCAAAACCTTGCCCGAAACCACACTCAGCCAAATTACCGACCATGTTTATTGGATGTCACCGGGCAAGCCTGATCGACCTTCATTGGGCGCGGTGGTTGGAACAAATCGCAGGTTGATGTTGGAAGCTGCCGCGTCTGACGCGCACGCGCGTTTATTTCTGGATGCGCTGACCGCTGCCCAAGTGCCGCATCCCGATTATGTTGCCCTCACCCATTGGCATTGGGATCACATTTTCGGCGCGGCAGAACTGGCTGTTCCGGTGATTGCCTACATGCAAACGGCTGATGAGATCAAAATCCAAGCAGGCTATGAGTGGACGGATGCGGCTCTGGATGCACGAGTAGCAAATGGCAGGGAAATTGCCTTCTGTGCCGACAACATCAAAATTGAACTCCCTGAACCGCGTCAGATTCGGTTTGCCCAACCGGATATTGTTTACAGCGATTCACTCGACATGAACCTCGGTGATGTAACGGTTCATCTCCAACATGTTGGCGGCGACCATGCGGCTGATTCGTGTGTCATGCACATCATGCCAGATCGTGTGCTGTTTTTGGGCGACTGCCTGTATGATGCCATCTATACACCCGTTCGACATTACACAACAAAGAAAATCTTGCCGCTGCTGGATACTATTTTGAGCTTCGGCGCTGAATACTACATCGAAGGCCACTCCCCGAATATGATGTCTCGCGCTGAATTGATGGTGATTGTGGATAAAATGCGGCTGGTCGGGACTATTGTGGATCAACTCGGTACGGATGAAGCGGCGGTTACATCGGCTGTCAGCGCTCAAATGGGAACAGCGCTTGATGAGGATACGCTGGAATTCATCCAAACTTTTATCGCGGGTCGCAAACTTGAGCAGGCGGGGTCAGTCAAGTAAGGGGAGCAGCGAGTCACAATCGGTCTGGATGAGATATTCCAACAACTCTCGTGCGTCGTCAAAGTGGCTGACACTCATCAGCGAAACCAACTTTTCGTAAAGCAGCAGCCGCGCTTCTTGGCTATGCAAGCTGCGAGGCGCGCGCATCTGCCGCACAATCTCCAATAAATAAATACGGTTGTGTAGGCTTTCCAGTATCTCGACGGTCTGCACCTTACCGGATAACTTTCCAATCAAGCTGTGAAAATCAAAAATGGCCTCGTTGGATTCTTCTAATTCGCCTTCCAGCATGTCTTTACGTGCTGTCTGGATAATCCGTGTCAGTTGATTCAAATCTTTGCGGGTAGCCGTCTTCATGACCCAGCGCAGTGCCAAACTTTCTACGGCCTGCCATAAGGCGTAGAGTTCCGTCACTTCATCGCGCGTGAATGACCGGACGTACACACCATGCCGCGCGTGTTTAACGACCCAGCCCGCCGTTTCCAACAGCCGCAGCCCATCACGCACCGTGTTCTGGCTGACGTTTAACTTTGCTGCCAATGTCAATTCGACCAAGCGCTGCCCACTCACATAAGCGCCAGCACGGATCGCCTGCCGAATCTGTTCGGCAACAGTTTCAGCGCGTGTTGCCCCTACCTCGCTCCCATATTGGTAGCGCACGCTAGCCATACATACACACGGCTATCTGACACAGCGAGTCACTAACCTTCACTTGGCACCCAGCTTGCAACTTGCCCGCCTTGATTGGTCACCTGCACAATATTCGATCCGTCAACCTTCATGATGAACACTTCATCACGTCCGGTTGAAGCCGCTACCGTTGAGAAGGATATGTATTGACCATCAGGGCTGTAATCCGCGCCCCACTCTAAGCCTATACCATCGTACAAAATATGGGCGTTCGAGCCATCAGGATTCATCACTGCCAGCGCCGAAGCGCCCGCCGCCTGACGATCTCCAATACCCGCCGTTAGAAAGACGATTTGCTTGCCATCAGGGCTATAACTGGGCGAACGATCACGGGTATCATTATTGGTCATCAAGCTGAACGATTGGGATGCGATTATGTAACGTCCAATTTCCCATTTACTGCTGTCACGCGGCGTACCGGTTGTAAAGACCAACTCGCTCATATCAGGATTGTAACGGGGATGGCTGTTACGCTGGTTATTGCTAAAAATTTGTTGCAAATTAGTGCCGTCTGGCTGCATCGAATAGACATCAAATGTGCCATCGTTACGGGTATCTGATGAAAAGATAATTTGGCTGCCATCCGGTGACCAACTTGGCACATTATCCAAAACAGTATTATTGGTCAACTGGCGCACATTGTTCCCGTCGATGTCCATCGCGTAAATATCGAAATCACCATCGCGATCCGATTGAAAGGCAATCGTCTTGCCGTCGGGCGAAACAGCGGGATAATCATCCACATGCTCGCCCGTCGTTAAGCGAGTTTCAACACCTGTTGCCAAATCCACTTTATACACATCATAGTTATCATTGCGGTTATCAAAATATACCAGCGCACCACCAATCGACTGTAAGGTTGCGCTCACACCCTCGGTCGAACGCACACCGACAGGCGCAACAGCAGGCGTACCCGCTTGTACAGTTGCACTCGGTATCAGGCTATCGCGTGCCGCCGCGCTCGTCGGATCAAGAGTCGGTATCGTACCGCCTTGATTCTCACCCGAACCGTCAGCGGTTGATGGGCCTTGCACCTGAGCCGTAGCATTTACTTTCGCCTGCTGGTTGATGTTGCTAATAATGACGGTCACGATCAGCACCACCAGCGCTAACAAACCGCACCCGATCAATCCACCCAACGCGGCACTCGCCCACACGTTCCCCGGTCGCTTTTTGCGCCTGACTGGATGATAGGCTTGTGAATAACCTCTGTTCGTAGGCGTGGGTGTCATCGGCACAGCCAGTGGTACACCGTAAGACTGCTGGAGCGGTGCTGTCGTTACCACTTGTTGTGGCGGTGGCGATGGCACAGCGGGTTCTGGCGCGGTTGGGCGCTGAAAACCGGGCTGTGTATCGTGCATACTGATGACGGGTTTATTCAACGCCTGTTTGAGTGCCTCAGAAAGTGCCACCGCATTGGGGAAGCGCTCTTCACGTTTCTTCCGCAGCGCCTTAAAAATGACTTCTTCAATGGCAAACGACAAATTAGGATTGAGCGAACGGGGAGAAGGTGGCGGTGCTGTCACCTGTAACACTGCAATGCCGTAAGGAGTATCACTTTCAAAAGGGCGACGGCCTGTCACCAATTCAAACAGCATCACCCCTAGCGCATAAATATCACTGCGTCCGTCCAGCGGCATCCCCTGCGCCTGCTCTGGACTCATATAGCTTGGCGTACCGACTACACCTTGGGTGGTGATACCGGAATGCGCTGGTTCGCCCAACACACGTGCAATACCAAAGTCGGTGAGATATGCCCCACCATCATCATCCAGCAGCACATTACTCGGCTTCAAATCGCGATGGAGAACTTGTTTGCTATGGGCGAAATCCAAAGCCGGAGCAATCTGTTCGATGATATTGGCGACGGTTTCCAATTCAATGGAGCCATTTTTGAGCAAATCATCGACTGATCCACCGGACATATAACGCATGACAATATACGGCTGACCATTGTATTCACCGTAATCGTGAACAGGAACAATATTGCGATGTTCCAACTTGGAAACAATCGCCACTTCCTGATTGAACCGTTGAATATAGGTATCATCACTCACGTACTGCTCTGGCAGAACCTTTACAGCGACCGACCGATTCATGGATACCTGATGAGCGCGGAAAACGGTTGCCATGCCGCCCCTGCCAATCACATCCTGAATTTCGTAGCCACCGATAGTTTTGCCGATTAGATCATCTGCCATAACGTTTCCTCATTGACGGGTAGGCGCACCCTGTCCGTGATTATACGGCATACTCACACCCTAAAACAAACATAGATTACACCGAGTTCAGTACGGGATATAATCAAGACGGTAATAACCACATTGCAGTAAAAGCTGACATTCTGCCATGAACCTCATCTCATTTTTCAATATTGGCTGGCAACGTTGGCGCACACACGGCATTTTAGCAATCGTCACAATCATCGGTTGTTACCTCGCCCATCTCTATGCCCCTTATGCCGACATCATTTATGATCTGACTTACGGCTGCGGCTATGTCGCCGTGATCTTGATTGCTTACTCGCTTCTCATCGGCCCTTATAAACTGCTGTCACAGCGGAAAAATCCGGTCAACCTGAATCTGCGTCGTGATGTCGGCATCTGGGCAGGGATTACCGGATGTATTCATGTGGTTGCCGCCATCGCTATGACCACACGAGGGAATATCCTCTACTTATTCCTGCGTCCTAAGCCGGAAGGCGTTGGCTATAATCTGCTGCTGTCAGGCGGTGGACTGAGCAATAATATCGGACTTGTGGCAACTATTATTCTGGTGATCTTGCTCATCCTCTCCAACGATTACTTCCTGATTAAACTCAAAGGTAAACGCTGGAAGTTGTTACAGCGCTTTAATTATGTTTTAGCCGTTCTTGCTTTTATCCACACGGTTCTTTACCAACGACTCGCCAACCGTTCGCAGACCTTCGTGACATTCACCTTCATCTTCGCGATTGCCTTATTGGTCATCCAACTGGCGGGATTTGTCCTCTACCGCAGCCGACGCACCAAAATTCATTCCCGAATACAATAGATATTAAGGTTCAAACTAAAATTCTGCTTTATATTAAAAATAAGGAGTAATTTATGAATCCGAGCGATGTTTTGAAGTATGGTCACAGTTTTGTTATGGGCACAATCAATCCACTTCCACTCACCCAATGGGATGTCGCTGGGGTTTGTGGTGTTTGGTCAGTCAAAGAGATTATCGGACATCTTGCCGTGTACGAACACCTATTAACCGAAGTGCTTGCGCCTTTTACTGACCTCAACATTGAAATTAAGCTCCTGCCCCAAAGCGCTAACCCTGATTTCAATGATGTTCAGGCGGCTGCCCGCAAAAACCATACAGCCGAACAAGTGCTTGACGAATATATCAATACCTTTACCTACAATCAGGAGCAGGTGGTTCCCAAAGTGCCAGCGGTGATTTGGTCACAGGTTGGTGCGATCCCGTGGTACGGCGCGGAATATTCTTTGGATGACTATATCGTTTACAGCTTTTACGGGCATAAACGCGAACATTCTGCCGAGATCAATGTCTTCAAAGATCGATTTAGTCGCCCCTGAATCCACTAGCCTATACAGTTCAACCTTCATGGGGAAGAGGATGCCAGACGAAATCCGTAAATATAGCGCCATTATGCCCGATAAGCCGATTTGGTTCACCGAATGGGTGTCTTAGAGACTGTCTAAAAAGGTCAATGAGCGAGACGGCGGAGCATAAGGTGGGTCATGGCCGCATAGATGAAAGCTTCGCTGACGCGGGGTAAGGCTTCATAATCCTTACTCAAACGTCGGTAGCCACCTAACCAAGCGA
>JBBQLX010000050.1:0-37746 GCA_038328375.1 Aggregatilineales bacterium | reverse complement strand
ATACCCGCAGTTATTTAAGAGCGGATATTCGAAAGATTATTTTTCAGAAGTTCAACAAGCGCTTTGCAAGGATGATTGGCTGTGCCATCTTTTAGGTGAGGATATAAACAAAAATACGCCTGAACAGATTGTCCAAATAATGCAAGCTATTAGTGATGGAACAGACAGATCAAGATGGCAAAATAGAGTAAGCCCGTTTGCTGTAGCTGTTCTGATTACTAAATTAGGCGCAAAAGAATTTTGTGGTTGCGCTGAACCGTCTACACTGCCGTTAGAGAAAAAATGAATCAGTCTACACGACTAATCCGCGTCCCGTATTTTTTGTAATAATTTCCTTAATGTTGCCTGTTATCACCTGTTTATCAGGCAATTAACCGTTGTAAAACGGTGTCGCTAAAGTTGGACGACCACGTTCGTATATGTCGATCATTTTGGCAATGCCGTTCAGGACATCCCGCACAACCGACTCGCCTTCGCCCATCGACATAAAAGCAATGATGTAATGTGCATCACCAACCGTCACCACACCTGCATCATCAATCACACGACCTAAGCCCTTCGGTAAATCGGTTTCCGGTAAAATCCCGTCTTTGCCCATATACCCCTGCGAAAATACATATTCCAACGGTGATAAATAATCGCTTGCCGGAATAGTCAGCAGTGAATTAGTCGCTAGAATCGCCTCATGCATGGCATCCCAACGTGCAAAAGTTTGTCCACGTTGCAGCACATCATAGCCATGAGCCAAATCGGTCACGGTAAACAGGTTATCAATAAGATACGCTTCATCCTTGTAAACCATACTCCGATTAAAAGACGGTGCAAAACGCTCATCGGTATACCCGACTGTCGGACTTCCCGGCCAATCCCACGTATGCATTCCGTTGGTCATGCCCACGCTTCGTATCAGGAAATCGTTAAACTTTTGGATTGGATTACCGCTGCCGCCTAAACGCTGTGCTACATCGACCAGCACCGTTCCGACTTCCGTGTTATTGCTAAAGACAACCGTGCTGTACAGAGGTGTTCCCTGTGTATCTTTCCACTGGTCTTTCGGTGTATTCAGATAATAGTACAATGCAACCCACGCCTTAAAGCAGCTTGCCACCGGATACAACTTATCCGCTTGAATCGTGATCCGAAACTCCTGATTGTTTTGGGCATTGATACGCCGGAAATCCAGCGCCATCTCGTGACCTGTGAACGTACTTTCCAAGAACAGCCGAATACTTTTCGCCAGTTCGGTTTCTTGATCCCAATCGTTTGGGCCAGTCGGCTGTTGCAGATGCGGAACAAGGAAGGCAGCACTGAGGATTTTTAAGAAGTTGCGACGAGTAATCTTAGAATAGTTCATAATCAATGTGGAATGGGGCAAGGCCAACTTGCCCCTATTGCTGTTACCAGGCGTAGGCTTCTGGTGCTTTACCACCCGGCCCCGGCCAAATTTCATCCAGTTTCTTAAGTTGTTCTTCGCTGAATTTGATGTCCAACGCACGAAGGCTGCCCGTAAATTGCTCCATTGTACGCGGCCCGATAATCGGTGCAGTCACAATCGGGTTATTGAGCAGCCATGCTAAAGCCACATCCGCAGGCTTTTCACCGGTACTCTCGCAGAAGGTTTCGTAGGCTGCTAGTTGGTCAGCTTTTTCGGTCATAGCGGTTGACCGGTTGCGTCGTTGACCTTCGCCCTTTGTGCCCCCGAGAATACCACCCGCTAACGGACTCCATGGGATGATACCTAATCCATAACTTTCGCAGGCCGGAATGACTTCCAGTTCGATGGTACGAGCTGCGAGGTTATACAAACTTTGTTCGGAAATCAGCCCCATGAAGTGACGGTTCTTGGCGATTTCATTGGCTTGGGTAATATGCCAGCCTGCAAAGTTGCTGCTGCCAACATATAAAACTTTACCTTCACGGACAAGCTGTTCCATCGCCTGCCAGATTTCTTCCCAAGGTGTCGCACGGTCAATGTGGTGCATCTGATACAGGTCAATGTAATCAGTTTGCAGGCGTTTGAGGCTGGCTTCACAAGCCCGTTTGATATGCAGTGCAGACAGCTTGCCTTCGTTAGGCCAATCACCCATATCGCCATAAACTTTGGTGGCGATGACAGTCTTCTCGCGCCGACCACCGCCTTGTGCGAACCATCGACCCACGATTTGCTCGGTGATACCTTCGCCTTTTTTCCAGCCATAAACATTGGCAGTATCAAAAAAATTGATGCCAAGTTCAATGGCCTTGTCCATAACGGCAAAGCTATCGACTTCATTTGTTTCCGGCCCGAAGTTCATTGTGCCGAGGCATAGACGGCTGACTTTTAAACCAGAGCGCCCCATTTGAGTGTATTGCATCAGGTTCTTTCCTCATTAATTTTTATACTGAAGCTATTGTAGCAGATCGACCGGGGTTATTCCCACGCCTCCAATAAGGCTGCTAAGTCCGAATAGATACTGTCCGGTTTGATAGCATTCACTTCGGCCTCCGCTTGTGTCGATACGCCGCTAAGCACCAGCGCCGTTTTGAAACCGAGTAAGGCCGCACCTGTAATATCAGTGTTCAGGCGATCACCGATCATCAACGTTTGAGCAGGAGTTGTGCCGAGCATTCGCAGTGCTGCTTGGAACATCGGTGCATCTGGCTTACCCATAACCAGTGGCATCTGACCTGTCGAGGCTTTGAGCGCGGCAATAATCGATCCAGCACCGGGAGCAAAGCCATCAGGTGTCGGGATTGTATCATCTTGATTGGTCGCGATGAAATGGGCTCCGGCACGAATGAGAAAGGTAGCCCGTTTGAGTTTGTCGTAAGTGAGGTTGGTATCGAGTCCCACGACCACCGCTTTCGGTGCAGTGTCATCGAGGCGAAAGCCGCATTCAATCAGCAAGCGCCTGAGTCCATCACCACCCAAAACATGTACAGGCGAATCCGCTGGATAAGTCGTTTTCATGTAACTGACTGTGGTGGTACTCGACGTGACGACCTGTTCTTCGCGCACATCTGACACACCGAGTTTCGCCAACTTGAGAACATAATCCGAAGGCGCTTTCATGCTGTTGTTGGTTGCCAGCATGAAGGGTATGCTCCGCGCACGAAGCATTTTAAAGAAATCGACCATTCCCGGAAGTGGTTCATCACCCCGCCACAGAACGCCATCCATATCGCTAACAACGGCTTTAATGTCGGATAAGTTCATGAGGTTAGCTCACTTTCATAATGGTGTTCTGGCGTGGTCAGCTAGCTATCGGTATGATTCGCTGCGACAAACCTTTGATTATAACATTCTGTTAAGTTGGAATGAGAGGGCGACGATGACATTTTCGATTGTAGCGTATGATCCGGTGGAAGAGTCGTGGGGCGCGGCGGTCGCAAGTAAGTTTTTGTGTGTGGGCGGGGTTGTCAATTGGGCGCAGGCTGGGGCAGGTGCTGTTGCGACACAAGCATTCTGCAAGATTGGTTTTGGCCCCGATGGTTTAGCGTTGTTGGCACAGGGAAAGAGTGCAACCGAGACTCTTGAAGAACTGTTGAAAGATGATCCTAAGCGCGAACATCGTCAAATTGGCATTGTAGATCGTAATGGTGGCACAGCCGCCCATAGTGGAAAAGACTGTTTTGATTGGGCAGGGCATATCGTTGGTGAAGGATTTAGCTGTCAAGGGAATATTCTAGCAGGGCAGCAGGTGGTCGCGGCGATGGCAGAGGCTTATAAGTCAGCCTCCGGTGAACTGGCTGATCGTTTAGTTGTGGCACTGTTAGCCGGCGATGCGGCAGGGGGTGATCGACGTGGTAGACAAGGTGCAGGCGTATTAGTCAAGAAGATCAACGGCGGCTACGGCGGCGATAATGACCATTATTTGGATGCCCGAATCGACGATGATCCTCAACCCATCAAAAAGTTGCAGAAATTGGTCACCACACATCACTTATTTTTCGGGCGACCGCGTTCAGAAGATTTGACTCCGATTACCACAAGCATCGCAGGCGAGATCCAACATTGGTTGCAGACGCAAAATTACTTGAACCAAGATGTAACTGGAACATGGGATATTGCTAGCAAACAAGCCTTTTGGTTGATGGTCAGCAGCGAAAACTTGGAAGAACGTTGGAGTCTTGAAGGCAACTCCGATCTGATTGATCGAGTGGCGCTCGATTATTTGCGGGAACGCTTTGGCAAATAAGCAGCACTTCGGCATTGTTGCCCTTTTGCTGTTGGCGGCTGTATTGCGCTTGCATGCGTTAGGGCAGGATGTTCGCTTTCATCCCGACGAGGCGTTGTTTGTAACCTTCGCACGACAAGCAGCAGTGCAGGGTGATTGGCTGCTGCACGGCTCACTCGATAAGCCGCCGCTGACGATCTATGTCAATGCTTTGGCGCTGACGGCCTTCGGCATTACCCCGCTGTCAAATGGTGTGTTGACGTTGGATAGCCGTGCCGGAGAATTTGCGGCTCGTATACCGGGAATTTTTGCCAGCCTGTTGTTGGTGGCGGTGATGGTTGCGTTAGCCAAACAGCTTTATCCGGTTGATAAAAAGGCAATCACGCTGACATCCTATATTGTGTCTCTACTGCTGGCATTATCCCCGTTGGCAGTGGCCTTTAGTGCGACTGCTTTTACTGATGGATTGATGCTGTTGTGTGTGGTGTTAGCCCTGTGGATGGCAAGCAGGCGACATTGGTTGTGGGCAGGCATATGGCTGGTGCTGGGATTCTGGTGTAAACAGCAAGCGTTGTTATATGTGCCACTGGTGATTGTGATCGGTTGGTTATGCGAACGGCGCATCGGACACAGCTTGTCGTTGGCGAAAGCACTGCGGGTTATCCTGCCAATTGTGCTGGGAGTCGTGATGCTGTTTCTATGGGATGGTGCGCGGGGGCAAGAAACCAGTATGTGGACACTGGCGACCGTCAATAATGATCCCGGTCGTTTGGTGCGCTTGGATGAACTGCTGCCGCGATTAGCCGAATGGTGGCACTATGGGCAGTATTTGTTTGGTGCAGGCTTTTTGACTGCTGTGTTAGTCGTTATTGCAGTCGTCGGATTGGTCAATCGTTGGCGCATTTCACTATCGAATGATGGCTGTATTGATGTTGTATTAGCGGCTTATGTCATTGGTTATATGCTTGTTCACTGGTTGGTGGCAATCAATATTTACGACCGCTATTTGCTGTTGATTTTGCCGCCGATAGGATTGTTGGTAGCGCGAGGAATCCATTCATTAACGCAAAGTCTCAATGGCTTGAAGACAAAAGGGTTACTCGTCATCATTTTGTTGGTGATCTGTCTCCCAACAGCATGGGCATCCAGTGAAGATAAGTTGCCAATTGGGGGCGATGGTGGGCAGCACAATGGGATTGAGCAGGTGGCGGATTATCTCAACAACCAACGCTTAGGCGCGATCGTTTATGATCATTGGTTGGGATGGGAATTGGGCTACTACATGGGAACGTGGTCGGATAAGCGGCGGGTGTATTATCCGACACCTGAAGCCTTAGCATCGGATGCGGTATTACAGGCTGATGTTGCCCCACGTTATTTCGTTGTGCCGGATTGGGCAGATGCTCGTGAATGGTTGAATGTGCTGCGTAAGGCAAACTTCAAAGTGACCGAAACTTATTATCAAGCACCGTTTGTCGTTTATGAACTGCTGCGACCTTAAAATTATGGGGTCGTGCGTCGTCCGGTTTTCATGACTTCTTGCACGGTTTTAAGCAGGTTATGACCGATGGCTGGCTTGGTGATGTAGCGGTCAGCACCCATGTCCAGACCTTTACGAATGCGGTCGGAATCAGCCAGCGCAGAAACAATGATGACAGGCAGGTTATCAAAGACTTTTGTCTCGCGAATTTGGCGTAATAACTCTAACCCGTCAATATCGGGCAGCATCATATCCAGCAACACCAGATCAGGCAATGGTTTTTGACGTAAGACTTCGACAGCAATCGCAACATTCATGGCGCGAATAATTTCATAGCCCCAGCGTTCAAGAATAACGCGTATCAGTTCTTGCATTTCTGGTTCATCGTCAATTACAAGAATTCGCTTTTTTTCCTCTGAAGCCACTGGCACTACCTCTTTAGCAGAATGTGGATCATTGATGTCTACTTCTACTGTAGCCTGCGACGGGCTTAAATTCAATACAGATACAGTGAGACTTTGCTTAGATTAATGCTTTGTAGTATGCTGTGGAAAGCATATAACGAATATGAAACGAAAGTCATGCAGTATGCGTTTTCGAAACCGATTTGCGTTATTGATCGTTCCCCTTGCTCTCGCATTGACGGGTTGTTTTCAGCAAGCAGGAACCGCTTTGCAAGAGCCAATTACGCTGACTAATCAAGCGGTGAGTGTACCGTCAGCGACCAGTATTCCTTTACCAACCGATGATGGTAGCAGTACGGGTAGCACTAACAACACGGGCAACCCGGGGATTTTAAATACCCCGACAATTGGGACGCTGCCGGATGACACCAGCACCGATAATACGAATCCCCCTGTCGCATTGACGATTATTTCAGCGACAATCCCACCGGTTATGACACAAACTCCGCTATCAGAACAGACTGATTTGAGTGGGCAAACGACAGAAACACAGGGGACACCTGTTGATGGGCAGTTCATTACGCCTTCGGGTCCGTTAGGACCAATCACTCAAGTGCCGATTTTTGCTGCTACTGGCACAGGTGAATCGGCTGCAACACCATCGGGTATGATCACACCAACCGCCTTTACGCCGATTGATGAAACAGGTAGCTGTACCCATACCGTCGTATCAGGGGATACGCTCTACCGCATTGCTGTGAAGTACGACATCACCGTAGCGCAGCTACAGCAGGCTAACTCACAGGTGACCGGGACGATTATTCAACCGGGTGATGTTCTCAAAATCCCCAACTGTGATGCGACCGGAAGCACAGGCAGCACCGTAACTCAACCGACGGCTGAACCGAATGTACCAGCCACAGCCTTATCGAGCGGCAGCCAGACGTATGTGGTTAAACGGGGCGATACACTGTACACCATTGGCTTGAAGTTTGGTGTCAGCGCAAAAGCTATTCAAGAGGCCAATAATATCTCGAATCCCGACCGTATAAGTCTTGGTCAGGAATTGGTGATCCCGGCAAAATCGGGTTAGTTCATCGAACACTCAAACAAAAAGGGTATGGATAATCACCATGCCCTTTTTGATTCTAATTTACTGTCGCGAAAACGTTTCCTATTCTATTCCCTCCCTCGTTTACGGGGGAGGGTTAGGGTGGGGGTTGGTATTCGCATTAATCTAACTTGTACAGCTCACCGTACTTGGTTTTGAGATATTGAATATAAGGTTCAATTCGCAAGGGGCCGCCAGTGACCCGTTGGGTGAGTTCAGCGGCAGTGTATTTGCTGCCATGTTGATAGATGTTGGTTCGCAGCCAACTGTGGAGGGTGTCGAATTTGCCTTGCTGGATTTCAGCAGGGATTTCAGGATGGGCTTGCAAGGCGCTTTGGTAGTACAAACCACTGAGGATATTACCCAGTGTATAGCCTTGAAATACACCACCGATGGTGAAGGCATACCAGTGAACATCTTGCAGAACACCGTCTTGATCGCTGGGAGCAGTAATGCCGAGGTCATTCTCGTAGCGTTCATGCCATGCTTCGGGCAGATCGCGAATTGAAAGCGAACCATCAAGCAACTGCATTTCGAGGTCGAAGCGGATCATGACGTGCAAGTTATAGGTGACTTCATCAGCATCGGTGCGGATCAGTGAACGCTTGACCACATTGATGGCGCGGTAGAAAGTGTCCAGCGAGACATTGCTAAGCTGCTCAGGGAATTCGACTTGTAGTCGGGGATAGAAGTGTTCCCAGAAGCCACGGCTGCGTCCAACGATGTTTTCCCACAAACGCGATTGGCTTTCATGTACACCGGAGGATGTACCGTTAGCTAAAGGTGTGCCTTCATAAGCCTGATTGATGCCCATTTCGTACATCGCATGACCGGATTCATGTAAGGTGCTGAACAATGCATCGCCTAAGTCATTTTCATGGACGCGGGTAGTGATGCGAATATCACCGAGCGAAAATTTGGTCATGAAAGGGTGATGCGTCAAATCTTGCCGACCACGATTGAAGTCATAACCATATTTCTTGATGACCTTGAGACCGAAATCAAGCTGCTTTTGCTGCGGATAGAATTGTCGTAAACAGGAGTCGTCGATTGCTTGTTGGTTGGTAATGGCTTTAACCAGCGGAACCAGTTCGCTGCGAAGTTGAGCAAAAATAGCGCTGACATCAGCAGCCTTCATGCCATAATCGCCAAAGTTAATCAGCGGGTCAGCAATATGTGCATAACCGGGGAAAAATTCAGCCATCTGACGGCTGTAATCGAGTGTCTTTTCCATGAGTGGACGGACACGGTTAAAGTCATTGGCTGGACGGGCTTCTGTCCATGCTTGGTATGACAACGCGTTATGATTGGTGAACTCGGCGACGAATGACGGTGGAATGTTGATGGCTTGCTCAAAAGTGCGTCGCGATACCCGAATCAGGCTGGCATCATCCGAGTCGAACGGTAGACTATCTTCATACGAGCGAAGATCATCCAACAGCTTGCCAATGGCTGGATCAACTAATTTTTCCTGCGCCAATTTGCCCAGCGTTGCCATTTGCCGACCACGAGCTTCAGCACCACCGGGCGGCATATAGGTCGATTGATCCCATGAGAGCAGCGCTGCGGCACTATTCAGATCATTGATTTCCATCAAGCGTGTTTTGAGTTCTTGCAGCTTGTTTTCCATGTGTTATCCTTTGGGTTCATAGATCAAAATAGATGAAATTGTTCGCTCAAGACATTTATTATCGGAGCGATGCATTGAAAAGAGCTTAAAGGTTAAGTACATTCAGGATATTAACGATGTTCATTTGTGATTGGCAATAACTTTCTGGAGAAAATAATTTGGTCGCATTACATCCAGCTTTCGATTGGCTTGAAGTCGCAAGACTGGTTTTGACTTCACGATTTGTTGATGAACTCGAAGAGCAAGAACTTGTTCCCCAAGGGTATATTAATTACCAATTTTCCGCACGAGGCCATGAATTGGGTCAGGTGCTGTTGAGTCAACTTATGACACGGCCTTTTGACGCGGCGAGTGCTTATTATCGTTCAAGACCCTTTGTTTTTGGTAGTGGTTTGACGGTCGAAGAAGCGATTGCTTCGGATATGGCACGGGCAGGTGGATTCAACGATGGACGAGACATTGGTGTGGTGTTTAATTTGCCACGACGTGAACGGGCGACCATCTTGCCAATGGCGGCTGATGTGGGGGCGCAGTTTACACCGCTAGTCGGTTGGGCACAGGCCATACGTTACCGTGTCGAGCAGCTTGGCGAAACCGAATTGAACGACAGTATCGGGGTTGTTTTCAGTGGAGATGGTGCAGTAGCCAGCAACGGCTTCTGGGCAGCCTTGACGATTGCTACAACTTTGGAACTGCCAGTCTTATTTGTGGTGGAAGATAACGGTTATGCCATATCGGTACAGACACCAACACAAACACCGGGGGCAAATGTTGCGGCGAATTTAGCCTCATTTCGACAGCTCAAAATTTGGGATGGCAGCGGTACTCAACCAAGCGAAACGGCTGATTTGGTGGTGCAAGCAGTCGAACATGTTCGGGCAGGCAAAGGAGCGGCACTTTTGCGCTTAACGGTTCCAAGACTTTCAGGCCATTCCAGTGTGGATAATCAAGCTTATAAATCACCGGAAACCTTAGCGGCAGAATGGGAATGTGACCCAATTCCAGCTTTGAAGGCTTATCTAGTGCCGGAATTGATGAGTGAAGACGACTGGACTCAGTTGCAAACAGACGTGAAGACCGAGGTTTTGGCAGCACGGGATGCAGCGATGAACCATCCTTTTGCCGAGGCAAATACCGTTACCGAACGGGTATTTGCCGTCCAAGGTGAACCGCAGTTAATCGGTGGCATATTGCCGGAAGGTATCGAACTGCCTGCTGGAAATACAACACCTAATCCACCTGATTCAAGACGCTTGAATATGCTGGAAGCGATTCGGCGGACGTTGGATGTTGAACTGCATATTAATCCAAGGTGTGTGGTTTTCGGTGAAGATGTGGGCATGAAAGGGGGTGTTCATGCGGCAACATTGGGATTGCAGGCGACACATGGCGAGAATCGGGTGTTTGATACTAGCCTTTCAGAAGAGGGCATTATTGGTCGAGCAGTGGGCATGGCTTTTGCAGGGTTGATGCCTGTGCCGGAGATTCAGTACCGCAAATATGCTGATCCAGCAACCGAGCATATCAACAACTGCGGGACGATTCGGTGGCGAACCAATAACCGTTTTGCGGCACCAATGGTCATTCGGATGGCGGGTGGTTACCGGCGAATTGGTGATCCTTGGCACAGTGTGACCAGCGAGGCAACCTATGTCCATCAACCGGGTTGGATGGTGGCTGTACCATCAAATGCCGAGGATGCAGTCGGGTTATTGCGGGCAGCTTTGCGAGGGAATGATCCGGTTATTTTCTTCGAACATCGTGCCATGTTGGATGCGAGTTGGGCGAGACGACCGTATCCGGGAGACGACTATATTGTGCCATTTGGACAAGCAACGATTGTCCAAGAGGGCAGTGATTTGACGGTTGTGACATGGGGCGGTATGGTCGAACGATGCGAACAGGCAGCAACCGAAGTCGAAGGTTCGATTGAGATTATTGACCTGCGAACCTTGATGCCGTGGGATCAAGATTGCGTGTTGGAGTCGGTCAAGAAAACTGGCAAGTGCTTGATTGTGCATGAGGAAATTTTGGTCAGCGGTTTTGGTGCAGAAATCGCAGCGACATTAGCTAAAGAGGCTTTTGTCTATTTAGATGCACCGATTGAGCGAATGGGAGCACCAAGTGTGCCAGTGCCTTTTAGTACGGTGTTGATGGAAGGTGTTGTGCCACAAATGACTGATATTCGAGAGCGAATGTGCGAGTTATTGAAGTTTTAGCGGCAAAATTGATTCTAACTTTGATGTTTGTCCTGATAAACAGGTCTTATCAGGTAAAAATAGGACTGTTTGAGCCTTTGTGAACCTTATTAGGCTTACGAATAATTACGACGTGATTTTTTCTAACCGTAATCCAACCTGAAGGTTTGTAAGGTCTCGGCGCGATTTAGGGCGAAACGTAGAGATGCTAGCCGACAAAGTTTGAAACAACAAACCGATCTTAAACGCTTTACCAACGTGTTGATTACTGAATATTCAAAACCTTGGCGATGTCATTGGCGTGTTCGCGTTCGTGGTCAGCCATCACCCGCATGATTTCCTCAACACTGAGGATGCGACCCGAACCATGACGACCTTTGTTCTCGAGGGCTGCGTCATCCAGACTATCAAGCCAAGCCTCACGTTCTGCAAAACTGGCTGCGAGTCCCGCCCGTACATCACCTGTGCTGGTATCAGCGCGTTTTTCAACAGAACGGCGATTGTAGCGTTCTAAATCGAAATCGGCGGGAATAGGGTCTTCACCGCGTGCGATTGCCATAGCGGTGTTGGTTTGAGCTTTGTCGCTAATCATCAGGTGAATAGCCAACTGCTGCACTGTCCACGCTGCGCCCTCGGTATAAACCTGCGTGTCCCAACGATCACCGATTAAATCGAGTACATGGTTGAGGCGTTGGCGGCTTTCAGCGAGTGCGGCTTTGAGTTCTTGAGTATGTGATGACATCGTGGTTGCTCCTATGTGGGGTGGTTCGGACGGCAAGAATGCCGTCCCTACAATGAATATTTATTTGACCGTTTAAAGCTGTACGTAGCTGTTTTCTGCGAGGACAAAGCGGTGTGTCGCAGGCATATGGCTGGAACTGGATAATTCAGCGTTATCTGCCAACAAACTGGAGTCGATACGTCCCTGAATGTTGCGAATGGTGCAGTTCTTCATGACGATGCTGGCTTCAATTTCGCTGTTTTCGATGTTGACGTTGTCGCCCAGCGCCGTATAAGGCCCGACATAACTATTCTTGATAATCACATTATCGCCAATAATCACTGGCCCACGAATGATGCTGTCAATCACCTGACTGTTCTTGCCCAGAATGACGCGGTGCGTCACGGTCGAGTTGCCAATGATCTGGGTTTTATCCTCGTTGGCAGGTGTATAAGGCAGTTCTTCTAGCACCAATTGGTTAGCGAGAACAATTGAGTCGGGCTTGCCAGCATCCACCCACCAGCCTTTGATTTTGTACGAATCCACGCGATGACCGTCATCAACCAGTTGTTGAATAGCATCGGTAATTTCGAGTTCATTGCGCCATGAGGGTTTGATACGACTGATCGCGTCAAAAACACTGGGACGGAACAGATAAACACCCGAAATCGCCAGATTTGACTTGGGTTCTTTGGGCTTCTCGACCACTTTAGCAATCGAGCCGTCGGCGTTGAGTTCAGCAATACCAAAGCGTGTCGGATCGGATACTTCACCAAGAGCAATGGCTGACTCCGCGCCGGAGCTTAAGAAGTTAGCAAACATGGGGGTCATCTTATCTTGAAAGATGTTGTCACCAAGGAACACACAAAATGGCTCATCACCGACGAAATCACGGCACATACCAATAGCGTGTGCCAAACCTTTTTGCTCGGTCTGAACGATATAACTCAGGCTGATACCGAGCGCTGAGCCATCACCCAGCGTTTGCGGAATAGGCGAGTCAAGTTCGTTGACGACAATACCAATTTCGGTGAAACCCGCCGCTTTCAGCACATCAAAAGCGTAGCCGATGAGTGTTTTATTGGCGACTGGAACAAGTGCTTTAGGCATAGTCAGTGTTACAGGACGCAAACGGGTCGCTTTACCCGCTGCGAGAATGACAGCTTTCATAAATCGTGTAGCCTCCAAAGGATGAAATGAAAACGACATGTGAAGTCATAGTACAGAAGAAAACCTTGCAGAGCAAGAAAATTTGTATTCAGGTTGCACAAAATAAAAGTGAGGACATGTCGCATGACAAGCCCTCACTTTTGATTAAAAACGATACCCCCACCCTAACCCTCCCCCGTAAACAGGGGAGGGAACAGGTTTCGGACTACTGAAGCGCTTTGTCCAAATAAGCGACGGCTGCGTCAAGCACCGGGTCACCTTCGGAGAAGAGGGTTTCTTCGTCTACCGGAACTTTAACGGTCGGCTGAACGCCTGTGCCTTCGATGATAATGTCACCGTTAGCATTTTCGTTACGACCGATGGAGTACTGAAGTTGGACTCCATCAGGCATGGCATAAGTGGCTTGACCGCCGCCCAAACCACCGCTTGGATATTGCCCAACAATCGCTGCACGATCTTGAAGAGTCATGTCATAGCTAAAGAATTCGCAAGCACTGCTGCAACTCGGCCCGACCAGAACCGCAATCTTGCCGTTATAACGCAGATTTTCTGGTGGGAGAATGTACTTGCCTTCTAGGTTCGGGTCAGAATAGAATTTGCCAAGTGATGCGTCGTATGAGGCTGAATTGCCCACATCTAATTCTTCGTTGAAGAAATAAGCGGCCATCTGGTCAGCGAGGAAGCCGCTGCCACCACCGTTCTGACGCATGTCGATGATTAGGCCGGGGAGTTGTGCCTGGTTGAGGGTGCTGATAAGGCGCTCCCACAATTGGATGGTCAAACGTGAACTGTCGGCAAAGCTATTGATCTTGACCACGATATAACCGCTGTCCAAAATACGATATTCAACAGGCAGTTCGAGTCCGGTTGTGCCTCGTGCGAAGGACGAGAAGCTCAGGCTGTTTCGTTCGTCAACGGTTTTCAGGTCAGCGGTGCTGGTCTTATCGTCACCGGGATTCTTGTATTCAACTGTTACATCGGTGTCAAGCGGGAAGCGGATGACATAACGTAACTGTTGTAAGCGGCGAACGTGATCGCTGCTGAAGGGTGATGACCACGGCACAGTCGCGGTGAGGGCATCATCAATGGATTTGCCATTGATCGAGAGGATTTCGGCTTTCAACTTAATACCGGCTGCGTCGGCTGGACCGCCATCCAAAACGTAATTGACGATGACGCGTTTGTCATCCAATTCGCGGATTGCCATGCCCAAACCGCCACCAATCGCCTGAGTGAATTCAGCGTTATCGACTGGTGCGCTCAAATGTCCGTCGGGTATCGACCAGATAAAGTCGCGCAGTGCCTGTTGGTAAGCGGCTGAGTCGTTATTCTTCTCTGCTTCTTCCAAGCGGGGGAGGAATTCGGCTTTCTTGGCATCCCAATCAATATCCTTAAATTCGCTGTAGGCATATTTGGTGCGGAACATCTCGACCATCGCTTCGAAGGCTTTGGTGTAGCTCAGGTTCGAGAAGTCATCCTGAGCAGAACCTTCACCTTCGATCAGGTCAATAACGGGGTTCTTGGTACGGTCAAAGGTGAAGGTGTCGGTGTCCATGTCCACCATCGTGTAACCCTTGGGGAGCAGGACAATCGGATCGTCTTTGGTGAACAGTTTCTTATCAGCACCAAAGCCGGACGGGAAACCCTGCTTGTCATCGGGCGCATAGACGATGTACTTGCCACCGGTGACTTCAGCTTTAGCCGAGGGGTTAGGATCAATCTTGAACGACGCATATGCGCCTGACCAACCGCCACCGAACAAATCACGCTTCTCTAGGAACGGATCGCCCCAGATGTTATTCCAGTAGGCGACGGCATAAACCATCACACCGGTATCTTTGCTGCTGTTCTGGTCAACATCACGTAGATCGCCACCCGGTTCGATGGGCAGATCAAGGCTGTAAGTAAAAGGAGAGGTGAAAAAGTCAGATGTAATTTTCCCCAGAACCTGTGACTTTTCGGGAATCTGGAAGCCACGGTTGCGGTCAACAAAACCTGCTTCGTCTTCAAGAATAATCAGGGGTTCATCAACACCCAGCGTGAAGAAGCCATTGGTGTAGTTCACCTCGCCCGTGATCGAAACCGGGCCGCCTTCGTCGTTGACAATTTTTGCGGGCGGAATTGCTGCGTCCTGCGCGACGGCTACTGAAATTGAGCCAACGAGCAGCGACATAAGCGCAACCATCCCTAAAATGGAACGTTTAATTCGCATCGAGAATCTCCATCCTTAAATATGAAAAAGGGGAAGTGCAACTATCCACTCCCCCTATCATTATAAAGCACATTACAATTAAGCGAGCGTTAGAAGCGCCGTGAGCGTAAAGGTACTTTACGTGAGAAGTCAATAAATAAATTGCGGCGATTGGTTGGAATAAGCGGTTTCTGCGCCTGTTCCCACACTTCGTCAGCGATTTCCCAAACCGCGTTTGGACGACCGAGACGGCGGGCGCTTTCTGAATGGCGCTTGAGACCTTCTGGTCCTTCGGCTAACCATTTGGCGACTGCTTCCGAGGCTTCGGTCGGGCTGGGCGCATAGATACCCGCGTCGTTTTGGACGACATATTCGACATTTCCGGTTTCTTGCCCCGGAATAGCATCATACAGAATGACAGGCAAACCCGCGATGCAGGCTTCGCTGATGGTGGCAGGGCCAGCCTTGCTCACCAGAATATCGGAAGCTGCCATCAATACTGGCATGTTGGTGACAAAGGGATAAACATGGGTCGGCTGATGCCAACGGTCGGATTCGAGTTTGTGTTTGAGAACGGTGTTGCGGCCTGCGATGACAATCAGTTGGCATTTGAGGCGCATGTCATTGACGGCGCGGGCGGTTTCATAAAGCGCACCCATCCCTTCACCACCACCGACCATCAACACAGCCGGTAAATTCTGATCCCAGCCGAGTTCCGCCCGGGCAGAGGCTTTATCAGTCAGCCGTGCGGCGAAGTTGGGATGTACAGGTAAGCCAGTGACGCGCATTTGATCGGGCGTTAAACCGCTTTGAAGTCCGCGATCATAAGCGGGTTGGGTGGGAACCAAGCAGCGGTCAACCGCTTTGTCATACCAGAACATGTGGGTCGAGACCAGATCAGTGACGACCACCATGAACGGCGGGCGTTTTTCAAACTGCATCAGCCCTTGCATAGTGGTGCGTGTCAGCAGCGAATGGACAGAAACAATCAAGTCTGCCGGATGTTCGCGCAGCATTTTGAGTAAACTTTTTTCGAGGCTGACGTAAATGCCTTGCTGGATGAGCTTGGCTTTATTGCGTGTGTTGGTGAAATCATAACCCACGCCCCAACCGGATTTACTGCGGCTAACAATCCAAGGATACATTTCCGGCATGTATTTAAAGGGGAAAGGAGAATAAGTTCGGAAGACATCGACCATCTCGATGGTGACTTCATTCGGGTGGCGGATGAGGAGTGCATCGCGGATAGCCTCGGCTGCTGCCCGATGTCCTCCGCCAGTATCCGAGAATAGAATAAGAATACGTTTCATGCAATTCCCTCGCTAATTTGAGCTTCAACGTGAGTGATCATGATGATTACTATAAATTTAAGGCAGTAGCATTCAGCAGCCCTTGTTGACCGTGCGAAACGGACGTTTTTCATTAGATGATGCTGCTCTTTAATACCGAAACATAAATGTTTTTCTGCCGATTGATGGCCTGAGCGGTTATGACGTTGTGCATTTCGCCTACACGATCATCGTTTAAAGTGAACCGATGATAACACATACAACCCCAATTTACGTATTGTGTTGCACTATTGTTGCGTGACACTCATCTATAGCGTAGGCGGGTGCTGTGCTATACTTGTGCGAAAGAACGATTAGCAGAAGTGGAGCTGCTCTTGTTAGATCTGAATCCCGTCAGCTTGCTTGCTCGTGCCATTGCACTATTAATTGGGATGACCATTCATGAGTATGCTCATGTGTATGTAGCCTACCGTATGGGTGATAATACAGGTGCTAGTCAAGGGCGGCTAACGCTTAATCCTTTGGTACACATCAATCCACTCGGTTTCATTATGGGTGTGATTATTGGGTTTGGCTTTCTGGGTTCTGCGCCGGTTAATCCTTACCGGATGCGTAACCCACGCTGGGGTTATCTGGCAGCCGTAGCAGCCGGGCCTATCTCGAATTTGTTAATCGCAATTGTGTTTGCGATACCACTGCGCTTAGCGCCCCAACTGTTGTTTAGCTCGTCACTCGTCAGCGAAATCTTCTTCCAGATCATTTTCCTGAACATCATTTTAGCCCTGTTTAATATCATTCCCCTATCACCGTTAGATGGTTGGAGCATTCTGTATACACTGCTGCCGGCTGATCAAGCGCGGTGGTGGCAGGCTAACCAACAGAACAGTTACTATCTGTTCATGCTCTTGATCTTGCTGAGCTTTATCGGTGGACAGTTCAACCTCTTGGGGATTCTGATTAGCCAACCGAGTAATCAGCTTTTCCGTATACTGGTTGGTTTCTAAGCGGCGTATCATGACTTCGATGCCAGTGGTTTACCGTCTGCAACAGGGCTTACGGGCGCTGTTCGCCTTTTCGCAGGATGTTGATTGGGCGCTGGCGGAACGCTATTTATCTCCACCGCTGCTGGCTTTGTTCCGGCAGATGGATCGCGGCGAGCAGTTGCACAGTTTAGCCGTACTGCGGGATGTTTTAGCACAAGGTGAGACACCGACCGATTTGGCAACTGTGGCTTTGCTGCATGATGTGGGCAAATCACGTTATCCGATCAGCGTCTGGCAAAAGACGTGGGCAGTCGTCGTGCGAACGATTACACCAAGTCTTTATGACCGTTGGAGCAAAGGCAGTCCGTTGAACCTGTGGCAGCGTCCGTTTGTAGTTTACGATCAGCATCCATTGTGGAGTGCCGAAATGTTACAGGCGGCAGGTGCATCAGAAGCAGCCTGTTGGTTAGCGGCTCATCATGCCGACGCTGTTGAAATCGCGCCAACGTCAGCACAGTTGGAATGGTTAAAACGATTACGACAGGCTGACGACCAGAATTGAAAATCAGTTTATAAGGTTGAGGATGTCATGGCGAACGTAACAGTAGCGGTACTGGGTTTAGGACGGATTGGCACATCAGTAGCCTTGGCGCTCAAGCGTTATAACGAGCGCAAAGATGCGCGGCATGTCTTTGAAGTTACGGGCGCGGATATGCGGACGGGTGTTCGTGAAGATGCCAGCAAGATGGGTGTTGGCGACAAGATCGAACGTGATCTGTTTAGCGCGGCAGCTAAGCGCGATATTGTGGTGTTGGCGCTTCCGCTGGCAGATATTCAAGATGCCTACAAATCAATTGCGCCGGATTTGCGGGCGGGCGCAGTCGTCTTAGACATGTCCATGTTGAAGCAGCAGTCGTTGGAATGGGCAGGTAAATATTTGGGTGCTGATGTCCATATGGTCGGCATGACCCCCATCATTAACCCGAAGTATCTGCATGACGGTTTGGACGATACCCTTCATGCGGCGGCTGACTTGTTTGACAAGGGTAGTATGTTGATGATGCCCACGCCGCGCAGTGCGAAGGAAGCGGTTGAATTAGCGACTGATTTTGCTGGATTGTTGGGATCAACACCGCATTTTTATGACCCAGCCGAACACGATGGCATTGTGGGGTTGACTGAAGGTTTACCGGCTCTGATTGGGTTGGCAAGCTTTTATATGGCCTCTCAATCGTCCGGTTGGGCAGATGTTCAGCGTGTGACCAATCCCGCGTTTGGTCGGCTCACCCATCATTTGTATGATACTCATCCTGATGATTTGCGTGATTTACTCCTGCAAAACCGCGAGAGTGTTGTGCGGCACACCGATGAACTGATTGCCACTTTGACGAGTCTACGCAATGTCATCGCTAAAAATGATCAAGACACCTTAGAGGCTGCGCTAGGTCAGGCCGCCGACGATTACAACGGTTGGATTAACCGCCGTTCTAATGGCAAGTGGGATGATGGACGTGAAGAACCCAGCGGGTCATCCTTCGCCGGTAACATGATGAATGGCCTGATGGGTGGATTTCTATCGAACCGCTTAAAGGGCAACAAAAACGGCGACGAGAAGTAATACGCCAAATCATTGATTGTGAAAGTGAAAGGATCGAATATGCGTCAAGTAATTTTGATCCCTGATTCAGAGGTGGGTGGTTATACCGTAGAAGTCCCAAGCCTGCCGGGATGCATTAGCGAAGGCGATACTCTTGATGAAGCTATTGCCAACATCAAAGAAGCCATTGATTTGTACATTGAAGTGCTAACCGAGGATGGGAAGCCCATTCCCGAAGATTACGCTGAACCTATTCAGGTGATGGCTGTTTGACAAAACTTCCCCATATTTCAGGTCGCGAGTGTATTCGGGCTTTAGAGCGCATAGGCTTCTACGAACGGCGGCAGAAAGGCGATCATGTTTTTATGCAGCATGATGATCCCTATGCTGCAACTGTTGTTCCCTTGCACAAGGAAGTGAAACCGGGAACATTACGTTCGATCATCCGGCAAACAGGTTTAACCGTCGAAGAATTCGTTGACCTGCTGTAGATTTGTCCTATTTCCCTGTTTCATCCTCATCTCCAAATATAAAAGAGCCTGTATAACATTACAGGCTCTTTTAATTCACACGCAAATCATGGAATGTTTAGCGATTTCCCCTGTCGAAAATTTCGTTGAGCTGCCGCTGCACCCGCATAAATAAACGGTGTGAAATAGTCGATCACCGCTTCCGGCATATTCGCTTCCTCACAGGCCGCCATCATGTAGTTGATCCAGCGATCTCGTTGGGCATCACTAATACTCAGCGGGTTATGTACCGCCACCACCGTATAAAAACCGCCGCGCTGCTTACTATGCTCACTAGGGCCGCCGAAGTATTCACCCAGCCACATCGCCATTCGCCCAACATGATCGTCGTTCGGGTTCTTGAACAACGGAATCATCAGCGGATCGTCAAATACATAACGATAAAAGATACTGGCAATCCGCTGCATACCCTCTGCACCACCCGCTAAATCATATAAACTTTCAGTCATAGATGTAAACGTTATCCTTTTCTATGACGATAATTATATACAGTTGGTCAAGTGCGCGAGACAATACCCCTCAGGTAGATTTGTCGGGTGAGTAGCCAAGCACTTAAGTTAAATGCTTAGCTAGACGCGCTTGCCTCAGGAGTCATTTCCATAACAGGGAACATGGTTTCCAATTGGGGCAGCACGTTCTTGAGGGCGAAGGGCAAACTCAACGGCGAACTAAAACCAATGGCGTTTTCGGTCTCCTCGTCAAAGTACGCAACACGTCCATCCTTGACCGCATTTAATTTGCTGAACAGCGGTTCGGCCTTCAGTGCGTCCCATCCGCCTTCGATAAATTGCAGGTTAACAATCGCGATTAAATCTTGGTCAAGTAGTCCGACCTGTTCGGCGCTAATGTTGGCGTAAAAAGATGTGCCGGAGATGTCGAGCAGTGACTGAGGCACGACAAAGCCTAAATTGCTGAAGAAACGTCCACGGCTGTCCTGTGATGTATAAAAGCCATAAGTGCCTGCGGAGAAGTAGGAAACGGCAACTGTTTTCCCGTCAAACTGTGGGTTTGTCGTGCGGGCTTCCTTAAATAGGGCTTCGACATCAGTAACCGCTTTTTCGGCTGTAGCGGACTTGCCGACCGCATCACCAACCAATTGGGTCGCGACCTGCCACGGCATACCAAAGTCAATATAATCGGCTGTTTGAGCAATCGTTGGCGCAATCAGTGATAGTTTGTCGTATTCGTCCTGTGTAATGCCCGATGTTACTGCGCTGATCAGATCAGGTTTAAGGGCGAGGATAGCCTCATAGTTCAGAGCGCCGAAAGGCATATTCAGAACAATGGGTTCGTCACCAGTTACCTTATCCTTGGCCCATGGGAAAATGACGCTTGTCTCATCCCCATACCAATAGCGTGCCGCAACTGGTGTTACACCCACTGCCAGTAGCAAATCTTGTTCGGTAAAACCGATAGCAACCACATGCTTCGGTTCTTGTGTGACGGTGGTGCTGCCGAATTTGTGTTCAATCGTCACAGGGAAAACGCCATCGGCCTTCTCTGTGGGAGTTTCGGTTGCTTCTTGGGCAGTGACCGGCAGCAAACCGGAAACACCGACCATCACCAGCATCATCAAAATTAAAACCAACGAGCGCTTCTTCATGCATATTTCTCCTATAGTGTATTGTTGTGTCGCTTTGGATGTGACCGCGCGTTGCGGAGTCTTCAAAAGCTTTTAATGAGTACCGCACTGACTCTTTGTGAAATTGGGTACGTGACAGGAGCTTACTTGAGCGAAGGGCGGATTTCTACGCAGCGGATTAAAAGGAAACTTTCGGTGGTCGCATCAATGATTAACGCCCAAAAAAACTGCAATTTATTACATCCACAACAATCTGTGTATATATGTATCTTTTATAGCTTGTCTGTGGTTAAAACTGAATTACATGTCGGTATCATGCTTCCAGTCTAGCGTGGCAAAAGTGGAATTACTCTGACTGATCTTGGCGCTCGCTTCGTCTTGGCGGTTTAATTCTCTTGTTATTCGTAATTAGGTTTAGATGTACAAACCATCATAAACCAATCCCTAACCATCTACCAACCTCAATCCCTCTCTCGCTCCCTCAAAATGGTTAACGCCAACCTTCCGAAAGAGTTACAAAATGTTCTTCCAAAATGTAACCCATTTGCTCTCCATATCCTTTATACTTTTCATCAGGGGTATCTGTATTGCTCCCTTGCCCTGTTACTATGGGCTGTCAACAGAGTGAGCCTGCGAACGTTGTTGATGTGGGTTGGGGTTAGTGGTATCTCTGTCACCGCCGACACTGACGACTGTGACGACATTTCCGACATAAAATGACTGCTGCATTTGCCGCATTTGCCGCATTTGCCGCATTTGCCGCATTTGCCGCATATTCCGCAGTTTCGGCATCTCTCTCCCTCAGACCCGCCGTCAAAACCTGTTGTAACAACAGCAACAACAGCAATATTTTGCATCAGACTGTCAATTAACCCGAACGTTACATCAACAGATACTCGACAGACTTACTATCTGCCAATCTATTTTTCAGGTGGCGTTTATCCCGATTTCAGCCATTCCTCAGATGATAAGCGTATTTTTAAGAATGGTAAGCAAGGATACTCAAAAGGGCTTATCAGAGTTGATACTCTGGGAGGAGTACAAAAACATGTTTAAAAATCGTCTCGGTGTTCGTTCAATTGGAGCGCTGCTGATTTTTACGTTGGTCGTTTCAGCATTCGGCTTCGTTGGAGCACAAGATAACAGTGCGAAGCCGTTCCTCGGTGTGCGCGTGATTTCGGCTGATAAAGGTGTGCAGGTTGATCAACTCGCGGCTGGCAGTTCGGCAGAAAAAGCAGGCATCAAAGTTAATGATGTGATTACTGCCATTGATACCAAAGCGGTCACGGCAGATACCATCGTCAGCATGATTGCCAGTTACAAAGTTGGGGATGTCATCACCGTGACTCTCACGCGTGGCACGGCTTCGATGGATGTGAAGGTGACTTTGGCGGCTCGTCCAGCAGTTGCTGCTGAGGCTACTCAGTCCCCCGAAGCCACTCAGTCTGCTGAGGCGACCCAATCTCCTGAGACAACGCCCTCGACCTCATCGGCAGCCCATCCTGTTTTGGGGATACAGATTCAAAATACCGATAATGGCCCGACCATTCGCGTCGTCATAAACGGATCACCTGCCGAAAAAGCGGGTTTGAAGGTTGGCGATGTGCTGACCAAGATTGGCGACACCACCGTTACCGATGCTCAATCGGCTAGCGCGGCTGTTCAAACTCACAAGGTTGGCGATGACGTTGCGATTGAAGTCACACGCGACGGCAAGACCGTTACCGTCAATGTGACTCTAGCTGCTGGTGCTTCAATCCCGACTGCGCCCTCAGTGCCAGCAAATCCAGCCATAGCCAACCGCCCGATGTTGGGTGTAGAGCTTGAGAATACCGATAAGGGTACTGTCGTTCGCAGCGTGGTTGCTGGTTCACCCGCCGAAAAAGCGGGTCTGAAAGCAGACGACATACTCACCAAGATTGGCGACACTACCGTTACCGATGCTCAATCAGCGAGCGCAGCCGTGCAAACGCATAAGGTTGGCGACGAAATTTCAATTGATGTGACGCGTGACGGCAAGACCGTTACGGTCAAGGCTACGCTGGCGGCTGCCCCTATGATGATGAACGCCAACCCGATGCAAAATGGCATGAGCATCACCGTTGATGGCAATGATAAGTCGTGGACGATTACTGGACTGGCGCAGGACAGCGATCTCTATAAGGCGGGTCTGCGTGATGGCGATAAGATCACCAAGTTCGACGGAACCGCCTATGATCCGGTTGGCTTGATGGCTTATTTGGCGAAGGCCACTGCCACCGATGTCACCGTAACCGTTACCCGTGATGGAAAAGATCAGGAGATCAAAGTACCTGTTGCGACCTTGAAAGGTCTTGGCATGGGTAGTTTCGGTATGAACTTCGGCAATGAACCTTTCTTCAATATGCCGTTTGATATGATGGGCGGTGGCACACGCTTAGGCGTTCAATTTGTGACGCTTGATGCGTCGGTTGCCAAAGAACATCATGTGACCGAAACCGTCGGCGCGTTGGTCACTCAAGTGATGCCCGAATCACCCGCTGAAAAAGCGGGTTTGAAGGTTAATGATGTGGTGACAGCCGTGAATGGCGATAAGGTCAACGCCGAACATACCCTGCGTGATCTGCTAACCACCCATTCGCCCGGTGACAGCGTGAAGCTGGATGTGACCCGTGATGGTAAGACCAGTGAAATTGATGTGACACTGGATCAAATGCCGATGACGGATATGTTCCCGTCCTTTGGGCAGGGCGGTGCAAACGGCTTCCCATTCCAGATACCAACACCCCAGCCTGCATCACCCTTAGAAAATGGCTCAGCAATGTAATTTCTAACCCCCTCACCCCAACCCCTCTCCCCCGAACTCAAGGGAGAGGGGCTTTAACGTAATGCCTTAGTAGAAATGATTAGATAGGCTGTCTTGATTGCTATCTAAGTGGTGATGTGAAACACCTGACAGCGCTTGTCGGGTGTTTTCTTTTCAGTGGACGCTTGAAGAGGAGATGTTCAGGCGATTATAATGCACTTCATTTGCGATCTAGTGAAAAGTAGATGTATGAGTATTCAACAACAACTGCTCGACCGTTTGAACAACCGCAGCGCCCGTGTCAGCGTCATCGGATTAGGGTATGTGGGATTGCCGCTGGCGGTGGAATTTGCCGAGGCTGGCTTTACGGTGGTCGGGTTAGATGTAGCAGTCGATAAGGTTGAGAGCATCAATCGTGGTGAAAGCTATATCATTGATATTCCCTCGGAACGGCTGCTGCCGCTGGTGAAAAGTGGCAAGTTGTGTGCCACCACCAACTATGAGGAGTTACGCGCCGACACGGTGAGTATTTGCGTCCCTACACCCTTGAATGCCATCAAAGAACCGGATATGTCGTTTGTGATTAACGCCGTCGAGTCGATTGCGAATATTTGTCACGATGGCATGTTGATCGTGCTGGAAAGCACGGCTTACCCCGGCGCGGCGGAGGAAACCATCCTGCCCCGATTGGCTCATAACAGCTTCAAGGTCGGTGAGAATGTATTCGTGGCCTTCTCGCCCGAACGTATCGACCCCGGCAATCCCCGTTATCACCTGCGGAACACACCCAAAGTCATTGGTGGCGTGACACCCGCGTGTACCGAAGTGACGGTAGCACTCTACAAAGCAGCCGTTGATACGATTGTGCCAGTGTCATCACCGAAAACGGCTGAGATGGTCAAGTTGATGGAAAATACTTTCCGTGCGGTCAATATCGGCCTTGCCAATGAGATGGCGATTATGTGCGACATGCTGGGTGTCGATGTGTGGGAAGTGATTAAAGCCGCCACCAGCAAACCGTTTGGCTACATGCCGTTTTATCCCGGCCCCGGCGTAGGCGGACATTGTATTCCAGTTGACCCGCTGTATCTGAGTTGGAAGATGAAAACCCTGCACTATAACTCGCGTTATATCCAGCTTGCCAGCGAGATCAACGCCTATATGCCGCAGTATGTCATGGATAAAATCATGAACGGTTTGAACGATGACGGCAAAGCGGTACGCGGCTCGAAAGTGTTAGTTCTCGGCGTGGCCTATAAACGCGATATTGATGATGTGCGCGAGAGTCCGGCGCTCGATGTCTTAAAGCTTCTACACGAAAAAGGGGCGGACTTGGTTTACCACGACCCGTTTGTGGCTCAGTTGCGCTTAGAAGATGGCACAATGATGCAGAACACGCCTTACAGCGATGAGTTGCTGGATGGGGCGGACTGTGTAGTGATTACGACTGACCACAGCCGCTTTGATTATCAGCATGTGCTTGACCATGCCAAACTGGTGATTGATACGCGGCATGTGACCTCACCACGCACCGGAAAAGCGCGGGTTGTTCTGCTGTAGGTGATATTTGTATCAGCAAGTTTCAATTGAATAAGGTGATTCGTATAGCAATATAACTCAAGTTGTATGCTGGATAATCTGCGCTATACTGAAATTATTCCGTTGTTTAAATATTTTAGGTCAGGATTGGTTTATGGACTTACCGTTCCACCTCAAAGCACTTCCGCCCGAAGCATTGGATGTCCTCCGTTACTTTGGCAGGTTAAATGACCCCGTCGCCCACGCAACAAAGATTACGGATGAGGTCGGGTTGAGTGACCGCACCTTCGGCAAGGTCATCCGGCGCTTGGTGACCAAAGGTTACCTCCAGATGGACGGCGACCAAGCCTACCGTTTGAGTGAAAGCGGTATGGACGCGGTTGATGAGTTGGGTGAATACGACGCGGATTTTCCGGCTGATAATGCCGTGCGTAAAGCGCCTGTGGAAGAAAAAGTGAGCCGCAAAATGGTGGTGGTTGTTCCGAAGACTTTACAATCCGGTGTGCCGACATCCTTCCATGTTGGTTTTTACCCATCTGCCAGTGGACACGAATTGAATGATGTTGTGGAAGTTGTTATGCGGGTATCGTTGGTGAATGCCGACCCCATACGTCCACAGGAAGCCTCGCTCGATTTGGTAAATGAAGCTGAGTATAAAAGTTTCACAATAGCTGCGGGAACGCTTAACCGTGCGCGGATCAAGGTGCAGGTTTTCCAATTGGGACCTAACCCTGATGACATCGAGGTAGCTGGCGGCATGTATGTTGATTTGGATGTGACAGCCAATGCTTCAAGTGCGCCTTTAGCAGCTTATACGGCGGACATCAGTATTACTAAACAGGTAGATTAATTCTAATATGGCTTCTGAATCGTATTCGATACGCTACCCCCGACGGGTAGTGGAGCGGGCTGTGCTGCGCTTCCTCGGTTATGGCTTATTACGACTGCTGACCCGCACTCGTATCACTGGACTTGAAAATTTGCCACGCAAAGGGCCGGTAATTCTTGTGGGCAACCATGTCGCCATGCTGGAAGCGGTGATGATGGTGTTGTGTGCGCCGTTTCAAGTCGAACTGATCGGTAACGGTGATATTCCGTTTGATCCCAAGTACGGCTGGGCGGTTCACGCGTGGGGTTACATCCCGATACGACGCGGTGAAATGGATCGTGGAGCGCTCACGGTAGCGCTGGATGTCCTTAAACAGGGCGGTATCATTGGGATTTTTCCTGAAGGTGGCATCTGGGAATCGACTGCCAAGAAAAGCAAGACAGGCGTATCGTGGTTAAGCTACCAATCCGGTGCGCCGATTGTGCCGATTGGCTTCGGTGGAATTGACGGCGCGTTGGTCTCAGCCTTCAAGTTGAAGCGACCAGAAGTTAGCATGAACATCGGGCATATGATCCCGGCGATTGACCCCGAAGCAACCGACAAACCCCGCAAAGTGGCGCTGGAAGATGCCGCCAGCTTCATTATGGCACAGGTCGATGCGCTGATACCGGAAGCTGATAAGAAACGCTGGCGACGAATTGTTGACGAGCGTTTTGAACTCCAACTCAAGGTTGAGCAACCGGATGGACAAGCTGTGGAACTGCCATCTGAATTGCAAATAAGTCGTCCAGAAATGCTGGCGAAGTTTTTTCACCGTCCGCTGCTGCTGGATGTGTTCGCCCGTAACTTAAAGCTGCCCGTTCAGGCGTTGCAAGCGTTGGATACTGAGCATGATCCTGTGAAATTAGCCGACGCTAGTGACGCGGCCTTGGGCTACTTGAAAGATAACCCTTATTTTCTGACCTACCGCTTTGGCTACGACGAAGGTGGCGCGATGGAAACTGGACTGCGCCAGCTTAGCGCGATTGGGCGTTGGGCCGGTAAGCAGCGAATGAGGCTGGTCGTCAAACCGATCCGGCGCTTCCGTCAGCGGGGCAAAGAAGAAGAGTATGTGGAAGAGAAACCCGGTTCTATTCCGCTGCTGTAATTGAAATAATGGATGCTTGAAACCGCGCTCAGGTCAATTTTCAGGGCGCGTTTTTTATTTTATATGAAAGGGATGTTATGTTCTTTTTGACGCAGGGCATCAGTATTGCATTCGCGGCGGGCGCACAACCGGGGCCGTTCACAACATTTTTAATTGGCAGGACATTAGCGCAGGGCTGGCGTAAGAGCATCATCCTGATATTCACCCCATTAGTCACTGACCTGCCGATTATCTTGTTAGCGGTCGTTATCCTCAAACAGTTTCCGCCTGAACTCATTCGTATTATTCAACTGGTAGGTGGACTGTATTTGCTGTGGATTGCCTATGGTTCATGGAAACAATTTAGAGCTGGGGCGATGTCTTTTAAAGCGGATGACTCCTCGGCGGGTGTGGGTCAGCGTAAGCTGCTTTTTCAGGGTGCCGTGATGGGTTGGTTGAGTCCCGGCCCGTATATCTTTTGGGCGACGCTCAATGGGCCAATGCTGGTGCGTGGGCTAAATGAGTCGGTGCTATCTGGCGCAGGTTTTCTACTCGGTTTTTACGGCACATTTATCGGGATTTTAGGGTTGTATGTGGTGGTGTTTGACCGTTTGCGACGGATTGATGAACGTGTAACACGAGGCATTGTTTTGCTGACTCTGGTGATTATGGTCGTGTTCGGACTGTGGTTAATTGCGCGTGGATTAGGCATTGTTTCAGGCTAGATTAATGTGCGTTTGGACACCTTGACAAACGGACTCCATTTGGCATATGCTGTCAACGATGTAAGCAAAATGTTACAAATAAATGCGGCATGAAGGCTTATTGTTACCCAAAATTGATTAGTAAGTCAGGTGATTGACCATGATTGAGATGCCCAAGCATGTATGGATTGAAGCACACACGAATGACTCCGGTGAGTCGGATTCATGTGATGTGATTGTTGAAATTGAGAACCGCAAAATCTATACCTCGCTTTTTATCACCATTCCTTACTTACAACGGCAGATGGAATTGAGCTTTACCGTGAGTAAGCAGTTCCCGGATGCGCTGCCGGTTCGTTTTGCTGTTCTCGAGACACCGCATGTGGTGGTGGATAACCTCGAACGCGACACGATTGAAGATACGATTGATAACCTGTTCGCACAGGACATGTTTGAGAGTGTGTTTACCTTGGTGACAGATGACGAGACTACAACTCGAACTACGACTACTGGCAAACGCGCCACTACTGAGGTGGCTGCGGTTGTTATTTCAGATGTACTGGTGGTTGAGGGCTAACGCGCAGGAAAACACCTGACGAACCCACCCTAAGCCGTTTATAATACGCCAGACATCTGCTCTGGCGTTTTTATTTGTATGCATCCGATACAATTGAACCGCGAGAACAATACAAGAATTAACCACAGAGGCACAGAGAACACAGAATTTAGCAGGCGGAATTGTAATTAATCCGGTTGAGCTTATGAGATTGGCTCACCGCTATCAGCGCAACATTTAGGAGTAAATATGTCCAAGCAAGAGTATGTGAACAGTCAGCTTTACCGCATCCGACATTCGACGGCGCATATTATGGCCGAAGCCATGTTGGAGCGGTTTCCAGATGCCCAGATCGCCATTGGCCCGCCTATTGAGGATGGGTTCTACTACGATTTTGGTTTGTCACAGCAGCCAACCGAAGAGGATTTGAAGTGGGTCGAAAACCGGATGAAGGCGATCATCAAGGGCGGTTACGACTTCAATGTGAAGGATGTCACACCCGACGAGGCGTTGAAGTTCTTCAAAAATCAGAAGTACAAGACAGAACTGATTAACGATCTGGTGAACGGTCGCGTGGATGAAAATGGCAACGAAATTGCCTCACCAGCCGAGAAAATGACGTTCTATACGCAGGATACGTTCACGGATTTGTGCCGTGGACCACACGTCAAGAACACGAAAGAAATCAATCCCGAGGCGATCAGCATTACGTTTAAGCCGTTAGCGGGAGCCTATTGGCGTGGTGATGAAAACCGTGAACAACTGACGCGGATTTACGGAACGGCATGGGAAACGCCGGAAGATTTGCAGAATTACCTGAACCTGCTGGATGAGGCTAAGAAGCGCGATCATCGCATTATTGGTGAGAAGCTCGGCTTGTTCACGATTAGCCCGCTGGTGGGTAAAGGTTTGCCATTATGGAAGCCTAACGGTGCGATTCTGCGCGATACGTTGGAACGCTGGCTGCGTGATGCCCAGATTGAGAATGGTTATTTGCCTGTGGTCACGCCACACATTGGTAACATCAAGCTGTATGAAACCTCAGGACATTATCCATATTACAAGGACAGTCAGTACACGCCGATTGATGTGGATGATGAACAGTTCCTGCTTAAGCCGATGAACTGCCCGCACCACATCATGATCTATAAGAGTGAACAGCATTCTTATCGTGATTTACCGCTGCGCTTCGCCGAATTCGGTACGGTCTATCGTTACGAGCAATCCGGTGAGTTGAACGGCCTGACGCGAGTTCGCGGTTTCACGGTGGATGACGCGCATTTGTTTGTTGCGCCGAACCAATTGCTGGAAGAGTTCAAGAAGGTTGTTAGCCTGATCCAGAATATTTTCACCTCGCTAGGATTGGTCGATTTCCGCGCACGGGTGGGAACGCGTGATCCGAAGAGTGAAAAGTATGTGGGTGATGATGAATTGTGGGAGAATGCGACGAGCGCCATCCTCCAAGCCTGCGATGAACTCAAGCTGCCTTATACGGTGGAAGAGGGCGAAGCGGCATTCTATGGGCCGAAGCTGGACTTCATCGTGCGTGATGTGCTGAAGCGTGAATGGCAGTTGGGGACGGTGCAGGTGGATTATAACTTGCCCGCGCGGTTTGAATTGGAATATGTAGCAGACGACAACAGCCGTCAGCGTCCGGTCATGATCCACCGCGCACCATTTGGCAGCATGGAACGGTTCATCGGCATCCTGATTGAACATTTCGCGGGGGCGTTCCCTGTGTGGTTGGCTCCGGTACAGGTGATGCTGATTCCGGTGGCTGACCGTCATGTGGAGTACGCCCAGACTGTCGCCAGCCAACTGCGGAAGAAGGGTATTCGCGTAGAGATCGACACGGGCAAGAATCGCATGGGCGGCAAAATCCGTGAGGCGCGGGAGAAGCATATTCCCTTTATGTTGATCGTCGGTGATAAGGATATTGAAGCAGGTGGCGTGAGTGTTCGTCTGCGGACGGACGAGGATTTGGGTGCTATGCCGTTGGCGGACTTCATCGCGAAGGCGCAGGGCTTGATTGAAAGTCACTCGCTGGAGTTGAAGTAAAAGGTGGATTAACCGCAGAGACGCAGAGAGTTTAGAGAAGGGGCGCTACTGAGCGCCTCTTCGTTATTGTGAGAAAACTTATGATTGAGATTTTGAGTGGGCAAATAGCTGATATTTTGGCTGTTGTCGTAAAGCAAATCGAGCCATTGAGCGGTGGGTGCATTGGCGAGGTGTATAGAGTTGAGCTAGCGGACGGGCGGACAATTGTGGCAAAGGTCGCGGATGGAACAGGTGCAACGCTGGCGATTGAAGGTTATATGCTGAGGTATTTACGCGAACACAGCCGACTGCCTGTGCCAGAGGTGTACCACAGTGCGGACACACTGTTGTTGATGGAATATATTGAAGGCGAGAGTGAGTTAGATGCCGGAGCGCAGGAACATGCGGCGGAACTGCTAGCTGATTTACACAACGTGCGTGGGCAGACTTTCGGGTTGGAACATAACACCCTGATTGGTGGGCTGAGCCAGCCGAATAAGACTTCGAAGCAGTGGATTCCGTTTTTTCGTGAACAGCGCTTGTTGTATATGGCACACGAGGCAGCGAAGGTTGGTAGACTGCCCGTAGCGATATTGGGGCGTGTAAAGCGTTTTGCCGAGCAGTTAGAGAAGTGGCTAATCGAGCCTGAATATCCATCGTTGATACATGGCGATATGTGGACGACCAATATTTTGGCGCAGGATGGGCAGATCACAGGTTTTATTGATCCGGCGATCTATTACGCGCATCCCGAAATTGAGTTGGCGTTTAGTACGCTCTTTGGGACGTTCGCGCAGCCGTTTTTCCAGCGGTATCATCAACTGAGGCCGATTGCGGCAGGATTTTTTGAGGAACGGCGTGATATTTACAACTTGTATCCGTTATTGGTTCATGTAAGGTTGTTCGGTGGGGGATATGTGGGTGCTGTGGAGCAGATTTTGAAGAAATACGGGAATTAAGCGCCAAGACGCAAAGAGCGCCAAGATCAATGCGGAGAGTTTTTCAGAGCAGTTAAGCATGAAAAAGCGTTGCACCTCAAAGGGATGAAAATAGTGCGCCCAGAACCCCCACCCCAGCCCTCCCCCGCAAGCGATGGAGGGAGTCATACAGGAGGCAGTAGGTTATTTTCAAGGGAAATGCAGAGGAAGAAGGGGTTTACCGAAGCAAACCCCTAAAGTGCTAAAAGTTTAGCTGACGAGTTTAGCGTTCAAGGTTATCGGAATGCTGGCGAGGGCGCGCGAAATCGGGCAGCCTTCTTTGGATTTTTGAGCCAGTTCAGCGAATTTTTCTTCGCTCACACCGGGAACCTTGGCTTCCACATTGAGGGTGATGCCCGTGATAATTGGCCCCTTATCATCACGACCAAAGTCTACAAGGGCAGTCGCCGTGATGCTTTCGGGTGGGAACTCGGCAGTCGTCAATTGACCAGCGAGAAACATGGCGTAGCAACCGGCATGAGCCGCGCCGATGAGTTCTTCGGGGTTGGTTTGGCTGGTGTCTTCTCCGAAGCGTGTCTTGAAGGTATAGCCACCTGAAAGTGCGCCACTCCCACCCTTGAATGTGCCTGAACCTTCTTTAAGTGTACCGTTCCAAACTGCTTCTGCTTTGCGGATTGCCATAGGGTTTCCCTTTACTATGAATTAAAGCTGTTCAAAGTACGATACCATAGGCGTTTTCGGTTATCTACTACCAATCACCAAGCGCTAAGAATTGCAGGTGATGGATTCGGATAGGGCGTGTTACTATTTCAGCTAGAAGTAGCAAGTGACAAGCCGGTTTTTGAAAATGACTAGACAACCCCCACCCCAACCCTCCCCCGCAAGCGATGGAGGGAGTAATCTAGAGTGTAAAAGGGGTTATTCTCAGAGAAGAGGGATTATGCGATTAGCAGTATTTTCAGATATTCATGGGAATTTGACTGCACTTGAGGCGGTTTTAAAGGATATGGAGCAGGTCGGTGGGATTGATCTGACATGGTGCTTAGGGGATATTGCGGCGTTTGGGCCACGTCCGGTGGAGTGCATTCGGCGGATTAAGGCACTGGCTGATGCCGATGAGGGTAAGAAGTTCAAGGTGATTGGTGGCAATACCGACCGCTATTTGATTACGGGTGAGCGCCCCAAGTTTCCATGGGCAGAGGACGAGGCCGGTTTGCAAAAGTGGAAAGCCGAATGGCGCAACTTGAATGACGGCATCCTGTGGGCGGTTGACCAACTGAGCTTTGAGGATTACGAGTTCCTCAAGAAAATCAACGGGCATGAACTGTCTAAGAAAATTGATGGTTACGGGTATGTGATCGGTTACCATGCTATACCGGGAAACGATGAAACTGCCCTTTTCCCAGACACTCTGGAGGATGAAGCGCGTGATTTCTTCCTCGACCGCGAGGGCTGGTTGGGCGTGGGTGGGCATACGCACATACAGATGGACAGGGCGTTGGGGCGTTGGCGAGCGATTAATGTGGGCAGTGTGGGTGCGCCGATGGATGTGAAAGGGCAAGCCGGTTGGGGGTTATTCACATTCGAGAATGGGAATGTGCAGGTCGATCTACGGCGTGTTCCGTTTGACCCGGAGGCGGTGATTGCGGAATTAGGCAGCGTGGGCTACCCATCGGTGGATTGGACGGCGGGGCGTTTGCGGGTGTAACAAGTAAGGCTGACTTTTTAGAGAAAGTGCGGTGATGAGTATGGATTTTGCGGATAAGCGCGAGTCGTTACTGGCTGAATTACAGGGTGAAAACCATTACGGCATTTTTTTGGCAGCGCAGATGGGTGGCGTTCCCCAAGAACTGCAATTGATCGTGCAGACGGCAGTGTTTGATGAAGCAGTTCAGGGTTTGCGCCCCAAAAATCAGTATGTCATCCGAGCATTGGGTGTGGTGGAACATCGCGTGAGTTTGGGCGTGTTCGGTAACCTGTTTCTCGCGGATGAGCATCCAGTACTGCTTCATTACAACGCGCCGAGGGCTGTAATCCAGTTTACAGGCCAGCCAGATGATGTAAATGAGTTGGTATTGGATATTAACCAAGCCTATTTGAGTACATTTGGGCCGTGGCGTGAACTGGCAAAGGACATCAACCGGACTCAACCGTTGGTGAACTTGTTGACCAGTGGAAGCGGTGTGCTGGGAACGATGCCCAAGCCGGGGGCAGAACGCATGACGCGGGTGCTGGCGCATCATGGGATGCAGGCGACGTTGGACGAGAGCCGGATGTACGAGGAACAAGATGAACACGGGCGCTCCCAGAATATGCGCTTATTGGGAATTGATGACTCATATTTGATCGCGCTGGATTTCATGATTGATGAGCTGGGAAAAGCGTGAGGAGAAAAGCAGTACTGAGTTCTGAGTGCCGAGTACTGAGTAAAGGCAAAAGAAGTGCCGAGTCATTAGTACCGAGTACCGAGAAAAGACAGCAAAAAGATTTATTAAAGGGGTAAGAGATATGGAAATAAAAAATCAAGTTGGATTGGTGACAGGCGGGGCATCGGGTTTGGGGGCGGCTTGTGTACGGCGATTTAGTGGGCAAGGGATGAAGGTTGTCATCCTTGACCGCGATGCGGAACGCGGGAAGGCACTGGCCTCAGAATTGGGCGACGGAGTTCGCTATGCTCAGGCGGATGTGAGCAGCGAGAGTGATGTGCAGGCGGCGATTGATCTGGCGCAAGAAGCGTTTGGTGGACTTAATGTGGCGATCAACTGTGCGGGTGTAACATGGGCATCAAGGACGGTAGGGAAAGACGGGCCACATCCATTGGATTTGTTTGAGTCGGTTATCAGGATCAACTTGATCGGGACGTTTAATGTTATCCGATTGGTATCAGCACGGATGAGCCAGAACACCCCGAACGCGAACGGCGAACGAGGCGTGATTATCAACACGGCTTCGGTGGCGGCGTATGATGGGCAGATCGGGCAGGCAGCTTACGCGGCATCCAAGGGTGGGATTGTGAGTATGACCTTACCGATAGCGCGGGAACTGGCGCGGGTGGGCATACGGGTGATGACGATTGCGCCGGGAATTTTTGAAACGCCGATGGTGGGCGGGATGACCCCTGAAATTCAGGCTTCGTTAGCCAGCCAGATTCCTTTTCCGAGCCGGTTGGGGAAGCCAGATGAATACGCTCAGTTGGCACAGAATATCATTGAACATCCGTATCTGAACGGAGAAGTGATTCGTTTGGATGGCGCAGTCAGAATGCAGCCCAAGTAGTTAAAAGTTGGAAGTTACAAGAAGCAAGATGGGAACGAAAGTTGATAGTCTTTAGTCGGTAGCTATTAGAGAAATACGGAAAGCTATTAGACGAATATAGGCTATAAGTCGCCAGTTAGCAGCTAAAACTGACATCGGAAAAGACTTAAGCACAAAATGCGGAAACTGCAATTTTAGTGCAGATTTTGCATATTTCCCGCTGAAATAGCAGGCGGGAACAGGAGAGCAAGGCGCTGAATCGACACAAATGACTGGCGGGTGTCTCGGCTAATGCTGCTGAGCGCAGCAACTCTCTCGGTCACGTCCGCCGCGTGCAAATTGAGGGTATGGTCGCAGCGGATTTGAGGGAAGTTCTCGCCACAAAGATAAAGCCGAACTGTTAACGGTAAGACGATAAATCACGCTTCATACAATAGAAAATTGACTGCCGACCATGACTCTTAGATGCTGTTCGATTGAAGCCTGATTATAGAACAGATGTGCAAAATTGTCAAGGGAAAAGAAGCGGAAAGTCGATAGTCTTTAGTCGGTAGTCCATAGATAAATACTGCGGCAAAAACAATGCAATTTAACCACAGAGACACAGAGAAATTGCAGAGATTCAAATCAGTGCTTTAGTGCTGACGGCGCTGTAGATTTCTTGGAGGAAGCGGCTGGGTCGCATAGCAAGCTGACGAGTGTTGGTCAGACCAACGGAAGCGGCAAGGGCTTCCCAACCGGAATAGGTAAAGGGATAAGGAACCCATTGGTTGCCACGATCAATGTTGTATTCGACGACGATGAAACGCCCACCGGGTTTGAGGTAGCTCATCATCTGGCGCAGGATGGGTTCTTTGTGGCGGTGGAAGTGTATCGTATTGGCGGCGACAAGCCCATCTAAAGGCGGCAGGTTTACAGGTTTGGTGAAATCAGCCGTTAGATAATGGGATTCAATTTTCGGAAACTGAGTTTTTAGCGATTGCTGGTTTTGGCGCAAGGCCGATGAATCTTGGTCGATGGCATAGATTGTGCCTGAACCGCCGATGCAGTCGGCTAGGGCGAGTGTGAATGCTCCACCACCCGCGCCGAAATCTGCCCAGACTCCGCCGGATTTGGGGATGGCAGCATGGATGAGGTTGACGTGATCAGTGTGGTTCATGGGTGGTCGATAGTCTTTAGCTGATAGTCGATAGATAAATACGAATACCAAGGGAAAAAGGGCTTGCCAGCGGCAAGCCCTTACCTATCATTTATGGGTTGGATTAGATGAGTTCGGCGGCGATGGCAGGTTCGTTAGTGCTGGTTGTATGGGTCATTTGCCAGCGGCGCATTTCGGTGCGGAATATGAGCATGAGTAACGCTGCTGCAATCAGAATGATGCCATTAATTTCAATGGCGGTGGCGATGCCGAGTTGTTGGGCTACGTATCCGATAATGAGGACGGCAAACGTTTGTAAGCCAAAGCTAATCATGGTGAAAAGACTGAGGACACGCGCGCGCATTTCTGGCGGTGTCATGAACTGTACCATGCCAAGCGAAGTGGCAATGACGGTGGGCGCACCCATGCTGCCGAAGAACAGCGCCAGCGATGAGAGGGGCAGTGAGCGCGATGCGGAAAAGACTAAGAGCCAAATGCCCATCCAAATCGTTGCAAAGCTCATCGCGATACCACTGCGGCGAAGGGTTTGGAAAATGGGCATGATAAACAGCACGGCAATGAGCGCTCCACCGCCTGAAGCCGCTTGCAACGCGCCTAGCGTTTCAGCATCCCCATGCAGCAGTTTATCCGCAACGGCGGGGAGTTGGCTGAGAATGATTGATAGTACGAGCAGAACAGCAAAGGTCGAGAATATGAAAAGGTCTTGAATGCGTGGTTGGGTTTTGAGGTAGCGGAGTGCCTCGCCCAAGTCTCGCATCGGTTTTACTTCTTTGTTGGTGGTGCGTACTTGATTGGAATGTAATACCGCAAGGCTGGCGACCACGGCAAGGAAGGTGAGGCCGTTTACCCAAAAGGCGGGCGCAATTCCCAGACGGGCAACAGCAAGCCCAGCAACGGCAGGGCCAATCATGCGGCTGACCTGCAAAATCATGGCATTGAGGTTAACAGCTTTACGTAGTTCATTCGTGCCGGACAAATCCCCAAGGAAAGTTTGCTGGGTGGGGACATCAATCGTATTGACAGTACCCAGCAGAAAACTGAGCAGATAGACATGCCAAATTTGAACCAACTGGGTTTGTACCAGAATGGCTAAGGCAAAGGCTAGTAACATGGCGGCAACCTGCGTCGCAATCAGTAATTTGCGGCGGTCCGTTCGTTCTGCAAGAACACCAGCCCATGGGCCGAATATCAGAAAGGGTAATGCGCCGAGCATGGCAACGATGCCACTGGCTGCTTCGGAGCCGGTCAATGTCCAGACTAGCCATGCTTGAGCCGTGACTTGTAACCATGTGCCGATGAGGGAAACTGTTTGACCACTCAGATAAATACGGAAATTAGGAAAGCGCAACGGCGAAAAACTATCACGTAGAGTCGAAAAGACGCTCGTCATCAATGAATCTCCGATAAATTTTGTTTCTGTTGAAAATGATAAGGATTGTAGGCTATGGGTACAAGATACCAATCTTGATGGTTTCTTGATTTGGATTCTTACGATGAGGAATTATGAGGAAATGGTAAAGAAAGGGCTTGCTAGCGGCAAGCCCCTACGTGAGCAGTCAATACTTGTTTATAGCACGGAAGCGGCGGATTTGTTACCAATGGCTTCTTTGAGGAAGGCTTTGACGATATGAACGGGGATGGCAAAGCCGACATCAGGGCCGGTAATCATGGTGTTGATGCCGACGAGTTTGCCTTCTGAGTCGACGACTGGGCCACCGGAATGACCGGGACGCATGTGCAAACTGAGGGCAATCCACTCACGTCCGGGCTGCATC
>JBBQLX010000049.1:0-38067 GCA_038328375.1 Aggregatilineales bacterium | reverse complement strand
GGCATCCTCCCGGCTTGGCTGCCGGAATATACGCCTCGATTAATGTCCATTCTTTATCTGTCAGGTCGCTAGGGTAACTTGCTCGGTTTATCATCCCCTCATTCTAGTCTCCTTTTTCCCTTTTTAGACAGCCTCTTAGATCGTCAAGGCGACAACTGGATCATTGCTGATGTCACCACTTATGCCACTGGCTTCATGAACATCATCAAAACACAATTTCCGAGTCAGGTCGCCGCTGCTATGCGGTACGCATGGGCAGACGGTATGGATAACGGTTATGGATTGGTCGGCGCAAATGACCAACCCAAGCAACCGCTGTATCAAAAGTTCGTTACGTTGTAATAATTGGAATGAAATAAATAGACCCCATATCCGATAAATCGTTATGAGGTCTAAATCCTCAATTGGCTTTAAGCGCAATCTTGCAAACTACGAAGATTGCGTCTAACTCGCTACAGCTTATCCGACGGACTGCCACCGGCGAGAATCTGATGCGCATCTTGGTTGGCTTTGTTGAGTAATTCCTGAACGGCCTTGACCTGCTCCGGCGAGCCATAACGCCCCGCTTGCATTAACGTTTCGAGGAGTGCCATCGCGCTGTGGCGAAGGTCAGATCGCATTTCCCTATTCGGTCCACCGCCGCGCATTCCAAACCCAAAACGTTCTTCACCAAACTCCTGCTTGTGCTGTTCAAGTAGGGTTTCACCGGCTGCGGTGATTTTGTAAGTCCGTTTTCCGTCAACGGTTTCACTAATCAGATTGCCTTCATCTTCCAAGAGTTGAAGTGTGGGATAAATAGTACCCGGACTAGGACGGTAGAATCCACCATAGCGTTCTTCCAATACCTTGATCAATTCATAGCCATGGCGTGGCTGTTCTTTGATGAGTTCCAACAGAATGAACTTAATATCCCCTCGTCGTTGACGTTTGCGTCCTCCCTCTCCAAAGTCATGCCCGAAAGGGCCGCGACCACCCATCTTGCCCATCTTCTGCATAAAATGCTTGCGCTTGCCCAGATGACTATTCATGTCAAAATCTTGATCATGTTCGTCCCGATTAAAGAACCCGTGAAATCTAAACATTGTGTGCCTCCACTGTTGAAAACGATAACGATATATCGTGATATATCAACACGATACTACGATAACGATATATCGTCAATAGGTCGCTAACCTTTTTGCTAGGTATATTGCGCTTTAGTGCAGGACAATAGGCGTTACATTCCTGTAATGCCCTTACCAAAAACCTCCTACTATTTTCGGTCTGCGCTTAGAATCTATTCCACAAGAACAATCTGTGTCGCTATGGTATCTCCTGAATTCGATTTTGCGGCTACAATGGAAGAGCTTTCTTGTCGGATATGGAGGAGAAAGATTAATGACGACAACGCCCCCGATTTCCCACGCGCTCGTATTGCCTGAACTAGACTTCCTAACGTGGTTGAAGGCCACTGATGCCTACACTAAAGCCTTTCCGCGCGTTGTAATCGTCCGATCTCCGGCAGGAAACGATCTCAACCGCTACCGTAACATTACGGCTGTGCAAGCACCCGGCGTATGGGTGGGCAACGATGCCCTGAGTCATATTCGCCGTGTCTATCCAATGGTCGTCCGCGTCGATGTTATTCGTGCGGCTACATCGAATGACTTGGCGGCTATCCTCCAACAGCGTATCACCCTGAATGATCGCTATGGTGAAAAACTGACTCCCGGCAACATCAATGACCGTTTCACCCTCGAATGGCCTTCGGATGCACGTCCTGCCCGTATCGTGCGCGGCTTCAATGACATCAGCCAAATCGACGGCAAGAAAAACGAAGGCTTGGATATCTACGCGCCGACTGCGACACCCATCCGTGCGTCCGCAACCGGGATTGTCACCAGCGTGGTACGTGTCACCAATGCTTTAGGTCATGGTCAATACGTTCAAATATCGACCACCATCAGCGGCCTCAGCTATAGCGTCACCTATGCCCGTCTCAACAATATTAAAGTCATCATCGGTCAGGCGGTCAAAGCAGGGGATGTGATTGCTGAAGCGGGGACAGATGGCATCAAGATCATTGTTCAGCAACCCGGTAAAGGGTTAAGCGGTTATCTGCTGCCGGATGTGGTTGACCCTACCATGATGATTTACTGGCAGGGTTTGCTGCTCAAAATCAACGTCACCGGTTTGCGGATTCGTGAGAGGCCGGGGACAGATTTCAAAGTGATCGGTCAACTTACCCCTTTTGACCGGATCGAGTCGCTTGAGCCACATGGACGAACACTGCTCAAAGTGGGGCAACCGAATCAGTGGATTAAAATTCGTTCACCACAAACACTCGAAGGTTATTCCTCTGCGGAGTTCCTGATTGCTGATGAAACTGGCGGTTTGAATGCCCTAAACATGACAGGCATCAATCTTGATATTCTTCATGCGTTGGGCAAACCAGCAGCATCTCGAATGAAAGGTACAGGCTTTGTACGCTTTGCCTATTCGGTATCCATGAATCGGGGTTCAACCGACCTTGATGCGGCTTACAACCTTTATGCGCCTTACATCAAGGCTTATGCAGAGGCCGGCTTAAAGGTCATTCTGGTGTTGACGCATCAAACCTATGGCGAGGGTGCGGGTTACAACTGGACTCAAATGGATACGGGTAAATGGCGAGATTTGACCGTCAAGTTCGTGGATTTTGCGCGGCGGATTGCGGCGCGTTTTGTCTCGACAGGTTGGGTGACGGCTTACCAAATCTGGAACGAGCAAGATACACCAATGAGTATTGCTTCGGCGGCTGTGCCGATGCAGCCAAGCGATTATGCCTATTTGCTGTCGGAAACCATCAAAGCCATTCGAACGGTCGATACCAAAGTGAATATCATCACAGGTGGACATGTCGGTGGGCCGTTTGCAGGGGCAAATTATGCACGAGCTACTATTGCTGCGATGCCTAGCAGTATTCGACCAGATGCAATTGCCTGCCATTCATACGGACGTGGGCCAGTCGGCAACAAATACAGTCCGTTTGGCAGCATTGATGATGATGTGGATGCCTACAGCAAGGTGATGAGTGGGGGACAAGTGTGGATTACCGAGTGGGGCGTTTTAGACCGTCCAAATGATCCACCGAATGATGTGGCGGATTATGCAACGGGGTTCATTAGCCGTCTAAAAACGTTGTATTCCGGTAAAGTGGCCTGTTGTGTTTGGTATGGTTGGGCTGATTCAATGCATAATGGTTTTGGGCTGGTGAATGCCAGTGACCAACCAAAACAGCCGTTTTATAGTCGATTTTTGGGTGCTTGATGACCTGATAAACAGGCGATAACAGGTAACATTAAGAAAATAATTACTTAACCATATGCAAAAATAAAGGGGTTGTCCTATATGGAAACCCCTTTCTAACTAAACCTTCTCATTATCAGTTGTGAGCCAATAATCACTACCGTCACGGTTCCGCCGCATGTAACCGTAATCCACTAAATAGCGCCGCAAGCTGGCAAAGTCTGGATTAACTTCGCTCAAAATAGCATTCACCTGTTTCTCGGTGTAATGGTTATTGGGCTGAAATTTAGTGGCTACCCAACGGAGAATAACCATAACCTTCGCTGGTTTCTCTGGTAAGGTTCGTATTCGCCCATCAGCTATGCAATACTGCAAAACCTTTTTATCGGCCTCGCTCCAATCCAGCGCTTCAATCCAAGCTGCATCTGGTTTGATTTTCTTGACTTTGGTCGGCTTCTCGATCTCATTAACGTAAGCCTTAAAAGTCGCCAAGCGCTGTTGGTTGACACTGTAAAAGCGTTGACCGTCTCCCATACGCAACCGCAGCAAACCCGCACCGTGCAGCTTACTGACATGTTGCGATACGGTTGGCTCCGCCAGTTCGAATAGGCTCGCCATTTCACCAATAGTACAGGCACGTTCGCTCATCAATTTGATCATCTTCAATCGGTTTTCATCGGCTGCCGCATTTAAAAGCCGCAACAACTCCTCATCGTGTGCTATATTCATCTGATTCAACTTTCTAATTAGAAACCTTTCGAATTTACAACTCATGTCACCGTACTTATCCAGCAAGTGCCTTTGCCAGCGCAGGAAAGGCTGCGAAAGCACTGTAGAACTCATTACCCGCAGGTGTGGGAGTTGGATAAGAACTCATTTTGGCAATGACCAGTTCAGCAGCGGGAGCGATGTACAAGAGTTGTCCGCCGTAACCCATCGCCATATAAGCGCGATAGTCGTTGTGCGTCACCCACCATTGGTTGTGATACGACCAACCAATATTCCCCGGTGAGGCGGCTGGCCCTTTGGCGAATGCCTCCTGACTCGCGCCGTTGGCAAAATCGTCTGCAACTGTTGCAGGCACAATCTGCTGACCATTAAACTGCCCCATCTGCACCAACATCTGACCAAAACGTGCCATGTCCGGCAAAGTTGTTAACAACCCTGAACCGGATGTCTCCTCGGTGGAAGGCGCAACGATCCAAAAGGCATCACGTTCTGTGCCGAGCTTCGACCAGATGCGCTCCTGCATAATGTCTGCCAATGACTTACCAAGCAGGCGCTTGATGATCCACGCAATGACATCGCTATTGGTGGTCAGATAGGTAAAATGGTCGCCGTGTTCGCCATTTTTTTGGATGGTGGGCAAAAATTCGTAACCGGATTCCTTGCCCGTGTAATCGGCTGGTTTTTCGCGCCAACCCATCGCCACGCTGTACTGCCAATTTTCCGACACGGGATCAAGTTCGTCGTCACTAAAGCGCACCGAGGTCGTCATATCCATGACTTGGCGAATAGTTGCATCGCCATAACCGCTTCCGGCTAACTCTGGCAGATATTTGACGACTAAATCATCCAGATTGAACAAGCCTTCGTGCGCCAGCATGGCTGCTAAAGTTCCGGTCATGGATTTGCTGCCGGATGCCCACGCGTGAAGGGTATGCGCTTGCATTCCGTTCAAGTAACGCTCATAGATGACCTTGCCTTTGTGCAGCACTAGAATGCCGTCGGTGTAACTCATCTCGACCATATCATCGAAGGTGAAGGTTGTTCCGGCGCGATTCTGGTAGGTTACGTGGCTCAAATCGCGCAAGTCATACTCCAATGGCACGACCGCCCCATTACCCCGCCAGACATCAGCCGTGCGATTCAACTTCAATTCGTTCTGGAAGCTCCAACGGTTATACGGCCCGAAGAGTTGGTTGGCATGAGTCACGGTCATATTCGGCTCAGGCGGAAACCCTTGCATCAAACCGAGTTCACCCGCTGTTTGTGGCTTTTCGTAAGCAGCCATCATTTTCTCCTTGTCAGTTAGCAAAATTGAATACAATGCCCTTGATTCGTTATCAAGCAAGGGAGGAATATCGTTCTTGGTTGTCGTGTCCCTACCTAAAGAGATTTATTCGGTCTTCTCATTCTCAGGAGTCAGCCAATAGTCGCCACCGCCGCGTTCACGGCGCATGTAACCGTAATCGACCAAACTGCGGCGCAGGGTCGCAAAGTCCTCGTGTGCTTCCTTCAAGATGGTGTTGACCTGTTTTTCGGTGTAATGTGTACCGGGTTGGAATTTGGTCACCAACCACTTCAAGACCACCAAAAACTTGGCCGTTTTGACAGGTAGTTGGGTCAGATGCCCATTCACAGTGTAATCGCGCAGCACCTTTTTATCGGCCTCGTTGCAATCCAACGCTTCAATCCATGCCGTGTCCGATTTGATTTTCTCGGCTCTGGTCGGCAGTTTTTCGATACCATTGACGTAAGCCTTAAGAGTTGCCAAACGCTTCTCGTTGATGCTATAAAAACGTTGGTTGCCTTCCATCTTCAACCGCAGTAAACCTGCTCCGTGCAGCTTACTGACGTGATGGGAGACCGTTGGCTCGGTTAGATTAAACACATTCGCCATTTCACTGACGGTATAAGCGCGTTCGCTCATCAAGCCGACCATCCGTAACCGGTTTTCATCGGCTACCGCTTTTAGGAGCAGCAGCGCCTCCTCATATTGTCCTGTATCCATACTTCAAAACTTTCTAATTAGACAAACATCTAATTAGAATTCTATCTAATTATTTACGTCTGTCAATAGATAAATAAAAAAGCAGTACCACTTGGCACTGCCTTTTCTAAAGACGACTGACTATCAGCTAGAACACCATCTTGGCGAAGCCTAAGATGCCCTGCTTCCACGGCACACGATGCGAGACACCGGATTGGCCTTCGAACTTGGCGAGGTTCTCTTTGTACCACTTGTAATTACGGATAAGCGCCTGTTTATTGGAAAACTTTGGACTATAGCCAAGCACCTTTTGCGCCTTATCAATCGAGACAAACGAGTCCTTGCTAGCCGTTTCATAAACCCACTTGTAGAGCGGCGAGATTTTCAGCGCTTCCAAAACTCGCAGGGTCATAATGGCTGGGCCAGCGGGCAAGCCGGTGATCTTCTTGCCAAATCCGGCGTAATCCAGCACGGCTTGATAATCTTCCTTCATGGTCGTGAATTCCTTCGCGCCGATGTTGAACGTATCACTGGCAATCGCCTTATCCAAGGTGCAAGCCAAATAAATGGCATCGCACAGATCTTCCACATCCAGCAGTTGATAACGGTTGTTGCCGCTGCCCAACATCGGGAAGCCATGACCATCTTTCGCCCAATCATAAAACAATGCAAACACGCCCAAACGTTCCGGCCCGATGAATGACTTGGGGCGAATAACCGGCACACACATGCCCTTCTTACGATATTCAAAGCAGACTTCTTCGGCAGCGATTTTGGCCTTACCGTAAGGGCCAACACCATCCAGCTTATCGGTTTCCAACAGCGGATGATGATCAGGAATGCCATAGACCGCTGTGGATGACACATGCACAAACCGTTCAACGCCGGCCTTGAAAGCCGAGTCAATCATATTACGGGTGCCGTCCAAATCGGTGGACATAATATCGGCTTCGCTGTATAAAGGCAGTGCCGCCGCAGTGTGGATCACAATATTAATGCCCTGCATGGCCTTATCGACGGTTGCGCGGTCGCGAATATCACCAGTAATTTCGGTGATCTGGCTCTTTTCGGGATAATCAAATGGGGCAATATCCAGTGAGGTCACTTTATGCCCGCGTGCCAACAAATAACGGGCAAGGTTGATACCTAAAAAGCCTGCGCCACCCGATATTAAATACGACTTCTGTTCAGCCATTCCAATTCACTCCAATGCTATTCAAGAAAATGTGGGGTTATGTCGCCTGTTGATCGTTCAGTCGCTGTTCAATCTTTGCGCCTAAACAAGCCGGACACAGGCAGCCCCTATCATCAGACTCATCTAAAGCTATTATACGGGGCAAATTGAAGCACCAACATTGTGATTGCCCTGCGCTCACCGCACAGCTAAAGGCCGTGCCACATTGTGGACACACCCGTGCTCCAGTCGCCTGTTGTTGATCTGTGTCAATCATCGACTTTCCCTTGCTCCAACTGTCTGCCAGTCTAGTAGAGCCTAGCCTACCTCGTCAATGCCGCAGTCAATGACCATCTCAGCTTCACCGACCGACGATATGCAACCGTTTCAGGATAAACTCACCGAACAAACTATTCGCCCAAGCGAACCATGAGCGCGTAAACTGCGCCGGATTATCGGGATGGAAACTCTCGTGCATGAAGTTGGTATCGCCCGTTGTCGAGAGCAGCATCTGGATCAGCGCGTCTTGCTCGGCAGTGTCGCTTGAGGTCAGTCCCTGCATAATCAAACCAATGTGCCAGACGTAACCCTGCGGTGTATGCGGACTGCCGATGCCCTTGGCAAACTGCCCTTCAAAATAATACGGATTCTCGGCGCTGAGGACAAAGGCGCGGGTATTCTGATACAGAGGTGCATCAGAGGCGCAGTAACCTAAATAGGACATCGAAAGCAGACTCGGCACATTGGCATCGTCCATCAGATTATAGTTGCCGTAGCCATCGGTTTCGTAGGCGTATATCTGTCCGAAACGGGGATGCTGTACGATACCATAAGTTTCGATGCCAAATTGAATTTCAGCACGCAGTATTTGTGCCGCGTGTGCTAACGCCTCATCATGATATTGCTCATGGGCAAATTTGCTCAGGTATCCAAGAATGACCACCGCAAACATATTGGCGGGAATCAGATAACCGAACTTACATGAATCGTCGCTCGGTCGGAAACCTGACCAGACCATTCCGGTGAAATTGGTACGGGTTCCGCGTCCGCCCAACGGCAGCGTATCGGAAGCCACGCCATGTCGATCAAAACTGTAGGTTGATAACTGGTCGTGATACTGCTCGGTTTGCATGGTCGAGACAATCGCTTGCAGCATCTTATGAATATTCTCATCAAAGATACTGTTGTCATGTGTCGTTTCCACATAATCATTCAAGAGTTGAACCGGATAGCACAACGAGTCCAGTTCGTATTTGCGTTCCCATATCCAAGGATTCATCTGTGTCTTGTCGTCTTGATGCCCATGACCGTTGGCCTCTAGATTGAAGGCGTTGGCATAAGGATCAATCAGCATGTATCGCGCCTGCCGACGGATCAATCCGGCAATCACCCGCCGAATGCTCTCATCCTCGGCAGCAAGCGGCATATAAGGGCGAATCTGTGCGGTCGAATCCCGCAGCCACATCGCCGGAATATCACCTGTGATGACAAAACTTGTACCATCATCATCAAGTTGAACAGTCGTTTGCAGCGTATTTAGATAACACTGTCGGAATAAGGGTAATAATTTGGGTTCGTAAGTGGCGAGTTCTTTTTCAGCGGCCTCAACCAACCGTAAAACGGCGCTTTGTGAGGGGAGTACAAAGTTTTGCATCGTATTTATGTCCATCGTGAGCGAGCGAGTGGACTGCTATGCTAAGCGCACCGAAATAATAAGTCAAATGCCAGTGACCGTTTTCTTGTTCTTCCCGCGATAGGTCGAGGTCAACGCATGGCAGTTGGGACATAACAGGCGTAGATTTTCGAGGCGGTTGTCGCGCCGATCACCGTTAATGTGATCAATTTCCAGCGGGATTTTGTTGCCAAGCCACGTATCAAGTCCGCAGGACAAACAGCGATGCTCAAAGATGCCTTCGGAAATCAGGCGCAAACGGAGCTTGGAAGTCGTATAAACCGAATCTTTAACCAATATTTCTTCTAACGCTCTTTGACGAACGAACGAACTTTTCGTGCCTCTCGCCCAATCGTGACTGCCCTTAAAATGACTGGTATCTAAACCGAGTTCTTTAATCCGGTTATTGATTTTGGTGTAATTGCCGCCAGCAGGTTTTAAACCAAACCGCTCTAAAACTTTTGCAATTGAGGCATACTCCGCAACTGCTTTTATTAATTCCTCGTCGTTATAAGCGCTTTTACCGCGCTTGTAGCCACTAATGATGTATTTGCGCGGAGACAACTCCCCTGTTTGTCCCGAAACAGCCGACTGATTATACAATTTATCAAATTGAGCCAAAGTGCCATATTCATCAATACAATTTCTGACATTGTAACGGGATATTCCCATCATCTTGGCAATCGTTTCTTTGGGAATACCCGACTCCCATAGTTCTAGTATCTGCCTAAGTTCCGTGTGATTCGGCATCGTGTTCCTCCAAACAAAAAAGCGCTCACATGAGCGCTCTTAATTGTGGGGCAAGTGGGAGTCGAACCCACATGCTTTTTGGGCGATTCCTTTTAAGGGAATTGTGTATACCAGTTCCACCATTGCCCCAAATAATAATTTATTGGTTTATATTTTTAAACCCGTTCATTACTGCCGATAGTTTATCAAGTTATTTTCCGACCGTCAACGGCGTTTTATTTGCAAGCACTCATCAAAATTACTCACCAAAGAATTATTTTTATCCCTAGCGAGTGCTTTTTGTCATCCATTTATCTTAGGCAATCAATGGCTTGATCCACTGCACAAACGCGGGAAACGCCACTTCGGGTTCTTCAAGGTTGGGATGCCAGAGTTTTTCCAATTCGTACATCAACCAACCGTCATACCCATTCTGCCGCAGCAGGCCAATCGCTTCTACCAGTGGAAGCTGCCCGGTACCCGGTAAAACGTAGCGCCAACCGTCATCCATCGCCTGTGGATGGCTGGTGTCATAAATGGCATCTTTCACATGGGTATAACCCACACGCGGGCCAATCGCCGCCCACGTTTGTTCGGGAGTCTCCCCACCAACGCGGGCGGTATGCCCCAAGTCCCATAATGCGCCAAATGCTGGATTGTCGATGCGGTTCAGCAGCAGTGTACAGTTAGCCGATGTCACCCAATTGTCATGGGTTTCAAACAGCCAATGAAGCCCACTCGCACCATCCAAATCGAGAACGGTTTGCATACAATCCAAACCGATTTTTGCCAGTTCTTCATGGCTTGATCCATCCAAATTCCCACCACCGAAGACGCGCACATTCGCACAACCGAGCGTTTTAGCCAGCTCGATAGTCCGTTTGGCCTCTTCGATATTTTCCGATTTGCGTTCGGCCTCGCAAACCTTGAGGCTTGAGCTAATGCCGCTGACTTCCAACTCTGCGTCGGTTAGGCGCTGCTTGGTTTCAGAACCTTGAGTCGTGAACAAGGCCAACTTGGTGATGTCAAGCTCATTCATATAGCCGCGAAAGTCCACACCATCGAAACCGTATTCGCGACCTTTTTTGCAAATGGTGTCTAAGTCCCAATTTGGGCAACCAAGAGTCGTAAAGGATGTTTTCATGAACAATGCTCCTATCGAAAATATTGAAATTAATCAAAAATACTGGACGCGATGTATCGCGTCCCTACGAGCAAAAATCCTTTGTAGGGACGGTATACTACATGCCGTCCGGTCGCTCCATTTTGCCGATTTAATTTATCAAGCGTCAATGTGCCATCTGAATATCTCAAACGTCTGACGAAGCCTCGATCAATGAATGGAGTTTTTGCTCGTATGCGTCCTCATCCAATGGAAGATTAACCGCCTTGCCCTCGAATGACGACATTAAAATGGCGTTGGCAAGCATCACCGAATTGATACCTTCTGCTGCCGGAGCGATCAACTTTTCACCATGCAAAATGGCGTTGGCAAAATTCTCAATGACGGTGCGATGCCCCGGCCCTGTGAGTGGCTCGAAAGGCACATCCTCTTGCACAACCTCTACTTTGTCAAAACCACCGATGGCCTGTTCAATTTGCTCGAACATCGAACGCTGATTGCGATAAAAGGTAAGTGTGCCGTTTTCGTAAACCAGTTTGCCATTTTCACCGACGATTTCCAGCCGATTTGTGCCGGGGGACTCAGCGGTGCTGGTAATAAAATGTCCGATCATGCCGTTCTCGTGTTCAAAATAAGCGGTCACTTCATCTTCGACTTCAATCTGATGATATTTGCCCAGCGCCGCAAAACCCGTAATGCGCTTGGGCATTCCCACAAACCATTGGTACAGGTCGAGATTATGCGGGGATTGATTCAGCAGTACGCCGCCGCCCTCGCCTTTCCAAGTGGCGCGCCAACCACCATTGTTATAGTAACTTTGCGTCCGAAACCAATCGGTAATGAGCCATGTCGTGCGTACCAACTTCCCTAAATCACCGCCATCAATCAGCGCCTTGATTTTCCGCCAGTGACCATACGTGCGCTGCATGAACATCGCCGCAAAAACGAGGTTCGGCGTGGTCTGCTTGGCGAATTCATAAGCAGCTACCATCTTACGCGCGTCTTTGACATGAACAGCTATTGGCTTTTCAACCAGCACATGAATGCCCTTTTGCAGCGCGGCGATGCTGATGGGTGTGTGGTCATAATGGGGCGTACTGACGATAATGGCATCAAGTTGTTCATGTTCAAGCAAGTCCTTAAAATCATAATAGGCAGGGACTTGCATCTCTGCGGCACATGCGTCTGCCACCGTGTGATTGACATCACACACCGCTGCTAATTCTGCATTTTCTAGGGTGACGACATCCTTGATATGGGCCTTCCCCATAATCCCGATGCCCACCACCGCTATCCTTACTGCTTTGCTCATCACCAAATCCTCTTAAATATTTTTAATTAGATAAAATAACATGCTTGCGTAGGACTGCCAAATCGTTACGACACGTATGTTGCACACAAACACTCGACAAACCAGATTCGAACTTGCCGAATTAGCCCTTTTGTTCTATACTAAGATTGTGTGTTTTGTGACCAATGGATAAGGGGAATTAGATGTCAAAAGTCGTCTCAAGTTTTACCATGTCACTGGATGGGTTTATCGCGGATTCTCACGATGATATTGGCTCACTCTTCAAATGGTATTATAGTGGCGATACTGCTTTCCCACTCCCCAATACGAATCTGGTCTTTAAGATGTCCGCCGCTAGTCTTGAACTTTTTCAAAGTTACTTCAAAACGACCGGAGCGCTGGTGACCGGACGGCACGATTTTGACGTTTCCCATGCATGGGGTGGCAAGCCCCCATTTGATGCACCGACCTTCATCGTCACTCATAAAGCGCCAGAAGAATGGGTCAAAGAAGGTTCGCCATTTAACTTCGTTACCGACGGGGTTGCCAGCGCCGTTCAGCAAGCCAAGCAAGTTGCAGGCGATAAAAATGTTTTAGTCAGCGGCTCGAAAATCGTCCAACAGTCCATCAAAGCCGGATTGATCGACGAGCTTCATATTGATCTGGCATCCATATTACTTGGCGATGGGGTTAGCTTGTTTGGCACATTGGACATTCAACCGCTTGATCTCGAACGTTTTCTGGTCGTCGAAGGCAAAGATGTCACCCATTTACGCTACCGCATCCTTAAATGATTTATGGCGGCAGGTTCTGCATTTTCGGTGGATTGCTCCCTTATATCCGCTGCGACGGCGCACTTCCGACAAAGCGGCGGACACACGGGAGTATCTCGCGGCGCTCAGCGGCATTAGCCGAGCCATCACGCTGCAATTTGTGTCGATTCAGCGGGTTCTCCCGTGCTTCCCGCCCGCCATTTCAGCGGATGTTATGCAATTTGCGTCATAATTAAGCCATAAGAACATTCATCATCGTTTTCATTGACGTAGGTGTGTCTGACAACTATAATGAGCGTATTAGCCTTTGTAGCTCAATGGATAGAGCGGCCGCGTCCTAAGTGGAAGGTTCTGCGTTCGAGTCGCAGCAAGGGCATATCAAACGCGCACCCCAGCGCGTTTTTATTTGCCTGAGCAGTTCGTGAAAAACTGAACAGACTCCAGCTTTTGTGGTAAAATCTCCTCATTGATTATTATGTTTGTAGTTGCAGTAGGCAGTTTGAGGGGCATATTATGCACACGGTATTCATCCTAGCGCATGGTTCGCTCGGCGAATGGGATGAGCTTATTTTCCTCAGTATCGCCGCTATTTTCCTCATTATGATGGGGATCGCATGGGTACGCAGTCGGGTTTCCACCCCCCCAGCCCTCGAAGACCAACCGACAGATACCACCACCACATCCACAATAAATAACGAAGAGCGCTTTCCGCTGGACAAATGACCCACTTACATCGCTATCGTCTTCGCCTCATTGCCCTTGTTGTCCTGTTCGCACTCACAACAATCCTAAGCCTTAGTCCTGTTTCGGCTCACGGCTACCTCTTACGTTCGATTCCTGAAGATCGCGCCGTATTGGAACGCGCTCCGGCTCGACTCCAATATTGGTTCAGTGAGGGGCTGGAAGCGCGCTTCACCAGCCTTACGCTCCGCAATCAAAAAGGGGATGTGGTTGCTACGGGCGAAGTCTCACCGGAGAATAATTCTTTACTTGCTGCCCGCCTCCCACGCAACCTGCCTGACGGGGCTTACATCGTTGATATGCGGATTGCCTTTGCCAGTGATGGGCATGTCATCGCCCAGAGCATCGTCTTCTTCGTGGGCAAGGAGATTAGTGGGGTTAATGGTCAAGCCGCCATCAACCAAGCCAACCCCTTGGAAGTCATCTGGCGTACACTGACGCTCAGTTCAACCATGCTGCTCTTTGGGCTGTGTATCCTTTACAGCACCATTCTCGTGCCAGCATGGGGGAGCAAAACTTATCGTGCTGGATTGCTTCCACCACGTGTGATGAGTGCGCTTAACCGTTTGATGATTATTGGCCTTGTGGTGGCCCTTGTCGGAAATCTCATCGCCATGCTTCAACAAACGATGACCTTTTTTGATGCTGATATTTCGCAGGTCATCAGCCAGAGTCTGTGGACAGTGGTGCGGGTTGGTACGCGCTTCGGTGATTTATGGTCAGCCCGAATGCTCTTGCTGGCGCTGGTTAGTGTGCTATTTGGCCTCAGCCTCTACCTTCGTAACGATCAACCGGAAACGGTTCGCCCTTTCTGGACAGCCAACGGTTGGGCGCTGCTATTGGTTGTGGGTACGTTCAGCGCGGGCAGCCACGCGGCAGGCTCGATTATCTGGCCTTGGATCGCCACGCTCAACGATTGGCTCCATGCGACCGGGGTAGGTCTATGGGTCGGTGGATTAGCTGCCCTCGCCTTGGTCTTGCCCACGGCTCTCACGCCGTATGAAGGGGAACAACGTAGGCAAGCATTACTGGCTGTTATGAAACGCTTCTCACGCCTAGCCACAGCCTGTGTTGTCCTCGTGATCGCATCCGGCATCTACAGTGCTGCCACATGGATTTACAGCCCAAGCGATTTAACCAGTACACCCTTTGGTGGTGCGCTTGTCCTGAAGCTGCTGCTGGTCGCGGGACTTTTACTGGTTGCCCTCGTTCATCACATGACCCTTCAACCAGAGCGCTATGCTCGATTCGAAAGCTTTACGCAACGAGTACGCGATTTCGTGCCGAGCTTACGTTTAGAGACAATATTGGCGTTCCTCGTACTTGCCAGCGTTGGCCTACTCAGTTCTACACCCGTCCCGATACCCTATTTCATTCAAGAAGGTATCCCGCCTCCTACCGCCACCCAACAAATAGGCGATCTCTCGCTTATGTTGACCATCACACCCGGTGGCCCCGGTGTCAACACCTATGACACCCTCGTAACTCGAAATGGTCAACCGGTAGACGGCCTCAACATTCACCTGCAAATGGTCAACCCGCAGCGTGACCAACGGGATAATTGGGAAATTACCGAAAACGCCGAAAATGGGCTGTACATCACGGCAGGTGCGGAAATTGATCGCCCCGGTCAATGGTGGTCACTACTCGATGTAACACTGCCGGATGGCTCCATACAACGCGCAGCCTTTGACTGGAACATCAATGATGCGGCTTCGGTACAACAGGCTCAACCACCACGACTTCAACAATTTATTGCCCTCGCGCTGGTGTTAGTCGCTATAGGTTGGGCGCTGTATCCGTCTGGCTTATGGGTCTACCATCGGCTTGACCTCAGACCTGCACTGATTGCGGTGGCACTTGCTGCTACGGTAGGCACAATCATCTTTACCATTATTGGTGTGGTGATTATTCAGAACACCGAAACGCAGTATGAAGCAACACTCAACCCACCACCGCAGGTCATCAATGAGACCCTACCTGACGAAGCCTCGCTTGAGCGCGGTAAAACGCTCTATGAGTCAGCTTGTCCAAGTTGGAAAACGGTCGATCAAACGCGAATTCTCGAACGGCTGCCACGCACCCGTGACGATCAACTTTTTCTAGCAACAGGTGAAAGCTGGCAAAACTTTCCCGCCTGCGACTCAAGCTTATCAGTCTCACAACGCTGGGATATTGTCAATTTTATACGCACTTTTCAAAGGTAATATAAGGACCCCTCATGATTACGCTCGCCTACGATCTCCAAGACTCGGCTCTCGCTAAGCGCATCACGCAAGACTTAACTGCGCAGGGCTTTTCAATCAATGAGACACTTGCGCCCGGTAAAGAAAATATACTCATCGCTTTTGCATCGCCTGCCGGTGACAAAAACCCGGCGGTTCAAGATGTCATTACGCAAGCATTTGATAATGGTCAACACGCTGTCGTGGTAAACACACAATCCTCACCAACCTCAAAACTCACTAACCATCTAAAAGCATTTGATTTCGTTAAGGCCTACCCATTACCTGCTCTCATTGAGCATCTCAAGCTGCTGTCTTCGCCCCAAGCAGGTCTGCCGCTTAAGGTATTAACACCCAAAGCTCGCGCAAAAAATCGTGGTATTGGCCTATGGTTAACGATTGTCGTATTGTTCTCGTTTATTGTTGGGTTGGTACTGGTGGGTTTTTTCCGTATTCAGGCACCTGTCGAAGAATACAATACAGTTGAAACTGAATATGCTGCTACGGTAGCAAATATCATCTCAACAAATCTGCCCCGCTCAACCGAGGATGCTATCAACTTTCCGGCTACTGTTAAAGCGGTCACGACTGCCCAACGCCCTTTATTAATCGCCAGTGCCACCGCGTTAGTCGCGCCGCGACCTACCAAATCAAGCTCCTCATATTACGGTGATAACGGAGATTATTGAGATATTATCCTGCACTTCGAATGACTTGGAGCGAAAGTCTTCAAAATAATAGGCAATAAAAAAGGACGGGTAAGCCGTCCTTTTTTATTTTGAGTGTGATGAGAATTACAGGTTCTTGACCAAGTTCGAGAAAATGTTACCAATGGCCGGGCCAAGCAGCGCCAAAATGACGATGACGACGACGGCGACCAGAACCAAAATCAGAGCGTATTCTACGAGGCCTTGGCCTTCTTCACGGGGCATGTACAACATAATAAGAACTCCTGATTGAAAAATACTGAATGATTAGTGGATAATGACCACATGCATTCATCATACGAATAAATTGATTTCACGTCAATACATTGATGATTAATTTACAAATCCTTAACTATTGCCACAATCAAGTACAAAAAACACCCGACTCTGAGAGAAGGGTGTTTTTGTTGAGTCCAGCAATCAAAACAATTTGCTGCTGATTTTTCGAAGCCTGACTTGGTTAATCTGTATCAGCTAATGCATCAAACAGATTGACCCACGCGATGCCAACCCGTTGCACCACCCGGACCCGGACCATGGGAGACTTCCTTCTGAAGTGCGCCCGCACCATCTGTACAACGCACGGTGAAGGTATGTGAACCTTGGTCGAACGGCCAATCGTAACGCCAGATGATCCATGTTACGTCTGACATCGGCTTGCGGAGTTGGGCTTCTACCCATTCGCCGTCATCAATTTTTAGCTCAACTTTTGAAATCCCTCGGCTGCCTGCATGGGCGATACCGCCGATGGGTATCAATTTGGCGTTATCGCTATTGGTAATTGTGTCATTCACGGCAACCGTGTCAATCACAGATGTGGTTTCCATGATGGCATCTTTGTCCCAACCGCGCCGCACCCACCAACCTTCTTGCCAACCGTCTACTGCCTCAATGGTCGTAATCCACTTGGGTTGCTTCATACCATAGTGATTAGGGATAAAGACACGCAGCGGGAAACCATGATCAATGGCAAGTGGCAGGCCGTCCCATTCGTAGGCCAACATTATGCGTTCATCTTTATTGATGGTTTCAATATCTACGAATTCATCAAAATTATCCGCTGAGGTCATCTTCAAGTGAGTGGCATTGGGCTTCAAGTGCATATCCGCCACAAAATCCTTCAACTTGACCCCTGTCCAGCGGGTTGTGCTGGTGAGTTCCCCGGCAAGTGGATTTGAGATGCAAGCCAAGGTGACAAACTCATCAATCGGCTGATATTTTGACTTGAGATCAGCCAATGTCATTTCGAAAGGCGCGTCAACTAAACCACCCACTGAAAGTTTCCATTCGGATTCCGAAATTCGCGGTGGAATGGTATTAATATCAATACGATAATGATCCCCGACCGGCGTAAATTCGGGTCGTGTCCCTGTAGCAGGAATGACTGGGTCCCCGTCATTTGGCAGCTTATTGGTGGCTGACCACGGTTGAATAGCTGCGGTACTTGTGCCACCTGCTGTAGTAGCAACCTCGGTTGTGGGCAGCGAAGAACGCTTCAGTATAGCCCCCAAGCCAGCCCCCACCACTGTGATCACAGCGGTAGCACCACCAAAGCGGATCAGGAATTGGCGGCGATCAATCGCCTCGACCGAAGCCGACTCTGATGTCTCTGAAACTTGGGTGACGTTCAAGCGGTTATAAACCCAACCGAGTGCTAAACCCCAGACCATAAATCCGAGTAATATCCATATCGCATTTATCAGCTCGGACTGGGTAGAGTTAATATCAACCGTGGCGCTAATCAGCATCACCGGTACGCCAATCACCAAACCTGCGACCAACCCAGCGAGTGGGACTTGGCTGGTTTTGACACGGGGCAATAATCCATATAGAACCGCACTGACGACCACGCCCGTAGCAAACATACCGGAGATTGCCATCGTTTGCTCGGCTGTTTTAGCCGCGCTGTCCAAATTGCCAATCTTCAAGGCCGTAATAATTTGAACGATGGTTTCAATACCAAAACGTACAAACCCACCGGGTGCAACGCGCCCCACCCAGTCAAATACATCAAAGGGTACAAAGACCGTTCCGACGAGCTGCTGTACTAAGTAAAAAACGGCGATGAGTGCCGCAGTCAAACCTGCCCCAACAAGTGCGCCTGTCCATATCGTTGGCCTACGTGTTTTATCCATGATTTCCCCACTCAAAATTTTACTATCCACAATCTAGTCCTATATCCTTACCAATCCATTACGTCGAATTTTCGTTATTTGGATTTTTTGCACGGGATTGCATACAATAGGGCGCTGTGGACTTTCTACCTATTGTAGCCCTAGTCAGGACAATATTATGATAATCGTCGATGCCCATGAAGATATTGCTTATAATGCGCTGTGCTATGGGCGTGATTATCGCCGAAGCGCTTTAGAAACACGCCAGCTTGAAAACGATCCAGCAGCAAATACACGTCGAGGCACAGCCACTATTGGTTTGCCTGATGCGCTGCTTGGACGTGTGGCACTGGTCTTTTCCACGATATTCGTCGCTCCAGACGACGGTGAAGCCGCCAATCAAGCATGGTCAAATTTCACTTATAAAACCCCGCAGCAGGCTTACAAACTCGGTACCGACCAACTGGATTATTACAACCGAATTGCTGATGAGAGCGACAAAATACGCCTCGTTAAAACCGTCACGGATTTGGACGCGGTGTTGCAGACATGGGAAGACGGTAAGACAACTGCTGACCATAAGCAGGGACTGGTTGTACTCATGGAAAACGCCGACCCCATTCTCGAACCGCGCCAATTTGAGGAATGGTATGAACGCGGAGTCCGCATCGTAGGCCCTGCTTGGGCAGGCACACGTTACGCAGGCGGCACGGGGCATCCGGGGCCGTTGACCAAACTCGGCTTTGAGCTTTTGAATGTTATGGCTGATTTCAATGCCATACTTGATCTCTCGCATCTAGCGGAACAAGCCTGTTTGCAAGCCCTTGACCATTATGATGGCATTATCATCGCCAGCCACACCAACCCCAAGAGTTTCCGTAATTCAGACCGCCATTTTGCGGATGCGACTATTCGCCAACTTGCCGAACACGATGGTGTGATGGGCATCGTCTTGTTTAATCGCTTTCTGAGCGATGACTGGGCAAGTGGCGATCCCAAATCCAAGATTCCGCTGTCGCGAGTCACCGATGCCATTGATTATGTTTGCCAGATGACGGGCAGCGCCGCACATGTGGGTATCGGCAGCGACTTTGATGGGGGCTTCGGACAAGAAAGTATCCCTGAAGATTTGGATACCGTGACCGATTTAATGAAGATTGGGGAAGCACTCGCCGCAAAGGGCTACTCACCTGCTGATGTTGATGCCGTTATGGGTGGCAACATGATCCGCAAACTCCGGCAAGCGCTACCGACAAGTTAGGTCATAAACGATGCCACGAATCGCACAATTTGGTATCGCACTCGGCGCACTGGGAACCGTCCTCACTTTTATGGGACTGTTCCCCGGTGTGACCGGATTAACACCCGCCAAAGGCATTGGGATTGTTCAAATCTTTACCGTGCTGCTCGGTTTTACACTGTTGATTATCGGAGCATTGATTTACGTCAAGTTCACATTTTATGTGGGACATACGGCGAATCTGGCTCAACAGATCGGTGTACGACTCGCTTTGACAGGGCTTTTGTTCGCCGTCATGTCTGGAACCGCAGATATTGTCGGCTTCGGCTCACATGGCACCAATACCACTACTCAACCCCTCTTTGGTATGTTGCAAGCGATTGGCATTATCGGCAGTTTTATTATTGCCGCGCTAGGCGTTTTGATTTACGCTGTCAGTGGCAATATGGACTCTGAGTGATGCGCCCTTTTAACCTTGTGGATTTATAACCACTGGCATCATATGCGGATCAGTCGGTGCATCCGGTCGCTGTGCAGTGGTCACAACAGACGGATTGAACATATCAATCAGCAGTTGAGTCAAATCCCCTTCTAAGCGTTTTTGAAAACGCTTCAGGTCTTCACCGGGTTTTTGTCCGTAAAGCGTATAAGTAAAGGTTTCGTACAATACCTTCCCATTGACCGCCATTTCCGGTTCCCAGCGGTCGATGGATGCCCATTGACCATATTGACGACGATACAACTCAAACCAGATTCGCACATCACCATGCCGCGCCCGTAGGCGAATATCCAAAGCCAATGGAAGCATCGCGGTACGATCCGTCACCTTCTTGCGGACTTGCTTACTGAGCTCTCGCGCCACCGGAAGCGTTTGACGACTCAGTTGGTCAGCATTCAACTTCTCGTGCTTGCGCGTAAGCCAATCCAAGCGCTTAACAAGACCGCGACTCGGTGTAATCTGGCTGCGACTCACCCGACCGTACATATCGTATTGGCTTAAACGTAAATCGACCACATGCCAGCCTGCGAGATAATGCTCGTCCACGCCCGTCGGCAACTTACGAACTTGAACACTGCCTTCCGCGCCGGTTGAAGGCAGCGCACTATTCTGTGCAACACCTTGCCATTGTTGGCGGCGACCCACCAATGTATTGGGATCAGCCGGTAATAAATTGGAATAAGAAGGCAGCCAACCACCAAAATCAGGCTTACGTGAGAACAACACGCGAAGAACGAGCCATATAATCAGCGCGAGTATCAGGATGACGACGATCAAGCCAATTAAGAGTGCCTGTTGTTCCGGCTTGGATGGGTCAATATTAAAGCGTTGCAGCAGTTGTTGAACCACATCGTTCGATGAGATTGGCGGTGTTTGGAGAGCTGGTTCGCCGGTTACTTCAGGCTGAGGTTGAGGTGTGAACTGAGGCTGCGCCAGATTCGCCGGAAAAATAATACTGATGCGGGTCGTATTATCTTGGGCGCTGGCCGATCCTTCGGTTTCGATGTCACCGATGCCCACCGATGCACGAAACGTCTCCACGCTGCTCGGTGCAAAACGCTCATTGGAGAACTGCATGACTACTGTGAAGCGCCCGTTCGAAACTAATGGTGGTATCGACGCGGTGGCGATTTGTTGGTTCGGTGTGGCAATCAAATCAAGAGTGGCGGTTGCCTGTTTAGTCGAATCACCGCCAGAGTTGACAACGTCAAATTTAACAGTGGTTTGGCTGCCATCGTCACTAAAGCTGTTCTGAATAAGCTGTATCGAATAATCCGGCGCTATGTCCTGCATCAACGCAGGGAACGCGAAACCAAATACACATATTAGTAATAATGCTATCCGCGTCATAGAGTATTCAACCTTGAAAAGACAATGGATGTTGTCTGCATTGCATCATGTTTAGTAATGGCTTAACTATAGGTTGAAACAATCCACTTTCCAAGTCGGTTGCCCGCCGCTTGATGACCTCAAAACCAACGCTAATAACCTACGCTGATCGCTATTTTACCCCCAATAAACAAAACTGTCCGGTTTCTGTCCGCTTTGAGTCCGATGAGGTGGGACTCAGGCCGGCTTGATATGCAAACCTGTTTACATCGTTCGATGAGTAAACAGGAGCGTGACCATGCCCGGTCCATTTCCACCCTATCCTCCGCCACCGAGTCTGTAATTAATACTCGGCTAGGATACACAACGGCACATTCTAACTTGTGCCGTTGTGTTTTAAGTAAGACGATCCATCACATCTTGGAATTGTAGATGCATAAAGTCGCGCATTTTGGGGTCAATGATTTCCTCAAGGTATCGTAACCCTTCGTCAATATAAGATTTCGCCAACTCCTTGTCACCTGCACTCACTTCGAGATCAGCAAGCCCCACATATATGGCAGCCTGTTCATAACGGTTCTTGAGTTCAGCCCAGTATTTAAGCGCGAATCTCAGGTAAAGTCGTGCCATCGAATATTGACTTAATTTTGCCAGTGCTAATCCGAATCCATGTTGGGCAACCGCAACATATTGAGGCGAATTCATATTTTCGGCCTCGCTAAGTGACTGCTGAAACCAACTGGAAGCGCTCCCATAATCTTCAAGCTGGAAGTAAATAACCGCTTCTTGATAAGCCAGCAGCGGATGTTGCCACACATCGTCAGTGTAGGCCAACGCTTCACGAGCAACTTCCAAATAAGACATAGCGTATTTCAAAAAACGCTTATTATCAGTGAGTTGATTGAGATACACATATATATTGGCAACTGTAAAAGCCGTTCGCCCGATACCTGAATGATCTTTGACTGACATCCAATAGCCAAATGCAGTTTGACCATAGCCCAGCGCAATCCTAGTATCCATCTTGCGAGCATAGCCGGGTGCTAGTGCATCAAAAAGATCAGCTTGCAGGGCAAGGTCTTGTGACAATCGCGCGGTATCCAATGCTACTTGGACAAGCGCTTGAGTTTGATTTTCTTTGAGATCAAACCACTGCAACTTGAACAAGCCTGTATAGACAACTACCTTCAAATCATTAATATCGGCGTTACCAGCCCGTTCAAGCACTGTTGTAAATCGCTCACGAGCTGCCTGATGCTTCCCAGCTTTGAGATACGCTTCTCCCATCCAGCGGAAGACTCGGATTTGTAGATCGTTGTCATGAATATCCAACGCCATCAGGAGAGAATCCCTTAAAAGTTGCGACCATCGTTCGGTGTGCGCGAGACTGAGGGCAAAATAGGGAAAAACGAGAGTCAGGAGTTCAAAAGCCTTGCGAAATTCAGGTTCCCAGTTCAACCCGTGTTGCAAGACTGAAAATAATGTATCTTCGTGAGGGGCAAGCCAGTTTAATGTTTGTTCGTCGGCGTTCTCGATGTACCGCAGCCAATCGGCTACGCTTTCAGATAGTTTGGGCTCCATATTAGCGAAACCTTTTAACTAACCAATTGGTAAAGCTCCGGCATTGTAACAACGATGTTATGCAAAACCAAAAAGCCAGCATTGCTGCTGGCCTTTATGACACATCGAGTTATTTAAATACCGGACGGCATGTATGCCGGCCCTACAAAATTTGGCTGTACGCGGTGACAAATTCCCATTTCGTTAATCGGAATATCGCGTCCGATATTCCGATCAATATTGAGATGGATTCGATCTGGTTACAACTTACGAGCGATACCGATTTGATTCACACCCATCGACAAGGGTGTCCATGTGGTGCGGGCGACCACCTGTGCGAAGGCCGGAACACCGAATAACCCGAACTGAACCACTTTGGGAATCAGTGGCAAGTAAGGCACATCCCATAAACCGTCCCCAAAGTGCTTGAGCATCTTGAAGCCGTTTTGCTCACACCATGTTCGCCACTGCTGCGGTGGATGAACATTGATATGGGTTTTGTCTTTGCCAATGGCATCATTATCGCGGTCTTTGAAGCGGCGCATACTGTAGTCAGGATGGGGCGTGGCGAACAACCACAAACCACCGGGCTTCAGAATGCGATTGACCTGCTGAATCGTATGCTCAGGGTTGGGCAAATGTTCGACCAAATGTAAGGCTACGACGACACTAAACGAGTTACTTTCAAAGGCGCTTAAATCATCGGCGCTCATCTGGAAGGCTTCTGCTTTAGGCGCGTTGAGGCGTGTTTGCTCGATGCTGTAATCAATCAGGTCGATGCCGACGCAGTGAAAATCATCCTGTAGCAAACCGAGTAAGTGACCTAATCCACAGCCCATTTCCATCAATTTGCGCTGCGGCTGATTTGGCTCTTGAGGCAGCGCGTAACGTTTTACGAGAGCCGCATAGTATCGACGTGCAAACCAGTACATGCTGTATTTGCCCAGTCCACGATCTGCGTAGTTCCACTTTTCAAAATACTCGCGGGTATAGTGTTCGGCTGGAACATCCGGTGGTGTCGTCATGGCATCACCGGCTTTATAGGATCAGCGATCAGGTCAAATAACTCGAATTGCATTTCAGGCAACGTTAATACTCCATAGGTATGCGAGGTCACGCGTGTGCTGTGAAAGGTATAAAGAGAACCCGGATTGATGACGCAGCCGTTAGCGACTTTGATAAACATTGGCACATGTGTATGCCCTACGATGAGGACATCGGCATCCAGCGATTCGAGCATCATATTGAGCAGCGTGTTCGAAACATGGTCGCGGTATAATCCCCAGATGTTGTTACCGGGTTTGCCGTGACACATAAACACGTTGTAACCATCGTAGCGCTTTTGCCAGTTGATGGGTAAATCTTCTAGGAAGTCCGCGTTCGATGTTTCAAATCCATAAGCCCACTCATCATGATTACCCTTTACTGTCGGAATAGCCCGTTCGCGAATACGTTCAACAACCTTTTCCTGCTCCGGCCCACGTCCTACCAAGTCACCAGCACACAGGATTTCATCCACATGATGGTAATTATCTAACCGATCTAAAGCGGTTTGGAGTGCGGCATAATCTCCGTGAATGTCCGCAATGAGTCCAAGTTTCATCCTTCAACCCTAAAATAGACAGAATATGGGATTATTATAGTGTATGAATCTTAAAATGACTGCCCTTTCTCATCTGAAAAATCTTAGAATAATAACAATCGTACTGAAGACGCAGGTTTGCTCATCGGAATTTTCAGCTAACATTCATCAACTGTCCAATAATTTCTAAAACCACATCTTCAATGAAATCACTCTGTCAATTCTCATTTTTAGCTTTCTTTATTTTGCTGGTCAGCAGTCCGCAAAATGTTCAGGCACAATCCTCTTTGCCACCGTGTGCCGAACGCCCTCATTTAATAGATCCACCGTGGGTGAACGCATCGTATTATTGTGCAGAGTTGGTTATCCATGATGAAAGTGGCGGTGAGATGGGTTTCACAGCGCTGGCGGCTGCCCCTAATGGCACGTTGTATGCGACGCGTCCATTATCTGGGGAAGTATTGGCGCTCGAAGATATGGATGGGGATGGTTTGCCTGAAACACCTCATGTGATCGCTCAAGGGTTAACACTGCCTAATGGCTTGGCCTACTACGATAACATTCTATACATCGCAGGCGGTTCACGTATCGACAAATGGGCGAACAATGAGTTAACTACAATCGTTGATGATTTACCAACCGGAGCAGGCTTCTGGACAGGCGGAATCGCAGTCGGAACAGACAAACGACTCTATGTCGCTATTGGTGCGGAGTGTGATGCCTGTGAGCAAAAACAAGCGGATCGTGGCAGCATTTTGAGTTTCGCGCTAGATGGCAGTGATCGGCATATTGTCGCAACTGGATTACGTCAGCCAAACGATTTGGTTTTTTACGGAGATCTGCTGTGGACGATAGATACGGCGCGGGATGGACTGGACTACACTACCAATTATGACGAACTTAATCGTGTGGTGGCAGGCGCAAATTTTGGTTGGCCTTACTGTATTGGTAAAGAAAATACAGCCGACAGCATCTATACTAATGTGGATTGCAGCAAGATGACTGCTCCTGCCCTTAACTTCGCTACCCACAGTAATCCGCTGGGAATCGTGGCTTATACGGGCGACGCATTTCCACATTTAAAAGGGCAACTACTGGTTACGTTGGGGGGGATAACCGGTCAATCATATCTCAATGGCTACACCTTGGTGACCATTGGATTTGATGCAGATGGCAATCCGTTGGAACCGCACATCATCCTGCCGGAAATACCGAGCGGCGGTGAGCAGTGGAGTACTACGAACCTTCAGAAAATGCACTTTCAAGCCAGCGGCTTTTGGCAGCATCATCCGTATGATGTCACGGTCAGTCGTGAGGGATGGATTTACGTCAGCCTCGGTGGGGGAAGCATCTGGGCGCTGCGCCCGCGTTGATTAACCTACGCTAAAAGAGAGTGTGCATTTGAATTTAAGTATGATATTATCGCCTATAAGCACACTTAACAAACTAAAGAAGCCGCATGACTCAAATTCTGCTCATCCGACACGCTGTAAACGACTTCGTAAAAACTGGCAAACTTGCTGGTTGGACACCCGGTGTTCACTTGAATGAAGAAGGTCAATCTCAGGCAATGGCACTCGGTAAAAGGTTGGCTGACACGCCAATTGACGTTTTGTATGCCAGCCCACTCGAACGGACAATGGAAACTGCCGAAGCCATCCGCAAGCATCATGAACATCTCACAATCCAGCAAACTATTGAATTGGGTGAGGTGCGATATGGCGACTGGGAAGGTATGGAGATTAATAAACTGACCGGACGGAAGATGTGGCAGGTGGTACAACAGTATCCCTCTCGTGCCGAATTTCCGAATGGTGAGACTATGCGCGGTGTTCAAACGCGGGCGGTAAATGGGGTTGAAGCCTTGGTGAATACTCACCCCCGTGAAACCGTGGCGGTGGTCACCCACGCAGACATCATTAAGATGATCTTGGCGCACTTTTTGGGAATGCATTTGGATGAGTTTCAACGCATTGTCATCGCACCCGCCTCGATCAGTATGCTATCACTGGATTTTGGTCGCCCATATGTAGGAACCATGAACGATATGGCACACATCCTACAAATGGAGCAACAGCGTAAGCAGGCTAAACAGACCGAGAAAACAGCTTAAGTAGAATCATGAGCATGATTTATCAGTGAAAGATAGGCTATGCCAGGAAAAGAATTCGAACTAAATCCGGTAGACTTTATCACTATTGGCACGATTGGGCCGCGTGGTCAACGGATTTTCCATTTACAAAGTGGGCAAGGTAGACAACTTGTTTCACTGATTATCGAAAAAGAGCAAGCGCGCGCCCTCAGCGAAGCCATCAAAGAAATGTTGGATGATCTCGACAAGCGCAATCCTGATGTCGTCATTTCGAGAGACGTGAATCTAACCGGCGTGGATATGGATTTGCGCGAACCGATTGAACCTGTTTTTAGAGTGGCACAAATGGGCCTGGGTTATGATGAAGACCATGATCTGGTGGTGCTGGTCGCTCAAGAATTGGTTTCAACCACCGATTTGGATGAATTGAGCGAAGCCGAGCCGGGTGTGGTTAAGTTGTGGTGCAAGCGTGACCAAATGGCGTTACTATGCGAACAAGCACAGGAAGTCGTCAATTCCGGACGTGCTGATCCTAAACAAAATGGTCGGTTAGTCTATTACTGGTCTTAGTATGGACACAAACACGAACGATTCTGAATCGCAGGGGCTAACAAGCCAGCAAGTCGTCGATGTATTGCAGAACGGCAGCATTGAGGCCGAGCATGGCATGATGCGCTGGAGTTCCAACTACACCTTTCTGCTCTCCATCAATCATGATGACCACAGTGTCATGGCGGTTTATAAGCCGCAAAAAGGCGAGCGTCCTCTCTGGGATTTCCCTGACGGGATGCTGTGCAAACGCGAGTTGGCTTCCTTCATAACCTCCGAGGCATTGGGCTGGCAAATTGTTCCCCCGACGGTGCTGCGCCAAGGGCCGCACGGACTTGGCTCGATGCAATTTTTTGTGGAGCATGACCCCGAACTCAATTACTTCGAGTTTGATGAAGCTAAGATGGTGCAGATGAGGCATATGTGCGCTTTTGACATCCTCGTCAACAATGCTGACCGCAAAGGCGGACACTGCCTCGTTGATGGTCAAGGACATGTTTGGGGGATTGACCACGGCATCACCTTTAACAGCAGTCCAAAACTACGAACGGTGGTTTGGGAATTTGCCGGTGAGCCGATTGACGATACCATACTCGGTGATATTGAACGCCTCTGCGAACAAGTGGATAACCAGAAAACAACCTACCGTCAGGCATTGAACCAACTGATTACCGAGCGCGAGATTCATGCCTTCCAACACCGCATCCAACACTTGTTGAAATCACGCAAATACCCACAACCCGGACCGGGTGGACCCAATTATCCGTGGCCTCCTGTATAAAAGCACTACGCAGCACTACCTAAAACTTAGGCTTTGAAATACTTTACGTAATTTCTCCACCCATTTAATGCTATGTTAAATAGAGCTTGTAGAGTGCTAAACAATGATATGTCATTGTTCATCCGCATATTCATTTAACGGAGGATAGGATGCTACGTAAAATCAGTTTGGTTTCGGTGCTATTTGTGATGGTAGCGGTTTTTAGTTCGGTGGCGTTTGCCCAAGATGATGTGTTCCGTCTGACGATTATGCATACCAACGATGTGCATGGGGCTTACGGGCCATATGATGGCGCACAAGATGCTGCAACTGATGGTGGTGCTGCCCGTGAGATGACAGTCATTAACCAGATTCGCGCCGAGGGTGGTAACTCGATCCTTGTGGATGGTGGCGACCGCTTTACAGGTACATTATTTCACCAACAATGGCGCGGCGAAGAAGCATCACGCATCATGAATATGATGAAATATGATGCGATGACCGTCGGTAACCACGAATTTGATAACGGTTACGACACGCTGGGAAAATTTGTTGATGAGCTTAATTTCCCGATTATTACCTCCGATGTCACTTTTGGCCCCGATTTAGCCGAAAAAATTAAACCGTACACGATTTTGGAAGTGGGCGGACAGAAAATCGGTGTCATTGGCCTTACCCCACCCGATTCAGCGACTCTTTCTTCGCCGGGGCCAGAGGTCAAGTTCACTGACGATTTGGTCGGCGTTGTGCAACCGATTGTTGACGACCTGACCAAGCAAGGTGTCAACAAGATTATGCTGCTGACGCACATTGGTCTGGTGGTTGATGAAGAACTGGCAACCAAACTCAATGGCGTAGACCTGATCGTGGGCGGACACAGCCATACCCTGCTCAGTAACACATCCGTTGGTGCGGAAGGCACTTATCCGGTGGTCGTCCAAGATAAGGACGGCAAGAATGTGTATATCGTGCAGGCCGGAAGCAGTCTGAAGTATCTAGGACGGCTGAATGTGGTGTGGGACAAAGATGGTGTGGTAATGAGCGCAAGCGGCGATACCATTTTCCTTTCACGTTACATCACACCTGAACCCGAAATGGCTAAAATTGTTGATGAACTACGTGTGCCGATTTCAACATTAACCAAACAGGTGATTGGTCAAACAGCAGCATTTTTGGTGGGCGACCGCAAAATATGCCGCGTTGAGGAATGTAATCTGGGTAATTTGATTACCGATGCCATGCGCGCTTATTCGAAAGCCCAAATCGCCATCGAAAATGGTGGTGGCATCCGTTCGAACGTGCCGATAGAAGGTGCTATTCCGGCTGAGTTGAAGCTGACCGATATATTGGATGTCACCGAAGGCGATATTTTAACGGTTCTGCCCTTTGGTAACGTGGTGGCGACCTTTGAACTAAAAGGTTCAGACGTGATCGCGGCCTTGGAAAACGGTGTATCACAAGTCGAGACAGGTGCTGGTCGCTTCCCGCAGGTATCCGGCATCAAGTTCAGTTGGGACGGCAGCAAGGAATTCGGTAAGCGCATCGTGAGTGTAGATGTCTTGGGCGCAGACGGCACATACAGCCCGATTGACCCGAATGCGACTTACACCGTAGCCAGCAACGATTTCATGCGCTTAGGGGGCGATGGCTACAGCGTTTTCAAGGATAACGGCCAGAACGCCTATGATGGTGGCAGCCCATTGGACCTCGTAGTAGCCGATTATATCAAGGCGAACAGCCCTGTTAATCCGCAAATTGAAGGCCGCAGCACTCGCGTAGACAGCCCCTAATTTCGGGTATTGAATAGTGATTTGGAAAACCGGGTGCAAACGCATCCGGTTTTTAATTTCACCAAATGACGCTTTAGGTTACAATGAACATGTCATCATCGCTTAATGGGGAGTAGTAAGACGTGGCAAGCGACCAAGCAAAAGAACTGCGGAAACAGGGTATTGCAGCCGCAAAAGCGGGACAGGTTGATCAAGCACGGCAACTGCTCCAGCAATCATTACGCATAGATCCGCAAAATGAAGCGTCATGGTTATGGCTGGTAAGCCTCGCAAAAGACCAGCGCGAGAAGATGTTTTATCTCAATCGCTTGTTAGAAATTAATCCTAACAACGATATGGGGATTCAGGCTTTAAACTCATTAGGCATGACGCGCGAACAACTAACAGGTCAAGTTTCATCCTTGCCGTCGCGCCCCGATAACCGCGCCACTATCGCTGCATCCTCCCAAACACCGGGCATTCCGCTACCGGAGGCACAGCGCATCACACAGCTTCAAGATGAAGTGGATGTCATGATGCGCGAGTATCTGGCTTCCAGAGAAAGCGCGCCCACAACCCCAATCCAATGGGTGCAAAAGACCAGTGGACGGGCTGGCGAACGTGACATCTGGGGCTTGCGAGGAGCGATTGCGGGCGGGGTGGCAGTGGGTATTGTGGTGCTGCTATTGGTTGGCTATGGGATTGTATGGAACACACCTGCCCTGCGCGGCATCGTGTTCGTGCCGACACCGACCCTGACCTATACGCCACGCCCACCGACCGCTACAGCCACAGCCACGCCGGGGGATACACCCACGCCTTCACCGACACCACGATTAACATTGACCCCCAGCGCGACGGTGCCACCGCAAATACCGAATGGTAATGTTGCGCCACCACTCCCAACAAAGGTGTTCCCACCGGCTTTTGCGAAAGGTGTACAAGGCGCGATTATCCTACTGGATCATGGACGCTATGACGAAGCATTACCGACGCTGAATGCCGAAATCACCAGTGTGGCGAACAGCTTTGATCCTGCACCTTATTACTACGCGGCGCTGACCTTAATCGGGCAAAAGAAATACACCGAAGCCAAACAAATGATGCTGGATGCCAAGCAGCGGCTGACTGATACCAGCGACGGGGATACCAAAGCCGTGGTCAATGGCGCGTTGGCTTACACCGATTACCTGATGGCGCAGGCCGCGGTTGATGAGGGTCGGAATGGTGCTTCGGCTCCGTTGTTAGCGCAGGCTGAAGAAGCGGCTGCGACGGCAATCAGCAATTCGCCACGCTTTGATTTAGCTTATCTGGCACAAGCAGGCAGCGCGAGACTCACAAAGGATTACACGAAGGCCATTAAAGCACTCGACAGCGGGTTAGCCGTATCTGAACTGGCATCCGATGTAAAACTGCTGGTGGAAAAAGGTGAGATTTACTTCGAGCAGAAGCAATATGATAAGGCTGAATATCAGGCGTTTCTGGCCTTGTACATCGACCCCAGCACCGAGAGCGCTCTGCAACTGCGGATTAAGACAGCGGTAGCCCAAGATAAGGCTGGCTTAGCGGTAATCTACTCGCAAGCCTATTTGTACTATTACCCCGGCAGCGTCGATGGGTATATTCAACTGGCGCAAGCACGGATGGCAGAAGGCAAAAACGACCTTGCGTTACAGGCGTTCTCACAAGCCTTGACAGGTGGTGATAATGCGGACGTTTTGTTAGCGAGGGCCGACCTGTACTTGAGCAAAGACCAATATAAGTTGGCTCAAGCCGATTTGACCAAGGCATTTGCCTTAACGAAAGATGATAAAGTGCGGGCGCGGCGTATGGAAACAGCCTACGCAGCAGGCGACACGAGTACAGCAGAACGGGATGCCGAGGCTCTACTCGGTACGAATGTTATCCCTGATGCCCGGATCAAGCTGATACAAGCGCGTATTCTGATCGACAAGGCGAAACCGACCGATAAAAAAGCTTATCAAGATGCGGCTGATTTGTTGACCGACACGACAGCCGAGGTTCCGGCTGAACTGCGACCGATTGCACAGGAGTATCAAGCGAAGGTGGCTTATGCGCTCGGTCAATATGATGTGGCGCTCAAGGCGATTGAGGCAGCACTGGCACAAGGCGAAACCGGCACACGCCATTATATTCACGGGCAGGTTTTAGAGGCGCAGGGCAAAAAGGACTTAGCGATCCGTGAATACGATTGGGTGATGCGCTGGAGTATCGTATACACCTATCCCTTTATTGAGGATGTGCAGACGCGCTTAGATAAGTTGAAGTAGTCGGTAGTCGGTAGCTTTTAGTCTATAGACTATTCGGAAAAGGCCATCTGGAAACAGGTGGTCTTTTTTTAACAGTTGTTAATATGGCATATAGTGTTTGTCTCTTCAACCATTTATCGCCTAAATAATCATTGATACAATACGTTTTTAACTGATTGTCGAAGGACTCTTTTGCGCGTACTCAAATCAACCAAACTCATTCGTCGTATTATGCTGGTCGTTGCGCTGGTTGGTTTGAGCCTCGCTCTTCTCGACCTATTCAATGTTACTTCGGGAATAGCGATCAAACTCACACCTATTCTCTTGGCTTTGATCATTTTATTTCTAATCTTTAACAGCCAGCAGCTAAGCCGTTCGCATCAAATCATCCGTAACATCAGTCGCACGATGAATAAGCAGCTCCCGCGCACGGCATCCACCACCTCCAAAACCAATAAAAAACGCCAAGCCAATCCACAGCCCGAATATCGCTCGATTGGATGGCACGGCTTCACCCTTCGCTCTCATAGTGAAGTCAAAATCGCCAAATCGCTGGATTATAAAGGGGTCATATTTCTGGCTGATCCCAAAATCCGACTCAAAACCGAAACCCATCGCCAAACGCGTGAGGTTGATTTTCTGGTTCAATATGAGGGTAAATGGGGCATTCTCGAAGTCGATGGCCCACATCATCAACAGTCAGTCGCAGCCGACCAATGGCGTGATGCCCGCCTCACTGAACATGGCCTACTGGTTGTTCGTTTCCCCGCCGACCAGTGCTACCGCCAGCCGGATGCAGTAGTCGAAATATTTCTCCAAAAACTCGCTGCCTATGAGCCGCCAGCATCTAGCGTATAAACCGCATTTTCCCACATTTCAAACCAAACTATAACTTGCGCAAGTAGCCCTTTTGTTCTATAATCAATCTTATATTGTCTTTCGATACTATCAAACTAAATGGTGGTTAAAAACCTTTCTATATTTTCTTTGCGCCTTTATGTTAAGTTTTTTGCCTCTGCATTTTCGGTGGATTTCTCCCTCACATCCGCTAAGCCAACACCCAAATATGCACGCGGTGACATTAGCCGAGTTTCCCGCTGCACTTGTGTCATTTCAGTGGCACTAGCCGAGACATCCGCCATTCAAAAATGTCAATTCAGCGGTCACAGCCGAACTACCCGCCCGCCATTTCAGCGGAAGTATTGCAAAATCTGCACAAACTAAAAAGACCACCTGTAATCAGATGGTCTTCCTCCAAAAAAACAATTGAACTTCCCTGATCCCCTACTCCGGGTCGAAGCGCGTACCAAGGGCAGCAGGCGGATCAGAACGTAAGAAGTTACGGGTAAATTTCTGTACTGGGCGTGGCAGAACCATTAAGAGGCGTTCAATCGCACCACTACTGACAAGGACAAGCGTCACAATCATCAACAACCACGGAATGCCGTTAAGAATTACGACTGGAATATTCAAGTCGGCTGATCGCTGGGCAACAGTCGCAAAGGCTCGAAGCGCAGCGAATAGATATGCACCAAGTACCACACGGAACGGATGCCAGCCACCAAAGATGACAATCGCGAGAGCAATCCAGCCATCGCCTGCCATGCTGGGCGGTGTCGTCCATCCGGCTTTGACACTCAGGGAATAGGCCGCACCCGCTAGACCGACCAACGATCCGCCCACCGCCACATAGATATAACGCAGGCGGTTGACGTTTGTGCCACGGGCAAAGGCGGTGGTAGGACGTTCACCTACGGCACGGAGCGCTAACCCCTGCCGAGTACGAAACAGCCAATACCATGTGCCGAATACCAAAATATAGCTGAAGTAAACCAATAGAGTCTGCTTGAAGAAGATCGGACCGAGAAGCGGAATATCTTGTAAAAACGGAATGGGTGTTTTGAGAATTTGTGGCCCCGGCTGACGAGCATAAGGATCACCAAGGAATTGGGCGAGATCGGCGCAAAGCAGCGTCAGCACGAAGCCGATAGCCACCTGATCCTGTTTAAGTTCGATGCCCGCCGCTGCAACGATGAGAGCGACCAGCGCACCAACCAACATCGCCGCAAACAATCCAACAATCGCGTTGCCACTGACGTAAGCCGCAGCAAAGCCAACCATTGCCGAAAGGATAATGCTGCCATCCAAGGAGAGGTTGACCACACCCACGCGCTCGGTGATGGTTTCGCCAATGCTGGCAATCACTAACGGCGTGGCATTGGCGATAATGCTACTCAGCGTATTGATTAGTTCTTCGCTCATTCGTTAGTATCTCCAATAACACGCTGATTTTCGACGGTAGCCGTAATGGATGTGGGTTTGAAATGATCTTTTAGCTGGCGTCGTTCTTGTATGCGTTGGCGCAGGCCGTTGAAAAGCAAGACGACCAGCACAACGGTATCCTGCATAACGCCGATCAGCGAGGCATCTAGCTTAAGGTCGATTTTCAACTTGGCGCTGCCTCCCAAAAGCAAGGCAAAAATGAGTGTGACTATCGGAACCCAAAGCACACGCAGAGAGATGAGCAACACGACCAACAACGCCAGAAAGCCGATCCCACCCGAAGCCAACGGGCGAAGATTCTGAAAGGTGAATAAGACACGGTAAGAACCGGCTATGCCTGCGATCATGCCACAAACGATGAAGGCGCTGAGGGTACTGCGTCCGGTGGGTACACCCAGCAGCAAGGCGGAACGGGCATTTTTGCCAGTCGCTTTAAGCTGCAACCCCCAGCGTGTGCCGCGCAAGGCTAACCAAATGACGACAATCACCACAATGACAAGGATGAAGGCCAGCAAACTGACATTCAGATCAGCCGAAATAGGCGGCAAGATAGCATCCGGCGGGAAAGAGGGCGTACCGCGCGAATTGCCACCCGCTTGACCCCGCCACGGGCCAGTAATGAGTGTAATAGCGATGACATTCGCCAGCGCATTCAGTGCCACGCCGCCGAAAATCTCATGAACGCCGAGATAGACTTTTAACGATCCAACCAACAATGCCCACAGCCCCCCACCAATCATCGCGACCAAAATTTCAACTGGAATGAGAAAGGGCGCGGGGATTTGCCAGAAAAGCGCCACGCCGGAGGCAAACAACGCACCCATCAAAATTTGACCCTCAACACCAATATTCCACAGGCCAGCGATAAAGGTCACGACAAGGCCGATACTGGCGAGTGTCAACGGTATCCAAAAGTTGATGACGTTGCTGATGGAAGCGAGGTCTTGGAACGCACCGACCCACAGTTTTTCAACAACTTTAATGGGATTCGCTCCCACGAGGACAATGAGCAAAGCGGTCACTAAAAGCGACACAATAATCGGACCGACACCGAAAGCAATGCGCGTGAGCAACGATTGATTCTTCATGCGGGCTGCACCTCAAAATGCCCACCGATTAGACGACCGATTTCATCAATGGTGGTACGGTTGGCATCAGGGATTTCAAAGATGCGACCCGCATAAAAGACTAAGATACGGTCACTGTAGGCCACTAATTCATCCAAATCGGGTGAACTAAAAATGATCGCCGCGCCACGATCTCGCCGTTCAAGTAACTGCTGCCAAATCCAGCGGGCGGAATCGACATCAAGGCCGCGTGTGGGCTGCTCCAGCGCCAATAAAATCGGCGAATTGGGCATGAGCGCCATCAAGACACGCTGTTGATTACCACCTGACAGAGTTTCGATCATGCTATCAGGACGACCGCGAACGTCGTACAACTTGATCTGATTTTCGCAATGTTGGCGGGCGGCAGTCCAATTGATGAAGCTACCCGATTCATTAGCGAGGGCGATGTGTTCGGTGAGCGTGAGTCCACCGACCAGTCCTTCTTCCAAGCGCCCTGCTGCACCGAAGGCCACCCCTTTGGCGAGAAAGCTGCGATAGGATTGTCCGGTGAGGTCTTGCCCTTTGAGGCTGATGCGTCCGCGAACCGATTTATGTAGGCCGACACACGCACGTAAAACCAACTCCTGACCGCTGCCGTCCAAACCTGCGAGGCCGACAATCTCACCTGCTTTGATGCGCAGATTGACATCATCGACATTAACGCGATGCCCATGCAAATAGAGATGATCGAGTACTAAGGCATCCGGCGCGGCAGACAAATCAAGCTGCTTGCGGGTTTGTGGTGCAAGTTCTTGCCCGAACATCAACGAAACGAGTTGGGCATTGGTGGCAGGCATTTGGCGAGTACCCACCAAGCGTCCAGCGCGTAAGACGGCGACTTCATTACATAAGGCGATGACATCTTCCAGTTTATGGGAAACCAGCAGAACCGATAGACCGTCCTCTTTCGTCAAATGACGGAGGGCATCAAACAGAATTTGTTTTTGCTCGGCTGAGATACCTGTTGTGGGTTCATCCAAAATCAACATTTTGACACCGAGTGTCAAGAGCCGAACAATTTCCATTTGCTGACGCTGACCGATGCTCAACTGCGCGATAGGCATATCCGCTTCGAGTTCGAAGCCGAAGCGCTGGCTGATTTGCTTGAGTTGCTGGGTAGCAGTTTTACGCGGAAGAAAAAAGCCATCACCGTTGCCATAAATAAAATTTTCAAGGACGGTGAAAGCTGGCACATCCAACGGGTCTTGCTGAAGCATCCCGATGCCATTATGGATAGCCGCTTGCGGGCCAGTGTAGGCAACGGGACGATTGTCGATCCAAATTTCACCGCTATCGACCGGTTGAAATCCAGAGAGGATTTTCATCAGCGTGGATTTACCCGCGCCGTTTTCGCCCAAGATGCCGACGATGCGACCCCCTTCGAAGGTGAGGTTGATGTCATTGTTGGCGTGGATTGCCCCGAAGCGCTTGTGAATATGCCGGAGAGTGACTTGCATCGTTTAAGCCTTGTGGTTTCAATGCGCGTCATTTTAACAATACGTTAGATAAGGCGCAAAGTATGAAAGGTTACGAAAAAGGGCTAGGAGATTAACCACAAAGTACACAAAAGATAGTCAATAGCCTTTAGTCGATAGAGGAATCCCAGAATTAACTACAGAGGTACGGAGAACACAGAGCTTACAGGGAGAAGCTAGAGTTCGTGGGCGACCCAGCGGGCGAGGATACGCTGGGTGGGGAGGAAAGCCAGTTCAGGAAGATTAGCGCGAGTGAACCATGCCGCGTTTTGGGCATCGTCAGCCGCTTGAAGTGTACCATCGACGATTGAGGCTTCGTAAGCAATGACCACATCTGCAAGGCCGCCATCGGTCGGCGTATGAAACACATCCAGCAGGCGATCAATATGGACATTGAGGCCGGTTTCTTCCAACACTTCGCGGTGGGCGGCTTGGGCGGGGTCTTCGTCCCACTCCATGAAACCCGCTGGTGTCACCCACAATCCTTTTTTAGGATCGTTAGCGCGTTGAACCAGCAACACTTGATCGCCCTGTGTGATCAGTGCCAGAACAGCGACAGCAGGCGAAAAGAAGACGATGTGACCACAAGCTGTGCAAATAGGACGTGGAGTACCGAAACGCTCGTGCATCTCGGTGGGTGCGCCGCACATCGGGCAAAAGTTGACTACCCGTTCACGACTCATGCGCGATTACGCCTTCTGATGAAGGTTGTGATCGCGGCGATAAGTAGGAATAGGATGCCTAGCCCAATTAAGAGCAGCGGCAGTGAATCGGAGATACTTGTTGATACATCACCAATAGGTGACAACTGTTCTCGAGTTGGAATGGGTGTATCAGTCGGCTGTACCGTAGTGGTTAACGTTGCCGATGGTGTCAATGTCGGGCTAGCAGTTAGCGTGGGGCTTAAGGTCAACGTTGGGCTTGGAGTTAATGTAGGGCTTATGGTCAAGGTAGCTATCGCGGTTTGCAAAGCGGTGGCTGTTAATGGCAACTGCGTCGCAGCAAACGCCATTGATGAGGG
>JBBQLX010000048.1:0-38179 GCA_038328375.1 Aggregatilineales bacterium | reverse complement strand
CTCGAGAAATTCCATTTTGATCAATTAAAAGTCGGTGAACCGGTTGTCATGTTCGATGCCAAAGAAAGCAATGCCGAAATCGCCGTTGTGGAACCAATGGATCGCTTCGGCTTTCGCTGGGAAATCGCATCGCCCAATCCGGTTAGAACGCTCGTCATTTTCACGTTGGAAACCGTTCCCGAAGGTACGCAGGTCACCGTCCATGAAACCGGCTTCGAAGCACTCCCCGAAGATGTCCGCACCGCTCGCTTTTCCGATAATGTTGGCGGTTGGGCAGAAAAGATGCCAAGTTTGGCGAACTACCTAGAAGCAAAATGACCGCTGATGAAGAACGAGTCTTTGCCGCGCTGGCGGATTCGACTCGCCGCCAATTGTTGACCAATCTTGCTAGAAACAGTCCCAAAACGGCGACTCAACTTGCAGGCGAATTTCATATCTCACGGCAGGGAATGAGCAAGCATCTCGAACTCTTGGCGAATGCCGGACTGGTTCAATCGTGGACAGAAGGGCGTGAGCGATACTATTCGCTCGCGCCCCTGCCGCTCAGTACTGTTACCGCGTGGATCGAGTCCATCGGTCGGCAGTGGGAATCGCGCCTCGATAATCTTCGCTCACTGGTCGAAAGCGACGAAGACATCTAACCAAATGGTGTATCTTTTCCCTCACAACCTGCATTTACTCCCCTCTGCCATGAAATAGAGAGGGGATGGGGGTGAGGATTTGAGCGAGGAACTAAAACCTATCATTACCTGAAAATTCTGTAGGGGCGGAACATGTTCCGCCCTCCTTTACCCTATTAGATGATTTATCGTAGGGACGAGGCGTGCCTCGTCCACTGACTAAATACCACACTATTTGTAAATCGCTATTACCATGTCTGCTATAGGTTCAAATTGATTTGATTATTCGTAATCATGTTTAAATTTACAAACCTACCCTACCAACTTCTAACCATTTCCCAACGAATTTAACAATTATTCTCCCTCAAAATGGTTAGCACCAACCTACTCAAAGAGTTACAAAATGTTCTTCCAAAATGTAACCCGTTTCATGCTCAAATCGAATACACTATCTATGGGGCTGTAGGGGAGGACGGTTGTCCACCCTCTTCTCCCTCACGCACCTTAACTTTACCTTTTGCAAATTCAGCACAAAATTACCTTTTGCTTTTGCTGCCTGTGCTGCTTATTCGGCTTTTGTATTCGACTAATAACTGACGACTAAAGACTACCCTGTGCGCTTCAGCGCCCTTTATTCACTCAGGCAGAGGCTTGAGCCTCTGACAATCGCGACAATGACGACATTTCCGACATATTTCACTCTGAAATTGCAGAAACTGAAGAATTTTCCGCAATTTCGGCAAATTGCTCTCTTAAATCCGCACCCGAACCCGTTCTAGCAATTGCAGTATTTGCGGTTTTCGCAGCATTTGAGGAAATAAAATCATCAATACAAAACAGCCGGGAAGACCGTTTTGACTATTAACTGACGACTGTCAAGGAACGACTAAAATAAAAACAGAGACCCAATAAATGGAGTCTCTGTCTTTAATCAGTGCTTATTTCAATGTATCGCTTCCAGCCATCTGGCCCGGTTCCAATAGCGATCACCAAATAACTCGTTCGCGGAGTCTTTGGCTCCCACTTCAATTTCATACCAAGCTCGTTGGGCAGCTTATCACCCTTGCGGTGATTGCAGTTGTAGCAAGCGCAGGCCGTGTTCGTCCACACATCTTTGCCACCCCGCGACTTCGGGAAAATGTGGTCAACCGTAAAGTCGTGCTTGGAAAGTGGCTTTCCCTTGAGCAGTGCGCCCGGTTGTACACCGCAGTAGATGCAAGTGTAATTATCCCGCACCAGCACACCCTTGCGGCTCCAATGTGCCTGTCTGCGCGGCACATTAATATACGTCCGCAGCGCGATCACCGACGGAACAGGAAATTGGTCGCGGATTGTTTTGAGGAAGTGACCGGATTGCTCGATGACGACCGCTTTGCCTGCCAGCAGCAAATTAATCGCGCGCGGGACGGAAATGACCGCCAGCGGCTCCCAATTGCTCCCGTTGAGCAGCAGCACCCGGTTCTTCAGAGCGAAAACGTTAGACACAAAACCACCTCAACAAAAACTCTCTTTGCGATGGGCGTTGCCTTTGCGTTAATTTTCACACAATGTTGATTATAGCGCAAATTCGTTAAGTGGGGGTTATTAATTCGATCATATGTTTTAATCAAAGATCAATAATTGATGGGTTAAATAACACCACTTCAAACGACGAATAATTTTGTTACGCTGCCCAATATTATGAAACCGATCACCATCTACTTCACGATTATCACCCAAAAACGGTCATCTAAACACGGTAGGGAAGCCGAGCCAACACCCAATATCGCGCAAGACTTCCCCAACCACCCTGCTTATATCAGTGGCGCGTTTGAACCACTGGTCAAAATTTCAAGTGGCATTCCAGCCACACACCTATTATATCCACTGATGCGGATTAAGATAAACCACGACCCTATGGTAGTTTGTAACTCTTACAGTTGCTGTTTGTTATTGTGTTGCAGTGCAGAGGTTGTCACATTGAAGCAATAATCTCTGCTAATAAGTCGATAGTGATTAGCGCTCGGCTAAAGACGATCAACTATAGGCTAACGACTTATCGGTGGCGACCGGGGAAGCCGCCACCTGCTAAATGGCTACTTCACCAGCCGCAGGACGGGTTCCTGCCGTGCTGTCCGCGCAGTGCGGTTTTCGATCTCACTAATGGTTTCTTGTGCCGTGAACACCAATTCCCGCAACCAACCCAACAGTTCCCGGTTATCAAGAGCCGTCAACTCTTGAAGCTGTCCTTCGCTGGCAGCATCATGCAGGTCATCAAAGACCTCGAACACGGCTTCCAACCCTGCATCAGTGAGGAGAAAATCACGGTTTGAGTAGTGTGCTTGTAACATCATTATTTACCTCGTGCCGCTCTGACTTTCAAAAGACAAATAAAAAGGGCGTGGACTAGATTTTTTTCCAGTCTCACGCCCTTAGTAGGGAACCACTATGTGGTCGGTGCTTATCTACAGATAAGCCACCTTTCGTGAGACTGACGGCTAGGGTCGCTACCGAACGCTGCTGGCGCATAGGCAAAACCGTATCCAGCAATGGGCGCGCTTAACAGACCCGTCTTCGATGACAGGTTAAGCCCATATTGGCACGGTATTCTATTAAGCCAAAGTTCGGTATGACGCGCAGACATGCTCAGGCACCTCGCTCTACGACGGTATTATCCAGCATAGACTGGATACTTTCGCCGGTGATAAACACCCGACGCATTCCGTCCGGTTTACTCACTTTGAGGTGTCCCTTGCGAATCAGGCGCTTCAGCGTACTAAGGCTTACGCCCAGTGCTTCTGCGGCTTCCTGTCTGGAATATACTGATCCGTTTTCAATACGTGTTTTCAATAAAACCATGAACACCTCTCCTTTCACAACGTTGTTGACAATAACACAGTTTTCAATGGTCGTCAAGAGATTGCAACATCAGTTTTGTGATTGTCTATAGATTTTAACAGGTCATCACGGTCATGCAGTGACCACCATGCTGTTTTGGTGATGAACGTCACCTTATGATGTGTCCCTCGCCACTCCCTGACACAGTAATCTAGCGCTATCCTAATTTAACCATTACCGCATCAGTCGCTACCCTAGCTTTCAATAATAAGAAGGTCTCAAATGTTTGGTCTTTTATGGATCGCAGGCGCGTTATTTTTGGGAATGCATGGTCTTATTCACTTGATGGGCTTTTTCGCTTACTGGCCTCTCGTGGTGATTCCTGATTTAGCCTATAAGACTTCGATTTTCGGAGGACAAATAGAATTAGGCACAGTTGGAATGCGTGTATTCAGCATACTCTGGTTAGTCGCAGCGCTTGGCTTTTTCGCTACCGGCATAGCGATGATCGGGCGTTGGCATCGCTGGCAGTCCGTCTTGCTCGGTATTACCTTGATCTCATTCATTGTGACATTGCTAGATTGGTCGGCGGCTTTCCGTGGAACAATCATTGATGTTGCTATTCTGATTGTGTTTCTCATCGCCTCACAGACCATAAAGTTAATACCAGCACGAGGTCATTGACCAATGTTCACGTTAAACGCGTTTCCCCACTATCCAGCATCCTCTCTGACCTTATCAACCGTGCCGATGCCTGTGGATTTACCCAAACCCGTTTCACGTTTCTTCTCAACCATTTTTGGTAATCGTATCCCACTCATTCAGTCAGCAATTATCAGTGGTCGCGGAACAATCCGCGTGAAGGGTATTACTTTTCCTGCTCGTTGGCGCTTCATTTATTGTGCAGGCAGCGGTTACCGTCACTATATCGAAGCCACGGTTTTGGGTCGCCCATTACTCAAAGTGAACGAATATTATCTGGATGGGCATTCACGCCTTGAGCTACCTTTCGGTGTCGTCGAGAACCAGCCCAAAGTCGATATGGCAGCCAACCTCGGTTTATGGGGTGAATCAATTTGGTTTCCGTCCATTTTTCTAACCGATCCTCGTGTCCGTTGGGAATCCATTGGTGATACGACCGCCCGCTTAATCGTCCCTTTTGGAAGCACAACTGATCATTTCACCGCAACCTTTGACCCACAAACCGGCCTGCTTCAGCAACTTGAATCGCTCCGTTATCGCGAAGCAAACAGCTCCCAGAAAATCGGTTGGCGTAATCAAGTTCTTGAATGGAAAATGTTCAACGGCATCCAACTTCCTGCTCGTGCGTCTGTCCGATGGTTAGATCAAGCCAGCCCATGGTTTGTGCTATCAGTCGAAGAAGTCATCTATAACACTGATGTCGAAAGCTATATTCGCGCAAAAGGAATCTAATAAACTTGCGAACTTACCTATTCCGTATCATATGAAATACTCTCACACTTGACACTCACTATTAAATACGTGCATAATCTCTCTCGAAAGGCATTGACGGAGAACATGCGCGAACACAACGCCTACAGGGAGTTGAGGCTGTAAATTGAGAGCCTCAGCAGGTAGCACTCGCGGAATTCCCTCCTGAGCCGAACAGTGAACTGGTATTTGTAGGGACACGATATATCGTGTCCGCGATAAAGCCATACTAGCCGTTTCCGCGACGCTGGCGTAACAAGACGAACGAAGTGGGTTGCCATTTGCAACCAACAAGGGTGGTACCGCGGGAGATTTCAAAGCTCTCGTCCCTAAAGTTTTAGGGACGAGAGCTTTTTGTTTGGTTTAAATTGGCGGCTAATAACCGCAGGCTGTTACCTGTCGACGATAGACTGGAGACTAGAAAATGCTGGAACAACTGGAAACACTCTATAAGGAAGCACTTGAGAAGATCGAGAACATCACCAGCGCTGAAGCCTTGGACGAGTGGGAAAGCACTTATATCGGTAAAAAAGGCTCGGTGACGTTGATGCTTCGCAGCACCGGACAGTTACCGAAAGAGGAACGCGCAGCCTTCGGTCAACGTGCCAACACCATTAAAGACTCGCTGGCTGAATCCTTTGCCCAACGCGAAGAACTGGTGCAGCAAAAGGAACTGGCAAAAGACCTCGAAGAAGGTCAGTTAGATGTCACCCTGCCCGGTCGTCCAAATCCAACCGGAGGCTTGCATCCCAGCACCCAGACTTTCCGTGATCTTTACCGGATTTGGGGGGATATGGGCTTTTTGGTCTACCGCAGCCGTGATGTGGAAACCGACGAGATGAACTTCACCCTGCTCAATATTCCGGAACATCATCCTGCCCGTGATATGCAGGACACGTTCTATACAACCGAGCCGAACGTCATCTTGCGGACGCATACTTCACCGGGGCAAATCAGGTCGATGCGTGAGCTCGGTCAGAACGGTACACAACCTGTCCGTGTCATCCTTCCCGGCATGTGCTACCGCAATGAGCAAGTGACTGCCCGCAGCGAAATGCAGTTCCATCAGTTGGAAGGTGTGGTCGTTGGCAAGAATATCCGCATGAGCGACCTCAAAGGCACAGTGACCGAGTTCGCACGACGTATGTTCGGTGAAAAAGCCCGGATGCGCTTCCGAGCGTCGTACTTCCCTTTCACCGAACCGGGCATGGAAATTGATGTCGAGTGCTTCCTGTGTGGTGGCGAAGGTTGCAAAATGTGCAAGTACAGCGGTTGGCTGGAAATCGCTGGCTCCGGCATGATGCATCCGGTGGTGCTGCGTAACGGTGGTTATGATCCGGCAGTGTGGAGTGGCTTCGCTTTCGGCATGGGGCCGGAGCGTATGACCATTCTCAAGCATGGCATCCGTGACATCCGTTACTTCTGGGGCAACGATCTGCGCTTCCTTGAGCAGTTCTAGTAAAAAGCCCTACTGATTGACGACCGAAGACTGGAGATTATAAATGCAAGTACCTGTATCTTGGCTCAAAACATTCGTTGACATTGATGTGCCGGTTGAATTGTTGGCGGAAAAGCTGACGCTCGCCGGATTGGAAGTCGCGTCAATTACTTATATCGGTGTACCACAAGGCTTTGTAGAAGGCATTCGCTGGCCGAAGTCTGAACACCTTGTTTGGGATCGAAGCAAGCTGCTCTTAGGGGCGATCCACGAGGTGAAGCCGCATCCCAACGCGGATCGTTTGGTGATGGCGATGGTGGATTACGGTGGCACGGAACTCGAACAAACGGTAACGGGTGCGCCCAACCTGTTTGAATACAAAGGTGTCGGCCCACTGGAAAAGCCGTTGTGGACGGCCTTCGCACTTGAAGGCGCGGAAGTCTGGGACGGACACAGTGACGAACTCAAGCGAATGATCCTCAAAGAGAAGCCCTTACGCGGTATTCCCAACCGCTGTATGGTTTGTTCGGAGAAAGAACTGGGCATCACCGAGGAACATGAAGGCATTCTGCTGTTTGATAATGACCAAGGTTTCAAGCCGGGGACACCGCTACAGGATGTACTGGGCGACATCATCCTTGAGGTTGAACTCACGCCGAACCTTGCCCGATGCTTCAGCATCCTCGGTGTGGCGCGAGAAGTGGCTGCCCTACTCGATAAGCCGCTTAAGCAACCGAGTTATGAAACGGTGATGGAAGGCGCGGGTATCAAAGGCGAAGTGAGTATCGACATTCAAAATGCCGATCTTAACCCGCGCTTCACGCTGGCATTACTGCGCGGCACAACCATTAAGCCCTCACCCCAATGGATGCAACGGCGGTTGAAAGCAGTCGGGCAGCGTCCCATTAACAATATCGTGGATGTGACCAACTACATCACCTTCGAAATCGGGCAACCGTTACACGCCTTCGACTTCGATAAGCTGAAAGAACGCGCGGGCGGCAAGCCCCCAACCATCATCACACGTTTGGCGAAACCCGGCGAAACGCTGCAAACGCTCGACCAGCAAAACCGCAAGTTGGACACTCATAATATGCTGGTGACCGACACGCAGGGCGCTCTGAGTATCGGCGGCATTATTGGTGGTGGGGAAACCGAAATTAGCGACACGACCACCAATGTGCTGCTCGAAGCGGCGAACTGGAACTTCATCAACGTGCGCCGAAGTATGCAATCACAGAAGATTTTCACTGATGCGGGTACCCGTTTCAGCCGTGGTGTGCATCCGAGCCAAGCCATTTTGGGTGTTCAGCGTGGCATCGAACTGATGCGCCAAGCCGGTGGTGGACAGGTGGCGAACGGCATCATTGACGAGTATCCCAAGCCTGCGCCAGTGGTAGAAGTGGATTTACCGATTAGCGAAGTCGAGCGTTTGTTGGGCATCGCGATTCCAGTGGCGGATTGTGCGAGTTACCTGCGACGACAGAACTTCAAGGTTGAGATCAAAGGCGAGGGCTTGCATGTGACTGTGCCGGACTACCGCATGGACATCGGCAGTGAACCCGCTACCGGACAGGCTGATTTGATTGAAGAAATCGCGCGTATTTACGGCTACGATAATATCCCTGATACGCTGATCGAAGACCAGATGCCACCGCAGTGGGAGAACACAGCACTGGAAGGGGAAGAACTCGCCCGCGATGTGCTGGTGGGACTTGGGCTGCGTGAGAACATCAGCTACCGCTTCACCAGTGTGGCAGACGAGGCTCAACTGAACCCAGACGGCAAGCCTTCTACTAAGTCGTATATCACCCTCGCGAACCCGATGGATGCTGAGAAAGACACGCTAAGGCGGACACTGCTCATCAGTTTGTTGGGGAACGCGGTCAATAATGCCCGTTATACCAACCGTCAATTGACCTTCGAAATCGGCGCGATTTACCTGCCCCACCAAGGCCAGCAGCTACCCGATGAGCCGCGACGATTGGGGTTACTGCTCACTGGCGCACAAGGGCTTAATAATTGGGCGGGTGGCTCTCCAACGGATAATATGGACTTCTTCGACCTGAAAGGCGTGGTTGAAGGTCTGATTTCAGGTCTGCATATCAGCGGGGCGAGTTATGCCCGTTCACAACATGCCAGTTTGCACCCCGGACGCTCGGCTCAATTGAGCATCGGCGGTAAAGCGGTTGGTGACTTCGGTGAACTGCATCCGTCTGTAGCCAAGACCTTCGGATTAACCTCCGCACCTGTGCTGGTCGGCGAATTCGATCTGGATGCGCTGCTCGATGCTGTCAACCCGACTAACGAACTCATACCCCTACCAACGACACCACCCGTTTTGCAGGACATCGCACTGGTGGTCAACGAGGAAACGCCAGCCGCGAGTGTGGAGGCGGTGATTGTTAAAGCAGGCGGTAACTTGCTCAAAGGCGTAACCCTGTTCGACGTGTATCGTGGTGATCCGATCCCCGAAGGCCACAAGAGCTTGGCCTACAATCTGGTTTACCAGACGGATGATAAGACGCTGAAGGATGAGGAAGTCGCCAGCGTCCACAAGAAAATCGTGAAAGCAGCCGAGCGCGAACTCGGTGCAAAACTGCGGGCGTAAAGACAAGATTTAACCGCTGAGACGCAGAGAAATAGCATCACACTCAGAACCCTCCCCCGCAAGCGATGGAGGGAGTTGTACAGTGGATGAGGCAAGTACGGAGGGTAGGTCACATGATCTGCCCTCTTTTTATTTGTCGGCATCGACAAGCGTGTAATCCTCGGTCACGTCGCAGGTTTTGAAGGGGTTCATCCATGTGATGGTGAAATGTTCAGGCGAGAGAATCTTTAGAGTGTAATCTACGGAAGTAAGACGGTTGGTGCGGGTATAGACATAAGTATCAGGGTCGGTTGTGGAGCGTTTGAATTTGCGACCACCGACAGCCGCCGTTCCCTGCCGGACGATGAGTAAATCGCCAGCGTCTTTTGAGGCAAATTGGTAAGGGAGTTTATCATTGAGGAGTGGGCAATCACCACTTTTTAGAGAGTCAACCGACTCGACTGACCAGCGACCAGATATCAGCGCGGTTTGATCGTTGGTGGTGAAGTCACAGGATTTATCCGCATTGGAGGCAGTGGGGTTGGGAATGTTGAAGCAGTTATTGGGCTGGGCGGATACGGTAGCAACAGGGAGCAGCAATAATCCCAAACACAGAACCCACTTTATAAACCGCATCGTTGATCCTCTCTGAAAAATTTTAGCAACCGAAGCTCATTGTAATGATTTTTTCGACGGTTCAAATCCGTCGATAGGCTGAGATTCGGAAATACTGCAAAAACCGCAGTTGTAAGAACCGTTTTGAGCGCGGATTTGAGGGAGCGAGATGCCGAAACTGCGGTAGTTTCTTCAGTTTCTTCAGTTTCAGAAGTGCATTTTTGCCGTCTGGTTGAATGCATTACCGTTGGAAGGCTCTGAGAGCTTTCCCTACAGAAGCCTCACAATCGACTTTATTTGTCGGAAATGTCGGCATAGTCGTCCGTGGCGGCGGTGACATTTGGTTATTTTGTGGCGGCAGTGGCGGTGAGCAAAATGATGCTGTTGCTGTTGTTGTTGCAGTTGAGAATCGGTGAGATTTGTCACATTTGCAACGATTGGTGGATGTTAAGATGCGTGGGCGGGCATACCCCTAACCCCAACCCTTTCCCCATAGTAACAGGGCAAGGGAGTAATACAGTACCTTTAATGACTATGGTACAACATCTACCTAGACAATGGGTTACATTTTGGAAGAACATTTTGTAACTCTTTCAGAGGATTAGTACAAACCATTTTGAGGGAAAACGATTGTTAAGGAGGTTTGGAAACGGTTTGAGTTGGTTAGAGAGGTTTGGAAAAGTAAACGGAGGTTATAAGGTTGAGGTGGGGAAGCGTAGTTGAAACGCCGGATTGAATATGAGGAAACAGTAGTACGCTAATTATATTAACCTATTCGTTTCGAGTACAAAAACATGCGTAAGTTATTCACGTTTATCATTGCTCTGTTGACATTACTCAGCATTGGTTCGCCTATCTACGCACAGGAAGCGACAGCCACGCCGGATACGGGTTGGCCGATTGAGGAACGGTGTGTGGGTGCGCCGACCAAACCGCCAAAGGGATGGAGCTACGATGGAACGATTTTGATGACTGGTTACGCCGGTATTCATGGGGTCAATGCGAAATGGGATACGCCCCGTGTGTTAATATTCTTGGACGATAATGAGCTATGGGGTGGATCATTGTCGCCGGACGGAAAATGGTATGCAAGTCCGTATGGAACTAGAGAAACTACCGAGACCTATAATACGATTACAGAGACGCACGAAATTCATGTATATAATTTGACACAAGAATCAAATCCTCTTGTCATAAAACCAGCAGAAGCAATTACATTTCAACAAACTCATGGAAGCATCTACTGGAAGGATAATCGTCAATTCATATTTGGTACAAATGACGGAACTAACCTTATAGATTTTTCTACAGGTAAAAAAGCCTCTTGGAATTACTTAGACAATATATTTGACGGTTCTGATCACGTTAAGTTTGATTTTTCACCTGATTGGTCACGAGTTATTTACTACAACTATGACCAAGAGAGAAGAAGTTTTGCCGTAATACGGGATCTGATATATCAAACTGACTTCGAGAAACTTAACCTAAGAAAACCCGTTGTTTGGAAGCATGACTCCTCAGGGTTTATAGCCGACATTAGTCAAAATCTCTTTTATGGAAAAGGAGACCTAGAAGAAGGTTTGGCACTTTATAACAAAAACGGGGATGTTATCACTTCGATATTTAAAGCGCCTGACGGCCAGCAATTCGGGCGATTAAATGCGGCATGGTCATCTGACAATCGCTATTTTGCATTCATTGCATTTGACTACTATGCAGATAATGGGAATTGGTATGTTAGCGATTATGCCCGTAAAAACACACTTTATATTGCAGATATGCAAAATCAGAAAATCATTAACACCTGCCTCCCAAGCGGCGTAGGTTTGGCATGGCATCCTAATAAGAACCAATTAGTTTTCTTAACTCCGGGCGATGGGCTAAGAGATGTGATGATTTATGATCTCGATACATACAAACTTTATGCAGTTGCAAAACATATGGTTGGCTATAACGACCGTGACTTTTTTCGTTCGGCAACTGAAGATGAAATACTGATGTGGCGGGCAGATTGATAAGCTAAGTAATATGATTAAGTGCGCGGATTTTCAACATACTCATGAGATGATTCATGCGCGAAAATTCGTCCAATTCGGTGCTTTCTTCTGGCCTCAGATTGCCTCTGCGATTACGATCCAACAACTCGCTTAGTCTGAGCTGCAAGCGTTCTGAAGGATGAAATTCAACAATTTGTTCAGGGGTTGGTGTAGAGGCTATGAAATCAAGAATCTCATCGAACAAAGTACTTGTCTCCATTGTTGCCATAGCAAGTTCTCCATTTCAACTCAAATCATTATACACAGTTTTGATGGATACTCCGAAAGATCGCAGCAACAAAAAAGAGCATTTGTGAGATGCTCTTTACATATCAAATCCACTGATTTGCGACTGCTTTAGGCCACGTTGAATTCGGCTTCGGTGCTGACGCGGAGGACACCGGCAAGTTCATGACCGATGACCAGCGTTTTGTCTCCGACAGTCAATTGCATCGGGCCATTGAAGGGCGCACGTTCAAGTAAATGGAGACGCGTTCCCGGTATGAGGCCGAGTGTGCCGAGATATTGGAGCTTGTCCGCGTCATGGGTGGCAACACGACTAATGACCCAATCGGTTGCGGGCGGTTTATTACTCAGAGGGTCATCATGGATACGCGGCATCTTACCATCGGCGCTGGGGATCGGTTCGCCATGCGGACAGCGTTTGGGGAAACCTGCCATCTTTTCCATACGAGCGACCACTTCATCACCGACCAACGCACCAAGATTATCAGCATCATCATGGACTTCGTGCCAACCGAACTGCATCACATCCACGAGGAAACGCTCGACCAAACGATGACGGCGAATGTTCAAAAGGGCTTCACGCTCACCCGTGGGAGTGAGATAAATGCCCTTGTAAGGTTCATGTTCAAGATAACCACCGGACTTGAGGCGCTGCACCATACGCGTGACCGCCGGCGCAGATACGTGCAAAACCCCGGCTAAATCGGAGGTGGAGATATAGGGATTATCGTTCTGGTAGTAAGCCAAACGGTAGGCTTCTGCCAGATATTCTTGCATTGCTGGGCTAACGGTCATGGCTTTAACGGCTTCATTTCAAATGAATATTGCTTATGGTCATGATAAATATACTGAGACTCGACCTGTTTTTGCAAGTGTTAACTTTTTAGTTGATACGGGTTTAATGCAACGCATGTTGTCTACGAGCCGTTGAGTAAATCCCGTGCCTGTTTCAAATGCTGGCGGGTTGGCTCATGTCGCGGATCAATGGCAGCCGCCTGCTGGAAAGCATCCACCGCTTTACGATAATCTTTGACGGACATGAGCGCTTCACCATAGTTATTCCAGAACCAAAGATCGTTCATATTGTAACGCACCGCCTGCTCATAAGCTGTAACGGCTTCTGCCCAACGGCTCAAGCCTGCCATCGCCAAACCTTTGCCGTTCCATGCCCACGCATAGGTCGCATCAAGTTCCAACGCCCTGAGATAACTCGCCAGCGCACCTTCATAATTGCTGATGCGGCGCTGCACCTGCCCTTTCCGCGCCCATGCCACTGCATTACGCGGCATCATACTGGTAGCCCGTTCAGCGACGATCATGGCCTCGCCTTTGCGACCCATGTCGAGCAAGACATCAATCTGATTGGTGTAATACCAGATGACACGCGGGTCTTCTTCAATCGAGCGTTCATAGCTGGCGAGGGCTTCTTCGCGCCGACCCAAACTTTCTAATGCCAAGCCGCGTCCATTCCACGCCCACGCATAATGCGGATTGACCACAAGAGCTTCATCATAGGCCGTCAGTGCTTCAGGATGGCGGTTCAAGCGGCGTAAGGATTGACCGCGCTTCGCCCAGCTTTCGGCATGATGCGGATTCAGTTCCAACGCCTTATCCAGCACCGGCAGCGACTCGGCAAAGCGATTGAGCGTCACCAATTCATCTCCGAGGTTATACCAATACCACGCGTCCTGCTCACCGGACTCGGTTGCCGCGCGGAAGGCTTTTAGGGCTTCTTCATGACGGTTAAGGACACTGAGCGTCAGACCGCGTCCATTCCATGCCCAGCCATATTTGGGATCCAGTTCCACCGCGTTGGTATAGCTTTTGAGTGCTTCATCCATGCGATTGAGGCGGCGTAAGGTTTGCCCTTGCTTCGCCCAAACGCGGGCATTACGGGGATCAAGCTTGAGGGCTTGGGTCAAGAGATCGAGCGCGTGTTGGTTGTCGCCCTGCTGGATGAGAATATCAGCCTGCTGCGTCATGTAGAAGGGGTCTTTGGGCGCAGTACGTCCAGCTTGCTGGTAGGCATTCAGCGCATCATCCAGCCGTCCCAACTGCTCATAAGTGATGCCCATTTCATTCCATGCCCATGTGTATTTGGGGTCGAGCAAGGTCGCCTGTTGCAGCGGCTTCAAGGCTTCTTCCGGCTGCTTGAGATTACGGAGCGCGTTGCCCATCCGCGCCCAACTCTGAGCATGAGATGGCGTGACCTGTATTACTTTTTCGAGAATGGGCAGTGCTTCTTTATAACGCCCCATCAAGGCCAGCACATTGCCCTGATTGTACCAGCAGTGCCAGACGTAATCATCTTGAATTTCTGCGGCACGGTTGTAGCAGTTGAGCGCATCTTCCAAACGCCCCATACGTTCCAACACAATGCCTTTGCCGTTGATTGCCCAGCTATAAGTCGGTTGCAAATAAATGGCACGGTCATAGGCTTGGAGCGCGTCCGCATTTTGGTTCAGATGACGCATGACCTGCCCCAACTTCGCCCAGCTAAAGGCATGTCCGGGATCAGTGCGTGTGGCCTGTGTCGCCGGACTGAGCGCGTCGTTATACTGTCCGAGTTCGACCAGCATTTCAGTCAGGTTATACCAATGCCAAACCTCGTTCGGTTCATATTGGGTCGCCCGCTTGAAACTAATTAACGCGTCGGCATAACGTTTAAGCGATTTCAGCGCCAAGCCGCGTCCGTTGTGCGCCCACGCGTACTCCGGTTCGAAGTCAATTGCTTTTTCGTAGGCATAAACCGCGTCCTGCTGCTGCCCCATCAGGCGATAGACCTGCCCCAACTTCGCCCAACTATTGGGATGCTGCGGGTCGATCTCCAATGCTTTTTGGAGCAGAGGAATAGCCTCGGCATAACGGTTCATGCTTTGCATGACATCGGCTTGGTTGTACCAGTTCCAAACTTCGTTGGGCTTAATATGAACCGCTTGTTCGTAAGCGAAGAGTGCTTCTTCCAAACGGCCTAAGCGTTCCAGCACCAGCCCTTTGCCACGCCATGCCCAACCGTAACGCGGGAAAATTTCCAAAGCACGGTCACAGGCCGCTAAGGCTTCTTCATAACGTTCCATCAGGCGGAGCGCCCGCCCTTTACGCGCCCATGCCAAGGCGTTATCCGGCTGAAGGGCAATGGCACGGTCATAGGCGGCTAATGCTTCATCAAAGCGCTTCAACTCGGTTAAGGAGTAACCTTTGTCGATGAGTTCATGAACTTGCATCTCTGGACCAGTGATTTCCAGAGTGGCTCTTTGTCCGGTTACATCTTCATAGATGACTGCCAGTTCATCAACAATCACCCCCCAATTGGCAGGTCGCTTGTCGGGGGCTTTTTCGAGGCATTGCAACACCAATGCTTGCAGACGTATAGGCAGTTCACGCTCGAAGGACTCGTCAAATACCGGTTTCTGGGTGAGATGTGCCTGCTTCCATGCGCTGAATTTCTTCTCTTTGAAAATTTGCCGTCCGGTCAACATTTCATAGAGGATGCAGCCGAAGGCGTAAATGTCAGCGCGTAGATCGACATCTTTGGCTTCACACTGTTCGGGTGACATGTAAGGGGCTGTACCGACAATCGCACCGAAACGTGTCAGGCGGTTATTCGAATTCTGACGCGGATTCGAGTCGCCATTGGCATCATTTCCCGGCAAAGGCACGTCTGTAAATTCCAACGAACGCACCAGACCGAAATCGGTGATCTTGGCGATAGCGTCGTGGGTAACGAGGATATTGGCAGGCTTCAGGTCACGATGCACCAAACCCGGTACGCGCTGGCTGGCGTGCTGCATCCCCAAGGCGATGTGCAAGCCAAACTCCATCGACTGTGGTAAGTCGAGCCGTTTGCGATCAATCCAACTGCGGAGGTCTGGCCCCATGCCTTCTGGCCCGCTGATATGTTCAAGGATGATGTGCGGTCGCCCGACAATGGTTTCGACACGCCGTGCCTGCACGATGTAGCGGTGCTTCTCCAGCATGATCCATGTGGTGGCTTCGTGGTTGAAACGCGAGACAGCCCGTTCATTATCCAGAAAGCGACTCTGGAAAGTTTTGATGGCAACTGGCTCTTTTTTATCACGGTCGTAGCCGAGGTAAACCACACCCATGCCGCCGCGCTTGACATCACTGACTTCGTAGCGGCCTTCTATCCAGTCACCGGGTGCAAACTCGTCGTCGTCATCACGGGTCGGCCGAGCAGCAGGCATCTCGGTTAATTGGCGGTTGGCGTGGCTTTGGTCTTGCTCCATTGAAACGAGCGAGTTGACCGCCGTCTGTTCTAAGTGGGTGTCACTTTGAGACATAAATTCGGTATTGGACAGTCCAGTCGCGGGAAGATCATCGAAATCAGCCACGGTCTGTGAGAGATCGTTGACCGTTTCAGAAAAATCAGGCGAGGCGACCATCGTCAAATCTTCGGTGGTGCGATTGGTATTGACGATGGGTATCTCAACCACACTCGAATAACTTTGATTCAGGCGACTGGTGGTTGGGTTCGAATCGCTGATGTCATCACTGTTTGAGGTATCATCAAGCGAGGCTTTAACGGGATGAGTCGGGGACTCTTCACGATAGCGATCCAGTAAATCCTGAATCAGTCCATCATCTTCATTACGAAGCGTTTCGGTGCCGTCCTCATTTTCAGCCAACGCCCACAACGCCACAGCGATATTGCGGCGGGAATGATTGGCTTGTGTGCTTTCGATCACCCAATCCACAAAATTACGAATGGCACGGCGAGCCTGCGCCAGATCAAGGTCATCGTCTGCCAGACGCAGCGCTTTCTGGTAAGCGATGATGGTCTTGCCCACGTAAAACACCAACAAACGACCATCATCGGTTAAGGAACGACTCGCGCACATATCACCGAGCGCGAATAAATCATTAAGGTCATTGCGGCGCAGCGCCAAACGCCCTAATTGACGAATGTCCGGGTTAGGATCGGTCGCAAAATAATCGGTCGTATCTTGCGGATGACGTTTAGCCAGCAGTTTGGTCGTTTCTTGGACGCTCAGTTCAATGGGCTGGCGATTGGTCTGGGGAATATTCATAAGGGCAAATGTTTACCCGCTTGTCTGGATGGTAAGTTCTTGATAGGTCATCACAAGAGAGAAAAGATCAGTCGTTATGACTGCCTTCTTAGGATTAAGTTTATCGTGAATATCAAAACCAATCACATCGGCTTCCTGATCATGTTCATCGACTTCATTTTCGTCTGCATTCCAAACGAGTGTTAAACACCCGCTAAAGATTAACGTAAAATGGGTTGAGTCTGGAAAATCAGGATCGAAGATTGAGTGCAAAATCACTTCATGTCCCCACTGACCAAGATTAACACTCTGGATTAACCAGCCACCGCGACCCAAATTTTCGGTATTTAATGCAAGTGCTGTTTTCGATTGCATAACCATTAAATCACCACCCATTCTTGTTCTGAGCGTGGCATCTCATGCCATTTCTTAGCTCGAACGATTTTACCTTCATAGATATTGTAACGGTAACCCTTCATCTTTCGCCCGTCAGATGCGTACATCGGTTTCGGAATACGGATGATTTCGCCGTTGGGTCTAATATAAAGTTTCGATGCATCCTGAAAAACGTATTCCCGATATCCCTCCAAGGTGCTATGAAAGCGTCTTAAGTTAGGATGTGCAATAAGGAAAGCATCTACTTCGAGTAATATCCACCCATCCACACTTCCAAATTCAGATACCGTTCCATATTCGCCTGATCGGGGTTCAGGACTCCGTTGCAATGGATTGTCCACATTACCCCTGTTTGACCTTGGCCTCGAACTTCAAGCGCTCACCATCAGCCGTGGCGAGAACCGTGTCACCGGGTTGGAAAGCATCTTCAACAATTTTGGTACTGATGGGACGTGTCAGCAGTCGTTCGATGGCACGGCTCAGTGGACGAGCGCCACTGGCAGGATCATAGCCCCGCTTCAAGATGAGTTCACGGGCATCATCTGACAGTTCGAGCTTGAGCTTTTGCTGACCCAGACGTCCGTGCAAATCGCTCAGCTTCAAATCCAGAATACCGCTGAGCGCTTCGGTTTGTAGCGGGCGGAAAGTAATCACTTCATCAATACGGTTGATAAATTCAGGCCGGAAAAAGCGTTTAAGATAGGCACTGTAATCGGGTAAGGATTCAACGCCACTCCCTGTAAAGCCTAACGACTTCACACTGGTTTCTTCAGTACCGATGTTGCTGGTCATGATAAATACCGAATGACGCGCATCGACGTGCCGACCATGAGCGTCGCTCAAGCGGCCTTCGTCGAACACCTGTAAGAACACATCGAAGACTTCCGGCGCAGCTTTTTCGACCTCATCCAGCAGCACCACGCTGTAAGGACGGCGGCGCAAACCATCAGTCAACTGTCCGCCGCGTTGGGTATCTTTATAACCGGGAGGCGCACCGATTAAGCGGGCTACGGTATGCGAATCATGGAACTCGGACATGTCCAAGCGCAGCATGGCATCATCACTACCAAACAGGAAGGAGGCCAGCGCCCGTGCTAACTCGGTTTTGCCGACACCCGACGGCCCTAAAAAGAGGAATACACCTATTGGACGCAGGGGATTACCTAAACCTGCCCGCGATGTTTTGATGGCTTCAGCGACTGTTTGGACAGCCGATTCTTGCCCGATGACACGCTGCATCAGCGATTGTTCCAACCCTACGAGGCGGCGTTTCTCGTCTTTGGTCAGTTCGGTGACGGGAATGCCTGTCCAATCGGATAGTACCGCCGCGACATTTTCGACCTCGACTTCCGGCACACCCGATTCATTTTCGTCGGGGGAAACGGTGCGGATAATGACGCGGGTGCAGGCTTCATCCAAGAGATCAAGCGCTTTGTCGGGCAAGCGTCGATCCGGCAAAAAGCGTACCGACAAATTGATGGCGGCATCCAGTGTTTCTGAATTGATGATAACCCCGTGATGCTCTTCCAGCTTGGCCTTCTGGCCTTGCAAGATGAGTTTGGTATCCGCCATAGAGGGTTCTTCAATGTCAATCGTGCGGAAGCGGCGATCTAAAGCCGGATCAGCGGCAATCGCACGGCGATATTCTTCGTGAGTGGTCGCGCCGATGCACATCAAATCCCCACGCGCCAAAGCCGGTTTGAGGATATTGGCGGCATCCAAGTTGCTATCAATGGTATCACCCGCACCGACGATGGTATGAATTTCATCAATAAACATGATGACGTTGCCAGCATGTTTGACCTCATCCACAATACCGATGAGGCGTTCTTCAAACTGCCCCCGCAAACTGGTTCCGGCAACCAATGTGCCGATTTCGATCTGCACAATGCGACGGTTCAACAGCGATTTAGGGGCAGTCCCGTGTGTGATAGCATAAGCCAACCCTTCGACCACCGCCGTTTTACCCACACCGGCATCACCAAGCAGTAGCGGATTGTTCTTCTTATTGCGTGCGAGAGTACGTGCCAACGACCGGATTTCACTTTCGCGTGCAATAGCAGGACCGATTTTGCCACCGTTGGCCTGTGCCGTTAAATCTCGCCCATATTTATCCAGCAAAGGCGTTGGAATCCGCGCCGGATCACGCACTTTATCATTGGAAATATCATCATCATCAAAATCAAATTCGTTGCTGGGGCGGTCCGGGAATTGCATCATGGCATTGTCATGATCGAAGTTTAACGGATCATTCTTGAGCGCGTCGGCTTCCAATACCAAACGTTGCAGCCACAAATTCAAGTCAAAGCCCATTTCGGTCAGCTTACGGACGGGAATACTTTCACCTTCCTGCAAGACGGCGACCAACAGATGAGTCTCTTCAACCTGCCCTGTACCTTCTTCATCACGGTCAGACAGGAAAATGGTCAGGGCTAAAACCAATTCGGCACGGGGAGTCATAGGCAGCACTTCGCCGGTTTTAGAATCACCTGTGCCAATCTCTTTGCGGATTTCGTTGCGGACAAAGCGCGGGTCAAGACCGGCACGTTTAATCAAGAAAGTAGTTAGGCCGCGGTCATTGCGTGTGAGCGCCATAAACAGATGCTCAACCCCAATGTAATTATGGTCAAGCCGCCGTGCTTCTTCTGCCGCTTGGTTGAGAATGTCGGAACAGCGTTCGCGTATTTCTTTTTCTGGAATATCCGGTGAAGGGGTCAATCTTCACTCATCCTTTTACAGTACTTAAATGGAATCAATCTACGATCAACATCAGCATATAACAAATGAATTAGAAATCCGTTTGCCATATTCAAATGGAAGTATACCGCAACATCCTTAAGGGGTGAAACTTCAACAATCATTATTGGGAAATTACCCTCTTTCGTTGTAGCATAGATTTAGCACAGGTGCTTTCATAATCTTGTATGTAATTTTGAACTCCCGGTCATTAGGGGAGCAGTCACAGAGCTGGAATAGGTTCATTTGAACACCTTTTTTAATCCACACAACGCAGCAGCGGGAATCATATGAGCAGCGATCCAATTATAGGCAAAAAATTAGGCGACTATCTGATTGTGGACATCCTCGGTCAAGGCGGGATGGCACGGGTCTACCGCGGCCTGGACAAAAAGCTCAACCGTTATGCCGCCGTCAAAGTGATTGATGCCAGTTCCATCCGTGAAGATGAAGCCGAATACAAAAAGCGTTTTCAAGGGGAAGCCCGCGCGGTCGCCCGCCTAAACCACCCGAATATTGTGGGTATTTATCAATTTGATCAGGTAGACACACTGTATTACATGGCGATGACATTCATCGAAGGGCGCGATCTGCGCAGCATCATTAAGACCCATGACCGCAATGGTTCGCGCATGTCCGGCACCGAAGTCCGCAATATTATCCATGACATCGGCGCAGCCTTGGATTACGCCCACAGCGAGGGCGTTATTCACCGCGATATTAAACCGTCCAACATCATGGTCACGAGCAGTGGCAAAGCCATCCTGACCGACTTCGGGCTGGCACTCAGCGTACCGGAAGGCACCATCGGCAACACTTTTGGCAGCGCCCATTATATCGCACCGGAGCAGGCCGTAAACTCGGCACAGGCCGTTGCACAGAGTGATATTTACTCGTTGGGTATCGTGCTGTTCGAGATGTTAACCAACCGTGTACCGTTTGATGATCCGTCAGCGATGGCGGTCGCGATGAAGCACCTGACCGATCCACCGCCACCGCCCAGCCGCATCAACCCGACTCTCTCACCGCAGATTGACCGCGTGGTCATCCAAGCGTTAGATAAAGACCCAAAGAAACGTTACAACAGTTGTGCGGAAATGTTGAAGGCACTCGAAAAAGCGTTGGGCATGTATGACGAGGGCAACAACACCACCAAGATGCCCCTCAAAACAGACCCTTTAAAGCCGTCGAGCATGGCTGCAAAACCTGAGCAGAAGGTTGATCTGAACAAAGATACGACCGAGATCACGGGGTTAAAAGCGCCTGCGGGTTTCGAAACCAATCTGTTTCCGGCGAATATCACGGCTGATGGGCCAACCGTTACCGATTCAAGAGCATCGGCAGCGACACGTAACGCCATCATCGCGGCACAAGCTGACCGTGCCAAGCAAAAACGCAATCAGCAGTTACGGCAGATTGGCATTCCCATCATTGTGATTGTGATCGCGTTGATTGCTGGTCTAGAGCTGCTTTCGAGCAACAGTAACAAAGTCATCAATGATTTAGCCACTAAGACCGGCGATTTGGCTTCTGCAACTGCTGCAAGCGACAGTGCCACACTGGTCGCAGTAGCAGCCACCAGTGAGGCGACCAACTCAGAGGAAGTATCTAGCACCGAATCCGCTACAACCGAGCTATCCACCAGTGAACCGACAGTCATCACCAACACCGATATCCCCACTGTAACAGCATTGGCACTCGCCGCAACCGATACCACTGCGCCATCAGCAACAGTTGAAAGCACAGATAGCGTAATTGCTCCGACAGTGGTCACAATAGATGATCATACGCAACCTGTTGTACTGCGCTATGACGATCAAGTGCTAACACTGTTTAATCGCGGCAAGGCCAATGTCAACGTTTCGAATTTGACATTCATCCAAATCGTTTCCGGCAGTAATGCCCCACAATTCACATCACAGGAATGGGCTGCAAACACTACACGGTCATTTACGGCACTGCAACCCGGTGAATGCCTACAGGTCATCCGTAACGACCGCTTCCTCTCAGCCAATACAACCAAACCGGATTATTGTGATTTCGCGCAGGCGTGGCGACAAATCTCAACCCGACGCTTATTCTGGGTTAGCACAGATGCGGCTGCGACGTTTGAAGTGAGACGCGGCAGTGCCATACTGGCGACTTGTGCCATTAATGCAGGTGAATGCACATTCGATCCGAAATAGCGGCGATCTGTACTCCGATACAATCTCACGGGCGCATGAGTACAGAACTCGTGCGCCCTTTTTATTTAGGAGTGTCTAACCTGTAACCAGCGGAAGACTCGGTATCGGACCATATATTTTAATAAGGCTGCCAGACACCCAACCGACTTGTCCGTCATACTGAACTTGTATCCATCCTTTGCCGTTACGACCAATAGCGGTTAGCGTTGCGTTTGCAGGCAGCGAGGCGATGGTATTATGTGCGCGTACAGGTGTCGAACGCATATTGGCAGCTTCCAAAACGACTGATGAAAGTGCTAAGCCGGCTTGTCCTTCACCACCTTTTGGCGGCACACCGAGCTTAATAGGCATTGAACCGACAGTATCCCAAGGACGGGGTAAAGCTTCAAAGGTTGCACCTGCTGATTGCAATTCGCTCATGATGGTTGGCAGTACGCGACCCGTGACACGATTAATGTCATGGAAGGCGATCACTGCGCCATCACCGTAATCATAGACGTTATAGGTTTGGTCTTCGGATTGTGGACGGTTCAGCACGTTATCAATCACGGCTTTGTCAAAATCCAAGGTATCTAAATCAATACCTTTCAAACCCCAACCGCAGTCATCACTGTTCACGCTCCAAGCGTAGGTGATGACCTGTACACCATCAACTACTGGAAACGGTTTAGCACCACCACCGGGCTGCCAGAATAGTTTGATTTGAGCATCGTAACGCGGCAGTTGATCACCTAAGCCTACACGGATTGCTTCTTCGGTTTTGAGATACGAGTCGATGACATCTTTATCAGGAGCACCTGCATAAAGCCCCGGTTCTGACCATAAATGATTCACTAGCGCATGACCCTCGCGCACTTCGCGCTGCATTAATCCTTCATGGCCTGCGATTTGCTCGCCTGCGATCAAGAAAGTGGCCTTGGCATTATATTGAGCGAGTAAGTCTAAAATCTGGGGTGTATAAGCATCAGTCGGGCCATCTTCGAAGGTCATATATACGCGAAATGGTGCTGTGGATTGGGCATTCACAGCGGAAATTGGGATGCTGGCAAGTACCAAAAGCGAAACTGCTAGACACGAAAATAACAAACGAAATCGCTTTAACATGAATATACTCCTAATGAATATGTTGATTAAACTCATTAGAACCGATTCGAGTGGGGCGATTTGGTCTATGAGCCTACGTGAAGACGACGGCAGTACACCGCTAGCCGCGTGATTGGTCGCTGTCGGCTTCGTAGGTCAGCGGTACATCGAGGCGCAACCACGTCCGTCCGACACGGAAAAGTGTGCCGGGGCGTAAGCTCAAGCGGCCTTTGATGGGATTTTTGTCTTTTTCCACAAATGTCCCGTTACGGCTGCTGCCATCTTCCAACCAGAAGCCCAGCATATACGGGTTTTCCACCGACTCGGAGGCCGTCACGGGGATGGAGAGGATGCCAACCTTGGCATGAATACGCGAGGCTTGGCTGTCAAAGTGTAGGTGAATATCACACCCTTCGCGCCGTCCAATGAGCAAAACAGTCTCTTCGCCCACTTCAGGCTGTGCAAAGCTGAGTGTTTTGCCATCCATCGGTCCACTCATGTATGTGATCGAAATATCGCGAGCCATGTGATGAAAGCCTTTTAATGACCATAAACGATGAGCGCAATGGTGACGCAATTCGCGTCTGCCCGCAAGATTATATCACCACCGCGCGAATCTTATTGGGGTAACGACAGCAGGTACGCCGTCAGCGCATCAATGTCATCCAATGAAACCGTACCTACAAGCTGATGCTTACCTGACATGGTGAAAACATCATATAAAGTCGCCGCCGAACCGTCATGGAAATAAGGAGCGCTCGTTCCCAACCAGCGCAGTGTGGGTGTATCGAAAGTAGTACCGGCTTTTTCGTTGGGCGAAGTCCCCGTACCTACATCGTACTGATTCAAATCCGTACCTGCCGCACCTGCATGGCAACTGGCGCAGTTCTGTTGAGCAAAAATATCCGCGCCATGTTTGACCTTATCAGCATCTGCCACGGGTAAGGCCGATGGGCCGGTGAAAGTTGCCATATAAGCGGTCAGCGAGTCCAAATCCAGTGACAGACCCGCATGAGGCGCACCGTTAGCAGGCGTTAGTTGTTGACCCGTAATCAAGCCCGTTCCACCTTGCAAATGACGTATTTTGATTTCGACATCTGCCAGTTCATCCCAAGTGGCTGACCAATTATATGGCGGTGTTTCCAGCAAGTTATACAGCACGGGTGTGTTACGCGGCCCATCAACCATGCCCTGCCACACACGCCCATCCGACATGCCATCAAAGTGACAATTGGCACAGCTTATCCAATGACCAAAAGACATGCGTGGATCAACCGCCCCATAAAACAACTGTGCCGCGACAATCGTATCTACTGATAATTTAAAGTCGCTAATCGGCAACTTATCAGTCACGGTCAGATTGCGCGTTTCGATAATCGAAAGCGACCCTTCCAGTGCGTTATTCACAAACAGCAGGCTGTTGTCACGGTTGAGTAAAATCCCACGCGGACTCGAACCAACCGCGATATGCCCGCGCATTGCCCCACTCTTGAGGTCAACCACCGAAATATCGTTGCTGCCCGCGTTGGCAACATAAATCCACTGGCGAAAACGATCCAAAGCAATGGCAAAGGGCATATTTACTGGACGGTCGGCGCTGTCGAGGGCAATCCGGTTGGAGCGCTCCACCGAAAGGTTATGCAAATCCACACGATTGACTACAGGAAACACCACCGAGTCGTAAGTCAGCGCAGTATTCTGGGCATTACTGCGGGTTTGCGGCAGATAAGCGATGCCACGCGTCACATCCAATTCAATACTCTGTGAGATGGAAGTATCCAAGCCGGTATTTGAGGTTTGCACAACTCGCGCATCCGGCAGATACACCAGACTGATTTGCCCACTCCAAAAGTGTGTCACATACAGGAAATCCCCCAACAGCGCCAAGCCAGCAGGCGCAGCCGGAACGGGAATGGTTTCCAGCACAGCCGCGGTTGTCAGATTGACCACAACAATTGCATTGCTGCCTTCCAGCGAAACATAGGCCGTGTCATCATCGCCCAGCACTACACCATAGGGATAGATGCCGTGTAGGGGGATAGTGGTTACGCCCTGTGTCGCCAAATCAATAACCGACAGCGTTCCATCGGCACGGTTAGCGGTCACAGCCCGAAGTCCGTCGGCGGTTAAGGCCACCGAGCGCGGGTCATTACCGACAGAAATTTCAGCGGCGAGTTTGGCTGATGGCAATGAAATGATGGAGATCGAGTTATTGAAGGTATTGGCAGCGACCAACGTCCGGTTATCTTTGGTCAAGGCCAATATATTCGAGGTTACGGGTGTGGCTAAGCGCGAATCAGGCAGTGCATACAATGGGAAAGGTGTCGGCTGCGGTTGTGCCAACACCGTATCAGGTGGAACGACTAAGAAAAATACACCCGCCAGCATGAGCAACATGCCCAATGACAGCAAAGCAGAAATCCATCTGGTCAGCTTCAGATTAGGCATGTTTTTCATCCAAAGGTAAACAATCGGTCAAAAGCGATTGTAAAAGTACGGCTGCGAATTTGCGACTGTCCGTTTGAATCAGTCCCTGTCATGACGATGGTGAGCGTGAAAGTATCTCCGGCAGATGGGCCTGATCCCTGTTCACCATTCTCAACATTCGGGAACAGTTTACCTAATATCGGCGGGCTGTATTGGTAACTCAAGGTCGCGCCTGCCGGACGCAGTAAGCCTTGCTCCAACACCTGCCCCGGAATACTGAGGGTATGATATATCTTCACGTTCGTCCAGCCCTGTGGCACACCAAAACGGAAGTTATAGGGCAGCGCAGGCGGAATATCAAATTCGGTACGCGCATCATTCCATGCTAGAGCATCGCCTGTTTCGGGCAGCACATAGATATTGAAGTGTCCATCACCTGTCCCTAGCACATTGCCAGTGGGCGGTGGCGGTTCGATTATGCCTGCTGAGGTCAGCCCATTATGCTGCACTTGAATATTGACCGTCCAAACGCCGGGTGTTTCCAACTTAAAGTCATTAGCAGGGTTATAGAAATAACCGATGGCGTTGGCAAGTCCGCTAAATTGTTTGCTGATGCTGCCATCCGGCGCGGTAATCGTGACGTTGACCTGTGATGGCAAGGTTGGCGCGACCTGCCCCGCAATCGACAGCGTATCACCGACGCGCAGGACATCACCGGGACGCACCGCTGTCGGGTGGAAGAACATATCCACAGGCTGTCCATTATCGGTCAGCAATGGCCCACCCGTACCACCGCCTGCCTGTCCATTATAAGGTGGATAGACTCGCGCCCCTTTCGGATCATGCGGGTCAATCACGACTGCCAAAGATGCATAAATGGCAGCATTGCGAAGGTTAGCATCACTGTTCTCAACCACTGCTCCGCCGAACACAAACAGGTAATCACCGGGGCGGCTGCCGTTCAGCCCTGCTCCGCTTTGCTGATTATAAGGATCATCAGCATCAAAGTAGAAAGGTAGTCCGCCGTCCGTGCCACCTTGCACAAATTGACGGGCGCTAACCGCTGGCGAAACCGCGCTGACATAATTATAGGCACGATTAGCCGCTTTGTCCGGCTGCATCCCAACCGCATAAGGCGAGTCTTTGGGAGGGAAGAAAACGGTCGGCAGAGTTTCCTCGGTCAAGAGTTGGCTGAGTGGCGTACCATCAACCGCCGTATAACCGGATTGATTCGCTGCTAGCCAATCGGCGTAACTGCTGGCTTTATCCTGTACATTCACAACGGGGTTAAGCTGACCATCACGACCATCAGGCAGCCACAATATATCACCACTGTAATAAGGGATGTTCAAACGGGTCAGAGCGTTGGCAGCATACTGTGACAAGGTATACCAAGCAGGACGCGGCACACTGTTGACCCCATCAACCCCGCGCTGCCCATGTGCGATCAGTTCTCCATCAGGCGAGGCAATCACACCCGCGCTGCGTAAGCTGCCTGCCCACAACCGCTGCTCGCTATCGATGTAGCGCACTTCATAATCCACCACATATTCACCGGGAACATCAAAAGTAAACGCGCTCGCTGACGGAGCAAAGATACCCGCTGAATTGGCCTGCCCCTCAATCTTCTTTTCGATAACCGGGCTGCCATCCAAGGGATAGATACGAGCAGTAATACTGACATCAGCCGCCACACCGGGCGCGATATGTAAACCGGTGTTAAAAGCGTTGCCAACCTCAAATGGTGTACCGGGCAATACCGCAGGCAGTAGATGTACCGGTTCAGCAATCAGCACATTATATGTGCCGCCACCTGTATAACGATTTCCCCAGACATCCTCAAGGTTGCCGCTAAGTTCGATTTTATACGCGCCATATTGGGCAAAAACATAACTGGTAAAATTGGGGTTGAGAGTCGTCAAGCGGTAAGCATCCACCGGAGACTCGACACCAAAACGGGCGCGTTCGTCCAACAAAGCGGTCGAGAGTTGGTTTTGTACAATCGGTGAACTGCCGAGATCATCCACCTGTCCATCCGGTCGGGTAATATGGGCGCTCAGTCGTCCGCCGGGTAACAGGAAAGAAATTAACGGCACATCATTCACACTATAACTGTTGGGCATCTGGTCAAGCAGATAAGGTTCAATCGGATAGGCAATCGGTGTGTTGGCATCATCCACTGTTTTCGGTAGGATATAAGTTGGGCTGTCAAAATGTACACGGTTCGACAGTGCATATTTAGCCTGATCTTCAACCGCTACGACTCCCCGACTGCCGTCTGATGAATTATCTTGGAACAACGTCCAGAACAAATGCCCATCAGGAACATCTCCGACCTTCATGGTCAATGGAAGGCGCGTGAACACAGGTGATTTAGTGCCTGTCCCTGAACTGAGTGGACTGTTGTCCTGCCAAGAAAAGACATCGCCATCCTCAACCTGTCCGAAGCCAGCCAGCAGCGGTACATATAAACCGGCGGGTAAATCAGCCGGTAGCTGCACTGTGAAGTCCAGCGGAAATAAAATTTTGCCATCCTGCCGCACAATTTGATTGGGTTGGGTTGTGGTTTCAGCTAATTGGAAGTCGCTGCGTAAATTGCTAATCGCCAGTCCAGAGGCCGTGCGAATATCTGACCAGCCATTATTGCTGTTCAGCCCACCCCCGACCTGCGTCCCATCCGCAACCAGAACGGGTTGCAAGCGCAGCCGCCCCAACATCTTGAGACCGACCAATCCAACTGGCAGCGTTGGCGCATCCATCTGAACATCCATTTGCAACGTCACGGTGTCACCCGCTTTAAAGGTCAGGGCATTGATGCGTCCCTGCGCCTGCCAGCGGTTATTGCCCCCTAATGTGCCGGAAAGTGTAAAACGGGTACTATCCGGCGCAGATTGATTAGCCACCCGTGTGATGCCATCGGCTTCATTCACCAGCGGCAGAGGTTTATCCACAGCCAGTGAGGAAAGTTCGGTGCCATCAGCAGCCAAGAAACGAACCCGCCGCAAAATCACTTGCTCAATGGTGGGGTTTTGCTGGAGCAGGAAGGCCTCAAGCGGCATTCGCACTTCGATAGCGGCTGCTTGGGCGGCGGCTAGTGCAAATGTTCCTGCTGGACGTAACGTAGGCTGTCCGCGACTTAGATCACCACTGCCGGAGCCACGTGGATCAAGCACAACGCTGTGGTCAGTACCGTCAATCGTCATTTCGATGTCGATGTGTGCATAGTCTGCTGGAATGGTGCTGCCCGTGATAGCAACATAAATGCTGTTGGTATTGAGAAAGGCGTGTACGGCGGGTTCAGAACCGGTTGCCAGCGCGCTGCTGCTGTAACCATCCCAATCTGAAAAGTCACCATCAATGCTGATTTGGGTGGTTGCGGCTGATTGGGTAGGCGTTTGTGAAAAGCCATCGTATACTATAGTTCCGGGACCGCCCGGTAACGAACCCGGTTTGTCACGCAGTTCAATCGGAATGTTGGGCGCGGGACTAATCCAAAAAGGTGTATGGTTCGGACCATAAAGAATAGCTGTAAACGTACCGGTGATGCCTGCCAGCGTATAAACCGTATCACCTGTATATAAATTACGGATGGCAAGTTGGGCAGCAGGAAATACTGCGCCTGCCGCACCGGAAATTGTCACATTGCCATCAGCATCCGGTTGTGAGACAGAAATCAAAGCAGCGATAGGCGGATCACCGGGCTTTAAACGCCCCTCAGCACCGACTGCTGCGCCTGACAATGCAACACAAACCACCAGTAAGGCAAGAAGCATTTGTAGAAAGCGGCGCAAAGCAATCTCCTAAAAAAAGATTTATCTGATAAGGCCAGATAATAATGAATAGTAAACCCAGCAGTAAATGTTCGCAAACTAAGTATGCCACATCATTACCACTATACTTTAAAATTCTATCTGATTGAAATAAGAACTCTGCAATGTCGATACACGCTGTCAAACCCCTTGTAACCACCATTTCCAACCTCGTTGCAGATCGCATCGGCTTAATGCCCGGTAAAGCGCTTCAGGATGCCATTGAAGAAGTGGGCGGTGATGATCTCGGTGCGCTGATTCGCGCCTTGGAAACCAGTGATACCAGCAGTCCCACATGGCAGGCGATCTTAAGGGCATTGATGATCGGCGAAACTTATTTTTTTCGGCAGCGGTCGCAGTTGAATTGGCTGCGGCAAACCGTCCTGCCCGATTTACTGAAACGACATTCAAACAGTATCACCTTATGGAGCGCGGGCTGTGCCACAGGCGAAGAAGTCTACTCGATTGCTATCACGCTCTACGAAACTGTGTCAGCCAGTCAGCTTCATAGCATCCACCTGATTGGCAGCGACATTAACCGCGCCGCCCTCGACACAGCACGGCGTGGGCTGTACCGCGATTGGTCGTTTCGTCATACTGATGACGGCTTCAAAGAGCATTATTTTGATACGGTCGAAAGTGGCACCCAGATCAAGTCTTTCATCCGGCAAATGGTGACTTTCACCCCTAATAACTTACTGACGAGTACGCCGATCAATAAACTGGATGTCATCACCTGTTGCAATGTGCTGCTCTATCTCCACGAAAATGCTGTGGAGCAGGTTGAAAACCATTTTTATGAAGCACTGACACCCGGTGGATGGCTACTGCTCGGTCAAGCCGAAACGCTTCACACCGAACGCGACCGCTGGCTGACGCATTTATATCCGGGCGGCGTGGCTTACCAAAAACCGTTAGAGAACACAGCGCATAACCGCATCGTCTATCATCAAAGCCAACCCCGACAGGCAACGACTGCGCCATCTGTCGAGACGGAACCGCGTTCAATGTACGATGAGGCTGTAACGTTGCTCCGCGCCAAACAAACCGACGAGGCTGAAAGTACCCTGCGCGAAATTTTAGCGAATCAAATCAACGATGGTCGGGCGCATATCCTGTTGGGCTGCATCCTCGCCAACCGTCGCCAGATCAGCGATGCCCATGCCGAACTGGATGTGGCGCTGGATGAGAACCCCTTGCAAGCTGATGCCCATTATTTAAAGGGCATGTTATTTTTGGAAAGTCAGCAGCAAGCCGCCGCCGAAGAAGCCTTCAAGTCCGCGCTGTACTGCCACAAAGGTCATCCATTGACCGCCGTCATGCTCGGCAACTTGTACGCGCAATCCGGCGCACTCGATAAAGCCCGCCGCATCTGGACAGCCGCGCTCGAAAATCTCGACGGTAATCCTACAGCGCCCGTTTCAGATTTGAGTGATTTGAGCGTCAGTGCTATGCGTGAAATGTTGCAAAACCAGATCAGCGAATAAGTGGAGTCACCACGTATGAGAAGCATCCCCAAACCACTTGACGGTGAATTCGCGCCTTACGCCATCATGTACATCGGCTTGCTGCCGGATGATGGGCTGGTTCTCAGTCATATGCAGGACAATTTGAAAGTAGTCACTGATTTAGTGCGTCCACTGTCTGAGGATCAACTGACAATACCCTTTGCTGAAGGCGAGTGGACGATCAAAGAAATCCTGCTGCACATCATTGACGACGAGCGTATTTATGCATATCGAGCTTTACGTGCCGCCCGTAACGATCAAACCGAATTACCGGGATTTGACCAAGATTTATTTACCACCTATTCCGGTGCAAACCAGCGCACTTTGGAAAGCCTGTTTGAAGAATATGCCTCAATTCGGGCGGCAACACTCACGCTCTTTAACAACCTGCCTGACGAAGCCCTCACCCGTGCCAGCATCGCCAACGGTCATGCCATGAGTGTCCGTGCAGCAGCCTATCACATCGCAGGCCACGAATTACATCATCTCAACAGCATCAAGCAGAATTATTTGAGTTAAGTTTCAGGAAATAAAAAAGAGGCACTCGCGCACCCCTTCCTGAATATTTATTGACTGATCGCTGCCGACTATTTACGGTTTCAAACCCAAAGTATCCACCAGCATATCCAACGAATTCAACAAGTCATCTTCTGCACCATTATTGAGCAGCGTGTAATCAGCAATCGCGATTGGGCCGCCCTTTTCGAGCCGTTCGATTTCTTGGTAGTCGCGTGTTTCAGCTTCCTGCGCGGTCAGTGGACGGTCAACACGACTGCTCAACCGTTGGTAACGCAATGCTCGACTGCTGACAATCGCCACCACCATCATGCTTGCACCCAACTCCGGCGAGAGTGTTTTGTATTCGCTGAAGCTGTAAAGTCCATCAATGATAATGCTGTTGTAGCTGACAAGCGCTGCCCTGAGATGTGGCAGTGCGCGGCGGGCGATAGCATCCATCCCTTCGCGGCTGCGGAATTCCTCACGAACGATACGCTCGTTTTCGGGGTTAATCGGCAAGCCACGATGAACCACTTCATCCACCACAATTCCACCGAAGCGAAACTGGAAAAAACCGCGCAATTCCAGATGGCGCGCGCACAGCGTCTTACCTGCGCCCGGCATCCCTACCAGCGCCAAAGCGCGAGTCTTTTCAGTATTGGTCATCGGCATCCTTAAAGTGATCGTAACAATGAATATTGGGGATTATAACTGAGGCTTAAGCCTCGTAATAGGGGCGAGACCCCCACAGCCGGAAACATCAACGTCCGTATAACACCACCTGCCACATGCCGCTGTTTTGATGGTAACGTGGTGCAAATCCGTTGGCACGAATGGCTGAATCAACCGCGTTTGCCGGATGCACAAAGAAGCGAAACGGATTGCGGCCCAGCCAGAACCATGCGTTCATCGCCCTTCCAGCCAGCCGCATCCACCATATATCACGCGGGTAAATCACCCCGTACAGTTGGCGGGCATGGCTCGCCGATGCTTTGACCAGAGCAGGCATATCGGGGAAGCAGCACAGCACCCGATCTAAGGTCACAATATCGGCGGGTTCAATTTCGGACGCGAGTTCGACAAAATTGCCGTGTAGATAAGTCACCCGTTCACGATGTCCACGCTTGCCTGCTTCTTCCTGTGACGCACCGAGGTAAGCAGTCGAGGCATCCACATGAACAGCCGATTGCACCGTATCTGCCAACAGTTCATGTTGAATCGCGCCGACTCCGCCACCTATATCGAGCAACGTTTCATCAGCAGGCGCAGTATGTGTTGCGCTGCGAATGGCGTTTAGTAAAAGCTGTGTGGTTTTGGCTGGCCCGTTCTTCCTATAAGATTCAAGATCGCCGCGTGCTGTGCTGGCATCAAAAACCTTTTCCGCACCCTGACAATGTGGACATGACATGCTTTTAGCTCCTCACGCTGTCTTATCGGCAGTGACAACTGTTTTACCATTGGACGGATCAAGACTCAATGTTTGGTCACGGTCATCGTAATCAATCAACTCGGCGTAACGTCCCCAATCAATCGCAATATCCAATTGACGTTCAGCCAATTCATCCGGGAATTCGGGTGAAAGTGCCGTATAAAATAACTTCCACGGCAGCGAACCATCCGCCGCAGAGCGCAGCATGTCCATCACCCAACGGATCATCGGTAGGCGGCGTGCGCGGTTCGCAAAAATTTCCTTACGTGTCAGGATCGAGGCTTCCGCGAACGTCTGCCCCAAAGGTGTAATGTGAATATCACCTTCCTTCACCTCGACAAACCCCATCATCTCGCCCATTTCAACAGTCTGCATCAGGTCAGCCATTTCGATGCCAAGATCGTCTTCCAAGCGGTACAAATCATAATGACCCGAATCCTGATTAATCACTTCTAGCATACCCGATAGTTCATCCACCGACGAACGCGGCAAAATACGGGTCATACCCGGTGCGCCGGGAGCTGTACCAACTTCCTTGGCTTCCGGTTCGGTGTGTCCGGCAATCGCGCCGTAGATACGGTCAACCAATGCTTCAAAGGCCGGGTCTTTACGCTGGCGCGGCTGCGTCAGTTCAACCTTGAATTCGGTCACGATATGCCCCGGTTCTTTGCCCATTACCACAATTCGATCCGCCATTGAAATCGCCTCTTCGATGTTATGGCTGACCATCAGTATTGCTTTCGTCGGCAGTTGACCGGATGACCACAATTCCATCAGTTCGCCGCGCAGGGCTTCCGCGCTCAACACATCCAAAGCGCTGAACGGTTCGTCCAAACACAGCAGTTCCGGCTCGACAGCCAACGCACGGGCAAAACCCACTTTCTGCCGCATCCCGCCCGAAAGCTCGCGCGGATAAGCCGACTCGAAGCCGTCCATACCCACAAGGTCAATTAATTTTTCGGCTTTGGTCTGCTTTTCATCAGATGGCACACCCCGCGCCTCCAATGCCAGCATCACATTATCTAGTACTGTTAGCCACGGATACAACGCGAAACTTTGGAAGACCATCGTGGCATAAGGATTAACGCCTAGCACAGGCTTACCCCGATACGAAACGATGCCGCTGCTAGGGGCAATCAATCCGGTGATCATCCGCAGCAGTGTACTTTTGCCACAGCCCGATGGACCCAGCAGCGCCACAAACTCGCCCTTATGAATATCAAGGTTGATGTCTTGGACGGCTGTGAACAAACGGTCAGCCTTACCAAAAGTGCGCGTCACATGTTCAAGATGCAGTAAAATTTCGGGTGTCATGGTTGAGCGCCTTTCTATTGATCCATCCGGTAGCGAGTCTCAGCGATATTGAACAAACGCCGCCAGAAAAAGCGGTTAATTAACACAACGATGATGACCATTGTCAGCGTCGAGGCCAACAGGAGTGGATAATTCGCGGTTGCGGTTGCCGAGGTAATCAAAGAACCTAGCCCGATAACCTTGTTGGTTTGTCCAGCAAAGTTGGTATACTCGGCAACGATGCTGGCATTCCACGCACCACCGCTGGCTGTGATCAGTCCGGTAATAATATACGGAAACAACCCCGGTAGGATCAATGTACGCCAGCGTCGCCAGCCTTTCAGTTGCAGCAGATCACTGGTGTACTTCAAATCTTGCGGAATAGCCGACGCACCCGCGATGATGTTGAACAGCAAATACCACTGCGTACCGAGCAGCATCAGCAAAATCGCCGCGATATTCCCGCCACCCGGTACACTCAAAAGGCCGAGCAGCAGCACCGGAAACAGGGCGGTCGCCGGAATCGCCGCCAATATTTGCACTACCGGTTGCAGTACCCGCGCGGCACGGGCGCTCGTCCCGATATATACACCTACTGGAATCGTCCATAGTAGCGCTATCGCAATCGCCAGCGCCACCCGCGCCAAAGTCGCCCCCGCTCCGAGCGCAATTTGCCCCCACATATCAATCGGCAGCGTCAGCAGCAGACTCACGGCTGATACAACCGCATAAACCACAACCACCAGAAAGACAGCAAGCACCAACCATCTTAATACCGAACGTTTATACGGCTGAGTCGCGGGTTCAAGACTCGGCACATAAGTTTGAGGTCGGCTCAACCGCGCATTCAAGCGATTGAACACCGGATTAAACAGGCGGTTGGTGAAGGCACTCGCCAGATGAGATCGGCGTAACCCATCCAAAAACCAAGAAGTTGCCGGATTCTCATTGGTGACTTGCGAAACTTTAAAGCGTTCCGCCCACGCCAATAAAGGCCGCCACACCAACTGATCCAACAGCACGATAATCAGCACTAATGTACCGATCCCCAACATCAACGCCTGTGAGTCGCCTTTGGAGGCCGCCGTTTGCAGATATGCGCCTAACCCCGGCAAGCGGAAGTCGCGATCACCGAGCGTGAAAATCTCTGCCGCCATCAAGAAGAACCAACCGCCTGCCCACGACATCACACTGTTCCAGATCAGCGGCAGCATAGCGAAGGGCAGTTCCAGTTGGCGGAAGCGCAGCCACGGACTAAAACGGAAAACAGCCGCCGCTTCCCGCAACTCGGTCGGTATGGTGGTCATCGACTGGTAGAAGCTAAAAGTGAGGTTCCATGCTTGGCTGGTAAAAATCAAGATAATTGCTGACAGTTCCACCGCGAGACGTTGTGGAAAAATAGCAATAAACGCTAGCAATACCACCGGCAAAAACGAGAGAATAGGCACCGATTGTAGGATATCGAGTACCGGCAGCAGCCACTTCTCCGCACCGGGGCGGCGGGCAGCCGTATACCCATAGGCAATCGAAAAGGTCATCGACAGAATATAAGCCGCCAGCATCCGACCAAGTGACAGCAGTGCATAATACGGCAGCGCACTCGGAGCGAGGCTAATATCCGGGCCACGTACCACCGCAGGTGTATTAAAGGCCAGCCGCACACCGAGGAATATAAACACACCCACCAGCAGCAGCGCGACCACATCACTCATATTAAAGAGGCGTAAAGAAGGGATTGGAGGCCGGAAAATCAACTTACGAAATGACATTGATGCCTCCTGTGTTAGTGAATAATAACGTTCATCGAGTCGCGGTAATCATACACCGCCTATCCTCGTTTTACATGTGTAAGCGCTGAACATTCGGCCTGCTGCTTTCATGCTATAATCCAAAACTATGTTCCCGCAGCAGGAGTATCCAAAAATGAACGGTCGAAAAATAACATTAGCTCTGGTTATGTTGATCGTTTCTCTTGTCATACTCGCTGCCTGTGGCATCGTATCACAACCAGCACTCAACCCACCACAGGAGAATATTTCATTGCCTGTGATCGACACGGATGCGAGTAGCGTAGTAGATGTGCGTCAAGATATTACCGCCCAAACAGTCGAGCAAAGGATTGTCCTTAAAGACGCAACCCTACAAATTGTGGTTGAAAATGTCGCTGCTACATTGGATAGCATTACAAAATTAGCTGAAGATATGGGCGGCTGGGTTATTAGTTCCAACACCAGCAAATCCTCCTATGCCTCCGCTAATGATACCGTTATTGGTTCGATTGCAATCCGTGTTCCGGCAGCACAGTTCACCACTGCTATTGACCAAATCAAAGCCCAATCCACATCGGTTGACGCTGAAACCCTTACAGGTAAGGATGTTACCCAAGAGTACACCGACCTAAACAGCCAAGTGATTAATCTTCAAGCGGCTGAAAAGCAACTGCAAACCATTCTGGACTCCGCGAACAACACCGACGATGTACTGAAAATTTACAATGAACTGGTACGGGTGCGTGGCGAAATAGAAACGACGCAGGGGCGCATCAATTACTTCAAAGAAGCATCAAGTTTTTCTTCAATCAGTGTGTCACTCAGGCCACCGACCGTCCCCCAAGCAGCAGTCCAAGTGGATACCGGATGGAGTCCATCTACAACCGTAAAGGGCGCGTTTAATGCACTGGTTAACATCTTACAGAGTATCGCAAACCTGCTCATCATCGTTATCGTGCTGGTTTTACCTCTAATACTGGTCATTGGTATCCCCTTGTGGTTAATCTATAAATTGCTGCGTCGTTTTGGATGGTTCAAAAACCAAACACGAGCATCCGTATCAAACCGACCTGCAAACACAAAAGTAGAGAATGACGTTGGATAATCAATCTTTGTTTGCCAATCCCTATCGCCCATCAGAAGGTGACGACAAAACACTGGCTCCCTTCGCCGGACGGCAGAAAGCCTTCGAGCATCTTTACCAACGGTTGACCGACCCCACCAGCGCCGGAGTCAGCATCATCTTAGGGCGGCGTGATATTGGCAAAACCGCCCTGCTGCGGCACTTCAACACCTATTTTGATGACAACTTTGTTGATGTCTATCTGCCTTTGAAAAATCAGAGTGTGCGCTCCGAGAGTGATTGGCTCAACAGGTTGGCACTCAGCACCATGCAAGTCCTCAGCCAAAAAGACTTCAGCCTCTATAAGCTGCCTAAACAAAACGCCGAAGATGCGGATATGCGGCGCTGGATGGCGACCGATTATTTACCGGAAATGTTCGAGCTAATTCGAGGACGACGCTTGGTCTGGTTATTGGATGACACTGGCAGCTTAATCCAATGGACGAAAGCGGGCAAACTGCCAACCGACCATTTCGCTTATCTGGATGGCCTCGTCAAGCAGTACCAAAACCTCGGTATCATCATGGCGATGGACAGCCGCTACGAGATGCTCATCCCGGGCATGAGTCCTTTGGTGAGCGTCACCGATGTTTACAGGCTAGCGAATCTCACCGAAGAAGAAACCCGCACACTTATACAGCAGCCTGTTCAAAACGAATTCCGCGTCAACGATGAAGCCGCCGCTGCGGTTTTTAATGCCACTGGAGGACAACCCCGGTTAGCACAGCGTTTCGGCGCAGCCTTGTATGATTATCAACAGGTGACCGATACCCCGCGCACCGTCCTTACACTTGAAGATGTCAAAGCGGTGACGAGTACGGTACAGCAGCAAAGCGCAGAAGACTTCCAGAAAATTTGGGACGAAACCGCGCAGAATGAACGGCTGCTGCTGACGGTCATCACCCGTTTGACTTATGACGATCCACTAACGCCTGTCACAGTCTCCGCCTTATCTAATTGGCTGATGGAGTCGGATTACCCGCTCGACTTAACCGCTATCAACGCCGCGATTCGCAGTTTGGAATATGACGAACGGATTGAAAATAGCAAAGGCGGTATCCGGCTGCAATCCTCGTTGATG
>JBBQLX010000047.1:0-38205 GCA_038328375.1 Aggregatilineales bacterium | reverse complement strand
GCGCGTGAACTCGCCAAACTTGAACATCCCAACATCATTACCATTTATCAATATGGCGAATTGGATGGGTTGTACTTCCTTGCCATGAAGCTCATCAAAGGCCGCGATCTGGCACAGGAGTTCAAGCACCTCAAGGGTGATGGGCAGGCGATGGAGGTCAAACGGGTGCTGCGAATTCTGATGCAGGTCGCCTCCGCCCTTGATTATGCCCACGCGAACGGTGTTATTCATCGTGATGTCAAACCCTCAAACATCATGTTGACTGATGATGACACCGCTATCCTGACCGATTTTGGTTTGGTGATGCAGTCCAGTAACCAAACGACATTAGGCACTGCTTTTGGTACACCACGCTATATTGCTCCCGAACAAGCCACCGCCTCACATAAAGCGATGGCGCAAAGTGACATTTATTCATTAGCAGTTGTCTTATATGAATTGCTAACCGGGGAACCTCCATTTACGGGCGACACGCCAATGGAAATCGCACTCAGCCATATTAGCGACCCACCGCCCCCACCGCGTAGTAAAAATCCTAAAATTCCGGTTTCTGTGGAGAATGAGATTCTCAAGGCACTAGAAAAAGAACCCGAAAAACGCCAGCGCACAGCGGTCGAGTTCATAACAAATGTGCAAAATGGGTACGGCATCGACACCTTAGATTTACCGCCCATCACCACCATGACCACGCGTCCTCAAAATGTACCTATTAAATTTGTTGGGGGAAATGTAACACCCAAACCTCAGCCCAAAACAGGCGAGAAAAGTAATCGTCGTAAATTTATATTTGCGGGAATACTACTACTGATTATTATTGCGGTTGTGGCCTTCGCACTGTCTTCCAGTCAAGGCGGCCCTATTGAGGGCGTACCCGTCGCACTCTTCTATAATGACTCCAGCTTCACCTTTTATAATGACAGCGATGTTGTCCTCAATCTGCAAAAAGCTGATTTTGTACGCGGTGTTCAGGGAACCAATGATGATTACAGTGGCGACCGCATTCCCGGCGATACCGTAGACTCCAAGAAATGTTTCCGCATCATTTTGCAAGGCAATCAAAGCAAGGCTCCACCTGAATGCGGCACAGGCACACCCAAGCGCGAACAGCTCAGCAATCAACTTCGATTTTTCTGGCGGCAAGAAACAGAAGATGGCACAGAGACCAAATCATTTGAGGTGCGCTATAATGGCAATGTCATCGCCCGATGCAACACTGTTGCGCGTGGCGGTAACGACGAATGCCGTTTTACGTGGCCGATGCCCAAATAAACGAGCATCAATCATCTATCTATAACATTATAGGCATCCATCATGCGCACCAACCCACTTGTCTCAACGGAATGGCTGCAAGACCATTTGAGTGATCCCAATTTGCGTATCGTCGATATTCGTGGACATGTGTTGCCTGCCAGCCAGCCAACACCGCATTATTTTAACCATCACGCCGATTATGATGTGTCACATATTCCCGGCGCGGTTTTTATCGACTGGGTTAAAGAAATCACTGATCCGGCTGACCCACGCCACGCGCAAATTGCCAAACCGGAACGTTATGCCGAAGTGATGAGCCGTGCGGGTATTGACGAAAATACATTTGTCGTAGCCTATGATGATGCGAGTGGCATGTTTGCGGCACGGTTATGGTGGTCACTCAATTATTATGGTCACACACAAGTCGCCGTACTGGATGGCGGATGGAATAAATGGACGGCGGAAAACCGTCCGGTAACAGCAGATGCTTCCACAATAAGCCCCAAAACGTTCGTCGCGCAGCCTGACCGCAGCCTCTATCGCAATGCGGATGATGTAGTGGCAAAGTTAGGGACAACCACAAAACTCATGGACGTGCGAACACCGGAAGAATTTCGAGGTGATTACGCCCGCGCAATCAGAACCGGACACATCCCCGGTGCAGTCAACCAACCGCGTACTGCGCTCGTCAACGCAGATGGTACGATGCTCCCACCCGATCAACTCCGCACAAAACTCGGTGCAATTGGCATTAGCGAGAATACCCCCGAAGTCATTGTCTATTGCAACGGTGGCGTTTCAGCCAGTTATGGGTTGCTAGCTTTGCAAGTCGCAGGCTTTAACAACGGCGCAGTTTACGACGGTTCATGGAAAGATTGGGGCAACGACGAGAGTAAACCGACTGAACGTTAGGCTGATGTCGGACTAAATCCCAACACCGTGCTAATGGTCGGCATGGACAACAGTCGGAACATCTCAGCCATTTGCTCGGAGGTATAATGGGTATCTTGCTTGAGCCACCAGCTAATGAGTGAGATCATCGCACCTGCCAGATAATTAGCCAGAACATCCAACGGCACAAGCGGTTGACGTTCTCCAACAGCCACATCAATGCGTTCGCGCATACTCCCCGCCAAATACTCGCGTATACCGTTGACAATCGCGGCAGTTCCCTGCTGGCTGAGCAGCGTCACCCGATACAAGTCGCGATACTCAAAAGCATGTTGGAAAGGAACCATCCGCATCGCCATATCCCCCAAGGGCATATCAGGCGGCGGTGGGATAATCCGCGCTTTGAGATCATCAAACATCTCGCGCAGGCTGGTCATCAATAACTGGTCTTTACCGTTTTTGAAGTGTAAATAGAAGGTGGCACGACCAAGGTTGGCACGATCCGTGATGTCTTGCACCGTCACGGCATCATAACCCTTTTCCAGTATCAAGGAAATTAGTGCGTCCCTCAAAAGACGACGGGTGCGCGGCCCACGGCGGTCAGGTCGTTTGGTCATAAAATTTACACTCAACAATTCTATACGTTTGTCTAGTATACACCAAAGGCCAGCACTACGGTTCTATTTCATGATCTTAAACACACTGCGTTGCAAGCCACGATCTGACGACCACGGCGCATAGGGAGCCATCACCAATTCGCATAAACCCAAAAGCACCGTATCGTAATTAACGCGCCAACCGGAGAAATCCTTCCATGCTTGGTCACGGTCGGCTTTGAGGGGAACACCGTTTGCCGCAAGCTGGTCAAGCGCATCCTCAAACTCCTCGCGTGTGATGCTGATATAATCACTAAATTTAGGGTTGGCATCATAAGGAATGCGAAAAAAATCCGCGATGTGGCGCAAGGCTACATAACCTGCACGGATACATAACTGGGACTCGGAATTGCGCGGAATATCAACCGCGGCATATATCAAAGCTGCACCATCCATGACCGCACCAGCTGCGGTAATCCATGAGCGTTCCGGCTGTGGAGAACGAAACAAATTGAGCGCAAATAAGGAGGTGTGACTCTCCTCGATCTGGGCGAACCATACTTCCCAAGCAGCCCATAAGTCTTTTAAGGAGTCGAAACCCCGAATACGATGAGCGCGGAGAATCAGATCAACAGCAGACGGTGGCGAATTAGCCCGAATTTCAAGCAGCGTCACCAACGTTTCACGCGCCGAAAATGCCGCGTACATCGTGGGTAGATACGAAATAACGATAGCAATCAAGCCTAAGCCAATAGTCGCTTCGGTAAATTCCATAACAGTCGCGATGAAGGCCATACCATTCGGTGCTAAAGAATCGACCGTAAAAAAACCAAGCGTATACAAAGACGAACCACTGATTTTGAAGGACTCATAGAGTGTCCCTTCACCTAATGAGTAGAACATTATGGTGTAGCCGATTAAAATCAAAAACAGCCAAATGACAGGCAATAACAGCAAGGTAACAGGCGCAAACAGCGCCATGATACGATCCTGTTCAGCGTAGGTCTTGGCTCTTTTAGCCATCAGACGGTAAATAATCGACATCCGTCTAAAAACAAAGCGTGTGAGTGGGACATTATCCCCGCGTGGCAGTACAAAACTGCGAATGGCGGACATCACCGTCCAACCCGCAAGATAACCCCCAGCTAAAAACAGCGCGATTCGCAGCAGGACTTCAACCCAAATTGGCATATAAACTTTCTCGAGAATGCGGTTTGTAGAAAGGGCTATTATATCGGTCGGCAAAGGTTCGATGCCACTGCACTTTCGGGCAGCAGGCGAACCCGTTATTATTTGTGCATCAGGAGGAATTCTTATGAAAATGACCCATTACGATGAATTAACATGGCCTGAAGTCGTGGACTTACCCCGCGCCATTCCTTTTATTTTACCGTTGGGTGATGGCTTCAACCTCGATGCCGTCGGACAAATGATTGAAACGGACTCAATCTGTTTACTACCTGCCCTACCCTACGGCTGGCAAGACAGCGTTGCGCCCGTTACCGAAGCCATGCTCCAACGCGTAGTCAATGCTATTTTTGGCGGGTTACAAAATCAGGGTTTTACACAATTCTTTGTCATCCATAAAGGTGAAAACCTAGCGAGTGAACAGGTAAAACAGCTTTCGTTACCGAGAACAAAGACGAATGATCCTCAACCTCTAAAGGCTACCCAACAGCGCGTCATTCTAATTCCCTGCGGACATACCGAGCAGCACGGTTATCACCTCCCTCTCAGTACCGACACAGTGATTATCGGGGCGATTGCTGAGGGAACAGTTAATGCTATTCCTGATGAAGCCGAGATGCTGCCGACCCTCCCCTATGGCGTGAGTATGTACCGCGATTCGTTTGCGGGTACGCTCAATTTGGGCGGGCGCGTGTTCGAAGACTTTCTGCTCGAAGTGATCGACGGGTTGGTGGCGCGTGGGGCTGACCGTTTTTACCTGATGAATGGACACGGGGGCAACGGCTCGTTCCTGCACAATGTCGTCAAATACGCGGGTGATCGTCACCATCACATTTTCGCAGCGACCACCTTTCTCCATACATCGGGTCATTTGGGTGCGCCAGCCCTCGAACAATATCGAAAATCAGCCATTGGTGGCATGGGTCACGCCGGCGAACTGGAAACGGCTTACTTGCTCCACTTGCGGCCTGAACTCTGCAAAATGGAGCGCGTGGTTGATGAACCAGATTTCATCAGCACCCCCAATTATTATATGGACTGGATTGAAGGCGGCGCGTTGATCATATCCGCGATGTGGGAGGATGATACGCTCACCGGCGCATATGGCAGCGGCAGTGTGGCAACCGCTGAAACGGGTGCAATTTGGCTAAAGGTTGCGATTGAAGAAAAGGTTGTGCATGTCCAAGAGATTCACGAGCAGGCACGGCGACGTATCAAGCGACGAACCGAGCAAGTGGCAGAGGAACTAACACCTGCTACTGTCCTGAAGAAACAGTCATGGCGGTAGTTTAAATTTACAGATTGTTTACAGATTTTTTCGACACAAGCTATTGACCGAGTTTTCATTTTGGCATATCGTAATTATGTACATCGTGTCCATAATTGTAAGAAGTGTAGGCTAATTGTGACGACCATAACCAAACTTCCACCCGGCCCAAAGGGTTTGCCGTTCATTGGCAGCATACGCCAATTGCAGCAAGATCGTATCGGTTTTCTGATCAGTAATCAGCGCAAGTACGGTGATGTTGTTCACTTCAAAGTTGGGCCACGCCACATATACCAACTGAACAATCCCGAACATATACAGTATGTGCTGGTTAAACATGCTGACCAATTCCAGAAAACGCCTGCCCTCAAAAATGCCGCCCGAGACTCGATTGGGCAAGGTTTGCTGACGAGCGACGGCGACCTGCATAAACGCCAGCGTCGATTGGTACAGCCTGCTTTCCACCACAACCGGATTGCGGCTTATGCTGACGTGATGGTCAATTACACGGATGATATGCTGCGCGATTGGCAAAATGGCAAACAGATTGGCATGTTAAACGAGATGATGCATTTAACGATGCGAATCGTTGAAAAAACACTGTTTGATACCGATGTCACCCATGATGCGGACAGCATCGGTGCAGCAATCAGCGTGGGTATTGAAGCGACGGCTGATCGAATTTCACGACCGCTTCAGCTTTTAGAAAAGCTGCCCACAGCAACCAACCGTAAGCGTCGGGATGCGCTGAAGGTTATTGATGAGACGATTACACGCTTCATTGATGAACGGCAGGCATCAGGTGAAGACAAAGGCGACTTGCTTTCGATGCTGTTGATAGCAGTTGATGAGCAAGATGGCGGGCAAATGACGACCAAGCAAGTCAAAGATGAGGCGATGACCTTGTTCGTGGCAGGTCATGAAACGACAGCCAACGCGCTGGCGTGGACATTTTATCTGTTGGGACGGTATCCTGAAGTCGAGCAAAAACTAGCCGCCGAAATCGCCAGTGTGCTGGATGGTCAGTTGCCTACACTCGCTGATTTACCGAAAATGCCCTACTTGGAGATGGTCATCAAGGAATCAATGCGGATATATCCACCAGCTTGGACAGTCTCACGCGAGGCACAAGCTGATTTCGAACTAGGCGGCTACACTATTCCCAAGGGCAGCATCATTATGATGAGTATGTATGTCGTGCATCATGACGGGCGATATTGGGATCAACCGGACGAATTTCTGCCCGAACGTTTTGCGACGGCGAATGAAGAGAATATCCCCAAATACGCATACTTCCCATTTGGGGGCGGGCCGCGTGTGTGCATCGGCAACCAATTTGCCATGATGGAAGCTGAATTGGTGCTGGCGACCGTCTTGCAACGCTATCACCTGTCGCTTGTCCCCGGTCAACAGATTAAGCTCAATCCGCTGGTTACGCTGCGACCTGAACCGGATATTCAAATGCGGATCAGCAAACGTGACGCGCTTGCACAGCCTCATGCAGCATTAGCCATATAAGACGATTAATCAGGCGATTGCCAGCGGTGGGTATCGGGTTTGCCAGCTACATAGCGATTCATAAAGGCAAACTCGACCGTAAACACGAACAGGACATAGTGTTCTGCCGGAGAATAAGATGATGCCTTCACCGCTTGTTCACGCATGAGAGGGTCGCTGTTCAACGATGCACGGCCTCTGAGGTAAAACTCACCATCACCGCCGCTTGAATTTTCAACCGAACAATGCAGCGTATAACGTGCATCGCGCTCCAAATCTTTGCCTTTGGGCGAAGTCGGTTCCATAAACAGAAACAACTGCTCACCGATAATGGGAGTCACAGGATGCACACGCGGGCTTCCGTCCGCGCGAAGCGTACCCAAATAGGCCACGCCGCTTTGGAAACGGGCTTGACCAAATGCCGCAAATTCCGGCGCTTGTCGTGCAAATTCTGTCCAACTGGTCATACCTTGTACTCCTTTACAACGTATCCGATTGAGGTGGGTTACTTATTTTCGTTTCGGCGATTTGAGTGCTGCCTTCTTGAGATTGGCCTCAACTCTGAATTTCACCATTCTACTAATGAGTTCGAGCGGCAAGGGTTTGTCGAGTGGGAACTGCACCGACCCTTTTGCCCCTTTGTAAACGGATAATTCATCCTTAAAAGCCACGATTGCACCGGGTGTTGGATAAAACCCAATGTGATTTTTGCCAGCGCTGAAATACACGAGATTGCCCTTCTGTTCGAACGTCGGCATTTGATAACTAATTTTTTCTGTGGCCTCCGGCGCGGCGGCTTTAACAGTAGCGCGTATGGCTTGTAAGAGTTCCTGTATCGGTTCAGGAAACGCCGCAATATACTCATCAATCGACTGATAACCTGCTTTATTGCTGTCCATAAATACTTCCCTTCAATGGTGATAAAGAAAGTGTAATCCGATTTTAAGAGTCGAGCCATTCCTCAACCAAGCGCCGAAGCGGACTCGGCTTTTAACCTAGCACATGCAAGAAATTATCGACTATACTGGCAAACATATCCTGCTTCGTGCTCTGGTAATCTCCAATTAACCCCATCTTCGGGGAAGAAAGACTCGAACAATGCCCAGCCTTACACCTGCACTTCTCTCCCCACTAGCGCCCTTAGTGGATGATCTGCTGACTGCACAAACTGTTGACCGCAGCATTCCGCCCGATGACGAAGACGTGGAAGATGGCGGTGCTGAAATTGATGATGATGAAGACGACAGTCTTTACGAAGATGATGATGTGCCAATGGATGATGAAGATCATTATGGCGACGAAGATGAGGGACAAGAAGACGACGATGATATAGACGACCTCGACAACATCGTTGAAGCGGGCGATGAAGCCGAAGACAACCTCAACGATGCGGCAGATGTAGATGTAATAGAGGAAGACTTCGACGACGATGAGGATGACAAAGACGAACTCGATGCCCTCGACGCTGAAGTCTAACTCGCTCAGTCGCGTTCAATACGGGCGCACCTCACCGTTCGCCCGTCTATCATTCAGGCACAGCGACGAGCTCGCAGAATTTACTTTCAATTTCCGTGAAAAATGCCTTGGATAGCCGTAGAAAATCGGCTTCGCTCAACCTAATTTCATCCCCAATCTGATACTTCAAAATGGACTTAGCCGGACTCAATTTGATGCCCTTATCCGCCATCATTTTGCTGTTGTTATTCATTAATGAATTGCAGATGACCCGAACCTCATTCATCGGGTTGCCATCTTTGCCTTCCAATACCCGACTTCTATGAACAAAGAGCTGGTCGAGCAGCAGCACCATATTATTAAAGAAAACCGGCTCAAAAGCGTCGATGGCAGATTGTTTTCCGGTTGCCGCTATCAAGCTGTCATAAGCAGCAATCTGCGACTTAACTCGGGTGTGGCATTCGTCAATATAGTCTTGCGGATAGTTGTTCATACAAAGCATAAGGTTGTGGTCTCCATCTTCCAGAATTTCGATACGATAATGATTTAAATCATCATCGAGATTAAACGGTTGGTCAAGCTAAAATGCGGATGGCGTTAGAATTTTCACACCATCCGCGTCCTCGATTTAGGTAGTTTGGGCAGCAGGTTGGCGCTGTGACTTATAGTGACCGGGAACAGCGCGCACGCTCACATTGAGGCGATTCCAACTGTTGATAGCGATCACCGCCATTGTCAGTTTGACGATTTCCTCTTCGCTAAAATGCTGCTGAACCTCAGCATAAAGTTCATCCGATACGCCATTTTCACTGAGGAGTGTTACCGCCTCCGTCCATGCTAAGGCTGCGCGTTCACGGTCAGAATAAAACGGGGTTTCGCGCCAAGCATTCAAGCTGTAAAGGCGCTGTTCAGTTTCGCCACTAACACGCGCATCCTTAGTATGCATATCAAGGCAGTAAGCGCAGCGGTTGATCTGCGAGGCGCGAACCAACATCAGATCGAGCAGCGAACGCTCCAAACCGCTGTTGTTCACATAATCGCCGATGCCATTAATGGCCTGCATAGCGGCTGAATCGATTTTGAGATAGTTAATACGGGGTTGCATGATCAGTTCCTCTGTTCAGAGTTTTGATTTACGAGTTGAGATTGAGCATGTCATTCAATTGGCGCTGTAAATAAGCGCGTTCGGCACTATTACCACACAGGGCAAGTGCCTGTTCATAAGCGTCCGCCGCCGCCTCACGCTGATGGGTTCGACGGAGTAAATCAGCGCGAGCAGCGTGATAAGGGTAAAACTTCTCCACACCTTTGATACGATGCAATAAACTCAATCCATCGGCAGGGCTTCCCGCCATCGCAACCGCTACCGCACGATTAACTTCGATGACCGGTGATGGGATCATCATAGCCAACGTACCGTAAAGCGCGGCGATTTGATGCCAGTCGGTTGCGTCCGGTGTTACGGCTTCGGCATGGAGCGCACTGATCGCCGCCTGCACTTGATATGGGCCGGGTGCATAAAGCAGCAGAGCATCGTCCAGAATGGTAACGCCTTCGTTGATTTTCGCGCGATCCCAGCGTGACCGGTCTTGATCATCTAACAGGACGAGATTGCCTGCCTTATCAAGACGAGTTTCGCGGCGTGAGTCATGCAGCAGCATCAGCGCCAATAAGCCTCGCGCCTCGGCACTATCAGGCAGCAGATCAACCAGCAGGCGACATAAACGGACGGCTTCAACACACAAATCACTGCGCATAGATACATCGCCGCTTGTTGTGACATAACCCTCGTTGAAGATCAAATAGATCACCGCCAGCAGCGCGTCGAGTCGTTCCGGTAGCAAATCCGCAGGTGGCACACGGTAAGGGATACCTGCGTTGTGAATCTTTGCCCGCGCCCGCGCCAGCCGCTGAGCCATCGTCGGCACAGGTACAAGAAACGCCCGTGCGATTTCCGCTGTAGAAAGACCACCTAATGTGTGCAGTGTCAGCGCGACCTGCCCTTCTAACGGCAGTGACGGATGGCAGCAGGTGAACATCAGTTTTAGGCGATCATCCGGGATAGACTCCATCTCGGTTTCCTCCTCGTCGGCAGCAAAGGTGTCGAGGATGTCCGAATCAGTCTCCCGATTCGAGGTGCGGCGCAGTCGGTCAATCGCACGGCGACGAGCGACGGTCGTTAGCCATGCACCGGGGTTACGCGGCACACCACTCGTCGGCCAACTTTCCAACGCGTTCACAAGTGCATCTTGCAGCGCGTCTTCTGCCAGCGTGAAATCCCCAAGCTGGCTGATGAGTGCCGCCAAAACACGCCCGTGTTCGGCGCGAAAAGTAGTTTCGATCTGCGCGGCTGCGGTCATGCCTTACGTGCTACTGCTGCGTCCCGCGCCTGTGTGTAAGTGTTAACGGGGCGTACCTCAATCGTGCCGAATTTTGCACCGGGGAGTCTGACTGCCCAACTCAGAGCTTCATCAAGGTCTTTGCATTCGAGCATGATGTACCCACCCAACTGCTCATGCGTTTCAGCGAACGGCCCATCAGCAATCAGGGCTTTTCCATCGCGGAAGCGGACGCTGGTGGCATCTACGGCAGGGGCAAGGCCATCGTTGCCTAACACGATCCCAGCCGTTTTCATTTCGGTCATGAGTGCAGACCACTCTTGAACCGAAGCTAAACGTTCTTCAGGACTGTAGTCAGGGAGGTTAGATTGATCGGCATAGATCAGCAGCATGTACTTCATGGGTTTGTTCTCCTGTAAGATTGGGTATCGCTACCCAATCTTGCCTAACGGGATGGTTGTGAGAATTAAGCGTTCTGGCTTAGCCCGATGATGTTGCCCTCTACATCTTTGACGACAGCAATCAGCTTACCGCCACCCACATCTTTGATGTCTTCGATGGTGGTTGCGCCCGCGTCCAGCAGAGCTTGCAGGCTTTGCTTGATGTCACTAACGTCATAGTAGGGAGTCATACCATGTTTGTGACCGTTGGGGTCTAAACCGATGTCTTGGTCGCCAATCTTATAACCCACATAATAGGGTTGGTCGGCATAAGGTTCCTTACCCAAAAGCGCCGTAAATAACGCCTTGGCTTTGGCAATATCTTTGACCGGATAAATGACTGTTTTGACACCATTATTCATTTGAAACGCTCCTTGTAGCTCAATTCGATTATCGGCTGTTTTGCCTTTCTATACAAACGTCGCAGCAGGAATCGCCAAAATGACAGGTGTTCAGCCGTTCTCATCATTTACTCATAAACGTCACCGTCATCAAAAATCAAATATCTTCCCAAAGTTTGTAAACTCGAACCGATTTTGCTTTACTTTTATGAACTTTTGTTCTAAAATGGATATGAAAATGGTGACAAATACGTAATAAACCCACTGTAATAGGGTGTAAATTTGCATTTGTAGGGGAGCACCTGCGTGTGCTCCCTCTGGAAATATTCTGCCATCGCTTACTATTGACTATCATCATAGAAATAGAAATGTTATTTTTCGAGGGAAATCAGGATGTCATCGACCACCGCACATCCGATCAAAACCACAGCAAATATGGCGGCGGCAGACACTTCCGACACAGCGGTGATATTAGCCGGGCTTCCCGCGGCATTTGTGTCATTTCAGTGGCATTCACCGAGCTTCCCGCCGACCCAAAATGTCAATTCAGCGGCTTCTCCCGTAGCAGCCGCCAGACAATTCAGCGGAAATTATGCAATTAATGCGAAAAATGCAGTAACAACTGCAACTTCCGCAACATTTTGAACGTTTAGCGCTGTTTTTGATTAGTTTTCTTCAGACAATGAGGACTGAACATAATCACCGAGTCCGTGGTTCACAACCCGCGCATCTGGACTCAAACTCGTAAGCCATTCCGCCATCAAAGCCACAGCCATTTGTAAACCGGGGGTGGAACGGGGATAACCCATTGAACCAACCTTGACCGTAAATTCATGTTCGTCTTGGCGCGGGGCAATCACCAATGAAATATGTTGGTCGAGGGTTGGCTCGTGGATATAAACTTCGAACAACAGCACATTACGACCACGATAACCGTGCAACAGCCGAACAATCGTATCGCCGTGCTTATGCTCAACGCCCTCAAAACATGCCAATATTTCATCGAGGCTCTGGGGTGTATACAATACAACATGGGTCATTTCGACCTCCTTGATGACTGGCACATCAGGTGCAGCTTGATCATTCCGTTGGTAGGCAAAGTAATAGCAAGCACGTCCCTCTTGCAATGCCCGCCCTTCATACTTGGTAACGACACGCCCCGGCATTTCGTTAGCCCAATCGCTGGGCAAAATGTTCGTCAAACCGCGTGTCTCGCGCAGGAGTTCGGCACTCATCTCGGCATACTCAATGATGTCAGTTGCCAGATAGAGCATCGCACCGGGTTGCAATCGGCTTACCAGTACATCAAGTGTATCGCGCTGGATCAGCCGACGATGACCGTGCCGCTTCTTAAACCAAGGGTCAGGGAAATTGATATGCACTTCGCTCAGGCTGTTGGGGATAAACAAATGGTGGAGTGCGGTTTCCGCCATCGATTGAATCACGCGCACATTGGTCAGGTGCTTGCGCTCAATCGCACGTTCGGCAGAGTCTAAACATTGATTGGCGATTTCCAAGCCGATGACATTAGCATCGGGTTTGGTAGCTGCCAAATGTTGCAGAAACTGCCCGTAACCGAAGCCAATTTCTAGGACAAGGGGGCGATCCGCACCAAAAAGTGCCGGCCAATCGGTCGGCCAAGGCAGCCGTGAACTACTCAGTTTTTGTATCATGGGTCTTTACTGTAGAAAAAAGCGGAGGAGGTGGGATTTGAACCCACGAAGGTGTTACCCTTACCCGCGTTCCAGGCGAGCGCCTTAGGCCACTAGGCTACCCCTCCTAAAATGATCCTTAGGGATTATATCAGTAAGAAAACGGTTTATCCAGACAGTTTTCGCAGAACTTTAGGGCCAGCTTTAGCTACGGGTGCTGGACGCGCTAACTTATCCAAAAAGGTTGTGATCTGCCAGTTAAAAACATCGGGTGTTTCAAGCTGTGGCATATGCCCACAATCCGCGATTTCAGTTAGAACTGCCCCCGGAATACTGGTCTTGATGGCTTCGCGGTCGCCCGGTGGTGTAAAGGTATCTTCAACACCCCACAGGATCAGCGTTGGAACCAGTGGTGTTCGCTCGGTTGGGATGCCGCTGCTCACCATCATTTGCATCAAGCGACTAAATGCTGGACTTGCGCCCTTCGCACCTGCGTAAAAAGTATCAGTCAAAACAGGTTTAATGTGAATCAACTTTTGTAAAGCACCGGGATTGGTCGTCATTTTTCCAAATTGGGCAAATATAAGCGTCGATAAACCGGGTATTTTGTCAATAAATTTAAAGAAGGATGGCAAGTCAGGAACGCCACCCCCGTTAATCAGAATCACAGCCGGTGAATATTTGGGATTAGCCGCAGCAAACAAACGCACAAACAATGCGCCAAAAGAATGACCGACCAGTACAACCTGTTCAAGCTGATGGGCATCAATAAACGATTTAATCCAGTGTAGCAAGACATCGGTGCGACTCACTGGCAGCGGTTGACTTTGACCAAACCCCGGCAAATCAGGCGCGAGGACGTGAAATGTTTCGGCTAAAATCGGTAACACGGGCTCCCAATGAAGCATCGCATTGCCTAAGCCGCCGTGTATTAACAATAAGGAACGCGAGTTTTCCTGCCCCGCCTCCCAATAATGCACGTTCAACCCATCAACCAGAATATTTTTGTCTTGTACACTCATCCTTCGATCCCATTCGCGCTATTTATAAATCCGTTTTGTGCCAACCACACCTCTAGCTGTTCAATATTGCCTTCGGTAATCATTGAACCACGATTGATCCCGCGTGGGCTGCTTCCCGGCTCAAGGGGTGGTGGAACTTGGTACGGCAGTACTTCGCCCTCCTCGGCTACAACCAAGGTTGGCACTGAAAGAAACCCCGTCCATTCCAAAACAAGCCGTCGAGCATCCATATCTTTGTCGATGTATATCTCATGGTAGCTTAGCGCATAATCGTCCAAAACGCGTTTTGCTACGGTAATAAAGGGGCAGCCTGTTGTGCGTGAATACATAACCAGTTGTTTTGTCATTAAATCTACCCTGTAGGTGTAGTGCTTGCTTCTGCGGTCGGTAGTTGTTGATTGGGTTCAAGGAAGCACAATATACCGTCTGTGATGCCCTTCGCCATTTCATCCTGCTTATTCGTCAATGTCTCACGGTCGGCTAACAAAAATCCCAATTCCAGAATAGCCGCCGGTGTTAACGGATGAATTTCGCGGAAGGTGTGATAGTCGCTCATATCAATCGTCACACCGGGGCGACGATCCAAACTGGTGGCTTGTCCATAGTATTTTGCGACACATTCAACTAAACCATCATCCTGCCCCAAGCCACTGCGGGCTGCTGCACGGGCGATCAGATAGCCGGTGACGACTTCTCCAAAGTTCTTGCAAGTGTTGGCGTGGATGGACACTAATGCTGCGGCTTGATAGCCATCCAATCGCGAGTCAAACTCATCCAAAAGGTCTACTGAATAACCACGATCACGCAAATTTCGTACCACTTTTTGGGAAACGGCAAAGGTAATCGAAGCCTCAGTCAAACCATCGGGGCAAACCGCACCGGGGTCAGGCGGCACTTGTGGGCCGCGATGCCCCGAAACAATACCCACCTTACGCAACCAATTGGGCGTAGGGATAACCGTTGGTACGGTCGTTGATTGTCCGGTGGCCTGCGCGATACTCAACTTCGATTTAACTTGATCGTTAATGAACTGAGAAGGCGTAGACCATGTGAAAATGGTTGCCATCAAAGCCGCTGCGATCACTATCACAATGACCGAACGGAAGATGCCACCCATCACCCCAACCGTTTGACGGCGACGACGCGTCTGGCGCTTTTTCACACGTTGGATTCGTTGTTCTTCCATCGCGGAATCATATTTTTGCTGCACATTAACCGGCGCTTGGACGGTCTGGGTCTGAGTGGCAGCTACACTGCGCGGGTCTTTAATTGAATTAGAAGCAGGAGCGATTCTTGGCGGACGCTCCGACTCAGCCTTCGCCGCCGCACGCCGCATAATCTCCATAAAAGCCACCGAAGCGGGAATAGCACCCTCACTTGGTGGCTGCTGGGGCTTTTGCGCGGCATTATCTTCAGTGAAATGCGTTTCATCGGACATAAAGCGTTCTCAACAACTATGCACTTTAAAAGGTGCATATATTTATAGCAGCGTATAGGTGGCAATCACAACGTGTCAGATTTTTCGATTATATAGGCAATCGCCTATTACTCATAATTATGACGATTTTACCTCGTAGACTTGTGCGCCGTCACTGTCAAATACCAACTCAAGATAAGTCGCAGCACTCACCAGCGAACGCATTTGAACAAGTCCTGTAAACGGCGTATTCCAGCGGAACATAGTGTCGATACTCGCCGGATTCGTTACCAACTGTGGCACAATCACATATTTTATACGGGCGCTTCGCAGCAGCTCGGCTTGTGCGGGATTAGCCGGGTCTTCCCAGAAGGCACGTAAGCGCTCTTGTTCGGCAAGACTAGCCTCATTATTACGAAAGAATGGCTGCCAGCGATAATAAACGGTGTCGCGTTCAGCGATGACTGGAACCCAATCGCTTTCATGCGAATTGTCTTTTTGTGTACCGGGAAAATTCAGTACCCGCGCGTCCTCGGCTGTATTGTGCTTAATCCACTCCATCGCTTTGACATCATCAACCGAGGAAAATGCGCCATAAAATCCGATCCGACCTTTGCTGAACGAAAGCAGTTGCGGACTCAGGACGATAGCCGCAAGAACAGCTACCAGCCCAGCAGTCAGCGCGGCATATGACCAACTGGGCGATAGGCTGCTGATACGCTTTGCGCCATAACGTTCCCACACCCACAACAAACTCACTCCACCTAATATAGCGTAGGGAATGATTGGGCCGTGCCACGCAATACTAAACGGATAATCGTACCGCAGGATAGGTGCGAGTAGATTGGGCGCGAGGCTTTCCAGTATACCGAGGCTCGAAAATTCCAATATCAATACCAGCCAACCAACCGCCAAAATGACCGACTGACTGCGGTTACGAAGCCCTATGACCGCACCGAAAATGGCCACTGGTACGATCCAGATGCCGTGATATAAAACGAGGATACGCCAATAGGACGCATCACGGGTAAAGGGTGAGACAATGTTGCTACCGAGTAAATCCTTGATGCTGTAGAGCCACGGAGCAATAGCGATAAGCGCAATTAGCGGCATACCAATCGCCAACACCAGCCAACTTCTAAGAGTCGGACGCGGTTGACCAAACCACATGGTCAGTAGCCACGGTACGTAGCCGAGCATGAGGATAATTGTGGTATCGGGGTGAGCTAATACCAATGCGCCGAGCATCAATCCACCGCCAGCGGCATCGGCAATTGTAGGCTTACGTAGAAAACGGATTGCTAAAATCAAAAAGGCTTGGGCAAAAACGAGACCTAAAATAGTCGTGTAATGTGAGTCCACAAATGCTGTAAATAGGCCAATGCTCAACAGCATCACCAATGCCATGGCTCGTCCCAAGCGCTTGTCACGGATTTCAGAGCCCATGTCGTAGGCCAACCAGACATTGAGCAAACCGAGTATCGCGCCGACGCTGATTTGTACACTCTGCATTCCCTGATTCAGTTGGTGGCTGAGGTAAGCAATCAACACTGAAAAACCGGGCGAATAGAGGTAGCTGATCTCAGGATGCCAAGGCGACAACGTCTGAAAGCCGCCGCCCAACCGTGCCATCAAACCGAGATAGCCAAAACCCTGTGCATCCGTATCCAAGGGTACAGGTAAAATCAGCACAGGAGCGAGAAATATCAGAGCCACAAGTCCGAAAAACATTAAATCGCGTGGTCCCGGCCAACCTTGATCAGAATCTGCTAATGTTTCCCCCTTAGACTCGGCTCTTTTTTGCCCGTATGACAATGTGCCGAACAAAAAGATGCTGGTGATCAGGGCGAACAATAAATAGTCGATGACAAGCGTGTTCCAACCAAAGAGCGACGACCAGAAGATTGCCCCACCCATGACGATGCCAAGGGCAAGCGCAGCCATCAGGCCGATACGTGGTTGCGAACTAGGCCATGCAGGGGCAAGCATGGCACCTGCACCAAAAACTATTGCACCAAAAATGAAAATAACGAAAAGTGGCATGAAGTCCTTCTATGATTACGGTGTGTTTGATGATACAAACCACGAAGCATTTGCCGTAGTATAGTGGTTCGTGAAAGTATAATCTATGCTAGCCACTACGCCACCAATCGTGCAAATACGACGAATAAATCAGTCCGAGATTTTGTGACGGAATTGTGCAACCTTTGCGAGGAACGTAACGTACAGGCTAATTATCCGTTACAATAACTGTCTAATTATGAACACGAGAAGCACTTATGCAGATGGCTCCCTCAATCTCAACTCCGCAGATCAACGGTCTTTCCGAAACCGAGGTGGTCACCCGTCGCGAACGTGGGCAAGGGAACAATGTTCACTTCCAGAGCAGTCGCACTTACGGAGACATCATCCGTGCGAACGTCTTCACCTTCATCAATCTGGTGTTGTTCGGCATCGGTGCTGTACTTGTGGTGCTGGGTTTATACAGTGATGCTTTTGCTTCGGTGGGCATTGCTTTTTGGAACACCGTTATTGGCATTGCACAGGAATTACGTGCCAAATACGCGCTGGACAGAATTGCCCTGCTCACCCGTCCTAAAGCTACGGTCATGCGGGATGGAAAACCGATCACAGTTGATCCGAGTTTAATTGTGGTTGGTGACATTCTGCTGGTCAAAGCGGGCGACCAAATTGTTGTCGATGGAAAAGTTGTCAGCGACAGCCGGGTAGATGTCGACGAATCACTATTGACAGGCGAATCGGACCTGATCGCTAAGCGCAACGGAGATCAGGTTTTTTCCGGTACGTTCTGTGTGAACGGCAGCGCTTATTACGAAGCAGAAATGGTGGGAGAGCAAAGTGTCGCCAGTAAATTAACGGCTGGTGCGCGGGCTTATCGCGCTGAAAAAACACCATTGCAAGTGGACGTGGAGTTCATCGTCCAACTGCTGGTCGTGGTGACCATGCTTATCGCAACACTTTTCGCCCTAGCCGCGCTGGTCGTCAGCCAGCCTTTAACTGAAAGCGCACGTATCGCGGCAGTGATCGCGGGACTCATCCCAAACGGCTTGTTCTTTATGACCACGATTGCTTACGGAATGGGCGCAGTCCGTATGGCGGGACAAGGCGCACTTATCCAACACGCTAATGCGGTTGAGTCCATGAGCAACGTGAATGTACTGTGTCTCGACAAAACGGGTACATTGACTGCCAACCGCATTAATCTGGTGGAAACCATTCCCTACTCTATCAGTGACGAGGAATTCCGGCGCATTCTCGGCATTTATGCTGCCAGTGCTGGCACTGGCAACCGTACCTCCGAGGCACTTGATGAGGCGCTTAAAGGAGATAAACGGTCGTCCTTAGAAGAAGTTGCTTTTTCATCAGAACGCAAATGGAGTGCCATCTCTTTTGATACACCTGAACTTAAAGGTGTGTATGTATTAGGCGCACCTGAAATGCTGCGTCCGAATCTGGTGGCTGGTGCGGACGTAGGTGAAAAGCTTTCGGAATGGGAAAAACAAGGGCTGCGCGTCTTGCTCTTTACGCAACATGCTGAGGTTGTCTCGCTGCATAAAGACGAAGAACCGCAACTGCCTAAGGATTTGGTGGCGTTGGGCGCAATCGCTTTTAGTGATGAACTGCGACCGGAAGCAGAAGCGACGCTCAAAAAATTTGCAGATACGGGTATTCAACTTAAAATCATCTCTGGTGATAATCCAAATACGGTTGCGGCGTTAGCACGGCAGGCTGGTTTAAGCAAGAATATTCAGGCAGTGTCCGGTCTTGATCTGGAAAAAATGAATCCGACCCAGTTTGCAGAGGCAGCAGAAAACGCAACGGTATTTGGGCGCATTACCCCACAGCAGAAAGAACGCCTTGTAGGGGCGCTGCGAGCCAGCGGTCATTATGTCGCGATGATTGGTGATGGTGTCAACGATGTGCTTTCGCTTAAACGGGCGCAAATTGGCGTAGCGATGCAAAGTGGCAGCCAAGCAACTCGTAGTGTTGCCGACATCATTTTGCTAAACGACTCATTTGCGGCGTTACCATCGGCCTTTAGTGAAGGCCAACGTATTGTGATGGGGATGCTGGATATTATCCGCTTATTTCTTGCGCGAGTGATTTACCAAACGATTATCATCGTCGCAATTGCCATTATTGGTCTGGGATTTCCCATTACACCAGTACATCAATCACTTCTATCTTTGATCACTGTGGGATTGCCAACACTCGGATTGGCAGCATGGTCACATGCTGGTAAACCACCGCATGGTTCATTACGTACCGTACTGCGTTTCGTGATTCCAGCGGGTATTTCGTTAGCAACTGTCGGGGTAGCCATTTATGTCATTTATTTTGTAGCGACCTTTACCAACAGCGCAGGAACAAATGTCTTCAACATCCGGAGTTTGACGCATGACCAAGTTGTGATGTTAGAAGCTGCGCGTGGCGAGACCATCATGCAAATCATCGACACTGCTCAAGGTGAAGCCATAGCAGTTGCACGGACGGTACTAACATCTGTTACGACATTGGCGGGCTTGGTCTTGATTGTTTTTGTTGAACCACCTACCCAATTTTGGACGGGCGGTGATGAATACAGCGGCGATTGGAGACCCACATTGGTGGCAATTGGATTGGCAATCCTTTACATTGTTATCATGCTTGTGCCGAGTCTGAGATACAGTTTTGAACTCACGGAACTCGATCGGCGTGATTGGGTTATTATCCTATCAGTCGTGGCCTTATGGACGATGTTGCAGCGATTTTTATGGCGAGCAAAAGTATTCGATAAATTGCTGCGGTTGACCTAGGCAACTTTAGCGTAAGCCTTCACATTCTAGAACTTTCATGGCGGCGTTGTGACCGGGAACACCACTGACACAACCACCACGAGCAGCACCAGAACCACAAATAAAGAGGTTGGGATAAGCGGTTTCGACACCCCATGTGCCAACCTGTTCAGCATCATCGGTAAAAGGCCACGTTAAGTTATTGTGGAAAATATTGCCCTGCGGTAGACCAAGTTCAGCTTCCAAATCCAACGGTGACTTGGCTTCAACACAGGGTTTTCCATCGGCATCCAGTGCCAAGCAGTCTTCTAAATCATCTTCCAAATACGAATCAATGGCCTTCATATAGCTGCGAAGCACTTTTTCGCGTGTGCCAGCGTTGTCAGCTTCAAAGATTTTGGCACGCATATCGAGGCCAAAGAGCGTGATGGTTTGGTAACCAGCAGCATGAAGTTCAGGTGAAAGTGTCGATGGATCGGTCATCGTCTGGCAGTACATTTCACCGGGAGGCTGGTCAGGAATTAAGCCTTGCATGGCCTGCTGATAGCTGGTTTTCATGGCTTCGTAGCCTTCATCCATATGGAATGTGCCGTTGAAAGCCTGTTCAGGGGTATAACCTTGGGCTTTGAGGCGAGGCAGCTTCTTCAGCAGCATATTGATCTTGAAAACAGCACCTTCATCAATCTGTGCAGGGATTGAACTGTCAACCAGAAGCTTACTGAGGACACTTGGAGCAACATTCGAGAGAACATATTTAGCCTGAACAGTGTGTGTATGGTCATTTTGGATATAGCTGACTGAGCTATCAGTACCGAGTTGAACCTGATCGACAGTGGCGGATGTTTCGATGTGGACACCAGCAGATAAAGCAGCTTTTTCGAGGGCAACCGAAATTGAACCCATACCACCAAGAACAATTTGCCATTCACCAGTACCTTGACCAATGATGTGGTAGAGGTAGGTGCGGTTTTGCAAAAGTGAGGGGTCATGAGGATGAGTCAGGATGCCAATTTTGGCGTTGGTAAAAGCTAAACCACGAATACGGTCATCGTGAAGGATGCGTTCGAGGCCAGTGCCAAGTGGTTCTTCGATGAGCATTTTCCATGATTCTTGAGCATCAGCATCTTTGAATTGGGACTGCATTTCGGAGCGAGACTGCAACGGATGAAGCAGCGTAGGCCAAACTTTTTGAGCGAAGTTTTCCATCAAGCGGTTGAAGCGTTGGTAAGCCAAATATTCACTATTGTTGCCGGTAAGTTTGCGGAAGGATTCGACGGTTGAACCTTCATCATCGTTACTGATGAGTAAGGCCATATGCTGACCATTACGAACTGTAGGCGTAAAAGAAGAGACACTACGACTACGACTTTCAAAGTTGAGGCCGAGGTCAGTGCTAATTTGACGGGGAAAGAGACTGAGCAGATAGGAATAACGGGAGAGTTTGGCATCAACACCTTTGAAGACTTGGACGGTTTGAACAGCACCACCAGTTTGAGGTTGACGTTCGAGTACAAGGACTGAGAGACCAGCTTTGGCGAGATAAGCGGCTGAAACGAGGCCGTTATGACCACCACCAATAATGACGACATCATATTTGGATTGTACTTTTGCCATTGGAATAACCTTGTTTAAGTGCTGTTGAATGGGCAGATTGTACACGATGGTGACATAAAGTGGCGAGTGAAGAGTGTCATGTGGAGTGAAAGCCTGATAAACAGGTGATAACAGGCAACATTAAGAAAATTATTACAAAAACAGGTCAGTAGTCTTTAGTTGATAGTCTATAGATCAATGCAAAATGCCAAGCGAAAGACTTAACACATGACGAAAAGCAGCAAAAAGACTGAAAATGGTTAGAGAAAGCAAACCAGAATACAACTGAAAACCTACCTGTTTTTGGAAGGGAAGATTAATGGTCATCTGAGAATTAATCAGAATAGCGGACGCAGCACGCTGCTTCCCTACAGAATGCCTGTATTTGTAAAATAAATATACCCTGATTGCTAGTTGCGAAAAGCTGCCTCAGAACCTCACCCCCTAGCCCCCTCCCCGTGTACAGCGAGGGGGAACCAAGCGAGGATTTGAAATTTGGATAGACTAACTAGCAATCACGGTAAATATGCTATTTTTAAACTTCGTTGTGTGCAATTTAGAATACTCAGACAGGCTCTTAGGATATAATCGGGTTCATGAAGGTTCAAGATTAGGAGAAGAGAATGACTGAGATGATGAGCGACTTTCCGGCGACTGTGCCGTCGTTGAAGGTGGATTTGGCAAAGTTGGGGGTGAAAGCGGGCATGACGCTGGTGGTTCATTCGTCGCTCAAGTCATTAGGGAATGTGAACGGTGGGCCAGTGGCAATGATATTGGCGCTGGAAGAAATGCTAGGCGAAGGAGGTACGCTGGTTATGCCAACCTTTACGGCAGACAACAGTGAGCCTTCCAACTGGCGAAATCCACCTGTGCCAGAGGAATGGTGGCAGCCGATTCGGGCCACGATGCCGGTTTACGATATGGAACTGTCACCGAGCTTCGGTGTGGGCATCATTCCAGAGACGTTTCGCAAGCAGGATGGCGTGATCCGCAGTAATAACCCTGATGCGTCGTTTGCGGCATGGGGACGACATGCCCAACAGATTACAGAGAATCATGATCTCTATCCCCTCTTCGGTGAACATTCTCCAGTGGCACAGATTTACCGACGGGATGGTTGGGTGCTGCTGTTGGGGGTTGGTCACAACAAAAATACATCGCTGCATCTGGCGGAGGGACGGGCAAATATTGCACATGGAACGATCCATTTGGGTTCACCGATGTTGATTGATGGTGTGCGGCAGTGGATGCCATTTGATGATATTGATTGGGACGACTCGGATTTTGACGCGCTGGGTGCGGATTTTGCCCGCGAAACAGGTCTACAACACGAGGGGAAGATTGCTAAAGCAACTGCGCTCCTTGTGCCTCAACGAGCGCTGGTTGACTATGCGATAACGTGGTTTGAGAAGCATCGTGGGGTGAAGGGATAAGGAATAGGTTGCGCCGCATGAGGCTAAAGCCGTCATGCTAACCAGAAGACAAGTCTGCTAAAGCGACTTCAGAAGGCAGTCAGTGAAGGAATAGATTGAGTGAATAAATCATTATCAACACTAAATATAATCAAGATTAGCATTTTTGCGATTTTGATCAGTAGTTTCGGCTGCAAAATCTACTCCGTAAACGCTCAGAATGATCAAAAGTATTTTGACGGAATTATGCCCGCCCTTTCCCCCGATGGCACAACAATTGCATTCATATCAGATCGTGATGGAAATCGTGATTTATGGCTTATGAATGTGGATGGTTCTGATCCAATAAATGTCACAACTGCAATGGAAAATGTCTATGCGCTTTTTCCTGAATGGTCGCCTGACAGTCGTCACCTTCTCTTCCAATCTAGTGATCTTTCTCATAACCAAACCTCACATGACTTATGGTTGGTGTCGCTCGAAAATAGAAAACTTCAGCGCATCATAACAGATATGCCGTTCGCAAATCCTAGATGGTCACCAGATGGAAAATCAATTGTGTTCGCGCTATATGAAAATTATGAAAATATAGACAAGAGTAGCATATGGGTTATGGACTCGAATGGGAAAAATCCGAAGCAGTTGATTTCAGGTGATCGTAACACTTCCCCTGAATGGTCGCCTGACGGAAAATCTATCACGTATATATCCAACAATGGAAATCAAACCCAACTCATCCTTATAGAAATAGACACAAATGAAACCCGTATACTATCCAGCAATACCGTGATTGGATATGCTTGGGCTCCTCGAAGCCACTTAATTATTTATGAAGCGCTAGAACCTAATAATTATTTCTACACGAATATTTGGCTTGTTCAAACGGATAAAGCCTCCGAATTCAAATTGACTGATAAGCCAATACCTTTGGTCAATGACCTAGCATGGTCACCCGATGAAAATAAAATACTCTTTTGGTCTTCGTGCGGAGACAGTGTTAAAGTAACTGACCTATGGGTTTTAGATCTTAAACAGCTATCTTTGGTCAATCTCACCTCATGTCAACAAAGTTTTAACAGTTCTCCCAGTTGGTTTCCTGACTCTGAACATATCCTATTTCGATCTAATCGTTCGGGTACACCGAGTATATGGGTTATGTCGGCTGATGGAAAAGATGCGGTTGACTTAATCAATCCAAAGTAATCTTATGAAATTGGCTATGGGATAACGTGCTTTGCAAAACAAAATTTAAGTACATTTTCAACTAAAGAGGTCTCGAAAGTTTGGCATACGATGGCTATAACTCAACAACTCGCAAGGGTCTCTCTAGAAGAGCTTAATCAGTGTAAGTACGATAAACAGGTTCTCGATAATGTCATTTCATTTAGGCTTCATGAATCGAATTATCTAGATTTGAATTGGGCAGGAACTGGCCTACAGATTCTTTTTAAAAAATCGAACCAACCTCTAGAATCCCAAAAGTTATTGGATCTAGCACTCCATAGTGAGAATATCGTTAATCCAGAATGGGAGACTGCTCCACTCAATAACGATTGGGTATATTCCCCAATAACGTATGTTGATTCAGAAGAGGTGCAAAAAATTGCGATACAATTCGGACGGGTCGATGTCAACAGTGTTTTGAGTTGTCTGCCGAAAAGTATTGAAGAGGCAAATGCACTTATAAAACTTGATTTCATCATTCATCCAAGAGCATTTTATTCTGAATATCTACAGAAATTGATCGTTTTTTACGTAAAGGCTGCGAGGTTCAGCGCTGCTGTCATCACTTGGTGGGACTAAGAAAGACAAAAGAGCGCCAAAGCGCTCTTGACTGTGTGAAAAGCTGAAGGCTCTAAGATCCTTCCCTATGAGAGAAATGATAGTTAATGCGCGACGGTGAAGGGTACTTCGTAAGGCGCTTGCAGGAAGCCGCCACCGTTATCGACGATGACCAAGCGCATCCGATAGCTGCCATTCACCAACCCCGGCACATAGAGGTTCTCAATCTGCCCGTTAACCACGCTGTTGGTGTGGGTCGAGCCGATGGTCGTCCAATCGGACAAGTTGCCACCGATGACCTCAACCTTAAAGAATTTACCTTGGTCAGCCGTGAACTGCACCGTGCCGAAAATCGGTGTTTCGCCGGTCAGGACTTGCCCCGGCGAAGGCGAGGTGATGATGGCGGTCGTCACCACCGGGCCATAGCCAGCGCTGCCGCCACCCTGCAACAAATCAGCGGCACAAGTGATGGTGGGCAGGAAAGATAAGCCGTTGTTACGGGCGTAGTTTTCGGCTGAAACCGCGTCATCCGGCACAGGCGGCGGGGCGATGAACAACTGAGCCTGCGCCCCAACAGCGGAAGCGGCTAGATCATTCGGTACTTGACAGTACAAGGGCGTGGGCGGTGGTTGTTGTCCCGCTGCCACTTGGAATTGGATCAGACTGGCGATTTCCGGCGCGAGTCGGAAGGCCAAAACTTGAAACACGCCGGGGGAAACTTCAGTCAACTGTACGCCGTTTTGCTGTTGTTGGGCAGGCTGCGGTGCGGGTGGATAAACTAGATTGCCATCCGCATCGGGAATACCTGCCGGACCATCCAAGAACCATTCGGTAATGCGGGAACAATCGGTAGCGGGTTCTTTCAGGCGGCGGACATCACAAATCTCACGGCGGGAAAGGCCAGCAGGTGCTTGCTGTTGGTCAGGCTGAAGCTGACCATTAACGGCGAAATCTCGGCTCAAGAGGGCTTGATTGCCATAGATGGTGTTGATGACACTGCTCCAAATGGGTGCAGCGCCGGTTAAGCCGGAGGAGTTGATCATCGGGTCGCCGTTACTGTTGCCAACCCACACGCCAACCGCGACGTTACGGGTGTAACCCACTGTCCAGTTATCTTTAAAGTCGTTGGTCGTACCTGTTTTCACAGACGCATTCAACGCGCCCGTATTCAAAGGACTGTTCGCACCCATCGCGGTGCTGCGGGCGTTGTTATCCGCCAGAATGTCGCTGATGACGAAGGCGATACGCGGGTCAACAGCCTGCTTGCCATAAGCGGGTTTGTTAACGGTCTTATCGGTTGGCACACCGGTGGTACAACCATTTTCGTAGCTGTAGATGATATTATCGTTGCTATCCAATACGCAGAGGATGGCGGTGGTGGGTACATATGAGCCTTGGTTGGCAAAGACTGAAAAGCCGTTGGTCATGTCTAGCAGCGAGACTTCGCCGCCGCCTAATGTCAGTGAGAGGCCGTACCTGCTGGCATCATCACCCAGCGATTCGATGCCGAAGCGTTTCATCAAGCCGAGCAAGTAAGACACACCATAACGTCGAAGGGTTTGTACGGCGGGAATGTTGTAGCTGTTCGCCAGTGCATAGCGCATAATCATGGGGCCGTGGAAAACACCATCATAGTTGCGCGGCACGTAAGGCGCTTGCCCATCAATGCCAATCTTAGTCGGCACGTCCCAAATCACGTCTCCAGCAGTCATACCATTTTCCATCGCGGCGGCGTAGTTGAAGGGCTTTACCGAACTCCCCGGCTGACGCAGTGAAACAGCGACATTCACACGTCCATCAATGGCATCGTTGTTGTAATCGACGCTGCCGACCATCGCCAAAATTTCACCTGTCAACGGTTTGAGGACGACGACCGAGGCGTTGGTCACATTTTGAGATGCAAGGGATGCCACTTGATTGCGGGCGGCATCCTGCGCGGCGTTATTGATGTCGAGATCAAGCGTGGTATATATCTTATAGCCACCGCGCGCCACATCCTTGGGCAGATAACCGATTTGCCCCATCAAATTCTCAAACTGGTTTTCGGCGTAGACCGTGAAATGGGGTGCTTCGAGCGAGATGTTACGCGGCACAAAGTTCAGCCCTTGAGCAAGAGCATCGTTGGCCTGTGCCTGTGTCACTTTGCCGAGGGCGACCATACGATCCAGTACCAAACGCCAACGAGCTTCGACTTTATCCTGTACGACAGGATCATTGCTCAACGGGTCGAGATCAGCCGGAGCCTGTGGCAAGCCAGCCAGCAGCGCGGCCTCGCCTAACGTCAATTCGTTAACATGTTTGCCGAAGAGCGTTTGGGCGGCGGCTTCCGCACCATAGGCCAGATTGCCGTAGTAGATTTCGTTCAAGTAGAGTTCGAGAATTTGTTCCTTACTCATCTGCCCATTGAGCGCCAAAGCCAAGCCGATTTCATCCAACTTACGCTGAACCGAACGTTCAGCGCGGTATTCGGTATCGAATAACACACCACGTACCAACTGCTGGGTGATGGTGCTACCACCTGTCGATCCTTGGACGAGGTTCGCATATTGCAGAAAGGCTCGGATCGTGGATTGCACATCAATGCCGGAATTGGTGAAGAAGCTGTCATCTTCGATAGAGACGGTCGCGTCGATCAGGGTTTTGGGAAAGTCCGAATAATTGACCTTGGTACGGCGACCTTCGCCAAAGACTTCGTACAACTGGCGACCATTGCGGTCGTAGTAGAAGGTGCTTTGGAACTGTTGATAGTTGTTGATTTCAGAGACGCGCTGAGTCAACTGCTGCTGTACACGGGAGGCATATGCGCCACCAATGGCTATTGTGAGGAGTGTTAATCCACCGCAAAAGATGGCGATAAAGCCCACAAAGAGGCCAATGCAGCCACGTGAACAGCCTAAACATCCACGCTTGCGAGTATTTTGTCGCCGTTGCAGCGGTTGAGATGGCACACCGCCTGCCTGTGGCGCGGGTGGAATGTTGGCAGGTGGCTGTGGATAAGGCTGCTGGTACTGCTGCGGCTGGTTATAATTGCGATGGGGCGGTGATGGCTCGTGGGGCATGGTGTTATCCAGCCGGACAGCTTTATGCTGCATGGTGTTACCCGCATCAGACTGGCTGGGACGGGTATTAAAATCGGGATTGGGGTCGAGGCCACCGCTGCCTGCTAAGGTTTTGTTAGGATCAGGCACACCCGGCTCACGCATAATGGGCATGGTCGGCATGTTACGGGCATCTACGGGGTTGTTAGCATTCCACAGCGGTTTTTCCGGCGGTAAGTCATGCTGGGTGGCATCACTATCATCGCTAAAGGGTAGATGAAACGGGATGTCATCATCATCCGGGCGCTCTTCAGGCACTTCATCAGGGTTTCGGGAATCACGTTCGTCAGGCATTCAAAACTCCGCAGTATGGGTTGTTAGTGTTCGTCAAGTTATCCTGTAATCCGGTGTTCATTCAACAGGGGATACAGGTCAGTTCGCATCGCTGCATCTACTCTCTATAATAGCAGAATGTGGGCTATAGAGTGCGGCGGGAACCTGACGGCAGGGGTGCGGCTGATGCACGTTGGGCAGGCGTAGGTTTGACCCACAAATACCAGAATAGGCTATACTAAAAATAGGATAAGTACCTGTCTGAATATTCGAATATCGGTTAAAAATGGCCGCTAGGAAATGATGTTTAGCAAATTAGGGTGGTAATTGGTTAGCGGGAAAGGCATGCCTTTCCCTACAGAAATCATTGGTTGCCAAGACGAAAGTAATCAATGGGCGGCGGACGGGATGAATCCCGTCCCTACGAAAAGACAATGTTTTAGGTTTATAGATTACCAAACTATTATGAGATTGAGCAGTTATCCCGTCCGGCACATTGTTTTAAGTTTTTAAAGTGATTCTAACCAGACTATCCCAGCAGAGGGACAGCCGTAGACGCATGATAATCGAACCTGACCAACCCCAATTCATCCCCTACCCGACTGGAGTGCTGCGATTGGCGCTACGGATGCCACTCACACTGTTCCGTTTGGGATTGGGTGATCTGTTGAATGTGCTGCGGCTGATGGTCTTAACAACGCGCGGACGCAAATCCGGACAACCGCGCCATGTGGCTATTGAATTCCGGCGACATGGCAGCACCATCTATATTATATCCGGTTGGGGCGAACGTCCCGACTGGTATCAAAATCTACTAGCCGATCCGTTGGTGACTATTCAATTGGGCAGGCATACCCTGAGTGCATTGGCTGACCGCGTGACCAACCCCGCCGAAGCGCTGCGGGCTGTGAATCTATTCCGGCGAGATGCCCCTGCACGATATGACGCGGTGTTGGGGCGGTTGGTTGATAATGAAATCACCGGACTCAAACTGCCGGAGGTTTCGGCACATTTTACGATTATCAGATTGAACATCATATCGGACGAACCGCTGTTACCCGGTCTGCGGATGGATCGAGTCTGGTTGTGGCCGTTAGCTCTGGTAGGATTAGGGCTAATCGTCACACTGCTTGGACATTCCGGTAACGACCGACAGGAGGGAAACTAACATGAGCGACCTCACCGATCAGGAACATCTCTTACAACAAGTACGTCAGGCTTTACAGCAAGTACGACAAGCCCTTCAAAATGAAGATTACGAGCAAGCCATTAGCGGACTCCTGCAATCGACGGAACTGGCACGGGCAATGAATGATCCGGCTGCGGAAGGCCGACACCTCGGTAATCTGGCATTAATTTACTATCGCACCAAGCGGCCTGACCTCGCCCTCGAATGTTTTGACCGCGCGTTGATACTTTCCCGCGCCGATAATGACCGCCTGACTGAAGACGGTATCCTCGGCAATATGGGGAATATTCTGCGGGAACTGGGGCGGCATGATGAGGCTATCGACTATCTCAACCAAGCGCTGTTCATCGCACAGGAGATTGGCGATACACGTGGACGTGGTATTTGGCTGTCAAATCTCGGTCTGGTTTACGACGATTTGCAACATTACCCGGAAGCTATCGAGGTGCATAAAGAGTCGGTCAATGTGGCGCGGCAGATGCACGACCAACGGAGCCTCGTGGCACGGTTGGGGAACCAAGGCAACTCGCATCTAGCACTCGGACAGTCCAGCGAAGCAATCAAGTGCTTTCATGAAGTGGTATCGCTCTACAAATCATTGGGAAATATGGCAGAGGCGGCGCTGCGATTGGGCATCATCGGCAATATTTACAATGACCTAGGCCGGAAAGCAGGCACCGAATTTGAAGCCCGATTCTATTATGAATTGGCGCGTGATACCTACATTGAAACCCTGAAGTTGGCGCAAGAACTGGGTGATGGAGTCGGTGAAGGTGACCTGCTCACCAGTTTGGGAACGGTCTACGGAAATATGGGCGACTATGAACAGGCCGTCAACCAACTCACAGCCGCCTACCAGATTTTCGCTGCGCTTAACCTGAGCGATAGACTGGCTTACGTAGAAGAGAATCTACGGCTGGCGCAGAACCTATTGGCGCAGGCACATTAAACCATGCGCGTATTATTAACAGGCGGCGCGGGCGACCTCGGTTACACAGTCTCCAAACAACTGGTAGAACAAGGCGACACCCCTATCCGTCTGGATGTCCGAAAACCAGCCGATAACAACGGAATCTATATGGCAGGTTCGATTCTTGACCGCGCTACACTGGCAAACGTTATGAAGGATGTAGATTGTGTCGTCCACATTGCGGCATGGCACGGTGTACATGAATTCCGCCATGAAAAAGATGTCTATGACTTCTGGGATTTGAATGTTACCGGCACATTTTATGTCTTTGAAGCAGCAGCGCAGGCTGGTATCACCCGAATAGTTTACATTTCCAGCACCAGTGTTGAAGAACGCAATGGAATTTATGGGCACACCAAAGTATTAGGTGAAGAAATCGCCCGTACTTATGCGGCACGCCATCATATGAACGTGATTACGCTGCGCCCACGCGCTTTTATTCCTTACTGGAATAAAATCATCTACAACTCATATTTGGAATGGGCAAAATGGTTCTGGGGCGGCGCAGTACACATAGATGATGTGACACAAGCCGTCATGCAAAGCATTAAGCTGCTCAAGACTACAACATTAGATGAAAATCCAGTTTTGACGCTTGATGGTGCTTATGATTATACAGATGATGATTTAGCCAAGTGGGACGCTGATGGCGCGGGCAGCACGTTCCGCCGCTACTACCCTGAATATTACGCTATGGTCGTGGGATATGGACTTGATCCAGCACAAAAACCGGAAAAACGTGATATTACGGAGACGCAGCACTGGCTGGGCTATCACCCAACCTACGGGCTGCGTAACCTGCTGCAAGAACTGGCACAATATGGCGAAGATGGTCCTCCGCCACCTTAAAAGTTTAATCGAAATCGTCAAATTCATCGTCATCCATATCCAAGTCATCGGTTTCGGTGTCGCCCATCAGACGGTCCAAAAAGGCTTCATCGTTCTCATAACCAAGGGTATCGGCTAGATAATTAAACTCGCAGACAATCGTCTCGAATAGATAATTCTCTTCATAGGCATCCGGCGGATAATAGGAAATCATCGCTTCGTAGACCTGCTTCAGATCCACATAACGCCGTTCCAGAAAGGCCAGATGCTCTGGTGTAAGTGGTTGTCGTCCCATGCTGCTCCTCCTGTAAACGTTTCTAAACGATCAAAAACTACCGGGTATCGCGCGCCATCCCCCACTGAGGCCGCCGTTATCGGTAATCAACACAAAAATCATACCGCGCTGTGGAAAATATACCATCTGTCCACGCTCGAATACTTGGGCTGTGGACTGCCCACCTACCTCGTCAGTCATCGCCCAACCGAGGGCATGGACTTCGGCAAATGTCCGCCATACCTTGCCAAATCCTCTGACTGGCACTAAAAGACCAGCGGGCGCGGTTTCTCCACCGCTGTTGGGATCAACTGCCGCGTTAAAGGTGTCGTCATAACGCTGGAAACGGCCTGTGCTAAACAGTGAATAAATGGCTTGGGGAGGGCCTGCCATCCAAAGCATCTCACCAAATTGGTAAGTCTGTGAGGCAGTGGCAAATGAGATCACACCTAATGGGCAGCCTATTTGTGACGCGAGCGTCGCATCACTATTGTAGACCACAGCGAAACCACCGCTGGGCGCAACGCTGCAAGTCGGCATAACGGGTGGTGCGGTCGCGCCTAAAACGGCGCCGGGAACGGTTGGAACCAGCACGGGCAGCAAATTCGGCGGCAGGATGGTCGCCCTCGCTGCCAATTGAACCAGCGCCATCAACCCTTCATTATCGGCAGTCGGAAAAGGTGTGTCGCTGGGCAGCGGTGTATTGGTCACAGTAGGCGTAGGTGTATCGGTAATGGTCGCGCTCGGTGTGACGCTGGGCGTGTTGGAAACCAGTACCGTTGGCGATGATGTAACCGTCCCGGTTGCTGTCAGACTGGCAGTAACGGTTGCCGTCAGAGTGACAGGCAATGTCGCGGTCAGAGTCGGCAAAGCAGCTACTGTGGGCAATTCGCCAACCTCTTGTGGTTGATTGCCACCACATGCCGCCAATATGAACCCCAACAGGATAACCCCGCCGTACCGAATGCCAATACGTATCATCGTCGTGTCCTTACTCCCCCAATATCCCCATCGCCAATAAAAACCAATTTAGCGTCGATCCCCCATATTTGATTTGTTAGCGCTATTATAGTGCAGAAAAGTAGCTTGGAATGACCCATACATCCCAATTACGGAGATATTTATATGCCGGAACAGAACCTAACCTTCGTCCACATCAGCGATACCCACATCAGCCCCGACACTGAATATGGCAAACAGCATACCCCACACAGCACTCAAGCCGGAGCAGAAGCGCTGGTCAAGGCGGTGAATGCGCTGCCGTTTAATGTCGATTTCATCCTGCATACGGGCGATGTGGTCTATGATCCCGTGCCAGAAGCCTATCTAACTGCCCGCGACATCCTGAGCCAATTGACAAAACCCGTTTATTATCTATCAGGCAACCATGACTCCGGCGCGGATTTGCAGCGCGTCTTACTTGGACGCACCGAAATCCTTGAGCCTTTCTATTACACCTTCGACGCTAACGGATTTCAAATTGTTGGGCTGGATAGCAACGGGCCAGCCGAAGTGCCACGCGGCAATGTCATCTCGCAGCAGTTGGAGTGGTTGGACGCAATTTGCTCGGCACATGATGATCGCCCGTTGGTGGTGGCTGTGCATCATAATGCGCTGCCAGTCGGTTCGCCGTGGTTGGATGATTATATGCGGATTACCAATGGTGAGGCTTTACACCAGATTTTGTTGAAGGCTAAGGATCGACTGCGCGGGGTATTCTTCGGACATGTGCATCAAAATATTCAAATGCTGCAAGATGGCATCCTATACACCAGCGCCGCTAGTAGTTGGAATCAGTTCAACTCATGGGTAGGTTTGAGTGACACGGTACCCGACGGTGAAAATCCCGGTTTCAATGTGGTGAGCATGACGAGTAATCAGACGTTTATCCGGCGGTGGAATTTTAAAGTGTGAATAAGGAGTATTTTTGCGAGCGAACAATGTATTAAATGATAACCAGACGGCATGTATGTGAGGCGACATCAAACGATTACTATGCAACTTCTGCAACATCTGCTATTGTTGCGCCTATTCCTCTACAAAAATACATGGATCAATCAAGCAAATGGCAATCGACTACGTCATTGATTACAAGTGCTATCCCAAGCAAGAACTGACCACCGAAGGCATTCTTGAACGCATCAAAGGACGCGCTCGTGCCGAAGCGGTTATTAAGCTGTTCCGCGAGAACGGCGATAACCGTCCTGTGCCGGAAATCGGCTTCGAACTGGAACGCACAACCGCCAGTGGCGAGTCCGAAACCAAAATCGTCATGATACAAGACCTGCTTAATCAGTCGGATGAACTGCTAGCCTATGAGCATTATTGTATGGGCTGCCCTGCCAATAATACGGGCGGTGCTTTCGGCTGCATCGGTCAAATCGAGTATCCGATTTCGGGTAAGGCGGAATTGTGGCTGCTGAACCAACTACCTGTGCCAGTTGAAACTTTGCCTTGGATGCTCTTGCGACAGGGGTTGCAGGAGTTCAAGGCGGCGGGTGAAGCGGTGAATTCAATGCGGAATGAAGGCCAACCGTTCTTTCAAGAGAGAGGTGTATTGGTGCGGCAGTTGGGCGAGTATATCGTCAACACCAACCAACTCTTTGAGATGTTATTCCTGCTGGGACATATCAAGCCATCTTATGGGGCAACACTGTTGATGTTCTTCAATGTCATCCGCCGCAATATGGATGCGGATGAAATTATGGGACTGACACCTTCGCCAGAAGATGTTGCCGAACGCTATCCATTGCAACTCAAACCTGAAGAAACCGACGACGAGAGTATCCGCCAGTTCAAGCAGTTTTTGCGGGCGATCTATTTAGCTTGGGTGTTGAATGTGCGCTTGTTATTGGATGTCTGATTCGGTCGAAGTCACGGCGGCAAGTAATTTGGCAGCGGTTTCGCGCACTTCGGCATTGGCATCACGTAGGCTGACGTATTGGATCAGCTCAGAGATGCGCTCATAGCACATATAAATGCTAAGACCTTGCAAGGCGACCTTGCGCGTTCCGGGGTTAGGATTGCGGAGAACTTCATCAGCGAGTGCTGTGACGTTAAATCGGTCGTGTGAGGACATGATAGACCCTTTAATAACGATCTAAAGAGGCCGAATTTAGCGTTTCCTGATAATTAACTCTCTTTACTATATCACATCTTTGACAATTTACAATCAACAATTGACCAAAGTACCAGTCGAAATTAACGGTGATTGTAACGTTGCATAGCGGCTTGTAATAGATCATGGGGCAAAGCATAGGCGGTGCGTCCCTTATAGCCGATAGTGGTATTGGCTGCTACCAAAGCATTCAGAACCGATTCCTCGACGGCTTCGGCAACGCCATCAAACAGCCAGTTCATGTGGGGATGGGGCATCATTTGAACACTCACGGGTGCATCCAAATTACCCGGAACGACATTACCCGTCGAAAAGGCTAGGAATAGATCACCGCTGCCGTTGTGTCCCACACAGCCTGTACGTGCCAAGCCGATGGTGACACGCTGTGCCATGCGCCTGCACTGCCCCGGTAGAAGCGGTGCATCGGTTGCCAGAATCACGATGATCGAACCGGGCTGCTGTGGTTCATCCCAACCGGAAGGGATTTGGCTGGTTGGAATTTCGCGTCCAACGGGTACACCATCCACACGGAATAATTCTCGGTTGCCAAAATTCGTCTGTACCAACACACCGACTGTATAACGTCCGCTGGGGGTATCGACTAAGCGTGAAGATGTACCGATGCCACCTTTGAAATCGTAGCAGATCATACCTGTGCCACCACCCACACAGCCCTCTTCCACCGGACCGCCGTGCGCGTTCTCAATCGCGCTCATCACATGTTCGGGCTGCACATGGAAGGCGTTAATGTCGTTCAACCAACCGTCGTAGGTTTCGGCAACCATTGGCATAACCCATTCGTGTGCGCCGAACTGCTCGACCGAGTAGCGCACCAATGTATCACGCACGATGCCTACCTGATGCGTATTGGTGATCGCAATCGGCGTGGTCAACATGCCCGACTCTTCAATCCAATGTGTGCCTGTAAAATCGCCATTGCCATTGAGGACATGAAAACCTGCGAAACAATGATGATCCCATATCGGTTCTTGGCGCGGGAATACAACGGTTACGCCGGTACGAGCAATGCGCGGCTCATCGGCAATAATAGTGGCGTGTCCTACACGCACACCTGCCACATCGGTAATCGCGTTGTACTGTCCGGTGGGAAGCACCCCTATGTTGATGCCCAAATCACGTAAGCGTGGCTTTAATAGTGAACTCACCTATTTCCTCCATATTGTTTAACAACCTGACGTGCAATCACCATGCGATGGACTTCCGACGCACCATCATAAATGCGGAAGGCACGGGCGGCCTCGTACCAGCGGCTCAAGGGCAAATCCCGCGAAATACCTTTCGCACCACAAATTTGGATGGCACGATCTAACACTTTATTGACCGACTCGGCTACGAACACTTTGCACATGGACGATTCTTGACGCGCGTCGTTACCTTGCGCCAACAACCATGCTGTATGCTGAATCATCAGCCGACCTGCGTGGAGTTCGGTTGCCGAATCTGCCAGCATCCACTGAATAGATTGGTGACCACTTAAGGCGCTGCCAAACGCCTGCCGTTCAGTGGCATACTGGGTGGCAATTTCCAGCGCACGTTGGGCGATGCCTGTCCAACGCATACAATGAGTCATACGGGCTGGTCCCAAACGCTTTTGCGTCAAGGCAAAACCCTGCCCTTCCTCGCCCAAGATCGCGCTATTTGGCAGGCGCAAATCACTGAATAGTATCTCGCAATGCCCGCCGGGATCATTACCACCCATAATCGGCACACGCCGCAAAATCTCAATACCGGGCGCATCAATCGGTGCGAGAAAAATGGTTGCCCCTTTGTGGGTCGGCACATCGGGATTGGTCACCGCCATAATGATGAGGAAGGCCGCACCATCGGCTCCACTGGTAAACCACTTATGCCCGTTGATGATCCAGTGGTCACCATCTCGCACAGCTTGAGTTTGCAGCATGTTGGGATCGGAACCCGCACCGGGGGCTGGCTCGGTCATCGCAAAGCCGGAACGGGTTTCGCCTGCCGCCAAGGGTTTCAAATAACGCTCAACCTGATCAGGGCTGGCAAACATATGCAGCAAATGCATATTGCCTTCGTCGGGCGCAGAACAGTTCAACGCGAGTGGCCCAAGTGTACTGCGACCAGCGGCTTCAAATACTGGCACGATTTCTTCCAATGTCAGGCCGAGGCCACCGAGTTCCTTGGGCAGTTGAGGGGCAAAGATACCTGCTGCTCTGGCTTTGGCACGAAGATCAGAGAGGGCTTCGGGAGCGATACCGTCGATATGCTCATCGACATGCGCTTCATAAGGAATCACTTCGTTATCAACAAACTGGCGCACACGGCGGGTAATATCCTGCACATGCACTGGTACAGAAAAATCCATTAGTCAACTCCAAAAAAATATTTTAGGCAGCAGGCAATTAGTAGTACTATCAATAATAATCGCTAAGGTGACTACCAAGCCAGCGGACGGGAAAAATCCCGTCCCTACAGTTCACACTTGAATGTCTATCCCGCCAAAGCATACTTAACTATCTTACCGATGGACTACTGAGTTGATTGGCGTACCGGAAATAAATATCGCTTCACAGTTGCGATTTGCGATTTTATAAAGTCCCGAACCACTTGTGATTCAGGCGCGAACAAATCAAAACCATGAAACGCGCCCGGAACAACAACGAGTTCACATTCAACACCGCAGTCTCGCAATTTTTGTGCATAAGCCACATCTTCATCATGAAACAAGTCTAACGTTCCAACACCGATCCAAACAGGTGGCAAACCGGAAAGGTCTTCGCGGCGAGAAGGTACGGCATATGCGGGTAAATCTGCCCCGCCCGACTGCTTTCCGAGATAGGACTCCCATCCATAACGATTACTCGCCTGATTCCATGCAAAGTGACCTTTATCGGCTAGATCAGCGTGAACAGTGGTCTGATTATCCAACATGGGATAAATGAGCATCTGGAAAATAGGCTTAATCTCTTTGCGATCATGGGTCAATTGGATCAGCGCAGCCGCTAAACCTGCTCCGGCACTTTCACCACCTATGCCAATACGATCCGCATCAATACCCAGTTCCTTGGCGTGGGCATCCACCCACTGTAAGGCCGCATAACTATCTTCCAGCGGTGTTGGGAATGGCGCAAGACGATAGTCAACTGAAGCAATGACGATACCCAATTCACGCACATATTGAATACAAGAAACTTCAGAGATTTCCGGTTTCCCGATAATGTATCCACCACCGTGTAGCCAGAGTAAGGCGGGTGTTGACGACGGTGTTGTTTTTGGCTTGTAAATACGTAACCGAATTTGTGTTTTACTATCGGGAATAGAAATGAAAATATTCTCGATAATGACATCTTCGGGCGCTTTTGGTGACAGTTGCAAATTCGTCAACAAACGTATCAACCAAATATTCCAACCCCTAAAAGTGAACTGCGGAATTTTTTTAGCCGCTGCTTGAAGTTCAGGATGAACGTCTGAAATTTGAGGCTTCATATTGCTTATCGGCCTCTTAACCCGGTGGACCACATGTCAAATTAG
>JBBQLX010000046.1:0-38285 GCA_038328375.1 Aggregatilineales bacterium | reverse complement strand
GTTCGGGTGCTGCCTTTCGGTGGTTTTGGCATGGCGCTGGAAAAATCAGTCATCAATAGTGGTGAACACTTTCGCCTCCATCTTCATAATCAGGGCAGTGCGCCCTTACCATTGACAGTCGTCTGTCGTGCCAAAGAAAATGATTTGCGCTTTACGGTGCCTGCTCCTCAATCCACGCTCATGCCCGGCGCTAGGTTTATCCTATCTGGAGCGATCACCGCACAGAAACCGATGCTCTGGGGTAAACCGCGTCTGCATACCTTTGATATTCAGGTCACGTCCGGTGATGCAGCCCACTTCTTAGCCGCAGCCCGCGCTAAATTTATCGAAAAACCTCTGCTGCCTGCTTGGACACCTCTAGCACTTGCTGGCGCTGCCGTCGTCGGAGTCATCGCGGTTTTATTGGTGCTGGCAGTTCTACTTCGACCTGTCCGTCCACCCCAGATTACCACCTTTATCGTCAATAAGGCGCAGGTCGCCCAAGGTGAAGATATTGCCCTCAGTTGGGTCGTCTCGGATGCCAGCAACCTGAGTTTGAGCGTCAACAGTAAAACGGTCATCGAGCGCATCAGCACCGAAACCACTGGCCTCACGTTAGATACCAGCGGGCTTTCCGGTAATGTTATTCTGGAATTGGTCGGTGAGAATGGTACGCAAAAAGCCTCAGCCGTTCAAACCATTACCGTCTATCAACCGCTAGGCCAAATCACTTTTACCAGTACGCCAAATCAGCTCGTGCGCTATGTGGTACAAAACCTCACTATCAATTGGTCAGCCTTGGGTGCGATTAAGACACGCCTCATGGGTTTGGAAACCTTCACCAACACGGCCCTCCAACCGGAATATAGCGCTCAAGGAAATTTAACAGGTTTGGTTGGTATTCCTGATCAAGCGCTTCACCTTGTTTTATATGCCGAAGACTCGGCAGGTAACCAACAACAACAGGCGCTCGATATACCGGTCATCAATCCGGAGTGTATGCCCGCTGGCCCTCCTGTGACCTTGTATAATGGCCCTGATGTGCGTTATCAGGTCGTCGGCACGGTTCCGGCTGGCGCAACCGTTGTCGTCGATGCACAGGATGGGAGTGGACAGTGGTTACGCGCGCGTTTGCAAGGGGGTCTGTCAGGCTGGGGGATTCGCTCCGAGTTTGCCTGCGCCCAGACCTTCAATACGGCTGATCTGGTCAAAGAGTTGAACGCGCCTACCTTGCCCCCACCGACCATGACCCCTGTTCCGTCGGTCACACCCACTGCTCGTCCGGTAACGGTTACACCGGTCGTCACTTTAACATCCAGCACGTCGAGTCAAGCCGTACCTCAAACTGCGCCGACTTCCCAACCGACTGCTTCAGGCTAACAACCAACTTAACCGAAATTATCAAACGAGAAACACAATGAAATTAGGCGTGACATTCCCCCAAACCGAAATTGGTGATGACCCAGCCGTATTACGCGAGTATGTGCAAACTGTCGAGGGACTCGGCTACGATTATTTAACCATTTATGATCATGTTTTGGGCGCGAATCCGGATCGTCCCGGTGGTTGGTCTGGCCCATATACTTATCTGACCCAGTTCCATGAGCCGATGGTGCTATTTGGATGGATGGCTGCGCTCACCCAGCATCTTGAATTTGTGACGGGCGTTCTCATCCTACCCCAACGTCAAACAGCATTAGTTGCCAAACAAGCTGCCCAGATTAGTGTTCTTTCTGGTGGGCGCTTTCGCTTAGGTGTCGGTGTCGGTTGGAACGAAGTGGAGTATGAAGGACTTGGCGAAGATTTCCATGTGCGTGGTAAGCGTGTCGAGGAACAGGTAACACTTTTACGCGAACTGTGGACGAAACCGCTGGTCAACTTTGCAGGTGATTTTGATACGGTTCCCGATGCTGGTCTTAACCCTTTGCCAGCGCAGCCCGTTCCCATTTGGTTTGGTGGGGGTGCGGATGTGGCACTGCGTCGGAGCGCTCGCTTGGGTGATGGTTGGCTTCCTAACGCCATGTCGATCTCTGAACTGCGGGTCCGTTTGAACACCTTACGCACTTATCTCATCGAAGCAGGCCGTGACCCGCAAGGCTATGGTGTAGACGTTCGCATGAGCGTCAACAGCACGCCTCAATCGGAGTGGGCGAGTGAAGCCGCACAATTGGTTGAGATGGGTGTTTCCCATGTCTCGATTAACACCATGGGCATGGGGTATCAAAACCTGCAAGAACATCTGACTGCTATCAAAAATTTCAAATCAATTCTAAGCAATGGTTGAGGCAAACGTTCTTTCGCAGTTAGAATAGACGTACTCTTTCAATGATGGACATAAAACTCATGAAGCGTTTGCTAATCTTATGCCTCGCGTTGTTCTTGGTGGGCTGTGGTGCGACATCTCAAAATGCAGGGTTTGCATCTGCACCTACACTTGAATCAGAGGGTATTAGTGTAAGTAGCTTCAAGGCAACCGTGAGTGGTGCGGTCAGTGGTGATTTCACGGGTACTGGCAGCACCTTTAAACAGAATGAGGGCGGTTTGCTCATCAGTCTTACGGGTACAAATGAACCATCCGGCGCAGCGATTACCATCATCTTGCCTGCTGGAACAGTCGCCGGTACTTACACACCCAAATCCTATGCAGATGCTTATGATAGCGCCACCAACAAAATCATCGCGATTGGAGCCAGTTTTGGTGTCCTGAACAAAACCAGCGGGGTTGATACCTACGCGATCATCAGCGAGGGAACACTGACCTTGCAATCGGTCGATCCTATGACAGGCAGCATTCACTTCAAGGCCAAATTAGAGACTAGTGGTGAAGTGGACGTAACTGCGACTTTCTACCAACTCATCGCTGCATAATGGGAAGCTAATTAACGTCAGTTATGGACAAGAGTTTTATGCTCCATATGTAACTAATGTTGCAGTTGTTGCAGTTGTTGTTGCACAAGTTGCAGTATTCCCGCTGAATTGCACGGCGGGATTCAAGGGAGAAGCCGCCGAATTGACAATCCGGGTCGGCGGGAGGCTCGCTGGCTGCCGCTGAAATGACACAATTTCGGCGGGAAGCCCGGTCAATGCCACCGCTGTGCCATATGTGTCCGCTGCGGCTTTATTTGCTCTCATTTTAAGCAGCAGTTATGGGTAGTGGACGGCATCCGGTATTCTCCGAAATAGTTCTATCTATAGGTTCATTTTAGAACAAAAGTTCACATTTTGTCAATGGCATTTGGTTCGAGTTTCCTAACCTTATTAACATCTCGATCTTTAAAGATTATTCATAATTTAGGTTAAATACGATAGAGGTTTAGAGGTGTATTCGGAGAAGTCTCAAAGATGTCTTAGACCTAGTTTTTACAGGCGGCAATGGCATCTTCTAGTAGGCCTCTTTCATAATTATCAAAACGGGGATCGTCGCGCAGTTTAACAAGCATTGGATAAAGCCGTGGGTCAGCCAAGGTTTCTGCTGCCTCAAAAATAAGTGTTCCAGTGCTACCTGCTTCCAATCGTTTCAGCGTTAACTCGAATGCGCGCTCGTCGTGTCTTCTAGCAAGCCCAACTAGTCCTTCACCGGGCGCATACCTTTCGTCATTGAGATCGCAAACACGGTTGAAAAGTGCCTCTCGGATTTGGGGAGTATCCACATCAATTTGAGTGCCAAGCGCAAAGGCAGCCCAATCTCGAACATCAGGATCTTCATCGGATGACAATTCTATCAAAGCCTGAATAGCTAATGGGTCTTCTTCAGAACATAACCCTCTTGTGACCCCAAAACGCACCTCTGGATCGGGATGATTTTTAAGTTTCAGTAATGGCTTAACTTTTCGTGGTTCAGGCGAAATATGTCCTAAACCCACTCCCACTGAACTTAAGACACGGTTATCTTGTTCTGTATCAATAAGATTGAAGAAAATGTCTAGTGTTTCGTCGAGATAAATGCGCGAAGGCAAGCCAAGCTGTGCCAGAATATCCACGCCCACCACCCGTTTAGTCGGGGCATGGTTCTCAGACAATGTTTTGGCAGCTTCAAATACTTCACGGGTTGCACGATAACGGAGTGTCCAGATGGCATCCCATCCTAGACTGTCTTCCTCATCGCTTGCTGTCAGTGCAAGCTGGATGAGTTCACCGGTTGATTTTTGTTTGAGTTGTTCCCGAAAAACATCCGGGTTTTTATCGCTATCTGAAATCACAGTAGCCTCTACTTTACAACCGCAAGTGCGTATTGGAAACGCTCATCAATCATGGTTGAAAGACCCTAATAATGTGAGGGAGTGGCTGCCAAGCTAAGACCCTAGAATAAGGCAGGCTGTTTACTCAAATCGGCAATTTGCTTGTCCAGTGTTTTGACGATGTGTTGCATTCCCAAACCGTCGAAAATGGCTCGTGCCTGCTGGAAGGTGGTAGCCGCTTTATCAATTTGACCTTGCAAGCAGTAATCAGTAGCCAGATCAGCCAGCCCGTATCCCTCACCACGCTTATCATCCATTTGCCGCGTCAGGGCTAATCCCTGTTCATGCTGCTGGATAGCCGCGTCAATCTGCCCTTGATCGCGGTAGGTGTCCCCCAACCGTCCAAGGTTAATCGCCTCGCCGCGTTTGTCGGCTGTTTCGCGGGCAATCGTCAAGGCTTGTTCCAAATATTCGGCTGCGCGGGCATACTGCTTGAGTCCTCGATAAGCGTCACCTAGCCGCCCTAGATTAATACCACCTCCGCGTTTGTCGCCGGTTTCGCGGGCAATAGCCAATGCCTGTTCGTAGGTGCGGATGGCATCTTCCAGTTGATCTTGTTCGCGGTAAATATCACCGATATTACCGAGATTGATCGACTCGCCCCGCACATCTCCCCGCGCCCGTGCAATCGTCAATGCTTGTTGCAAATGGTCGATTGCCTTGTCGGATTTCCCCACCAGTCGGTAAGCGATCCCCAGATTAGCAAGGTTGATGCCTTCGGTGCGCTGGTTGCCCACTTGCCGTGCAATCGTTAGCGCTTCTTCCAGATGCTCAATCGCAGGTTGTGCTTGTCCCGATAAGCGATGTGCGATACCGATGCGTCCTAGCGTGATACCTTCGCCTGCTTTGTCACCGAGATCACGGTAAATTTTAAGTGCTTGGCGATAATACTTCATACCCGTCTTGATGATGCTCAAGTCGCGGTAGGCACTGCCCAAGCTGCCCAAATACTGTGCTTGATTGCTGTAGTCTTTGAGTATTTCGCTGGCGTTGGCGGCTTGTTCCAACAAGGTCGTGGCGATGTTGCCGTAACCCTGCAAATGCAAAAAGCCTTCGGATGTATCACTGTCGAAGTTGCGGTAAAGCCAGTTGGCGAACTGCTGCACATCGCTATAACGTTCAGCACTCATTGCCCAACTGCTTGCGCCGATAAAGTTATCCAGTTCGGTTCGTAGCGCGGCAAAATTCCCCGGTTTGGGTTCGTGGTAACGCTTGAGATAAATGAGGCAAGCATCCAAAGCCTTGTGATGATGGTTGTTTGTGGCTTGCGAACGCACATAGCTGTAAGCCAAATCGTGGATGCGGAATTCAACGGCTCGATCATCACTTTCCGATACGCGCTCGGCTAAACCGCGACGTTGCAAACGGTTCAACGCATCTTCAACCACACTCAGAGTCAGATGCATATAAATCGAGAGCATTTCCGGTGTGGCGCTGGAGGTGAAAAATGCGCCAAATGCCAGAAACACAATCCGTGCTTCTTCGTCCAGTCCGTGAAGGCTGGTCGTGAGTAGTTCTTCAATACTGCTGCGACCTTCTTCGACTGAGCCTTCCGGCGCGGTCAGTTTCCACGGCGCGGCTGCGATACGACGCAGCAGTTCACCCGGCGCAAGGTCATCCAGCGCCAGAGTCAACGCGGCTACTTTTACAGCGAAACTATGATCACCCAGTTTCTCACACAATTGGTGTGCATCAGGATCATCCATCCATTCGGATTGTCCATAATGGCACAGTAATTCGAGCGAGGCCTTGCGTTCCAGCCGTCCAACATCCAAGCGCGTCAATCCGGTGAATCGGTGGCGTGAGGTGACAATAATCGGGACACCCCCCGGCACAGCATTCACGGCGAGAAGTTGTGTGAGGGCGCGGGCATTCCATACATCGTCCAGCACGATCAGCTTGACGTTATGTTCGGTCAGCAGTAAGCGCACCACCCGTGCTTGGTTAGCGATACCTGTTTCCTTGGTGATGCTGTGCTGGGCATTAAAAGGTCGTACTAACGCTAACATCAGTCCATCGCGGTCTTCCGAGCCAGCCCGCAGCCACAGCACCGCGCCCTTTCCGGCTTCAATCCGTTCAGCAGCAATTGCGGCTGCCAGCGCAGTTTTGCCCATGCCGCCGAAGCCCTGTAACAGTACCCGCTTGCCCTTGTCGAGTAGGCTGTTGGTTTCAGCCAGCAATGCCTCGCGACCCACCAAACGCTCCGGTCTACCCGGAATGTCATCGGCGACAGTCGCCAGAATCGCGTCCAGTTCACCGCTGCGGGCGGTACGCCATTCCTGCCAGTTGACCAGTGCCATCGTCAGTTTTTGGCGGAAATCCTGCACATCGGTGAAGAGGTTGCGGATAACCGCCTTTTCAATTTTGGCTTTGAAAGCGTCAATCCGCTCGGCCTGCCGCTTTTCGATAGACCGCTTGGGCCATGTGAAGTCAGGATCAACAATGAAGCACAGCCGATCCAGCCCGCGTTCTCCGGCGTAATCGAATTCGCTTTCGGTGACGCTGCGGTCGTGACCATCTTCAACATAACCGTAGCGGTGAGCCACGATGCCGATGAATAAGTCCGCTTCCTTGAGTTTGCGCTTGCTGCCTTCAGTCGCACCAACGCCCATCGCTTCAAAGTTTTCCATCGCAATTGGCTCGAAACCGAGGTCTTTGCAAACCTCGATAGCGGTTTTGCGATAGCGCTTGAGGTCAATGTTGGTGCTGCTAATGAATACACTTTTGGTCATAGGGGTTTTATAGTTGACTTTACAGTAGTTACAAACATGTTACGACAAGTACGAGTCCCACACAATATGAGAAATTCAAACAAAACAAATGTTCTTTCAACGTTCTGTTCTATAATAATGGTACAATAATGCCCTGAAGTAACAAAGGTAAATGTGGTTAAGCAGTCATGACAGGCTATCCTTCTAACGATTACTACGTCCCTCAACAACCTGAATCAAACATCAATCCGTGGTTAGTACGTTTGCCTATTTTGTTCATCAGCGGTTGCGTACTGCTGGTAATGGCATTACTGGCACTATTGATGGCGTTTCAATTCGAATTTGGCAATAAAGCATTGCCGGGGCTTTCGGTTTATAACGTCAATTTAGGTGGCCTCACACGCGAACAGGCCAAAGTTGCCTTGACGAATGCCTTTACCTACGACAAGCAGGCCGTTTTCACTTTCCGCTATAACGATAAGTTCTCGCAAGCTACTGCTGGTGAACTCGGTATCACCTTCGACGTGGATAAGACGTTGGACGAGGTGTTTGTTACCGGACACAGCGGCAGCTTACTCAGTGATCTAGGGACGCAGGCGAGTATCTGGCTCAATGGGCGCAGTATTGCCCCGATTGTGCGCTATGACGAACAAGTCGCAGTACAGCATCTTAGTACTATCGCGTCTGAGTTTGACCGTCCGGCGGTAGATGCCACCCTCAATATGAGTGGGACACTGGTTGTCACGACACCCGCGCAAACGGGCTTGGCACTGGATGTGAACAGTACCCTCAACACGCTTGAGGATTTGATGCGCCAACTACAGACCGGCGGTGAAATCGCGCTGGTAGTCAAAGAAGCCAAGCCATTGGTTACGGATGCCAGCGCAGCCGCAGCCAAAATCAATGCTGCGCTCTCATCTCCGTTGACCTTGGTGACGGACGATCAGCAGGGCGGTTCGCTCGGCCCGTGGACAGCCAATGTTGACCAGATCAAATCTTTGCTGGTTCTTAAGCTGGTTTCTAATGGTGATGGCACACAAAGCTATGATGTGACGGCTAACCCCGAACCCTTGCGCGGGTTTCTACAAAGTCTCGCACCGGGTCTGATTAGCCAACCGAAAGATGGACGCTTCCATTTTAATGAAAGTACGCGCCAACTAGAGATGATTAAAGACAGCATCAATGGACGTGCTTTGGATGTTGATGCTACTTTAAAGCGGGTAAGCGACACGGTGTTTAATACGACAGCTCGGCTCGTCCCACTGGCTTTTGCATATGATCTACCGAAGTACAGTAGCAACATCACCGCTACCGAGTTAGGTATTACCCAACTGGTTGGCGATTCAACCACTTATTACACCGGATCAACTCAGAGCCGCGTCAAAAACATTATCGAAGCGGCCTCTCGGATGAATGGGATCATCATCGCGCCCGGTGAAACCTTCTCTTTCAACGACAACCTCGGTGACATCAGCCCCGAAGAGGGCTTTGTACAGGGTAAGGTTATTTTCGGTGGACGCACCATTGATGGTGTCGGCGGTGGCGTGTGTCAGGTCAGCACCACAGCTTTCCGAGCAGCTTTGAAAGCCGGTTATCCGATTGTCGAGCGCAACTCACATGGTTATCGGGTGGGCTTCTACGAACTCAACGGCGCGCCTCCCGGATTGGACGCAGCTATTTTCCAACCGACAGCCGACTTCCGCTTCTTGAACGACACGCAATATTCTCTGTTGATCGAAACGTCTGTTTTTCCGGCTGACCAATCTATACAGTTCCGTTTCTACAGCACCAACCCCGGTCGGCAGGTGATTTTGGAAGGGCCGGTTATTAAAGCGGTTGTGCCTGCGCTCCCTACGGTCTATCAAGCCAATGCTCAGTTACAACTGGGGCAGGAACAATATGTCGATTGGTCGAAAGACGGCGCGGACGTGACTTTCACACGGCGTATTTTGGATACAGCGGGTAAAGAAATTCGTACCGATACGATTTACACCCATTATCTACCTTGGGCAGCGGTGGTACAGGTCGCACCTACTGACCCACGCGTGGGCCAATCCAATACTGGTTAAACGGAATATCAGCTATGCAACCCGTTTGTGTATCCTACGTATAAATGCATGTACAAAATTGGGATAGACAACGGAGATCATTATTTTGAACAATATAAGTCGCGTATTCGCAACAGGTTTCATTTGGGCAGCACTGACTATTTTGGGTGTAGCGATGATGGTGACGAATATTGATGTCAGCAGTGGTACACTTGCTTTCATGATGACGATTTTAATCATCGGAGCCACGATTGGGACGGCAGCTATTTGGCGCGGCGGCGACCCAAACGAAAATGTTAGAGAGCGTAGTGAGAAAGCCAAACGACACAGTCGTGTAGAGCGCCTGATGAATGACTTGGATGATCATGATATTGAGGAACTCCGTTACCGGCTCATGAGCCAAGGTGACGACGAGATTATTCCTCTGGAAGAGCTGATCACTAAGGGACAAGGACGCTAGTACATTAGTCACGTTTGCAACATTTGATAGGTTAATTTACTTTAGTTAGGACTTCTGTTATGGTTTTTTTAGGATAAGGTAATACAACTAATAACACTTGTTGTTAGTTAGAGAATTGTTATATGGCTGTCCTCCGTGAGGAAACACGCAATCGCTGGTCAGCACTCACTCCTGATAAATTTATCCATACGGTTTTATATGGCGCACTGGGCGACCAGCTTAAACTGGCCTACACTTTTATTGCGGTCTACACCCAGATTATGCATAACCTTCCTCGTACACAACCGCTGCGACTTTCAAATCATCAATCAGTCGTGGAACTACGGGGACTGTTAAAGCGTTTGCGGACTTCGATTAGTGATGCCAACGATGCCTTACATGGTGATGACACGCCGACTGTACCGGTGGCGACCTACACCGATGAAGGTTTTATTTTGGATCTCGTCACTACCATTCGTCGTCACATTCAAGAAATTGAGGCGGGCGTGTTAAAAATCGAGACCACACCCGAACTGATGACAATTCCAATGCCCGGTTCGAATGGTCGTTTGGCAAGTTCTGTTGCCAGTGATATTCGCGGTTATATGCTCGAGATCAATCAGATATTGGAGTTTGCCCAACAGTACGCCCAACGAATAGTGGAACGGTCAGGTCATAAGCCTAAAAATGATTGATAGGATTAAGTATTATGGACTTTACTTAATTTAGTTTGTCGTTAGGGTTTTGGTTTATTTTGTGTCATACTAGCCATCACAAAATACTAACCAAATGGATTCGAGACCCTGACTTGTCACTCCTTCACGAAGAAACTCTTGCCCGCTACCAAGACTTACTCCCTGCACAATTTATGGAGTATGTGATCTTCGGCGCATTGCGCGACCATCTATATACGGTGTATACGGTGATTAACGTCTATACCAAGATCATGTTGAGCTTGCCTTCGACTGTCGATTTACGCCTGACTTATGTGCCGAATACCATCCTCCAGATTCCAATTGAATTACGCGAGATTATGGTGAATATACAAGGCAGCGCTGTTGAGGCTTATAATCTCTTGCAAGTTGATTTTCCGCGCCGTTCTGATGCAGCCGAGCAGGACATTTTGCAGATTGTGACAGAACTTCGTCAGCCGATTGAGATGATTGATCGTTGGACAGCCGCAATCGAGGGCGATCTCATGATGAAAAGCTGGATTTTATCCAATTTGCGGGATAAAACTCCGGCTGAGGTGGCGAGCGAAATTCGCCAATATATCTTTGATACCAACCAAGTCCTGTTGTTCGCGCAAGCCTATGCCTTAAGACGGAGTCGCAAATCACCGCGTTTGACCTAACAAAGTCATTTACCCCGTCATTCCAGATTTAATCTTCCACAAATGCTCTGATTTTTGCTTCGGCTTCATTTACGTTGATTCCGTCTCGCCCCCAATCCCAATCAAGAACCGTGCTGCCTGCTACACCCCGTTGATTAACCTGAGTGGGCTTCCACAATGCGAGGCTGTTGGGGGTGAAAGGCGCGTAACGGGTGGGGTCAGACGGGCCGAGAATCATGACGGTTCGTGCGCCAGCAGCGGCGGCAAGATGTGTCATACCAGTATCATTACCGATATAGACAAGGCTCAGGCTGGCGAGTGCGGCAAGCTGCCCGAAACTCAGTTTACCAACGAGTGATAAGTAAGGTTGTTCAAGTTTTTGAGCTACCGCATCGACAATAGCCCCATCATTCGGACCACCGACCAGCACAATCCGGGCATTCAGCGACTTGGCGAGTCGGTTGGCTAAGTGAGCGAAGTTATTAGGAGGCCAACGTTTGCTATCCATCGTCATTCCCGGATTGCGTCCACCTGTTGGATTAATGACGATAAACGGCGAGGCGATATTGGCTTCGGCTAAGACATTCTTGACGGAGGTGGCATCGGTATCCACTACAGGAATGTTGGCGATACAACCACTCACATCTAAGCCCAAAGCGCGAGGTACATCCAGATAAATATCGGCTTCGTGACGCGGTTGGTTAGGATCAATTGGCGCACGTATGGTATAGCCGAAACCCCGTCCGGCACTATCTAGACCTGCGCGATGTGGGATGCTCGATAGTAGGAGCGCAGCACTCATCAATGGGGAACGGACGAGCGATACGGCAAGGTCAAAATGTCCCATCCGTATTTGATGAACAAAGTGGAAGAACCCACTAACCGACTTTACGGGCAACGCTTGTGAACCCGTATCCATAACATCACTTAGTAATGAGTGATGTTCGATAACGCCTTTCGACCATGTGCCGACCGCCCAAGTGATGTGGGCTTGCGGATAGGCGCGGCGTAAGGCCATGAGCGTAGCAGTAGCCAGTATCACATCTCCGATACAGCAGGGCAGGATGAGGACAATGCGCTGTGGAGAGGGTTTAGGGCTGAGGGCTGAGTACTGAGTGCTGGGTGAAGGCAATGGCTTTTCCTAAAAGTGAACTTTCGAAAGTTTTACGCTGACCCCACCCTAACCCTCCCCCGCAAGCGATGGAGGGGATCAATTCCCAATACAGAAGGCGATTTTTTGGCGAAAGGTTGGCAAAACTGGACGTATATTTGACAAAAGTGGCGACCTTTCGGCGGATTGTCCGGCTAAAGTTGCGGCAAACTTAGCAAGGGGTCTGCCGCCGCCAAGATTGCCAATTGAGAAGTACTGAGTTCTGAGTGCCGAGTACGGAGTGAAATGCCAATCCATAATCATTTTAAGGTACGTAGGGCGAGAGGGCGCAAAGCCTTGCGCCCCTACAATTGCTTTAATCACATATTTTGCAATCATTATCTTCGGCCTATGAAAAATATCTATGGATGATCATAGACGTAGAAAATGTAATCTTGCGAGACCGTTTTGACTCCCAAATCATGGAGTAACCTGAGCAGTTGTGCGCGATGGTCTGTACCATGATTAATGACTTGCATCAACACTTGCCACAGGATTAGGTCTTTGTCTTCCCCTTCTGCGAACGGTTTTTCCAATAACATATCATCCTGCAATTTCGCAAGATAATCGCGCATCATTTGCTCAAGTTTGTCCCAGTGTGCGCGAATGACGTTCCGGTCGTCAAAGTCAGCGGGATTAAGCCATGCCGGGATTTCGAGACCTCGTATTCCGCTAAACCATATATCATCAACGCTCATGAGATGAACGATTTGGTTGCGTACCGACCCCACCGAGTAATCGCTCGGTTGAGTGAAGTGTTCTTGAGACAAGGGAACGATGTATTTATCCCAAGTAATGCGATTTTCAGTGAAGTGATAGTTGTACAAATGGCGAATGGCATCGGCATTCATCGGATTATTTCCTTCAGAGACGTTAGGTGATGGGAATAAGTGGTTATCATACCCCTCCCCAAAACACAGGGAAGGGCTTTCAAGACACTCCCATATATGATAGAACAAAAGGGCTAAAAATTCAAGTTCGAATCAGGTTAGAAGTCGTTTGAAAAGATTAACTCATTTTATACACGGCGGGTCAGAGACCGCGCCCCTACGAGAAAGCTTATCGTTATTTTGAATGTGTTCTTTATTTAACATAAGCTTTGAAATGGCCTCTGAATATCGGTCAGATTTCATTTGACGAAATAAAAGAGTTCGCCGGGTTGTAAGACTTTATAAGGCTGGCGCGGCGCAAATTTGGCGAAAGCATCGGCAATGCTGCCCATTGAAATGGTGTTATTGGGATAGAGGTCATTATGTCCGGCGATGACTGTTCCCCAACCGACCTCATTGGTCAATTGTGCGGCTTCTTCGGGCAGCAAGTTCCCTGTGGCTCTGGCGACGTTTTCACGATACCAATCACGCCCGTTTACTGGCAGCATGACGACATCGGCAATCGGCAGGGACTTGAGCATATCAACATAACCGGGGTAAACAATGGTATCACCTGCATGATAGAAAGTTACGCCGTTCCACTCGATGAGGTAGCCAAACCAGCGATAGCCTTTTTGCTCGTCGAATTCCTTCTCATAATGAGCCGAAGGAAGTGCTGTGAGTTTGATGGTTGTGCCGGGGAGTGTTATGGGTTCGAGCGCCTTGGGAATGATGGTGCGTTCGTCAGCGACTTCTGACTTGGCAAACAGATGACGACACCAACCGGGGGCAATGAAGCGGGCATTCGGCGAGGCTTTGGCTAACGGTTTGACGGTCTGTGTGTCAAAGTGATCTTCATGCTCATGGGTGGCGAGGTGATAGGTGGCATTGGTGACGGCATCGGGTTCAATCGGCGGTGGATAAGCGCGATACCACCACTTACCTGCTAGCTCCTCAACGATATTGGAGAGGCACGGGTCAATATAAAGAATAGCATCCGGCCCTTTGATGGCGATTCCCATTTGCCCCATACCCCAAAAGGCGAGGCTGTTGGGGATAATCGGCGTGTTATTCATTTGAGTGAGAAGGGCATTTCCGGTTGGCATAAAGATTTCTCCAGAAAAATATTTAAGCACGAAGATGTAGAGATTTTAAATGTGAGAGTGAACTTATACAAACAGATTGGTAAAACATAGCGCTTTGTTATCGTTTTGTTGTAGGGAAAACCACTCGATTTCGATAGAACAAACGTCTTGACTCTCAGGTTGCCTGAGGGTTTATCCTTATCTCATCGTGGAGGCATTGAAGGAGAAATAACCATGACAAAGGCAGAAATGACAAGAGTGGCAAAGACAAGGACACTGGTGGGAAAACCCGAAGTGTACGAGCGACCCGACGAGCACTATATGGGGATTAGGACTCAGACTCCTTTTAAAGGAATGTTCACTGTGATTGATAAACATCTGTTTAAGGAGTTAAGAGCTTGGATGAAACAGGAGGGCGTAGAGCCAGCGGGGCAGCCATTTTTTCGCTATTACATCATCAATATGGACGGCGAGATGGACGTTGAAGTTGGGATTCCGGTTGACACAGCACTATCGGGTAATGGAAGGGTGTGTCCCGGAGTGCTGCCCGCCGGGCGCTATGCCAGCCTCGTTTACATTGGAACCGGTTACACTGGCAGCAGCGCACTGACCAGATGGGCTATCGAGAACGGCCTTGCCTTTGATCAATGGGATGATCCGAAAGGCACTGCGTTCCGCGCGCGTTACGAGCGCTATCTTACCGACCCCAAAATCCAGCCCCTAAAGTCGAAATGGGAAGTCGAGGTGGCAGTCAGGTTGCTGGACGATCAGCTCCGATAACGACACTTTTAAAACAGGTATCTGGAACTTTATCTGGTTCCAGATACCCTGTTTTCGAATTTCAACTACAGCAATTGGACGGCGACACCTTTGGGTTCAATGTGATATTTGGCTTCCCACGCTTTATAACCGCCTTGGAGGGCGCTGGCTTGGAAACCTAAGGCTTCAAGGTGACGCGATACACGACCGCTTGAGGCTTCATCAGGGCAAGTGCAGTAAGCGACAATCGGGCGATCTTTGGGCGCGTTGGATGCCCAATCTTCAATTTGATCAGGCAGTACACGGATGCCGCCGGGAATTTGTCCGCGATCTCGTTCATAATGCGCCCGTGAACGCACATCGAGTATCAGCGGCGGATTATCACCTGCCAACTGCGCTGTGAGTTCATCAGGTGTGATGCGGCGGATTTTGTCAGCATCCGGTTCGAACAAGCCGACAAAGGAACTCTCGCGTTCTTCCGCCATTGTCAGTTGGGCTTTAGCGACTCGATTGGCATAGACCGTAGCAAAGGGTGTGGCAGTGACACCATGCGCGATCACCGACACAACGACCACCATACCGGTAATCGCCAACAGTTTCTCAGCGTTCGGCGCACCTGCTTGAACCGCCAGCAGTGCCAAGAGTAAGGAACTTAAACCGCGTGGGCCAAACCAGCCCATGAACAGCCGCGCCGTGTTACTCATTTTGGCTTTTTGAAGGATGATCCCTAAAGCTGCGGGGCGAATGAATACCAGCGCGACCACCGCCAAGATAAAGGCCGGAACGAGGGCAATCGTACCAAGCAAGGTGGAAAGCAGCGCACCGAACAGGACGAAGGCCAAGAGCATCATCATTTCGGCGGTGACTTCACCATATTCGAGGAAGCAGTCACACAGCGAGACGTTGAATAGCGTAACTGCCAAACCCGCGAAGAAAGCCGCTAGAAACCCATCGCCGTTAATCATCTGACCCGCAGCGAAAGCCGCCAGCACCAAACCGATGCCGTAGAGGGCTTGATACTCGCGGCGGATACCAAAACGGGCATCGGCACGTCCCATCAAGTTGGCTCCGATGCCGCCGACCGCGAGGCCAACGGCTGGACTGAGGATCAAAATGCGAAACAAGAACAGCGCCCAATTCATATTCTCGCTGCCTTGAGCCGAGAGGACAGCGATTAGGATGAGGACGATGGGCAGCACGACGATGTCGTTCATACCGCCTTCGATGCCTAAAGCGCGCCGTACCGAACGTGGGATGCGTTCGTCACGGACAATGTCACGCAGAACAACTGGATCGGTGGAGGCCAAAATCGCGCCGAGAAGCAGCGATTGCAACGGGGTTGTGCCGACCAGTAGATAAGCCGCCAGCGCCACACCAAGGATGACCATAATTGTACCGGGGCCGAGTGTGAGGAATGGAATGTGCCAATCACTTTTGAGTTCGTCAATTTGGAGTTTGACGGCATCCAAGAACAAAACTAAAGACAAGCTCACGGTCGCGACGATTTCAAGCAGCATACTATGCGGCGTGATCTCGATGACTTTTAAGCCACCGCCGCCCAACAAAAAGCCTAAGCCTAAGAAAATAATAGGGAACGACAACGGCGCACGCTCGACCAAACCGGAGGCCAGCGCGGACACGGTTAAAACAATGGCGATGATTCCCATGCCGATGACGAGTGATGACATTGATTTCTCCTGATAGCGTTGATGGGTTTCAGAAGCGCTCAAAAACGCTTATCTTACGCAAGCTGTAAAGTAAATTTTGTTAGTGTGATTGCGAGGTGCGATTCGCCTAATTGAACCGCAAAGACGCAGAGGATGCAACAAATTAGGAGACGAGCGCTAATGTTGCATAAACTGGAAAGTGATCCGAGCCAGCCGAGTCGCTGCCAACGTGCATTTCGACCGGCTGAAAATGTGTGTCGTGGAAAATGTAGTCGATGCGGGCGATGGGTGGGACGAAGCGGATATGAAAGGCGTTGGCAAAGTTCGGGAAACCGAAGCCCATGCCCCAACCGATTTGCTGGTACGTGTCTTCATATCGGGCAGTGACGCGCCCGTAATCGTCGCTGAGGTTGGTCATGTTGAAGTCGCCCACGATCAGCAGCGGATTGGTTACGTTTTCAGCACGGCGCAGTACATCGTCAATTTCTTCTGCCCGCGAGTGACCATCAAAATGGAGGCCGCGCAGTGGATGAATCGGGTGGACATTAAAGAGCGTGATGGGTTGTCCGTTCCAATCAATGTGTACATGCTGATGACCGAGGTTAATCTGCCAGTATTCATCGGCTGACAGAGGATAGCGACTGAGTACACCTTGACCGGAGAAATCCTCTTGGGGATGCAAAGCGCGATAGGGATACAACTGCGCCAACTGTTCATCTGCTGCTTTGGCTACCCATGGACTCAACTCTTGGATGGCGACCACATCGGCATTTGAGTCGCGAATAATGTGAATTAATTGGTCAACTTGCTGGTTGTCCTTATTGATGTTGAAGGACAGCATGTTCAAACGTGGTGCTTCAGTTGGCACATTCACACCACGAGGCAAAAATTGTCCGCCGTAAACCGAGATGAAAAAGAAGAACGGCGCGGCGAGTTCGATGACCAACCAGCGGCGGCGTAAGAGCAGGCTGAGCGGCAGTAAGATCACAGCAGGCAAAATCAGCAGGTGAAAATAGGAATTGAAAAGGCCGATGAGTCCCCAACGCTCACCGACGATGGCTCTGAGCAGCAAATAAAGTGTGGTGTTGAGGCCGTAAGCACCAACCAGCACGATATAGGTATTCATCGCTACACGCCGCAGCATATAACCTCGAGAAGTGGGTATACGCTTGATGGCTAACGGCGTTGGATTAGGTACGTCAATCATTCATCAGCCTCATTTAATGCCAGTTCAGTCCAGATTGGACGATGATCGGAGCCGCCAGCCGTTGACCAGACCTTCGCGTGAATGGAGCGGAAAGAAGTGTTGTGGAAAATATAATCCAGCCGTAGAAATGGGAACAAGCGAATGGGCAGCGGCCAATAATCGGGCAGCGATTGAAAGCTGCTGAGATCAGGGAAGGTGAAGCCCATGCCAGCGCCGACGCTGCGGAAACTATCCCGAAAACGGGCAGTGATGCGTTGATAATCCTCGTTCTGGTCGGTCATGTTGAAGTCGCCCATGATGAGTACCGCGCCGGTATCAGCCGTTGCCAGTTCCAAGACCACATCAATTTCCTGACCGCGCGGACGGGTGCTAAAACCATCGTTCGCCATGCCGGGATGCAGAGGATGTGTGTTATAGACGATGATCGGTATACCATCAAAATCAATCTCGACGCGCAAATGTCCCAGTGAATTGCGGGCGATGTGCGGATTGCGCCAGTAATTGGGGTTCGTGATCGGATAGCGGCTGAGGATACCTTGCCCACGACTGGATTGTTCTGAGGGATACAGCGCTTGGTTGGGATAGATGCCGATGAGCGCGGTTTTGAAACAATCCGCTGCTTCGACGCTGAGTTCTTGCAGCGAAATAATGTCAGCGTTCGCCGTGCGGAGAATATCGAGGATCGGTTCCAAGAGTTGGGATTCACCATGCAAGTTGAAGGTCAAGATTTTAACGGTGCGGCTGGCAGTGGTTTCTACAGCGGGCTTACGTGGGACCAACAAACGTCCATAGGCAGCGAGGAAAGTGGCGACCGGTATCACCTGAAACCATGCCGACCACGGACGCAATAATAGATTGATGGGTAGCAAGATAAGTGAAGGCAGCATCAGCATGTGGGCGAAGGAGTTGAAAAGGCCGATGGCTTTGAAGTTTTCGGTCAGGCGACTCCGTAATAGTAACACCGCCGAAAGGCCAATACTGTAAATCGTTCCAAGCGTCAAAATCAAATTTAAGAGGTTGCGAAGCGGGTTCTTCGATGATGTGTTTCGTGACATGTATGGATCGTGTCCCAATTGTGAACTAAATGATGATTATACGATACCTATTTTGTTTTGTACCCGCTGTCGCCGTCTTTTACTCACTGGCACGGCAGCATTTTCCCTATTCATGGCTCTCAAAATGGTCTAAACTCGGCAGCATAGATTGAGTTGGATTGAGGCAGATTATGAGCAATCATCATGAAATTGTGCAGGCTTTGATTGACAGCTTGCATGACGATAACCACATGGTACGCAGCGCGGCGGTTCGGGCGCTGGGACGCACATCTAATCCGGCGGTCACTCCGGCATTGCTGGAAGCCTTGAGCGATAAAGGTGGGTTGGTCTATGACTTTGCGCTCCATGCGTTGGGCGATATGAATGATCCCGCTGCCGTTCCTACACTCATGACGATGTTGGGTGATGAGGATAGCGATCTTCGTCGGGCGGCGGCTATGTTGTTGGGCAAGCAAAAACATGCCGAAGCGGTTCCCTCTCTGATTAAACTTTTGAACGACGAAGTGTTGGCGGTCGGTCATGCCGCTGCCGAGGCTTTGGGTGAGATTGGTGACCCGCAGGCAGTTCCAGCCTTAGTCGATGTTTTGACAAGCCCGCATACTGATTGGGCAATGTGCATCAACGTCGCCCAAGCACTCGGTAAATTGGGTGACGCGCAGGCTGCGCCTACGTTGATCAACATTTTCCGCCGCCGTTGGGATGTTATACAGGGAATGAATACCACTCCTCCGGTGAGGAAGCATGTTATGGAAGCGTTGGTGAAGTTGGGTGAAGGCGCAGTACCGTATTTACTAACCGCTTTAACGGACGCAGATGTAAAGGTACGACATGGCGCAGTTGAGACGCTGGGGCATCTAGCGGGTGGGAGCGAAGCAGTCAGTTAATGCAGGGGAAAGTGGCTTCGCACCCCGTCGATGTTAACGGCCTAAGCGACGGTTATTTTCGTTAGATGACGGCAGAGTCAATGTTGGGTTGTACACGCGTGTACCACAATGTGAACAGACTTTTTCGTTGCCAATTTGCTGCCAGATGGCAGGGCGGCGGCAATACTGGCAGGAGTCTTTGGCAGTTTCTTCGTACTGCTTTGGTTGGTGGCGATCACTCATCATGATGTTTTACTCCTACAAAATTTGATCTTACTGAGCCTATTGGTTTCCAATCTATGCAATTTACCTTGCACGCTCCTTACGTTATACCAAATTATCATTATGGATAATGCGTGTTTTGTTTAAGGAATGTTGACTCTTCCTGTGCATTTTGAACAATAACCGTGTTTTGAGAGGGATTTTGATCCATTTTCAGCTTCAATTAGACTGTGTTGAACGATGACCAACACCATACAAGCTGCCTTGCAAGCAGCCCGCCGCTTGATTCAACCGGCTTCTGATTCGGCATCACTAGACGCACAAGTGCTGCTGGCAGAAGTCTTAGGTGTTGACCGCAGCTATTTGCTCAGTCATCCCGAACAACCGCTGACAACTGAACAAACTGAACGTTTTGCCGCGTTGGTCGAACGCTGTGCGGCGGGTGAACCGCTGGCTTATCTCATGGGCCGGCGAGGTTTTTATGACCGTGACTTGTTTGTTTCGCCTGCCGTTTTAGTTCCACGTCCCGAAACCGAACTGCTGCTGGAACGGGCGTTGACTTTTGCTAAGGCGCGACCCAATTTGACAGCGGTTGATGTGGGAACCGGCAGCGGCGCGTTGGCGGTGACCTTTGCTGCGAATGTTTCGAATGCGACTGTTTATGCAACGGATAAGAGTCCGGCGGCGTTGGCAGTTGCCCGACAAAATGCGACCTTACATCAGACTCAGATTACTTTTTTTGAAGGCGATTTACTGCTTCCATTATTAGAGCGCGACATTCACGTTGATTTGATGATGGCGAACTTGCCTTACATCCCTAGCGCGGAAGTGCCTACGCTTGCGGTTAGTAAGCACGAACCTGTGATGGCGCTGGATGGGGGCGCTGATGGCTTAGATTTGGTACGGCGGTTGTTGTCGCAGGCCATAATGCTGATTAATCCCAGTGGATTGACCTTATTAGAGATTGGTGCGGTACAAGGTGCGGTAGCACAAAGGTTGGCACAAGAGGCTTTTCCAACTGCACAGGTTACGCTTCAACTGGATTATGCAGGCTTGGATCGGATTGTTGTCATTGACCATAAATGATGCCGCCAGTATCTTTCGACACTGGCGGCATACCGTTGGGGGAGTCGGGGATATAGTTTTGTTGGATATCAATATGTTCACTGATCTATTTGCAGGATACATCAACTCTGTGTCAATTGAGTGTTAAGGTTTTGAATTTGGAAAATTTACTTTTGTAGGAAAAATTCATAAATTGGATGATATTCGACCAGAAATACTATCGAAATGGAAAAAATAGAACGGTTTTGAGGGAAGCAATAGCAAACAGCTCATTTTGAAGCTCAATTGAGGCCAAAGTTACTTTGACTGCTATTAAAAAACAGTTTTGGTGCCATTATCTATAAGGAGTAGACCGCAAATATTTGCACTGTAGACCGCGAATATTCCCTTAATTTTGGCGTTAGCTAGCTGTGAGGTTGGTCTGTTACATTGATGCTCATGTCGCTTAAAAATTTAACCATAAGGACGACATCTGAATTAATGTAAAGGCATTTTTATAATGCTCAAAAAATTTAATGAGTCTTTGCTATTATCGCTTGCTCTATTTGCCTCACTCCTCATTATCATTGTTTTAACCGGACGCTTTCTACACAGCACTTACCTGCCACTTCTTTTGTTACCACTGACCTTATTGGGGATGTACTACTACCCATCGCTGCCTAAACCAGCGCAACTGGCCTACATTAGTTTTTTGGTTTCGGTCATTAGTCTATTCAGTCTTTCGTTGTTTCAATCAATTAAAGCAAATGTCGATAATCCGCGCGAGTGGGATTTTGTTGGCTTCTGGTTACATGGAACCACCGCTGTTCAGCAGCATAATTTTTATGACCCGCAGTATGCCCAACAGCTTGCACGGGATCTGTCATTAAGTGATGAATTTCAGCACGAAATTGTGGATGTTGGTTTCTGGTATCCACCACCAGCTATCTTCTTGTTTTTGCCACTGGGCTGGTTCAATTTGCAGACTGCCAGCTTAGCGTGGAACATCGCACAAGTTTTCATTTTGGTGACATGTGTTGTATTGCTCTGGAAAACATTTATGGGTCAAACAGGTCTGCGTGGACTTTTATTTGTTACGGCGTTATTGGTGATGTTGCAACCGACGGCGGGAACTTTCTTCTTTGCTCAAACCAATTTTGTCTCCCTATTGTGGTTCATTCTCTTCTGGCGTGACCGTAACCGTCCACGAAGTGGCATTTGGTTTGCATTAGCGGTTATCACAAAACCTTATATGGCGTTCATAGGGCTTTATTTGTTATTACGGGGACGATGGCGCACGATTTGGGTCAGTGTGGGCGCGGCAGTGGTTTTATGCCTGTTCAGTATTTTGGTGTTGGGGACTAATACTTTTTTCAGTTACTTCACGTCGAATCCGATGTCTCGGTTGCCAAGTCTCGTTTACAGCGAAGCCGATAACCAATCGCTGTTGGCATTGATTCTACGCACAACACAATATGATATCAGCATTCATTCGCCCTACAGCAATCCGATATTTATTGTTTTAGCTTTGACTTTGACCGCTTTTACTGGCTGGTTGATTTATCACATAGATGTCAAATACGCGGATTGGGGCATTGTATTCGCCCTGCTGCTAGGGCTTATCCTCTATCCGACAATTGGCAATCATTATCTCGTCCAGTTCATAGTTTTGTTTTTGGTTTTATGGGTCAATGTCAACCACTTACCCGGAAAACAGTGGGGTGTGGTCGCATTTTTTACGGTCATTTATATGCTTTTAGCAAAGTCGGTTGGTTTAACGACTTTCTTAGGCATTGTTCTCTGCTGGTTGACGATTATGGGCATTATGATTTTAGCCTCTAAGCACAAACAGGTTTTTCAGTCACCGTATCTGAAACAACCCATCTGATTTATCACTAAATCATACGATGTCTATGCCGTTGTTCCTACAGTGTAGCCAGTTCTTTAAATACAATTGTTGTAAGTTATACGATCTGCTAATTGTCTCGCTCCATTGGATAGTCACAGGTAATGTGAAAATCGGTGAGAGGGATACAAATATGATCATGTGGGGTTAATCGTGAAGTCAAGAAAACTACAAATCAGTTTGCTGTTGTTATTCATGCCACTCACCTTCATTTTGTGGCAATTCAAAGAAAAATGGTGGTTGCCCGTCATCTTAGTCCCTGTCATTTTGAGTGTATTGAATTATGTGCGAAAAATATCTGTTCATTGGAAATGGATTTATGCCATATTCCTAGCCATTGTGATTTGTATATACAGTGGTTACACATTCAGCATGATTCGGTCGAATATCCAAAATCCGCCAGAATGGGACTATACCAGTTTTTGGCTTAACGGACGATTGGCAGTTCAAGGACAAAATTTTTACGACCCGGAAAATTATCATCATGAAATCGAAGTAAAAAATCTGTCGACCAGCGACGAGTTCCATACCGAAATTATTGATGTTGCCTTCTGGTATCCACCCCAATCGATCTTATTGTTTCTCCCTCTCGGTTGGTTTTCGCTTCAAAGCGGATTGGTCTTTTGGTATGTTCTTGAAGTTGCTGTGCTTGTAGGGGTAATTTTTCTGCTGTGGCGGTCATTTTTATATAATGAGGGAAATCTCGGCTTGCTGGTCACAACCGCACTGACGTTGATGTTGTACGGTACATTCCAAACCATACAATTCGCCCAAACCGGATTGTTGTTATTGTTAATGTTGTTATTGTACTGGCATCATTCAAATTCGTATAAAGGCGGAATTTTTCTCGCATTAGCGATTTTGGTGAAACCCTTGGCAATCGTGTTTTTGCTTTATCCACTTCTCAAAAGGCAAGGGTGGTTAATCGCAAGTACTGTTGCGACCTTAGCTATACTCAGCATAATCGTTATTGTTCTCTTCGGATTAAAAACTTTTACCAGCTACAACCCGTTAGGTCGAATGCCTGCTCTTGTATATACCGAACTCATCAACCAATCGCTTCTTTCAACCATCCTACGCTTAACCCATTTTGACTTCAGTGCAAGGTCGCCGATGATGCAGCCTGTTTTTCTAATAGGGGCGCTTATTTTGGTTGGCGTATCCACTTGGTCTATCTATCATTTGTCGGCTAATGCTCGTTTGTGGGCAATTGGATTATTGATACCACTGGCACTTTTAGTTTATCCCGCCACACTCACTCATTACAGCGTTCTACTACTGCCCGTGTTTTTATTGCTTTGGGTACAAAGGACACAGGTAATCGGCGGTAGTAGTTTGCTCATAGGATTCATTACGCTTGTATATGCAACCATGGGCTACAATTATGGTTATGTAGCAATAATCGGTTTTGCGCTATCTTGGATGTTGGTAGAAGTTGTTACCGTTTTGAGCCAGCATAAACGACTTCAACAAAGAAGTTGTTTCAACAGAATGGTATTAGCGACGGCTAACCCATGATGGTCTTTTCGTCACAAGGTTGATAAAGGAATTCGATAAGCAATGTTTATTCATCCCAGCGCGGAAGTCGAAGCGGATGTGGTCATTGGCGAAGACAGTAAGGTGTGGCATCTGTGCCATATTCGGCGCGGCGCGCATATCGGCAGTGAGTGTGTGATCGGGCGCGGCGTGTTTGTGGACGCAGGTGTTCAAATCGGCAACCGCGTCAAAATTCAAAATTACGTCTCGGTATTTCATGGCGTGACGATTGAAGACGGGGTGTTTGTGGGGCCGCATGTGTGCTTCACCAACGATATGTTCCCCCGTGCCGTCAACGCCGATATGTCCCTCAAAGCAGCGGACGACTGGGTGCTGAGTGAAACACGCATCAAAGCAGGCGCAGCGCTGGGCGCGAATTCCACGATTGTCTGCGGCATCACCATCGGACGCTGGGCAATGGTTGGCTCTGGCAGTGTGGTCACCAAAGATGTACCCGATTACGCACTGGTGGTTGGCAACCCGGCTCATATTATCGGCTACGTGACCCCGGCGGGCAAACGGGTAGACACACAAGAAGAAGCCGCAACATCCGCCTAATTGCTGCGCTTAAGATAGCCAATACCATCTACGAAGTTGTAGATGTCTAATGATGAAAAGGTCAGAATAAATGCAAATTCCAATCGCAAAGCCCTTTATAGGGGAAGAAGAAAAACAAGCTGTTATGGAGGTTTTGAGCAGCGGACAGCTCACCTCCGGTCCGAAAGTCGTTGAATTTGAGAAGGCGTTCGCGGCTTATCATGGTGCAAAACACGGCATCGCCACCAGCAACGGTACAACCGCCTTGATGGCAGCGATGATGGCGCACAACATTGGCCCCGGTGATGAAGTCATTATCCCTTCATTTAGCTTTTTCGCGACCGCTTCCTGCATCCTCAGTACCGGTGCTAGACCGGTATTCGCGGATATTGATGCTGATACCTTCTGCCTGTCACCGGAATCAGTTGAGGCTGTCATCACCCCCAAGACCAAAGCGATTATGCCGGTTCATCTCTATGGTCTACCCGCGAATATGCCCGCCTTTGAAGCCATCTGCCAGAAGCACGGCCTGATCCTGCTGGAAGATGCAGCACAGGCACACGGCGCAGCCATTGGCAAACGGCATGTCGGTACATGGGGAACGGCTTCGTTTAGCTTTTACCCCACCAAAAATATGACCACGACCGAAGGCGGTATGGTACTGACCAATGATGACGAAATCGCCCGTAAGATGCGGATGATTCGCGCACAGGGCATGAACACACAGTATTATCATGAGGTCGTGGGTTACAACTTCCGCCTGACCGATATGGCAGCCGCAATTGGTTTGGTGCAGCTTGGACGTTTGCCTGAATGGAGCTGCGCTCGCGTCGGCAATGGCAATTACTACAACACACATCTGGAAAGTGTCAAAACCCCGACCGTCCCCGACGATTACACCCACGTTTATCATCAATACACAGTGCGCGTTCCCGATGGTGTTGATCGCGATGCGGTTGCCAAACATCTGAATGAAAAGGGTATAGGTGTGCGCGTTTATTATCCGCTGCCGATTCACCAGCAGCCTGTGTTCCAAAATATGGGCGGCTATACTAATCTCGACCTGCCCGTGACCGAAAAACTCACCAAGCAAGTCTTTAGTCTGCCCGTGTATCCGACGTTGACCGAAGAAGAACGCGCTTACGTGGTGCAGGAGGTCAACGCAGCATGTTAAAAGCGGCCGTTATTGGTGTCGGCAGTATTGGACAGAACCATGCGCGTGTGTATCGCGAGATGGATGGGGCAGATCTTGTGGGTGTGGCGGATGCCAACGCAGGCAGCGCTGCCAAAATTGGTAATCGCTTGAATGTCCCATTTTATACGGATGTTAATAAGCTGCTGGAAGAGCAGAAGCCCGATTTGGTTTCGGTATCAGTTCCAACCAGCCTGCATTTCACCGTAGGTATGGACATGATTGCGCGAGGGCTGCATGTGTTGATGGAAAAACCCATTACCAGCACCTTGGAGCAAGCCGAAGAATTGTGTGATGCGGCTAAGAAGCAAGGGGTTATGCTGGCGGTCGGGCATATCGAGCGTTTTAATCCGGCAGTCATGGAACTGCGCCGCCGTCTAAAAGAAGGTTATGCAGGTCGTGTCTATAAAATTCATGCCCAGCGTTTAAGCCCTTATCCTTCACGCATTCAAGATGCGGGTGTGGTGATTGACCTCGCTTCACACGATATTGACCTCATGCGCTATCTGACGGGCGAAGAGATCATCCGTGTGTACGGCGAAACCTTGCAAACCATCAACTCGGATCGCGAAGATATGTTCAATGGACTTCTGCGCTTCCGCAATGGAACGGTCGGCGTACTTGATGTGAACTGGATGACCCCCACTAAAATCCGCCGCTTAACTGTGACTGGTGCTCGTGGGATGTTTGATTGCAACCTCATTTCTCAAGAGCTGTTTTTCTATGAGAACGAAGTTGCGCCCAGCCAATGGGATGCACTGAGTGTCTTGCGCGGTGTCAGCGAAGGCAATGTTATCGGTATCAAGCTGCAAAGGCATGAACCGTTGGCGGCAGAATTGGCTGATTTTGTGGCGGCAGTCCGTGATGGTCGCCAACCCACCGTGACCGGACAAGATGGCTTGGAAACGCTGCGCCTCGCGTTAGATTTCGTCAAATCTGGCAAAGATGTGACCATCATTGACGAGTTCAAACTTCCGGGGTAATTGCTGTCTTTGTGAGGATATAAACTGTGAACTTTTCGCATGTCAGTTGGTAATGGTTTGAGGCGGATGACATATATGTCGTCCGCAGCACCTCTTTAAATTATCACCGCCAACATATCATCCTCTTTCTTTTGATACCGAACCCATAATAATAATCATTTGGATGTTAACCATGAAAATTATGAATATTGTTGGTGCAAGGCCGGAATTTATTCAGACCGCACCGGTGACCCGTGCCATCCGCAAACGGCACACTGAAATCTTGGTGCATACGGGGCAGCATTATGACGATAATATGTCGGCGGTGTTTTTCCGGGATTTGGGCATATCCGCGCCAGAAATTAATATTGGTATCGGCGGGGGCAGCCACGCCAGCATGACCGGACAAATGCTCATGAAGCTGGAACACGCTATGCAGGAACATAAACCGGATTGGGTGTTGGTCTTTGGTGATACCAATTCAACCATCGCGGCGGCTCTCGCGGCTGCCAAAATTCATATTCCGGTCGCACATATTGAAGCCGGACTGCGAAGCTATGACCGCAAGATGCCGGAAGAAATCAACCGTGTGATGACCGATCACCTCAGTACACTTCTCTTTCCTCCCACGCAAGTTGCGGTTGATAACTTGAAAAAAGAAGGCATCACGCAAGGTGTCCATCTGGTAGGGGATGTGCGTGTCGATGTGGTCTTGGATACGGTGCCGCGTGCCAAACCTCGACAGGCTGATCTTTTCGTGCAGACCGGACTCAAAGCGGGTGAACCTTTCGCGCTGGCAACTATTCACCGTGCTTCGAATACGGATGATCAGCAGCGGCTAACGGATATTGTGAGTGCTTTTAACACCTTGGATTTACCGGTTGTGCTGCCTGTTCATCCCCGCTTGCGGAAAATGATGGACGAATTTGGCTTGAGCTTCAGCGGCAATGTGCGAGCAATTGAGCCAATCGGCTTCCTTGATATGGTCGCATTGCTGGATGCTTGTACGATTGTCATCACTGACAGCGGCGGCTTACAAAAAGAAGCCTATATGATGAATCGCCCCGGTGTCACTGTGCGTGATACCACTGAATGGGTCGAAACGGTGACTTCCGGTTGGAACCGTCTAACAGAGCCGGATGCTTTTAAGGCGGCTGTATCTGAAGCGCTGCATCCACCTCCCGCTGAGCATCCTGATTTTTATGGCTCACCCGGAGTCTGCGAACGCATCGTGGATGTGCTTGAGGCTGGCATGTAGATAAGTATTGCAAGTTTGAAAGGTGAAGGGCGCTTTCGGGCGCTCTTTTTATTTTGTTTCCCCTAACAGAAAGTCATCCAAGTATTTTGGGTTGATCGTGCTTTATGCTTGAAAGTGTGGTTTGAGCAGAATAAAAAAGATAGTTACCTAAAATATTCATTTTAGGAGTACGTTAGGTCGGACATGGCAAAGTGTAACGGTAGCGCATACGCAAGGGGTTAAAGCATTCATGAGTAACATATTATCAATCGTTGTCCCAGCATATAACGAAGAAGATGCGGTAGCTGCGGTTATCGACCGTACATTAGCTATCGAACCAGAACTTCGCAAACTTGGCTTAGACGGTTTGGAACTCATCATCGTTGATGACGGTTCCAAAGACCGCACCGCCGAAATTGTGAAGGGTTATATCGACCGGGGTGTGGTTCTTATTCAGCATAAGAAGAACCGGAATTATGGTGGCGCACTAAAAACCGGCTTCCACCACGCCAAAGGCAATCTGTTGGCGTTTATGGATGCCGACGGTACCTATCCACCGGAATATTTTCCACGTATGGTGCAAGCCATGTTGGAACAGAATGCTGACCTTGTAATCGGTTCGCGTATGGCAGGTGTGGAAAGCGATATGCCGCTTACACGGCGCATTGGCAATACACTGTTTGCTGGCCTCGTCACAATGATTGGTAATGTCCGTATTACGGATAGTGCCAGCGGTCAGCGTATCCTCAAACGTGAAGTGCTGGAGAAGTTGTATCCGCTTCCAGACGGATTGAACTTTACGCCGGTTATGAGTACCCGTGCACTGCACGAAGAACTCAATATGATTGAAGTGCCTATTCGTTATGAAGAGCGCGAAGGCGAAAGCAAGTTGAGCGTCGTTCGCGATGGCCTGCGCTTCTTGTTCACCATTCTTGGCACAGCCTCGACTTATAATCCGGTACGCTTGTTGGGCGGGCTGGCAATTATCGCGATGCTGTTGGCGATACTGGCACTCATCCCGTGGGTTATTGCTTACACCAGTGGCGTACAAGATCGTTCGAGCTATACCTATTTCGTTTTCATCGCCATGATGGGCATCATCGCCGCTGTCAACTTGTTTAGCATGGGTACAGCCTTTAACTGGATTGTCAGTTTGTTCCACCGCCGTCCTATTCGTCAGGGTTTGTTCGGTCGCCCGCTCTTTAAGAAGCCTTTCGAAATGAAGTTTGGCACGATTGGCGCGATATTGATTGCCTTTGGGGTTGTATTGTTCATCGCAGCGCTCATCGCTGGTCGTGGTGGCGCTCCTGAATGGGTGCTGCTGGTTCCGAGTGCCATGTTCGTCATCACTGGCATTCAGTTAGGCACATGTTGGATGATTATCAAGACCCTCATGATGTTGAGTGACCGTGAAATCAAGGCCGCTGGTGATCTGATCGCCAACGACGTAAATGATGAAAATGCTGTGATTATTCGCCGCACCAACGAGATGCGGAAAGTAACTTCTGAGATTAACAAGGCGTTGGTATAACGCTTGTCTATCGTAAAACTGTAATAAATGTAAGGGTAATCCCCTTACGGAACATCCTATAGGAATGAGAGTGAGGCGTTATGTCCGACATGAACTACGACGAGAATCAGAAAAAATATCCCAAGGCTCCTGAACCATTTATGGGCGGTGATATTTCAGGTCGCCGCGATCTACCCGATGAACTGCGCGAAAATCTGGGTTCACGACGTGTACCCCGCTTAAGCAATGTGCGCTTCCCCGATGCCGATGGCGTTGTGGCGAAGTTTACCGAAGAATATCGCCAATATGGTGTGGATATCTTGTTTGTGAACCCACCGTCGCCTGATGGTGACATCTGGATTCGCAGCCAGCACCGTGTGGGCCGCCGCAGCCGTGAGAATATGATCTGGGGTCAGGTGTCATTGGCACAGTTAGCCGCCGTCATGTACCCCGACTATAAAGTGGCGGTCATTGACGCGATTGCCGAGCGCATGAGCTGGCCTGACTTTGAGAAGAAGCTGCGTGAATATAAGCCGCGCTTCTATGTCACGCAGATGACTGCGCCGACATTGACCAACGATAACTATGGCTGCTTCCTTGCCAAGTCGATTGGTGCGATCACGATTGCTTTCGGTACGCATGTGACCCCCTTAGCGGTCGAAACCATGCGCCCACATCCTTCACTGGATTTGGTTCTGCGTGGCGAGCCGGAAGTCACCTTGCGTGAAGTCGTGGATACCATTAACGGACGTACCGAGTTCAGTGAGGGAACCCTCAAGCTGTACAAGAGCTGTGACCCTGAATGGGAACCGAAGACTGCCGAACGCCTGCCTAACAGTGACTTCTATGATTTTTCGCATGTGAAGGGTCTGGTTTGGCGGCGCGGGACGGAAATCGTCCGCAATGTTGACCGCAACTTCATCCCGAACTTGGATGATCTTCCGCTGCCTATGCATCACCTGCTGCCGCTGGATAAGTACCGCACAGCAGTACTGGATGGCTCCTATCAGTTCATTGTGACCAGCCGTGGTTGTACCGCAGGCTGCATCTACTGCATCAAGCATGTTAGCTATCAGGCCGGTTTGCGCCTCCGCAGCCCGGAAAATGTGGTTGCCGAAATCGAAATGTTGGTCGGGTTGGGTGTGAAGAATATTCACATGTACGCCGACTTGTTCACCGCCAACCGCGATCAGGTCATGGGCATTTGCAAGTTGATTATCGACCGTAACATCAAGATTGGCTTCACCGCCAACAGCCGCGTCGATTATGTCGATAAAGAAATGTTGACTATGATGGCGAAGGCTGGTTGCACCGTTCTGTCATGGGGTATCGAAAGCGCCAACGAAGACATTCTCAAGAAGGCGCGTAAGGGTACAACCGCTGAACGCGCTACCCAGAGCGTGAAGTGGTCACATGAAGCTGGCATCCGTAACCTTGGATACTTCATCGTTGGCTTGCCCGGTGAAACCAAGGAAACCATTCAGCAAACCATTGACTTCAGCAAGACACTGCCGCTCGATCTGGCAATCTTCCACATCGCCGCGCCCTATCCCGGCACACCGTTCTTCTTCATGGTTATGGAGAACAACTGGTTCAAGCCCGGAACCCGTTGGGAGCAGGTTGATATGGATCAGTCAACCGTGTTGCAATATAGCAACCTCAGTGCTGAAGACCTCGAACGCGAAGCCCGCCGTGCCATGCGCGAGTGGATGTTCCGTCCGGGTCCGGTCATCACTTACTTGAAGTCGCTTCGTAACATCGGTGCGCTGCGCTCGGCTATCAACGTCGGTATGCAGCAGGTGAAGTGGACACTGTTCCCCAGCGCCACTAGCTAAAGATTACTGCGATTGGATACGCAACAGGGGACATCTTTGTCCCCTGTTTTTATTTATGCTACAATAAGAAAAATTCATTGCTGTTCTCATTAAGGGTCGTGGAAAGTTATGCTGCTAGGAGTGCCGCCACCAATCACTGAAAAGTATGGATATTCATGCAATGTTTGGTATTCAGTACAGTTTTCAAGTTTACTTTTTGGTACGACGTATAGGCGAGCTTGGTTTGCTTCCCTATTTAATCCAATCGGGAATGTAGACTCCTCTAATCCATGTGTGATATATATGTATATGAGCAAAGCTGTTCAACAGGGTGATGTTGGGAGTAAAATCATAGCAACCTATCGGTCACAGTTAATCAGCATCGTGGATGACTTATTGCACGATGGGACATTGAACGCGACGGACGCGGGGTCTTATCGCCAAAGTATTTCTACCGAAGCTGTGACATCTTTCCGACCCGAAATCTGGCGACTTGATTTGGAGCAAATTTCTTTCCGTAAGTATGGAGTCGTCGATATTGATCGTCTGAAGCGTGAATGTAAGCAAAATGCCAACCAAGTTGTAGCGGGAAATCCCCCTCAAATCTTGCAATCCGATGAATATCTGATTTTGGATTTACAAGATGGCGAATACGAAACGGTAATTGTTGGCTGAAAGAAGTAAACATGTACCAGAACACATTTAATGATCTAAGTGCCTTCTATATCAACCTTTGGCAATATTTGAACACGTTTTTCAACGATTCACGTTGGTCGCAGGTTCACCCGAATGGCACATCTAAATTAGATCGTTTTCATCTGCTTGAGTCAAGCCTTGAGCGACTGCGATCTGATCAACTTGATGGCCCCATAGATGCTCAGTTCGAGCAAGATTTTGCTCGGATTAAGCAAATGTTGAAGGAATATGAGGACATACCGTTGGAGAGTTGGTTAAAAAGTGCCGACAAACTGCGTACTTATGCCCAAGAACTTGGTTTACGTTATGCAGAGATGGCAGCTACGGGTGCTGCTGCATCAACGTAAATGATCTCTGAACCTGACGGAATCCCAAGTTATCCCAATTATATCCCAAACAAGAGGCTGTACGGCCTCTTGTTGCTATTCTTTACAACCACCGCGCCGCTGATAAAGCCGCATGTGCTACCCGATAGGTTCCTTCATTATCGCTGTCAACTGCACCTTCCAAATAAGCACGTTCTCCAAGTCTCAATAGCGCTAAGGCTGCGTTGTATCGTATGTCAGGTGACTCATTTTCATCAGCCTGCACAATGTTGAGTAAGGCAGGCACAGCCGCCTTATCACCAATTTGACCCAATCCCCAAATGCAGTTGAATTTCAGGGCATAGTCTGCACCGATGCTGGCCTGTTCGATGGCTGGAATCGCCTTTGGATTGCCAATCCACGCCAGTGTCGCAGCAGCCCGCCACTGAGTTTCCTCGATAGCTGGAACCAATGCCGCTATCAACTCCTCGACAACCGCATCACCAACTGCGACGAAGTCTTGCATCGTTTGATAACGGATGTGCATCTCAGCATTATTTAAATGGTTAGCAACAGGTGTCATGACGCATCCTTATCTACAGTGGAATGGCGGCTATGGCTTCGATTTCGATGAGCAGATCATCACGAAACAGCTTACGAATTTCGACGGCGCTGCTTGCAGGTGGATGGGCAACATCAATATATTGGTTGCGAACCTCACGCACCACCGCGATTTGCGAAATGTCGATCATAAAATAGGTGAACTTGACCACATGGCTGAAGTCTGCGCCAACTGCGGCTAATGCAGCCTTGAGGTTTTCAAAAACTTGTTGGGCTTGTTGTTGCAGGTTATCTCGACCAACCAGATTGCCCGTTTTATCAAAAGCGATCTGTCCGGCGATAAAAATCATCTTGCTGTTGGAGACTTCGACAACGTGGGTATAACCGTTAGCAGGGGCAATTTCAGGCGGATTGATAAAGCGTGTATTCGACATAGGATTATAGCCTTTGTGATGTTGATCCCGGCTACAATCCTACCATTAGTTCATCGAGTAGCCCAACTTCCGTAACGCGCTTTGTGTCGCCTCGCGCACACGCGGATTATACAGATGGCTAACCTTGATAAGCGGTGCAATCGCACGGATGTCACCCAGATGACTCAGCGCATCGGCTGCACTGTATGGAACCCAATAGGACTCGTCATCAATCAGTCCCACGAGGCCATCAATCGCCCTCGCATCGCCAATCCAACCTAAGGCGACTGCCGCTTGCATTCTGACCTCTGGCTCGTTGTCGTATAAGGCGTTCATCAAAGGCGCAACACCACGCGGGTGTCCGATCCAACCTAAGGCCAGTGCTGCTTGCGCTCGTACCTGCGGGTCTTTGTCGTACAGTGCTTCGGTCAATGCGTCCATTGCCGTCTCATCTTGCAACCATGCAAGGATCGCAGCGGCCTGTGAACGGGTGCGGCTTTTACCGTTATAAAGTGCGTCCAGCAGGGCTTCGACCGCCTTACCACCGATTTTCACGAGTGCCATGCCTGAATCGAAGCGCATTTTGTTGTAAGGGTCATTCAGTGCCGCCACTAATGCGGGTATGGCCTGTGGGTTTTTTAAATGACCGAGACCCCAAGCGGCATAGCGCCGAACTTTGCGATCTGTATCGCTGAGATGTGCGATCAACGCCTCGATAACCACGTCACCGCCGATGGAGTACAGTATCCACATCAGTTTTTGACGCACAGTCGGTGGGCAGGTATCCAGAATTTCTAATAACGGTTTGACGGCTGGCTCGCCAATCTTGCGGAGCGCATAGGCCGCCATAATTTGGCAGGTTTTGCACTTTTGATGTAGGGCATCAACCAGTGTATTGACTGCTGCCGCGCCAATTGCGGCTAATTCGAGCGCGGCTTTGCGTTGTAGGCTTGGATCTTTGGATGTAGAAAGTTGTTGACCCAGATATTCCACCAGTCCATGAGTGGAAAACGGATCAATCTCAAGCGTATTGTTGTAATGGGCAGGTTGGTCATCAATGATCAACCACGTCCCAGTTTTTTTCGTAAATTGGGAGGGTGTAAGAAGGATTAATTGTGAGTTCGTCATGATACTTTTACCTGTAGGTATCGGACTTTGTCTTTTATAGAATAGTGACGATAGGATGATTTTCGTTATTTAACTCTGATACTTAAAACGGTTTAACATTACAAATTGTTCCAATAGATAGGCAGATCATATGGGAGAAAAGTACTTTCGATCCCCCTAATCCGTAGGGGATTTGAAGAAACAAACCTTATTTAAACCTTAAACCCCCATTTTGTGGGGGCTAAGCAGAGTAAGGTTTGAATGGTGAGGAATATCGTAGGATGAGAGGGTTAGACTTATACCAACTGTTAGCGGCTGACCAAAGTGAGGAGTTTGACGACCGCAAATAAACCGAAGGCCATATGCGTCAAAATAGCAGCGCGGGTTGATCCTGTATAAACGCGTACCGCCGCAAAGATCAAACCGCAAATCAATGGTTCAACCACTCCAATCCAAATCAGCGCGGTATTACTGGCAGTTGCCGGAGGTTGGAAGGCTATAAAGTGGAACATGGTGTAAGCCACTGCGGATAAGATGAATCCCGGCCACGGGGCAATTGTTGCTCTTAAAGACGGCAGCAGTAACCCCTGAAAAACCAATCCTTCAGCCAACGGTTGCAGCACCACCATAAACAATGTCACTAATATCCACGATAGAGCGAGTACCGGTTGTCCATAAATTTGCACATAGGAATACAGGTTGAGCAGTTCAGGATCAGGGATGATGAAGCCGATAACAGCGCGTCCGATCAGGTCAAGCAGAATAGCTAACCCCACGCCGATCAGCAAATACCAGAAAATGCTTTGTGTAGAGTTGTTATCATTTTTGGAAGCCGGTGTGCCATTCCACAGCGCTGACCAGTAACGCGGCGAACGGCGGGTAAACCACACCAGTGCGATCACCAGTCCCGCGCCAACCGACCAACCGAGTAACAGGCTGTATTGTGATTCTTCAAGAATCACAGCGATTGTTGAGCCGACGATAATGGCGACAAAGGAAGCAACCATCGCGCCAATGGCTCCCCATATAGTCCACGGCGGTGTCGGTTCGGTGGCAGCGATTCGTTTCATAAGCTGTCTAAACATGCGTATCCTCGTCTCGTCTGATGAGTGTTTTGCCTGAATGTCGAATAACTTCTAAAAAAGATTTGGCTTCATAAAATGTACTAAGGTAGGGGCGCACGGCTGTGCGCTCCCGCGATCCCTCATAACATTGATCAAATTAAGTAGGATAGTCCATAAACAACAACCCCATCATATAGATGTCGATATAAGCGCCATCTTTGTAGAGTGCGGCCTGCTGACGGCCTTCCAATTTAAAGCCTAATTTCTCGTAGACATGGATAGCCCGTTCGTTGTGAGTCATAACGGTCAATTCCATGCGCGTGATGATACCTGTCCCTTTTGCCCAGTCAATCAAATGTTGCATGAGCGCCGTTCCCACACTTTTATCTCGCCATTCCTTATTGACGCTAATCCCGATGCCACCTTGGTGACGGACAGCTTTACGTCTACCACCTTGAAAACCAGTTACACCAATCACCTCGCCCTCTGGCGTAATCGCGATCAGAAAAATCGAATTGTCAGCAGCTAAACTATTTTTTAAATAGGCTTGTTCGTCTTCTAGAGTCATACTTTCGCCGGGGCCGCGTATGATACCGTTATTCGGCTCATTGGCAATCAAATCATTGTGAATAATAACTGCTGCCGCGTCATCCGGTGTCGCTTCGCGAATGATATAACTTTCCATTTGTTTGCCTTCAAGTTGTGATGATGTGAATTGTATCAGCCTACGCTCTATTTGTTGAGCGTTTTAGCTGCCTAGAGTCGTATCACCAAACGTTTATTATCACCAAGGTTTATTTATGGTTTACCCGATAAACCCTTTTCCAACCATCTGCTAACATCTTGAACCCATTTTATCCCTCAAAACCGTTAGTACCAACCCCGCTAAAGAGTTACAAAATGGTCTTCCAAAGTGTCACCCTATTACATCCCAAAGATGCTATCCTGTCCTTAGGCCGTCTTCTATCCTCATTGGAATGATCCATGTCTATTCTGTTTGTTCTTTCTTCCTTTGCGTCTTTGCTTCCTTGCGCCTTTGCGTTGAGTCTTTCATGTTTGCCTTTCGCTTTGCATTTTCGGCAAATCGCTCCCGTCTACCCGCTGCAATGGCGCAACTCCGACAAAGCGGCGGACACACGCGAGCCAATCGCTGCACTCAGCGGTTCTAGCCGGGCAATCACGCTGCATTTTGTGTCGATTCAGCGGCTTCTCCCGTGCTTCCCGCCCGCCATTTCAGCGGATTTTGTGCCGTTTGTGTCATAACACGGTTGAAGTAGCTGTGGATGCAACATCTCAGGTTTTGCATCCACTCCAAAGCATTTTGAGGGGCTAGGGGTGAGGTTTCTAATTCACCACTCTTTAGAAATATATTGCGGTTTTCAAATAGGGTGTGGTATACCTAACGTGGCGTTTCAGCATTTTGGGGTTGTCACCGGATCAGTCTGAAATGTGTTGTGGATGCGTACCATTACGAATGACAAAGGGGAATTCAGAATGATAAAAGAGTTTCGCACATTTATTTTGCGAGGCAACGTCCTTGATCTTGCTATCGGCGTGATTATCGGCGCGGCTTTTGGCGCTATCGTGACCTCATTGGTCAATAACATCATCATGCCGCCGATTGGGCTGATTCTAGGTGGAGTTGATTTCAGTGAGATTAAGATTGTTCTTCAACAAGCTGGGGCGGGAAAACCGCTGGCGGATGGCACAGCGTCACCGGAAGTCGCCATTGGTATCGGCTTGTTCATAAATGCGGTCATCACTTTTCTGATTATTGCCCTTGTGGTGTTTCTCATTGTGCGTGCTGTCAATAAATTGATGCCACCCCCACCGCCCCCACCAGCACCCGGCCCAACCACCGAAGAAAAGATGCTTGCCCAGTTGGAAAAACTCAACGACACAATGGCAAGGAAGTAGCCTATTTCTTGGGTATACTGTGGGGTAGATGTTTTTACTTTACTCCACAGTGTGCGATCAAGATTTATGAATGACAACCCTCGCTCTGAACCGTCAGCTCGCAATACCATCGTCGCTTTTGTCATTGTGCTGGTGGCACTCGTAGGTGGCGCGGTTGTGTTATTAACCACTCGTCCTCAGCCCGTCCAAATCACCATCAATCTGCCCATTCCAACCGCAACACCCGCCCCGACTGCTACCTTTGCGCCCATCACGGTTTATATTACGGGCGCGGTGCAAAAGCCGGAGCAAACCATCACCCTCCCTTATCGCAGCCGCGTTCAGGATGCGATTACCGCTGCGGGTGGCACTACTGCTGACGCTGATTTGGAAAAGGTGAATCTGGCGGATTATTTGCACGATGGCGATCAGGTGCATGTGCCAGTGAAGGGCCAAGCGGTTGAATTACCAACTCCTAGCGGTGGCGCGGTCATTCATATCAACACTGCCACGGTTGAAGAATTGGACACCCTTCCCGGTATTGGCCCAACCTTAGCTGCCGACATCATCGCCTATCGAGATGCCAACGGCATGTTCAAGAGTATGAGCGACGTGGATAAGATTCCGGGGGTTGGCCCTGCGTTGATGGAGCAGCTTCAGGGCTTATTGGCTTTTGATTGAAGCTGGCGTTGGGCATGAATAGCCGAACCCGTCAAACACACATCGTCACCCAACGCGGCGACTTTGAGTAAGTTTGCGTGGTTAAATAACGGATCAATCAACAGTTCTGCCAGTGTTTGTCGGGCAGGCGCAAAGATCAGTTCGCCCAAATTGACGACGCTTCCACCAATCACAATCACCTGTGGATTGAACAGATGCA
>JBBQLX010000045.1:0-40371 GCA_038328375.1 Aggregatilineales bacterium | reverse complement strand
TGGATAAACGATGCCTTATTGCGCCCTTTGGTCGCGATGGCAACCAGTTTTCGGCGTTCTTTTTCCGTGAGGGTCACGCTATGTTTTTCCATATCCTCATTTTACTTCAACCCGTCATTTTAACCTTGTCACCGTACTAGTAACCAATAGACAAGTTCTGTTTGAGGATCATTATAATTTGAAGGGAAAATTGACCGAAATAAGTCGCGCAATATTTTTCTTTTAGTAGATGTCTTTTCATCTATTTTGATGCGTTCCAAATTTAATTCCGGTACAAATTTGACCCGACAAGGCTCATAGCGCTCACTCCAATCATCGTGCGGATTTTTAAGTGGAATGTCATCGGGAAAATTTCTACGTTCCAAAGAAGATGAAAGATCATCCAAGAAGATGACTTTATGTTCGGTTATACCCACAAAGAAGTAAAGCATTCCCTGTTGTGGGAGTAGGTTTTCTTCATCGAAGGGTTTTATATCCTTTAAATTGAATTGAGCGAGAAAAGACAACGATGGATGAGGCTCATAAGACGATGGCGAAGCGGTCGGCCATTCGATGTGCTGTGACAAATCAGGGCGACCACCGATTTTGGATTGCCCGATTGGAATATCATTCTCATTTTCAACGTGTTTAGTAACTACTCTAATCGAGGGGCGCACAGTCTGCATCAGTTGTTCTTCGTATTGTCCTAGCCCAGACTTGCGAATCATCCTTCTTAAAGCTGGTCGGTCACGCTTCATAATTAGCCTTATTCAAACACGACCATGATCTCGTCGAGGGGCTTTTTGGTGATGACAGGGACTTGGGCATCGGCGGCGGGATAGCCCACCGGAATGACGACATAGGCGCGTTCGTTGGCTGGTCGCTGCAAAATGGTGCTGAGGAAGCCCATCGGGTTGGGGGTGTGCGTCAAGGTGGCGAGTCCGGCTTGATGCAAACTAGCCAGCAGCAACCCAACCGCGATGCCCACTGATTCCTCGGTGTAATAATGTTTGATCTTGGTTTCCTCGCCTGTTGCTGGATCAATGCCGATGCCATAGGCTTGGCGAAACACGACGATCAAATAGGGCGCGTCTTCTAAGTGCGGTTTATGCCAATCGGTTCCAAGTGGTGCTAATGCCGCTAACCATTCGACACTCATGCGACCCTCGTAGCTAATCCGTTCTTCTTCCTCTGCCGCTGCTCGAATTTGATGTTTAATGTCGGGATTGCTGATAACGACGAACGTCCAAGGCTGCTGGTTCGCGCCGGATGGGGCTGTGCCTGCGGTGGCGATGGCATTAGCAATCAACTCAAAAGGAACGGCTTCGGTCGAATAGTCGCGGACGGTGCGCCGCTTACGCATGGTATTCAAGAAGTGCCGTGACTGTGCGAGCTGCTCGGCTTCGGCTAAGCGATCAAAGGTCAGTGGGTGGAAATTGTAAGATGTGTTCATAATGAGGAATTATGCTGTGCCGAGCTAACCAATGCAAGTGAGTATGAAAATCGAGCGCGCAAGCCCCGCGCCCCTACAAGTATCGAACGTGATGAATGAATAGGAGATTATTATTTGGTAGTTCATATTCAACCTTCATGTATCCCTCAGCGTATAATGCTAGATATTGATGATCTACTGTAGAAATAAACTCTGACGGACGGCAAGAATGCCGTCCCTACAGAATATATTTGGAAGTGGATTGTGTATTATCGAACGATTTACGAAATGAAGCATTTAGCGTAATTTCGATGGAGGACTCATGGCGAAACGCACTATAGTCATTTTGATATGCGTATTTACCCTCACTATAGGACTGACAAGCGCCCAAGATGCCAAACCGGGTGCGGATGGCGTGGGTGATAAATTGTATCCCTACAGTGGCAACGGTGGATATGATGTGCAGCACTACGATTTACAGGTGACATGGGACAATAAGACGGGCGCGATTGATGCCCAAACGACGATTAAAAGTATTGCGACACAGGACTTGAGCGCTTTCAATCTGGATTTTGCGGGACTCGACATTACCAAGCTGTCCGTCGATGGCAAAGACACGTCCTTCACCCGCAAAGAGGGCGAGTTGACCGTTAACGCGGCGCTGACCAAGGGCAAAAACTTCGAGACGGTTGTGGCTTACAAAGGTGTCCCCAACCGAATTGAGGATAGTATTACATCCGGTTGGTATGCGGTTGATGATAATGTGATTGTGCTTTCCGAACCGATTGGCGCACAGGGTTGGTTCCCGTCGAACGACCATCCCAGCGATAAGGCGTTGTTCAGCTATGAAATTACTGTGCCGAAGGATTATCAAGTCGCTGCCAACGGTCTGCCTGCTGAACCTGTCGCAAGTGGTGCGAACATCACTTATGGTTTCACCATCAACCAACCGATGGCAACTTACTTGGCGACCATCAACATTGGCAAGTTCAAAATGGTGGAACAAACAGGCCCGAATGATTTGCCTATCATCAATTATTTCCCGACCGATTTCACCGATCCTAATAAAGCCTTCACCAATCAGCCGGAAATCCTAACCTTCCTCAGTGACAAATTTGGCCCATATCCGTTTGATGTCTCCGGTGGGATTGTCGTCAACCGGCAGTTGGGTGTGGCACTCGAAACGCAGACGCGCCCGATCTATGGTTTAGGTGCTTCGGAACTGGTGGTCGTTCATGAACTGACGCACCAATGGTTTGGTGACAGTTTGAGCGTCGCCTCATGGGATCAAATCTGGTTAAATGAAGGTTTTGCTACGTTTGCCGAACTGCTGTGGACGGAACATAACGGTGGCAAGGACGCACTGCAAAAAGTCGTTCGTGAACGTTATGACGGCCTACAAGGGATTTTCCACTTCAGTAAAGATGAGTTAATCAGACAGCTTTCTTCTAGTCAGATACCGAACGTTGTCCTGTCATCCGATAAAATTGGTCAACTGCTGCATCTGCTACTGGACTCGGCTAGCAGCAAAGCCGATATTGATGCCGTCATTGCTCAACTTCCGGCAAGCGGCACATCGGTGCGGGAACTGGCGAATTTGGTGCAATCTATTCCGGTGAAGGGTGATCTAATCGTCAAAACGCTCGACTTTTACCAGTTCAATTCGATTATCACGGGCGAAGAACTGCCGGCTAATGTGGACGCGCTGGTGGCGGGGAGTCCGCATGGGCCAGCCGATGTCCAAGGCACGGATACCATGTTTGATGAAAATGTCTATCAACGTGGCGGATTGGCACTGCAAGCCTTACGCGTCAAGCTGGGTGATGAGGTGTTCTTTAAAGGGCTGCAAACCTATGCTAACCAGTATGCCAGCAAAAACGTCACTACTGCTGATTTCATTGCTTTGGTGGAAAAGACCAGCGGGCAAGATTTGAAGGACTTCTTCCAACACTGGTTATACGACAAGACTTTGCCGCCCATCAGCGAGCTAGGTCTATCGTAAGGCGGGATGATTGAATACACTAAACGACGGAGTGGTAACCAGAACCCCCTCCTTGATCCCTCATCGGCTACGGTCGCAGGCTCCCCCGCCGATAGCCCGCAAGCGAGGGAGGAAATAAAGCGAAGTCGATTTCTATTAGAATTTCAGAGGACATATTTGTCCTCTGTTTTCTATAACGTAAGTGATAAACCAACCTATGCGTATTGATGTGCTGACCCTGTTTCCGGCGATGTTTGAAGGCCCGATGACCGAGAGTATGTTGTGGAAAGCCCGTGACCACAAGCTGCTGGATTTGCGGCTGCACGACATTCGTGATTACACCACTGATAAACACCATAAGGCCGACGATATTCCTTACGGTGGCGGTGGTGGCATGATTATGAAGGCCGAGCCAGTCGCCAAAGCGGTCGAAGATGCACTAAACGGTGCGCCTGTGGGAACGCCGGTTATCCTGATGACCCCGCAGGGACGTGTTTTTTCCCACGCGATTGCTAAGGAACTCGCACAGCACGAACAGATCATCATGGTCTGTGGACGTTACGAAGGCATTGATGACCGTGTGCGTGAACTGATTGTCACGGATGAGATTAGCATTGGTGATTTTGTGCTGACAGGCGGCGAGTTGCCTGCGATGGTCATCATTGACGCGGTGATCCGGCATATCCCCGGTGTACTCGGCGCGGAAGGGGCGGCTGATGCTGACAGCCATGCCGATGGCATCCTTGAAGGGCCGCATTATACCCGTCCACCGGAATGGCGCGGTTTGACTGTGCCACAGGTTTTACAAGAAGGCGACCATACCAAAGTTGCCAAGTGGCGGCGGGAACAAGGCTTGCGCCGGACATGGCAGCAGCGGCCTGATTTACTGCTCAAGGCGAATTTGACCGAAGATGAGCGTTATCTACTGGCGACCTTTGCCAACGAGGACGCGGCGCGAAACAAATAACACTTTGTTTCAGGCGCAATTTGCGAATGACGATTTGTGTACAAAATGGATGAACGCGACACTAACATTATCTGATTTTCGTTCACTTAATCAATCATGCAAAATGGCATTATGATCTGAAACAAGCTACATTTCACAGTTTGTTGTTTATGCAGCTAAAGGGATTAGGTACGTCGAATCGTGTACCGACAAAAGGACGATCCTCAATGCTGTTTGTTCAATCGAGAAACCAACTATGTTCAATATCTATCGCTGGTCAGCAACGGATCCCCAACTGAAGAAAAAGATTTCTGCAAGAGCGATGTTCGACATTTCTGAGATCAGAGATTATGTCGCGCAGTGGATGGAAACCATCAAGAATGAGGGTGACGACGGGATCGTGAAATATACCCGTCAGTTTGATAACAAAGATTTCCAGCTCAGTGATTTACGAGTCACACGGGAAGACATTGAGAAAGCCTACCAAACGGTACATCCCCGCATCGTGGAGGTTTTAAAGCGTCAAATCAGTATTTCGACGCAAAACGCGTTGTCAAAAGCGCGGCAAGAAACGGTTTTGAAGTCGTTCATTCCGGGTGTGCAGGTCGGTTATAAAATCACGCCGCTCGAATCGGTCGGGTTAGCTGTGCCAGCCGGACAAGTGCCGCTGCCTACGGTGATGCAGATTCTGACGGTTACGGCAAAAGCCGCTGGTGTCCCGCGGGTGATTGCCTGTTATCCACCGACAGGTGACTATCCGGAAATGCTGATTGCAGCGGATATAGCCGGAACGGATGAAGTCTATCGAGTTGGTGGTATCGCCGGTGTTGCCGCGATGACCTATGGTACTGAAACGATCAAACCGGTGCGGAAAATATCTGGCCCCGGAAGCATTTATACGCAGGCGGCTAAATTGATGGCCTATGGTCATGTCATGATTGATATGGTGGCAGGTCCTTCAGAAGCCATTATTTTGGCGGACAAAAACGCCAATCCCAAGTACTGTGCGGCGGATGTGCTGGCGCGGGCGGAACACGCTCCGGACGCAGCCGGTGTATTGGTGACGGATTCTGAGGCATTAGCACTCGCTACCCGGAAAGAGATTGAACGACAAATCCAGTATCTCAAACGGCGTGAGGTGATTGAGAAATCGCTCGCCAAATATTCCTGTGCCATCATCACCGAATCGTGGCAAGAGGCGATTGATTTTACCAATGAGTACAGCCCTGAACATCTTGAAATTCTAGTGCAAGACCCGTTTGCAATTTTACCGCATATCGTGAATGCAGGTTCGATCTTCTTAGGCGAATATGCGCCTGTGGCAATCGGGGATTATGCCAGCGGGACGAATCACATCCTGCCGACGGGTTACTGGCCCAAGATGGTGTCGGCAGTCAGCATCGAAACCTTCCAGAAATCGTCTGAGGTGCAGTATCTCACCAAAGAAGGGTTGGAGAACTTGGAAGAAATTGTTGATGTCGTCTCCGGAATCGAAAAGCTGGACGCTCACTGGAACAGTATCAACGTTCGCATCAACAAACCGAAGCGGCTGTGGGATGAATTGAATTCAGACCCGAATAAATAGACCTAGACCCTGAGTACCCCGAAGCTTCCTCTTAGGGCTTCGCGATACGTTTTTCTTTACGTATCGGGTAACCTTTGTTGAGCCGATAGCTAATCTAGGCTATACTGTTGGATGTGATCGTCGCATACACTATATTTACACATGCACACAAGCGCTTAACAGCAAGGCACAGTCTTTATGGTTCAGGAAACTCGCGAAGTCCGGCTTGAACGCGCGCTGAAAGAACTCAACGGCGCAGCAGAAGGCATCAAGGCTGCCGTCGTCGTTAATAATGATGGTCTGCTCGTGTCTGCTTATCCACCCGGCGATGAGGATAATCCTCACCAGAACCCGACTAGCAGCCCGCAAGTCGCCGCCATGTCCGCCACCTTGATCGGATTGGCTGAGCGTACATTAGGGCGCTTGCAGCAAGGCGAACTCGAACGCTTGCTGATGGAAGGTGAAGACGGTGTGATGGTGGTTTATCCGGCAGGACGTGCTTCATTAGCTGTGTTGTGTGAAAAAGATGCCCGCCTCGCTTATATCTTAGGTGCGACCAAAAAAGCTGCCAGCGAAGTTGCTGCCATCTTGGGTTATTAAAATCAAACTTTCGTTTGCTCGATAGTACAAAAGTCATCCTTCCCCGCAGAAGCTCAGGTTTTCAGCATTTTTATCACCGCGCCAGCCGAGAAATGTTTCTGACTCGTCAGGCGTATTGGTGACGTTTCTCAATTCCTTATCTTCAGGTGTGAAAACATAAATGTCATACGAAATGGGTACGCGTGAAGACAGCGTCAGTCTGGTGCCATCCGGTGACCAACGTGGGAGTAAGAATGCCTGCTCGTCTTTCTCTATCCGGTTCAGCTTGCTGGATGCCTGATCGAGTAAGGCCACACTTGAGTCCGTCCGCACCATCAGATAACGACCTGTAGCCGACCAGTTGAGTGTTTGTTCGTAGAAATGGAGCGGGATTTTGACGTTGTACTGTCGTGATAGGTGGTGATCAATATCGAATAACCAGAGCGCGGTATAGGCCTCTGCACCGTCAAAGAGTTGGGGGTTTGAGGCGAATGCTAACTGGTTTCCGGTTGGCGACCATAAGAATTTGTTGAAAAGGAGCGGGTCGATGGTTAAGTGCTGGACGCTTCTCGCAACAACATCTAGAACATAGAGGGTTCGCTTGTAGTCGTTGTCAGGGTTGGTGGTTGCCGTCGCTAGATAGCGCCCATCTGATGACCAAGCGGCATTGAGATCCACATATGCTTGATTCGTATCACCGTCAAATTCCACCGTCGTGTTGGCATGGACATCAATGATCGAGAGTAAGTTGTCCTGATCTTGATCCTGCTGATAGATGGTCAAGAACTGTCCATCCGGTGACCAATTTCCGATACGATTACCGTCATATTCCTGTTTGGTGTCATCACTGAAATTGTAGATGGTGGCAGATAGCGACTCCGTAGCAACGAAGGCAATCCGGTTTTCGGTAGGCGACCACTGTAAAAATTCGTAGGATGATGCGATACCCAACACGATGGTTCGCTGACTTTCCACATCACGGATGGCAACTTTATCGCTGACAGGCTGAGATGCAGTGCGGTAGGCCAGATAACGTCCGTTCGGTGACCAGCTCACCTCACCATAAGGCAGTGCTGCATCAGCTAGGGGTTGAATATCACCGCTGCGGGTGTTGAAGATTTTGAGAAATATTTGTGAATCGGATTGGGTGGCATAGGCTAACCATTGACCATCAGGTGACCACCAGAATGGCGGCGAACACGGACTATTTTCCAGCCGTTCAGGGATGGTTTGGCGCTGTTTCGTCTCAACATCGACCAGCGTGAGTGTTGGCTGATTTGGTTCGGTGTTATCCAACAGGTAGATAAACTTCCCGTCAGGCGACCATCCGGCTTCGCTGCCAAACTTGTGAATGACACCGATTTGAGTTTTCAGACCGTCATCCACGTTGACGGTATAGATGGTGTTGTCTCCGTTTTCATCTCCAACCGCATATAAGATTTGGTCAGACGCTTCCTGCGCGTGAACTGCCGGAACGATGAGCTGAGCTAAGAGAAGTAATATCAAATAGGCGATACGACTAAACAGTTTCATGCTTATGTTTCTCCACAGAAGCCAATATGATAGGCATTGTGTTGGCTTCCCGTCCAGCCAAGAAAGATTTCGTCTTCGTCGGGTGTGTTGGTGACGTTTTTGAATATATAATCTTCCGGCGTGAAAACATAAATATCACGAGCCATCTCACCGCCTCTAACCAGCACCAAACGTGAACCATCGGGTGACCAACCTGCGGCTCCGAAGCGGCGGGTATCATTGCCAATCATCTCCATTTTCCCGGATGCCGAATCGACCAAAGTAAGGTCGTTGTCATTTTCAAAGATCAAGTAACGTCCATTTGGTGACCAGTCGATGGGGCGTACATAACCCATCGTTAGAATTTTTACGTCATAATGCTGAGATTGTCCGCTGTCAGCATCAAATAACCACACTGACGTAAAATAGGGCATTTGTTCAATAGTCTCTATATCTGCGACCACGACTAAATGATTTCCAACTGGCGACCATAAGAAGTCATCAAAATCACCTACACTAATCGCAGCGGATTGAATGCTGTTATTCAGAACATCCAGAATATAGAGCGTTCTTCCAGCATCAGTCGCATTTTGTTTTGAGAGTGCTAAGTAGCGACCATCCGATGACCAAAGGGTTTGTCCCTCATCTCCAATCGTCGTGAAACTTCGATCCAATTCAACGAGCTCTTTGGTGCGGACATCCAGTATCGAGACTAACATGTTCTGATCTTTGTCGCGGCGAGAAAGTGTCAAGAACTTCCCATCAGGTGACCAATCCCCGATAGAATCCGCGTCATATTGCTGCCGTGTTTCACTACTAAGGTTGTAGATGATGACATGATTGGTAGAGGATTCATCACTAAAAGCGATAAGATTTTCGATAGGTGACCACTTTGGGAAATAATCCGAGATTGCTCCGGGTACAGCAACCATTCGTTGATTTTGTATATCCCAAATCGCCAGCTTATTATTTTGTGTTTGATAGGTTAGATAACGATTATCGGATGACCAGTGCATAATAAGGTCATCCACATTGGCATTAGTCAAAATCTGAGATTCGTCCGTCGTCGGGTTATAGATTTTGCGAATTGGTTGCGAATCAGATTGAGTGTTATAGATTAACCATTCACCCTTCGGTGACCAGCTAAAGGGTAGTCCACAAAATACACTTTGTATTTGGTCGGGGATGGGTTGACTATGATTGGTATCTGTATCAATCAACGTCAGCGCGGGAAGATTTGAGTCATTGTTATCGAACAGATAGATATATTTTCCATCCGGTGACCATCCCGCATCATGGTCATCACCACGCACGATGCCTATTTGAGTTTTCACAGCGTCATCCACGTTGATGGTATAAATTGTATGATCGCTGTTTTCACCCTCAACGGCAACCAAGATTTGGTCGGATGTAGTCTGTGCGTGGACAGTGGGAACGATGAGCAGCGCTAACAGCAGCAGTTCAATAAAATAGATTATCCGACGAACAGGTTCGAATATCGTCATGCTTCTGCCCCCTTTTGCAATCCATATTTCAGTATAGGCATAATCCTCAAACTTCTACCCAACGGATTGGTCACGGGAAGGCTACGACGATAAAATAGGGAGGTGTATCCCTTGTTCTTAAAAGTGAGTAAACACAATGACAGAATCTATGAAAGCCGTTCGTATTCATCAATATGGCAACCCTGATGTTTTGGTTTATGAGGATGCGCCTCGTCCTATACCTGCTGCGGGAGAGGTTTTGGTCAAGGTTCAAGCGGTAGGAATTAATCCCGTCGATTGGAAAACGCGGGCAGGCAGCGGCATGGGTGACAGCTATGGTAATGTGTTCCCGATGATTATTGGTTGGGATATATCCGGCATAGTGGAAGCGGTTGGCGACGAGGCGTATCAATTTATGATAGGCGACGAAGTGTTTGGGATGGTGCGCTTCCCTGACAATGGCTCGGCCTATGCCGAATATGTTGCTGCACCTCAAACGCATCTGGCACTCAAGCCAACCAACATTGACCACCTCCAAGCAGCGGCCTTTCCATTGGTCGCCTTAACCGCATGGCAAGCTCTTTTTGAAGCGGCAAACCTGACCAGCGGCGAACGCTTGCTGATCCAAGGGGCGGCAGGTGGTGTTGGACATATTGCGGTGCAGCTTGCCAAATGGAAGGGCGCACAGGTCATCGGCACAGGCTCAACCAACAATATCGACTTCTTGCGGGAACTCGGTGTGGATCAAGTGGTCGATTATTCAACGACCCGTTTTGAGGATGTCGTCGCGCCAGTCGATGTGGTATTCAACTGTGTGGGCGGTGATTTATTGACGCGCTCGTTTGCGGTGATTAAAGAGGGTGGTCGCTTGGTCTCGATTGCAGGCAAACCAGATGCTGATGAGGCTGAGAAACGCCATATCAATGCCCAACAAATTTTAGTGCGTCCGGTCGATGAACACTTGAACGAAATCGCCAAACTGATCGAGCAGGGGCATTTAAAAATGGTGGTGACGAAGGTGTTCGACTTAAAAGATATGAATAAGGCTCACGCTTTTGCTGAAAGCCGTGAATTACGGCGCGGTAAAATTGTGTTGAAGGTTTAGAACTTGTCTGAATATTTAGCAGTGTTCCTTTAAAACGGCGGACGGCATGTATGCCGTCCCTACAAAAAAGGTTGTTTGTAGGGACGCGATATATCGCGTCCGGCATTCTAATCTCAATTTTCAGAGAGGTTTTTAGCAAGTTTACACCACAAAACAAAAGGCGACTCATTGAGTCGCCTTTGAATAATCTACTGACTAAAAGCTATGGACTATCGACTGTTTTATTTCCGGTTCTTGTTCGACTGGAAATAAATTTTGAGTACCATTTGTCCCAGCCGAATTTCGTCACCATCTTTGATCGGATAAGGACGATGCGCCACCAAGCGCGTACCATTCAAGAATGTGCCGTTGCTGCTGCCGCGGTCGGATAAGTTGAGCAGCTTATCCTGCAAACGAATGGAAGCGTGGGTACGGCTGACACCCATCCGGTAGCCAGAATAAGCGGTCATATCGACATCGGGTAGTGTGCCGGTATTAGGGTCGCGTCGTCCGAGGATAATTTCCTGCTTCGGATACACCAGCATCGGTGTTGCGCCGCCTTCAATCTCAATCCGCAGCACCATATCATCCGAAAATGCAGAACCGCCCGCTGACTCAACCGCGTTCAATTGTGCCGCGTCGAGCAGGGGTTCGCTAGTGGTCGCTGCCGCTTCGGTTGCGCTCACCAGATCACGCGTACCGATTGCCGCTTTCGTGCCGCTAATCAGACTTGTTCCGCAATTATCACAAATCAGCGTACCGGGGCGATTACGGTGTCCGCAGTTTGGACAAATCGTTCCCGCATTGGGTTGACCAGCAGGGCTGGGATCACCAAAGCGCTGCGTCACTTTACTACCGTTGCTTGAGGGTGGGATAGTATCTTCTTTATCAGGTGTACGCGGTGCAGGTGGCGCACTTGCTGCTGGCACGGTTGGGTTCTGGTTGGCTGGCGGTATTGTAGCGTTTGCCGGAATAGGTTGCACAATATTCGGTGGCATCGGCTCAGACGGTGGAGCCGATCTTTCAGGTGAAGTAGGAGCGCTTGCCGGGGCAACGGGCGCATCAGTAGGCTTCGGCGCCGTTTGTTGTGTCGGTGCGCTAGGCGCAGGACTCGTATTACTGTTGGGCTGTGTTGGCGCGGCCTGCGGTTTTGTCTCTGTTATGATAGGCTTCGCGTCACCGAGTGGTTTTGGCGGTTCAACAGGCCGTGTCAACTCATGCGGTTTTGCGGGTACAGTGTCCGAATCATTAGGCTTAGCCTGCGTCGGAGGCAATACCTCTTTAGGCGGCTGCTTGGTCTCCTCCGTGTTCGGTGTGGCAGGTGGCTGATTCGGTTTAGGTTGATCGGTCATAAAAGACAAATTTTCTCTAATGGTTATTCGTGAATTAATTGTGCTTATTCTACTGTCTTATGACACCTTCTCGCAAGTAGATGCCCTACTTTTGGGGGTGGCAGGTTGATTTTACTTGGCCTACCTGCTAGGCTTTTGCCATGCTTAAACGCAATTATACACTTCCCCTCGTGATAATTATCCTCTTAATGGCAACTGCCGTTCGCATTTATTATATTCAAACACAAAGCATCTGGTTTGACGAGGGCTGGTCGGCCTATTCTGCCATCCAACCAAGCCTCCAAGCGGCTGTTGATTCGGATAAAACCAATCCCCCTCTCTATTATGTGATCGTCAATTTAGCCGCGCGTGGTTTGGGTGACAGTGAGTTTGCCCTGCGCTGGGTATCGCTGGCCTTTGGTTTACTCGCTATCGCTGTAGCCTATCAGTTGGGTAAACAACTATTTAACAGTCGTGCAGGATTGATGGCGGCTTTGCTGTCGGCCTTCTCGCCGCTTTTATGGTGGGCAGCGCAAGAAGCCCGCATGTATACCCTGTTGGCGCTGCTGCTGTTGTTGTGCGCTTTGGCATGGCATAAGCTGATACCTAATGGCTCATCGACTCGCCGTTGGCGTTGGTGGCTGGTGCTGTGGCTCTCCGAACTGGCACTCCTCTATGCCCACAATACTGGTCCGGTTGTCGTCCTGTGGCTTAACGCCGTCACCATCCTCGCATGGTTGATTAACTTTATAAACGCTCGTCGTCATGCTTCCACTTCTCTCAGTACTCAGCACTCACTACTCAGCACTTTTCTTTTCTGGTTCGGCGGACAAATCGTTGTTGCGCTGCTGTGGTCGCCCTATTTTGTCAACCGCTTCCTAAGCCTCTCCGAAGCCAACAGCGCCGTAACCAGTACCTCTCCACTAACCTTGGACGAACTGGGACGCTTATGGCAAGCCCTGTGGACAGGCACATGGGCAATGGTCGGTCACGAACCGCTGCTAATGCTGCTCTCAGGCATCGCCTTCGTTCTGGCGCTGATTGTGATCCCGTGGCGCAGCGCCAATGCTCGCTGGTTGGTGCTGCATGTCGCCATACTCACGGCTGGCTTGTGGCTGGCCTTGAGCATACTCGGCAACGAAGTACACGGACGTTACCTTGTGATGATCGCGCCGCTTCTCTTGGTCGCCATCGCCGCTGGCCTCTTTCCTAAACCGCGTCCAACACGTCGGCCTTTTTCTTCCCTCAGCACTCAGTACTCAGTACTTGGCATTTTCTTTTTCTTGGCTACCTTCGTGATCGCCCTGCACTTTGCCACCACCAATCCCGCTTACCAACATGATGACGCGCGCGGCATGGTAGGCTATTACGCTGATCATCTCACTGCGAACGACAGCGCTTTAATGTGGTCATATGCTGACCGTTACGAACTGGCTTACTATTGGGATCGTTTAGGCGTGAAAGCCCGCCGCATCACATTGCCTGAAGGTGCAGACCTCGATACAGTTTTGCCGCTGCTGCCCAAAACAGGTGATGTTGCCCTCAACATCTGGTATACCCAACGCGCCGATTATCGCGGCATGATGGGCTGTTTGCTAGGCGAGGGTACGGTCAACGAACCCGAACGCTTTGAAACTTATGGCATGACGAATTTATTGTTCCATGCGCCATCGCTTCATGCGCCTTTACTCAAACCATTTGATGTCACATCGAGTCTCGCGAAAATCTCCGCAGTCGGGGATATACCACCCGCGACTGCTGACCGTGCCATCTGTCTACCCATTCAAATCACGCTGACACAATCCACATCGGTTGATCTCAAAGCCGCAGTCAGCATCGGCAATCGCTTAGGCGAGTCAATTGCCCACACCGACGCGATATTTGCGGATCGTGTGCAGCGCACCAGTTCGCAGTTGCCTGTTGGTTCAGTGCTGACCGCCTATGCCTTATTGCGTCTGCCTTATGGCGCACCCGCTGGCGATTACACCATTCATGTCCGATTGTATGACGAGCAGGGTCAACTGTCGGGTTATTCTTTGACCACCACTGATGGTCAAATACGTCCCGACTTTTTAATCAATATCACGCGAACATCTGGCGCGGATTGGTCAGCGGTCAATCGTGACACTGATTTACCAGTAAAGTCGGATGTGGTTGTGGCAAATAGCGACCTCAAACTGATCGCGCATAATCTAACGGGGGGGATTTACCATAATGGGGATGTAGTGGATATGACCTTCCTATGGTCAGGTGAAGGTGATTTACCTAGCTTAAACCTCAAGGCATTCGATGGTAAATGGAACGTACCTATACTCTCGCCGGATAACCGACCCCATGATAATGCTACACTCGACTGGCGGCAGATACGTATTCCACTCGATGCCGAATCGGGCAGTGCAACGGTTCAATTCGCAGATGGCATACCGCTCGCCACGCTCACCATTGAAGCGATTCCTGCCTTGTACGTTCCGCCTCCAATAAAACATCCATTATATGCTGACGTACCTGAAGTTGGTAAATTGCTCGGCTACACGATTACCGGTGATATGAGCGACCGAAATCAACCGTTTACTTTATCTCTGGTATGGCAGCCCTTGAAGCCCACAACCGCTAGTTACACCGTTTTCGCCCAACTTATCAGTACCGATGGACGCGTATTGGCGCAAAGTGACTCGCTTCCAGCAAACGGCGCACGTCCCACGACAGGCTGGCGAACAGGCGAATATATCCTTGATGAACACCTTGTCGCTTTTCATGCGGATGCCACAGCCGCAACCGCCAACCTCATCGTCGGTTTGTATGACGCGGCGACTAATCAACGTGTTCCGATTACCTCCACCGCCGATTTCATCACCCTGCAAACGGGCGTCGTTGTCCACTAATGCAGTTTGGGGAAATTAAATGTGTTGTCTGTCGAACCCGATCGGTAACAGGTTAGCGCAGGATCACATGAAAACATTGTTGTAGTGCGGTAAGGTAGTGCGCCGTCGATAATGTGCGCTTGTGGGTCGTAACCGCTGATGTTGAATGTCGCCGCCGCTTCTTCGGCACTTAAGAGTTTTAAGCGCCAACCCGGTTCGGTCGTAAACAGCAGCATTTGGTCATAAGGCACAGTTAAGTCACGCGGCGGATCTAAAGTTAAAGAGGTCGTGTTGTCCAAATGGACTTGGAGTTCGTTTTTGGACGCTTGGCAGTTTTTGCTTGTGAAAATACCTGAACCGTCACCTTGGCAGTAAATACCTACCATATTCGAATCGTCGTAGATGTAACGTAAAATCGTTTGCCAGTAGACCCCGTAGTACAGGATGTAATCGTCTTTAAATGCGTTCGCACTGTCAAGGATCACGACTGAGGTTCCGGGTTTGATTTGGGGCGCTTGTGCCACCACTTGCTGTAAAATATGCTGCTGTATCAGTGAATAATCCACATAATACTGCTGCTGTGTGAAAGCATTGAGCAGCGCTAATCCAATGAAGGGCAGCGTGAAGATAACGAACACGGTTTCACGGTAACGCTTCATTAATAGGCTGATGAGATACAACGTCAACGTTAATACCAGCGCCGAGCCTAAGATGGACAGCAAGTAGATGCGGAAATCCTGAAAACGGTGGGTTGGGATAGGCAGATAAGTCGCGACACCGATTGCAAACCACGCAATCGCACCCACGAGTAATAAACCATAACGCCGCCACGAGATCGGCTGGTTATCAGCCTCGGTGCGCTGCCGCCAGATTAAATATCCGCCGATGCCCGCGCTGATAACCATTCCGATGAGGACATAGACACCGTATAAACCAAGACTTGGCAGCTTATTGAAAATCCCCGCCCAACTGATCACCTGTCGTTGGTAGCCAACGCCCAGCGCCTTCAACATCAGCACGAAACCATCCACATTCAGTTGTGCTAGCGGCAGCAGTGATCCTTCATAGCTGGTAACAGTCGATTGCCCATTCGCCCATAAAGCATAGAGCAGTACCGCCACCATCGCTGCATACCATATGCCTGTGCCAATCCAAAAACGTCGATTGGGACGCGTAAAATACAGCAGCAAGAATGGAGTCAGCACCGCTGCCACCAGTGCGATCTGGTACTGCCATAAGCTGAAAATAAGAAAAATGATTGCGCCGATTAACGCCATCCATCCCTTTCGACCCTGCCTTTTGCCGAACTCTATCAGCAGATAAACAGCGATGAGATAAGCCAAGGTCGCGCAGTGAATATGAATCGTCCTCAGCGCGAATAAACCCGTATCCGATGGATACAGCGCGAACAACACTCCCATAACAAACGCCAGCAGCTTCTTACCGGGCAGGAATTGCTGCACCAGCCCGTAAACGACCACCATCTTTCCGAAAAGGAACAGCATCATCAAAATGTTGTAGAACCGATACGAGTCGTGATCCAACGCATAGGCTAATGCGAACGTGAACATTTGCAGTGGACGCGTCCGCACGAAGGACATTGGTGAACTCGGTGTGACAAAAAATAACTGCTCACCTTTATCCAGCAGTTCGTTAATGCCCAGTTCTTCGATGAGTCCGGTAGCCTTGAAACCGAACGGCAGCCATAACAGCAGCGCCAACAAAAACATCCCGATATAAGGGACGAGCCGAACTAAAAATCGGGATTTGGGAACGGGACTTACAGTAATCACAGTTTGCTAACCGAATCCTTTGCCATGACACTCAATTTGGGCGGATACGCAGCCAATTGAGCGCAAAACCGAGTGATACATCCTTAGAAATGGGAGTCAGTCTGTCTACCGCGAATACGAGATATGCATGTGAGGGCTGTCCGACTAAAAAGCTGCTTGGAATTGTAGCATGGTAAATTCTGCCGCCATCTTCTGTTGGTTCAAAGGTCAGCGGAAGATTTAGACCATACAGGCTCAACTTGAGGCTGTTCATAATCGGTTCTTCTACCCAATGCAAGACTTTAAAATCGACCAATAAATTACCTTGATCGCTGAAATCAACGTTGACCGATGTCTTAGGATTGATCGACCAACGAAATGTTCCGCCCATGCCATCGTCTTCAGTAGGTCGCCAGCCGGTACCGATTTCACCGGTTGTGGGCAAATCAAATCCGGTGCTGAGCATATTTGGCGCTGCTCTATAACAGGATAAAGCAGGTTCGCATGAAAACAGCGCTGATGCCCGAGGGAGCGGATTTTGTCCGATGATTCGTGCTTGCGGATTATAACCGCTGATGTTGAACTCACGAGCTGCGTCTTCAGCGCTTAATAATTTCAGTTGTCCATGAGCTTCCGTCGTAAATATCAATACCTGATTCATGGGTACGTTCATCAGTGGCCCATTAATGTTTTGGTGGGCAATGTCGTAGCTCATACTGAGCTCATTTTGGCTGAAGTCGCAGCTCACACCCATCGAGGTGGGGATGTCATTCGAAAGGCAGTAATCCGCATCAATTGTTGCATCCCCATACACAAATTTCATCAGGGGATTCAAATAGATGCCGTAGTAAAATACGTATTCTTGGTCAAGGATGCCTGTTTTGTCGATGTACAATATAGCGGTATGCGGCTTGACTTGAGGGGCTTGCGCGATGGTTTGTTGCAAAATGCTTTGCTGTTGCAGTGAAAAATTCACAAAATATTGCTGCTGCTGCAATGCATTAAGTAGGGCCAAACCAATGAAGGGTAGGACGAATATCGCAAATAATATTTTGCTGAAACGTCGCGAAGTCAGGCTCAGAAGATATAATCCCAACGACAGTACAGTTGCCGATCCCAACATCGCTAAAAAGTAGATACGGAAATCCTGAATCCGGTGGCTGGGAATAGGCAAATAGGTTGCCATACCCAGCGCAAAAAATAACAGACCACCAATCAGCACCATTCCGTATTGCCAGCGATTGATGGGTTTTGTGTCTGCATTGGTACTTTGTTTGTGGGAAAGCCACCAGATCATTCCCGTGCTGATGATTAAGCCTGCCCCGATAAACGGCCAAAATAATGGTAGATAGTTCAATTCGTTAAGCGCATTTGACCACGCTAAAAACTGCCGTTGATAACCTGTCAGCAGGGCTTGTAACATGCCCGTTATAGAGGCTATGGAAAGAAGGTCAGGTCCCAGCAGGTTGACGGTGTAGGTTTCCAGTGTCGATCCATGCGTCCTTGAAAACCCGTAGAGTAAAGGGATTGCCATCGCGGCATACCATAAACCAGCAGTCATGAAAAAGCGTTTGTTTGGACGGGTAAAATACAGTAATACAAACGGTGTAAATAGGGCGGCAACCAACGCAATTTCATATTGCGCGAGACTGAATACCAGAAAAAGCATCATCCCCCCAAATGCCAGCCAACGTATTGATCCGTTCAGCTTCCAAAATTTTAAGAACAAATAAAGCGCAATCAGGTAAGCCAATGTCGCGCAGTGGATATGAATCGTTCGCAGCGCGAATAATCCTGTGTCAGCCGGATAGATTGCAAACAACAATCCGGTTACAAAGGCCACCGCCTTTTTCCCCGGCAGAAATTGCAAGATCAACCCGTATGCAACGACCATCTCTCCAAAGAAAAATAGCAGCATGAAAATGTTGTAGAAAAGATACGAGTCGTGGTCAAGTGCATAAGCAGCCGCAAAGGTAAACATTTGGAATGGGCGGTTCACGACCGTCGATAGTTCAGATTCGGGTGTAATAAAGAATAATTGCTCACCGTGATCTATAAAGTAATTGATGCCAATTTCTTCGACCAAGCCCGTTGTTTTAAAACCAAATGGCAGCCACAAGAGCAGTGCCAACACAAACATGCCGGCATAAGGGATAAGCTGGAGCAAAAACAGAGATTTGAGAACGGGCTTTGGAGTCAACACTGTTGGCTAACCGAATCCTTTGCTATCAACTAGACCGGGCGGATACGCAGCCAATTCAGCGCGAAACCGAGTGATTGAGTATCTGAAACAACCGATAATTTGTCTACTGCGAATACGAGTTGAGTTTGGGAAAGATGCCCCATTAAAAGACTGCGTGGAATTATCGCGTGGTAAATTCGACCACCATCATCGGTCGATTCAAAGGTGAGTGGAATTTCTCCGTCATTCAATGTGAGTTTGAGGCTGTCGATTACTGAAGAATCGACCCAATGCAGGACTTTAAACTCGAGTGCTAAATCGCTGCTGTCACTCAAATTCATATCAATGGTGACAGCAGGCAGTATACTCCAGCGGAATGTGCCACCCGCACCATCATCTTCAATACCCCGCCAACCGATACCAATTACACCATCTGTGGGCAAGTCAAAGCGGGTGCTGGATGCGCCGGGCAGCTTGTAGCAGGACATGGCAGGTTCGCACGAAAATAGAGTTGCTGCACGAGGCGGTGGTACTTGTCCCGAAATCCGTGCCTGTGGATCATAACCACTCGTGATATTCAACTGTTGTGCGGCTTCTTCTGTACTCAATAAATGGACACCGCCACCAAATTTTGTCTCGAATATCAGGAGTTTATCAATTGTTTCAGTGAGGGGTGATCCCAATAGATTGCCGTTCACTTCATTGGTGGAGATCAACATGGTGGAGTCGAATCGACAGCGCACACCCATTTGGGTGACTTCATTATCGGATTTGCAATAATTCGATTTCAGTGTTTTATCCTGATAAAGGTAATGCAACATGGATGGCAAATAAACACCGTAGTAGAAGACGTAATCCTGATCGAGAATGCCCGTCCTATCCATGATTAATATCGTCGTATTGGGTTTGACTTGAGGGGCTTGCTCCACGATTTGTTGCAAAATACTTTGTTGCTCCAACGAAAAGTTCACAAAATACTGCTGCTGCTGAAAGGCATTCAGCATGGCTAAACCGATGAAGGGCAGGGTAAAGAGCGTGAAAAGTAGGTTGCTATAGCGCGGTATCACCCGACTGATCAGATACAAGCTTAAAGTTAGTACCAGCGCCGAACCTAACATCGACAAAAAATAGATGCGAAAATCTTGAAACCGATGCGTTGGTACGGGTAGGTAAGTTGCCATGCCAAGGGCAAATATGATGATGCCGCTTAGCAAAAGCAGGACGTATTGCCATCGCTGAACTGGCTTTACCTCAGGTTGTATTTCTTGTCTGCGAGAAACCCACCAAATGCTAATCACACTAATAATTAATCCGGTCACGATAAACGACCAAAATAAACTCAGATAATTGAGCTGATTGAAAGCATTTGCCCAACCAGTAAATTGCCTTTGATAGCCCAGCAAAAGTGCTTGGAACATGGCTATTATGGATTGCATTGACAGTAGGTCTTTGCCCAATAAAAAGTCTTCATAGGTTGTCATGGTGGATTGACGACTAATCCAAAAGGCGTACACTAGGATAAGAGCAATTGAGCTGTACCACGCAGCCGCGCCAATGAAAAAACGGCGGTTGATGCGCTTGAAATAAAGCAGGATAAAAGGTGTGACAGCAGCGGCAACCAACGGGCTTTCATATTGCTCAAGGCTAAAAATCAGAAAAATCATAGCCCCGAATAGCATCAGCCAACTACGCCTACCCTGTAATCTCCAGAATCGAATCAATAAATAAACAGCCATTAAGAATGCCAAAATTGCACAGTGAATATGAATCGTCCGCAGCGAGAATAATCCCGTATCTGCCGGATAGATGGCAAACAACACCCCCGTAACAAAAGCCACCGCCTTTTTCCCCGGCAGAAATTGCAGTACCAACCCGTAAACCACTGCCATCTCGCCAAAGAAAAAGATCAGCATAAAAATGTTATAGAAAAGATAGGAGTTATGGTCGAGTGCATAAGCAGTCGCAAAAGTGATCATTTGCAGGGGACGTGTTCGAAGACCTGCCATAGGTGAACTCGGCATCACAAAATACAACTGCTCACCATTATCCAGCAGCTCGTTGATGCCTATTTCTTCAATTAATCCGGTGGTTTTGAAACCAAATGGTAGCCACAATAGCAGCGCTAGTAAGAACATACCGAGATAGGGGACAATGTGCGTTAAAAACTTGGTTTTTTGTGTAGGCATCACATTACTCACAGTTTACTTATATAAATCCTTTTATGGTCAAGCGGGACGGATACGCAGCCAATGTAGTGCGAATCCGAGTGTCACCTTAGGCGCACCGGGTACTGAAACTAATTTATCCACGGTGAATATCAAACGGGTGCGCACTGGTTGACCAGCCAATATGCTGCGCGGAATAGTGGCGTTGTACTCACGATTTGTGAGTTGTGTCGAGTTGAAGGTCAGCGGAATGTCTTGTCCATTAACCGAGAGTTTCAAGCTGTTAAGCACACTTTCATCCAACGATGCGATTATACTGAATTCTAGTAACAAATCCCTGCTATCGCTTAGATCGACATCAATAGTGGATAGGGTATTAATTGACCAGCGGAAAACACCGCCCATGCCATCTGACTCAGTAGCGCGCCAGCCCGTGCCAATTTCACCTGAGTCCGGCAGGTCAAAAGTGGAACGCGGGATGATAGGTGCTGCTTGATAACAGGAGAGCGCAGGTACACATGAAAACAGAGTCTGGGTGCGATATGGCATTGTCGTGCCAACAATACGAGCCTGAGGATCATAGCCACTGATTTTAAATCGGCCTGCGGCATCTTCTGAGGATAACAACTTTAATTGCCCATCATCCTCGTAAGTAAATACCAGTAATCGTTCATAGGGCAATGTCACGCTGGGTGTTGACACTAAATACACGCCAGAATAGGACTGGTAATTTGTAATGCGGAGTGCGTCCGCGTCGAACTGGCAACTTGTGCCGAATGATGTTTTGTCCTCCGCAGGACAGTATTGTGCGTCTATAGCATGATTGCTGTAGAGATAGCGCAGAGTCATTGGTAAAATTGTGCCGAAAACAAAGACATTTTCGTTATCAATGTGATTATGAAGTTTATTGTCAATGACAATGATGACGGTGTCGGGCTTAATTTGTGGAGCTTGCATGGCTGTCTGCTGCAAAAGGCTCTGTTGTTCCAAAGAAAAATTAACGTATCGCCGGTGCATTTCGAAGGCGTTCAACAGGGCCAACCCAACAAATGGTAATGCAAGCAGCAGGAAAACTCTCTCGCGGTAACGTCTTGAAAGATGACTGATGAAGTAAAGACTTAATGCGAGGACTACCGCCGAGCCGAAGGTCGCCAGATAATAAATGCGGAACTCCTGGAAACGGTAGCTTGCAATGGGAAGATATACAGCCATCCCAACGGCAAACAGCAGTACACCGACCACAAATAACAAGCTGTAGCGCTGCCACGACACATGCTGCAAGATTTTTTCGCGATGTTGTTGGTATATCAACCAGCCGCCTAGCCCAAACGTTATTGCTAACCCAGTCAGTAAATACCCACCGTACACCAACACATAGTCCAATTTGGCGAAGGCATTACTCCAGCCAGAGAACTGCCGTTGGTAGCCCAACAATAGGGCATCCAACATGCTTCTAAAATCATTCAATGTAAAACTGATGCCTGTGAGTGCTGCACCTTCGTAAGTCGGCATACTTGAATGCGAATCCGCCCAGATTGTATAAATGATTGTGAAAGCCAGCGCGCCATACCATACGCCTGTGCCAAGCAGAAAACGCCGGTCTGGACGGGAAAAGTACAGCATGACCAGCGGCGCTACGATGGCGGCAGCTAGCGCGACTTTGTACTGCCACATACTGATTATCAGGAAAATGGAAGAGCCTATCAGCGCCCACCAACCAATCTTTCCCCACTGTTTCCTGAATTGTATGAGCAGATAGACCGCAAGGAGGAAAGCCAGTGTTGCACTGTGAATATGTATTGTGCGTAAAGTGAACGGCCCTGTGTCAGCCGGATACACCATGTATAACAAACCCGCAATAAAGGCAAGAAGTTTGTGTCCCGGCAGAAATTGCAGCACCAACCAGTACGTAACCACCATCTTCCCGAAAAAGAACAACATCTGGAAGACGTTGTAGTAAAGATGCGAATTTGAATCGAGGGCATAGGATGCCGCAAAAAAGAACATTTGCAGTGGTCGGCTGCTATCCAGAGCTAACGTTGGCGATGAGGGTGTTATGAAAAAAGGGGGCTGGGTCGTTTCAGAAATGTCGTTAAGAATCCATTCTTCATACAATCCTGTCGTCTTGAAACCAAATGGCAACCAGAGCAGCAGCGCCAGTAAGAACATGCCGATATAAGGGACAAGTCGCACCCAAAGCGGCGATTGAACGGTTAAGGTTGAGGTTTCTTCGGTGTGGATTTCGGAAGTCATCGTGTCTCCAAGTTTGCTGAATACGGATGATCAGTTGCTTTTAGAACTGACCACTCGCTTAATTTCGCGTGGTGTGGGCTAAAACTCCCCAACTGGGTGTTGCGGGACGCTATTCATCTGTGTTAGGTTAAGTTTCTTCATAGAGCATTTAAACAATATTAAGGGAAGCATTTGAAACAAGTAGCCATTATGCATTATGCCAGTCCACCCGGTATCGGTGGGGTTGAAGTGACCATCGCCCATCAAGCTCGCACACTTGTGGAAAGCGGTTATGCTGTGCGCGTCATCAGTGGTGACGGAGGGAATTTTCATCCTCAAATCGAAACTTATGTTGACCCGCTTTTCAGTTCTTCCCACCCCGATGTACTGCGTGTTCAGGCTGAACTTGCCCAAAGGCAAATCACACCAGCCTATGATGCACTGGTCACGCGGATTAAAAACGCTTTGCAAACCGCCTTGAAAGATGTCGATGTTTGCGTCGCCCATAATATCCTCACGCTGCACAAAAATCTAGCACTGACCACCGCACTGAAACAGCATGTGACCGAGATATCGCTGCATCTAGTGGCTTATTGTCATGATCTGGCATGGACGAATCCCCAATATCAGGCCGAACTCCATGCCGGTGAACCGTGGGATTTCCTGCGGCAGGCATGGACGGATGTGGATTACGCCACTATCTCAACCATGCGTCAACAAGAAATGGCGGACTTGCTTGGCATACCTGCCGACAGCATCACCATCATCACGGGTGGCATTGATCCGGCACAGTTTTTACGCTGGACAGAAACCACGCAGCGACTGGTTAGCAAGCTCAAACTCATGGACGCAGATGGCATTCTGCTGCTGCCTGCACGTCTCACACGCCGCAAAAATATTGAACTGGCGCTGCAAATTGTAGCGGTACTGCGGCATCAAACGGGCTCAGACTTCCGTTTGATCGTTACTGGTCCGCCGGGACCGCACAACCCCACCAACAAATCCTATCTCGACAAGTTACTGGAACAGCGCTCACAATTGCATCTGGAAAACGCTGTCCATTTTCTCTACCTTGAAGGGCAAGATGCTGATTCGCCGCTTCTGGTTGATGACGATACCATAGCGAATTGCTATCAGTTGGCAGACGCGCTGCTTTTCCCAAGCACACAGGAAGGTTTCGGCATCCCGATCTTGGAAGCTGGACTCAGTGGTATTCCGGTCTTTTGTTCCGATTTGCCTCCATTGCACCAAACAGGCGGGGATGAAGTAGTTTACTTTGATCCGCAGCATGACTCGCCGCAGCAAATTGCCCAGCAAATCGTTTCGACACTCAAGGCTTCGTCAAGCTTTCGGCTGCGCGTTAGGGTGCGCCAACAGTATCGGTGGGAAACCATCATCCACCAGTCTTTGATTCCGTTGTTAGAGAGGTAAATGATGCAAACCAAACCTTATCGTGTTTTATTGGCGGTATCCGATTTCTCGGATCTTAAATATTGGGTCAAGCTCGCTTGGCAAATGACGCAGAACAAAGGCGAAGTTGATGTACGCGGTTTGGTCACCGTTCCGGCGGATAAATCGCTCAGTGAAGGCACAAACCTCGCCCGCGAATGGCGCGACGCACTGGATACGCTTACCGCTGATGCCGACACACCAACGCCACAATCAACCGCTGTTGTCGTTGATTACAGTCCCATGTCACGCCTGATAAACGACATGAACCAAATGCAAGTGGATTTGCTATTGGTACAGTGGAGTGGAGCCGACTCATTGACGGGAAACACTTCCACCGATGATATTTTGCAGTACGCGCCCTGTGATGTGGTGCTGATACATGGGCTAAGCTGGTTGCAAAAAGGACCCGTATTGCTATCCCTGCGCGGCGGACCAAACGCCTCACTCGGTGTGCATGTTGCCAAAACGTTAGCACAGGACGAAGATATTACGCTGTTTCATGTCACTGACCAAAAGCAAGTGACAAACCTGCGTCCTTTAACCTTTGCTGATCCCCGTATCACCCGTACTGTGACCGCTACCATGTCCTTTGCTGAAGGCATCATTCGGGAAGCCGCTGGTCATAAAACCATCATCATGGGAGCAGGTTTCCACAAGCCTGATAGTCCTGCACGTCCTTCCACCGAGTTCATGAAAAATGTAGATACCAATACGCAAGGCTCATTGGTGCTGGTTCGGGCGATACATCCCGAAGCGCTGGCTTTTCATGCCCCGCGTTGGCCGTTGGTTTCCGAAGAATCCGTTTCCACGAACGTAGACCGCTGGTTCGCTGAAACCACCTTTCACCACAGTGAATTTGCGGATATAAAAGCTTTGTTGGCGCTCAAACAAGCGCAGGGTCTGACCATCAGTGTTGGATTACCAGCACTAAATGAAGAAAGCACTATTGGCAATGTTATCCAAACGCTCAAGAAAACGTTGATGGAGGATGTGCCATTAGTTGATGAAATTGTGTTAATTGATAGCAATTCGACCGACCGAACCGTCGAAATTGCTGAATCGTTAGGGATTCCGGTCTTTAAGCACCCCGACATTTTGCCCGAAGTTGGCACTTATCGAGGCAAAGGCGAAGCACTCTGGAAGAGTTTATATGTCCTCAAAGGGGATATTGTCGTCTGGGTGGATACCGACATTACGAACATGGATCCACTCTTCGTCTATGGGTTGCTTGGACCGCTGCTGCGCCAGCCCCAGATTCAATATGTCAAAGGTTTTTACCGCCGTCCTATTAAAGTGGGTGAAAAGGTAGAAAGTCTTGGTGGTGGACGAGTTACCGAGCTGGTAGCGCGTCCGCTCCTCAATTTGTTTTACCCCGAACTATCCGGTGTAATTCAGCCGCTTTCGGGCGAATACGCTGGTCGCCGTACTGCCCTTGAACAGGTACCATTTTTTAGTGGCTATGGTGTAGAAACTGCGCTGCTCATTGATATGTTTGATCATTTCGGTCTAGAAGCGATTGCTCAAAGTGATCTTGAACTTCGTGTCCACTATAACCAACCGTTGGTCGATCTCAGTAAGATGTCGTTTGCTATTTTGCAGGTCTTCATCTCAAAGTTGGAAAATCGTTATGGGGTAGAGTTGCTCGATAAAGCCAACCGTACCATGAAGCTCATCATCCATGATCCTGACCGTTTTGCGCTTGACTTGGTGGACATTAGCGATACCCAGCGCCCGCCCATGATCGAAATTCCCGCGTATCGTGACCGGCTTGCTCTACCGGACGCATCAACTTAGTTAGTGCAAATGTCTCATTTTTAGAATGTAAAAGGACGCACATTAACGTGCGTCCTTTTACATTCTATGTTTGCTTTATGCAGCGTCTTATGTACGATCCCAAACTTGCTGTCCATTCAAAATACGGGCAAGCTGATCAGGGAAGCGGGCAGTGTCGACGGGTTTACCGATGAAACCGTCGAAGCCTGACTGCCGTACCACATTCATTTCGCTTACATGCACGGTGTAGGCCACAATCGGTGTGGTGCCGAGGTGTTCCCGCAGCAAATTCTTAACATCAAAACCATCCAAACCCGGCATTTCCAAATCCACAAATACCACATCAACATCGCCCATTGAGGGCAGATCGTTACTCAATTTGCGTGAATCGGGAACTTCCGTGGAACCGATTCCTTGTTTGGCAAGTAGTTGCACCAATACCTTACGGTTTTGTGCATTGTCGTCAATTACGAGAGCGTGTTGCTGACTCATTCTGTGTTCTCCATCATTTAGTACTATCATATCATCGAGTAGGTGTACAAAGCATAAACTTATACAGTGCGTTCACCGACCGACCAAACCGCCTCGCCCGCCATGATTGAAGCAAGCTGTTTTGGAAATTGTACATTGTCTATCGGCTTGGCGATAAACCCCGAAAAACCCTGTTTCCTGAGCTTCGGAATGGCAATTGACGGATCCATCGCTGACACCGCAATGATGGGAACAGCATCGTACTTTCCAAGGCCGCGAATTTGATCAAAAATATCAAATCCGGTAATGCCCTCTGCCAACATCAAATCCAGCACAATTAAATCCACACGCGAAAGGTTCTGAAGGTGATAGATTGTGTCACGCCCCCAGCGTTCAAAATCGACCGATGCACCATGTCGTATCAGGGCCATCTGGAACACCAGACGGTTTTGCATATTGTCTTCAACGATGAAGATACGCTTGTCTTTGAGAATCATTTATGAGTGTCCTGCTCTCTAGTTAAAAATACGCCAGATGGTCTCGCCATCCAGAATACGTTCTAACGTTTCAGGGAAAGTTTGCAGGTCAATCGGTTTGGAAAGGCAGCCGTTGAAACCGATGCTCCTGAGTTTCTGCACCTCTTCATTCATGACACTGGCAGTCAAAGCCACCACCGGCGTGCTATCGAGCCATTCAATTTCACGCAGCATCGTTAGCATCTCGAAACCGTTAAAAGGCTTCATATGAATGTCGAGCAGAATCACATCCGGTTTAGGATTAAGCGCTTCCACATTTGCCAAAAAGTCTTGGCTGTCTTCCAGAATAGTCACGTTCGGCAGTTTCATCCGCCCTTTAAGCAGCATACTCATCAACTTGCGGCTTTGCGGATCATCTTCTACGTACAGGATTACAGGTTCATGGGTTGTCATATTCATTCCCTATTACGCCGACATCGGCACTAATACTTCGGATTTTATGGGCAGGGCAACATAGAATGTTGTTCCCTTACCGAATTCACTTTCTAACCACAGGCGACCGCCATGTGCTTCGGCGAGGCTCTTGGCGATAGGCATCCCCAATCCGGTGCCACCGCCTTGACGTAAGCCCGCCTTGGTTTGCTTAAAGGCTTCAAAGACCATCGCCTGATCGTTGGGTGCAATACCCGGTCCGGTGTCAGCCATCGCGATAATGACCTCGCCGTCCTTTTGTGACACTTTGATGCGAATATCGCCTTCTTCGGTAAACTTGCAGGCATTCGACATGATGTTCAACAGAATTTGGAGGATACGCTGCCGATCTGCCCGAATCAGCGGCAGATTTTCTTCAATCTCGGTGTGCATCCGGGTTGGTTTACCAGCCAAAAGACCGCGTCCGGTCGTCACCACACTGTTCACTAATGAATTCAGGCTAACGTCATCTTCGATAAACAGGTTGAGTGAACCGGCCTCAATCTTTGACATATCCAGCACATCGTTAATCAGGTTGAGCAAATGCTTGGCGCTGCCTACGACTTCCGTCAGCAGTTCCGTTTGCTGCTCATTCACCGGACCGGTGTCACCGTCAATCACAAAATGGGTGAAGTTAATCACTGCGTTCAAAGGTGTACGGAGTTCATGGGACATGCTGGCTAAGAAGGCTGATTTCACTTGGTCGGAACGTTCGGCACGTTCACGCGCTTGGTCGATCACCACGATCTGTTCTTGAAGTTGTACACGCGCCGTTTCCAGCGAATTCATGTAACCGTCTTTGATCGAACTCACCACCGCCATAATGGTGGTCGTTACGATGACGTACATCAAAATCGTAGTGATGTTTTCCTCTGTGCCGCCCGGTCGCGAATGGGCGAACAGGATTACCAGCACCGTACCCACGCCCGCAATCACCGTACCCCGCGCATTCAAAAGCAAGCTGCTTAAAGTGATGCTTAAAATCGCGTAGACCAGTGAACTGAGGCTGGCAGGTGTGGCACTGCTTAGCGATGTAGCCAAAACCGCGAATATCGGTACGGTAACCGTCACATAAGCGGCGACTTCGTGGTAGCGGGTGCGGCTCAGGCAGTACGCCACAAAAATAATGACCACGCCCACCAAACCGGGTATCGAGAAAGTGGAAGGAATACCGGATAAAAGACTAGTAATCGGGTTAGCCAGAATAACCAGCACCGCCAACGGCAAGAACACCAGCAGCAGGGCGGATAATGTCGATGCCTTGCGCCGATTTTCACCGTGCACACTGGGAGCTGGTTCAGTTAATGTCTGCCAGATTTTCCAGAATGATGTTTGATTGCCCATATCTAAGATAGGTGACGCAGTTGTCGCCATTTGAGAATATCCTTCTGATTGAATTTGAAAAGAGTGATTGTTTACTCGATATGCTACAGATTGTCCTGATGTATTGCATATCTAGACTCATAATAAAGAATAAAGACCGTATCAAGCATAAAGGTTTCGTTCATTTTCACTTTGTTGTGAAATCGTTACACCGTATAAAAATACCTTGTATTCCTATTTAATATTTATACGAAATACATCTGTCTGTGGCTGGGTTAGACAGATAGGCAATCTGAAAATAGCAGCGAATGGCTTCTACTTATAGTCAAAGGGCTTTAAAGCTGTGGTTTTAGGGGAACACGATGAGGATTTTGTAATGCGATTTAACTTTTTAATAGGGCAATCAATGAGGAAGAACAACACTTTTAAAGTCCCCTCTACTATGAAATTTCAGGAGGCGACACTTTTGAAGGATTATCTCTTTTTCCCTGAATTTTCTCCCCTCTGCCATGAAATGGAGAGGGGATTTAGGGGCGAGGATGGCTGGTCAAGTAACTAGTAATCACGGTAAAGCTGCCTAATAAACGCCTTATCCCAGCGCAGCGATCAACTCCACATCCACACCTTGACGCTCAATCAGACCACAAGCCGCCATCCGCCGGATAAGCTCGATCCATTCCTCCCGCCGCGCATCAGCCGCCAGCATCGGTTTGAGAATACTCACTGCCGTTGCGATGTCGCCCGTTTGATCCGCAAAAGTCACACCTTGCCAGAAAGCGATCTCTTCCTGTTCCGGTGCGAGCGCCCGCGCCTCTGCCCATAGTGCGAGGGCTTCATGTCGCTCTCCGGCTGCCAGCAGAGCGTTTCCTTGCTCGTCAATAATTTGCGCCCGTCGATGCCTGACCAGCCGCGCCAACTCGATAATTGGATTTTCATGTTCGTCTACCCGCAGGCTGTAATCTTTCTTCCACTCCGGCTCGGTGATATTTCCCGGTACAACCACCAGCGCCGACGACTGCATCCCTCGAATGTCACCATCTTCTATCTGTGCCGCCTCTAATGCCGCCATCATGCGTTGTGCCAGATCACCCTCCGCCATCTCATAAGCAATCGCCATCGCTTGGACAACCGTCTTGCGCGTCATCATATTGGCTTGCACACTGTAACCTTCACCGATATGATGTCCCGCCTCAGCGATGCAGCCGCTTCCGGTATGCGCCGCCACCCGTCCTTGAGCATCCACCACCGCCACTTGCCGCCGGTGTTGACCTGCATCAGAAGCCACCAACGCCTGAATGACTCTCGCCGCATCCACACCTTCACGGAGCATTTTTAACCCCATCGGCCCGAAGCTCACGTTGGTCAGCGATTGAGTTGCCACCGCGCCCACACCCGGCATGAGCCACGGTACACCATTGCCCACGCTCATCTGGTGTGTTTGCACCGCCACGCCGAACTGTCCGGTTTGCGGATCACGGGCAACAATGCTGTAGGTGCTGTTCAGTTCCGTAAAATGAAAATTCATCGTATCCCTCTCACATAAGTTCGTTGGTTGCTGGTCACAGGTATTGCATCCGGCTTTTCGTACTGAATATCAAAAGTCATATTGCAAATAGCAAGGTAGATATGGACATCGCGGTACATCGGGCGCATCCCGAACAGAAAGGCATCGGCTGGTGACCACAAAGCTACCGAACCAAAAATGCTGATGCTGTTGGAAAGCAGCGTCCGCAGCCACTCGACGATCCCCTCTGCGCGGGAGATGGCTGCCGCTAACGCCAGCGAAATCCCAAGTATAATGACACCTACTTCGAGGCTGCGAATAACATTCATCTGGCGCGCCTTCGTATCAATCATAAGATTATCGAGGCGCACGTTACAGTATCGGGTAAGCGCTGCCTGAATTTCGGCATGAAGATCAGCCTCTTGCTCATCACTTGCTGGCAATATAAAGGTTACATGCAGCCCATTACGCAGCCGTGCCAGCTTCAATTGCAGCGCAAGTTGGTCAATCCCCGACAAGGGTAGATAATTTTCTTGGAATGGATTATGCCGTGGGAGCGCGAATAAATCATGAATATCATGCAGCCTGAGCGTAAGCGAATCGGGCGAGTTTCTCCCTTTGCGCGTTTGCAAGGGTGGTGATTGTCTCATGTGTTCTTGCCCCTTAGACGTTGCATGTGTAATTGTGCGACCTCGCCTCCAATCTTGCAACTTATTCTTAAACCCCATGTAAACCGCTTTCTTGTCTAGCTCCCTTGCCCTGTTACTACGGGGAAAGGGTTGGGGTTAGGGGTATTGATTTGATACCGAGCCATACCAAATAGTCTCAATGGACTTATCCGTGTCTGCTATGCTTAAGCAGACAAAAATAGAGGAGAGAATTATGGAGTACCGTCGTTTAGGAAAATCCGGTTTGAAGGTCAGTGAATTATCATTTGGTTCATGGGTCACATTCGGAAGCCAAGTCGATATTGATTTAGCCGTCGATTGCATGGCTGCGGCCTACGATGCTGGCGTAAACTTCTTTGATAACGCCGAAGTCTACAACAAAGGTAAATCCGAAATTGTGATGGGTGCAGCGCTCAAGAAGCTGAATTGGGAACGTGACAGCTACATTATCTCCAGCAAAGTGATGTGGGGCTCAAAAGAAAACCCCAAGCCGACCCAGATGGGACTCAGCCGCAAGCATGTGGTCGAAGCCTGCGACCAAGCCATTGAGCGTATGGGCTGCGAATATCTCGACCTGTACTTCTGCCATCGCCCCGATCCCGAAGTGCCGATGGAAGAAATCGTGCGCGGCATGACCGAGTTGATTAATCGCGGCAAGATTTTCTATTGGGGAACATCCGAATGGTCAGGTGAAGACATTCAAAAGGCTTACGATGTCGCCCGCGAATTTGGCCTGATTCCGCCCACGATGGATCAACCTCAGTATCATATTTTCCATCGCGCCCGTGTCGAGCAGGAATATGCGCCGCTGTACAACCCCGATACCGTTGGCCTCGGCACGACCATCTGGTCGCCATTGGCCTCCGGTTTGCTCAGTGGTAAGTATAATAATGGCATCCCTGACGATTCGCGTGTCAACCTTCCCGGCTACGAATGGCTCAAGGAAATGCTGTTAAGTGAGAGTTGGCAATCGCGATTGGAATCGATCCGCCAATTGAGCAAGGTTGCGGATGATCTTGGCACAACGATGCCGCGTATGGCACTGGCGTGGTGTCTCAAGAACCCGCACGTCAGCACCGTCATCACTGGCGCGTCGAAGGTGTCGCAGGTCACTGAAAACATGGAAGCTATCAAGGTCGTTCCACAATTGACCGATGAAGTCATGAAGAAGATCGACGACATCACTGCTGGTCTGGCTGAATAAACAATTTTGGTTGATGGGGTTTGTCACACTGGCAGACCCCTAATATCAGGCAACTTCTGGGATCGCCTCTCCTAAATAAGACAAAACAATCTTACTGCGCGGAATACCAGCCTGAAGCAGCGCATCGACAAGTGGCTTATTGTTATCATCATGTTCGATAATAATCTGGTTGTTTAAGATGCGAACAATGAGACTGGTTTCGACAATACGCTTGCCACCACTTTGAGCAATATCCACAACCGTAAGCAGATTTTCGTCAGGACTAACCGTCAAATAGGCATCACTATTGAGTCCTTTAACCGCATACCCGTCCATTGCCTTCGTCACAGTTTCTTTTAAAGTATCCATTTCACAATCTCCTCGGCATCTGGGTCGTAGACGACTAATTTCAGATCGAATGTGTTTTGTACTGTTTCGCCTAATGCCTCACTAAATATTCCATCGTAAGCGGCTGATGGGATAGCCAGCACCAAAATGGCTGCATCATCTTGTAAATATTTAAGCGCAGCTATATAAAGCATATATTGTCCTAAAGCATTTGCCAGTGCTTCCACCATTGATTGTCCCGGATTGAAACTTTTTACCTCCACTAGAATTATAGATTCACCGTTATGCTTTGTGGCACGAAGATCAATCCATAAACGACGCTCTGCAACCCGCACAGGAAATTGTTCATTGGTAATCGTCCAACCATCTTTAATCAATGCGTGGACTACAGAATCGTGATAATTATCTTTTGCAGGCATGAAAGTCACTATCTACATTTGCGTATCAACTATAAACCACAAGAATAACAGCTATTCCCGTTTTTCTGTTGGATTTATCCACTGGCTACAAATTGCTTTAAGTTTTTCATTGGCAAACCTCTTATACTCACCTCACACCGTAATAATCACATTCCCCTTTTTCTGACCACTTTCGACATAGCGATGCGCCTCGGCCATTTGCTCTAACGGATAGCGCCGATCAACAATCGCTTTGATCTTTCCGGCCTCAACCAACTCTTTGATGACCACGAGATCAGCCGTATTTTGGTTAGCTGTCCCCATAATGACTTTCTTACTGCTGGTCGCCGATGCCCATTTCCCTCGAATAATCTGTGACACTCCCGCGTTCCCCAACAAATAGCGACCATTGGGTTTGAGCGATTTGAGGCTGCCTGAAAACGAACTCTTGCCGACCACATCATAAATGACATCGTAAGCCTCGCCATTCCGCGTGAAATCGTCACGGGTGTAATCAATAACATGATCGGCACCAATCGAGCGCAGCATATCCAATTTCGCGGTGCTGTCCACACCCGTCACTTCCGCCCCATAAGACTTGGCAAGCTGCACTGCAAAAGTACCGATGCTTCCACCCGCACCTATAATCAGAACCTTTTGTCCGCGCTGGATATTGCCTTGCCGCAAGAAATACAACGCTTCCAGTCCACCAACTGGCAAGCCCGCCGCTTCCTCATAGGTGATGTTGCTCGGTTTTAGAGTCAATACGGCTGTTTCAGGCAAACACTTGTACTCGGCATGAGCCCCAAAACTTAGGCCGGGGCTGCCAAAAACCGCATCGCCGACCTTAAATCGTTTGACATCTTTGCCGACGGCCTCAACTTCTCCCGCCAGTTCTTGCCCCAGTATTTTGTCCCTCGGATTGATGATGCCAAACACGATGCGGAGTGGAATCTGAAAGTAAATCGGAAACTTTAAACTTCGTACCTCACAATCCCCCGCAGATACGGTTGCCGCATGGATTTTGATCAGGACTTCATTGTCCTTGGGAGTAGGTTTTGCGACCTCTTTGAATTGAAGTCCATCCGGTGATCCATATTTTGTCCAGACAATCGCTTTCATCGGTTTCCTTCAAGTGTGTGTTAATAGCCACCAGCTAAGTAATCTATTGAATATTATGAAAGAACTCCCGTATTGATTTGCCCCCTCCATCGCTTGCGGGGGAGGGTTGGGGTGGGGGTTCTTTCTCCGTGATAATTAGTTAAATGTCATTATGTCGGACGCGATTAAAGACCTAGCTTACGGTAATGACGACTTTCCCTCGCGCACGGCCTGTCTCAAGATAGCGGATCGCCTCAGCCGTTTCACTGAGTGGGTAACGTTTGTCGATGACCGGTTTGATTTTCCCTGTCTCGAGCAGCTCTTTGATAATGAGCAAATCCTTCTTATTAGGATGCGCCGTTTCCATCAGACCGACTTGTTGACCGCCAGCCTTCGAACGACGCGGCCCAAGAATCATATGTTCGAACAAATACCGCAGGCTCGTAAATCCCGCAACGACACAAATGCCTTGTGGTTTGAGTGCCTGTTTATACTCGGTAATCGTTCGGTTGCCCACCGCGCAATAAATCAGATCATACTGCTGTCCCGTCTTAGTGAAATCATCTTTCGTGTAATCGATAACATGGTCTGCACCAATCGAGCGTACCAGTTCCAAATTTCGTCCGCTGCATACACCAGTGACCTCAGCCCCATAAGATTTGGCGATCTGTACCGTAAACGTCCCCACTCCCCCCGACGCGCCATTCACCAGAACCTTTTGCCCCGCCTGTATATGACCCGCATCCCGCAAACCCTGCAAAGCGGTAAAGGCTGCTAAAGGGACAACAGCGGCTTCCTCGAATGTCAGGTTAGCAGGTTTCAACGTCAATGCTGCGTTTTCATCCGCACAGATATACTCGGCAAAACTGCCCATCCCGCTGAGCGACAGTTCCCCGAATACCTCGTCACCGGTTTTAAATTGGGAGACATTTTTGCCAACCGCTTCCACTCGTCCCGCTAAATCAGCACCGAGTCTGGGATTTTTGGGTTTAAAAAGTCCATTGACGAACCGCGCTAAAAACGGTTCGCCGCGCATCGTGTGCCAGTCCGCCGGATTTGCCGAAGCCGCCATAATCTTCACCAACACCTCATTATCTTTAGGCGTAGGTTTTTCGATTTCTTGCAGTTGCAGCACATCCGGTGATCCGTATTGTGTGTAGACAATGGCTTTCATGACATTCCCCCTATATTGCTTTGATATAGTTCCAGTACGAGAAAGTTATGAGAAAGTAGCACTATTTCAAATCTCAAGAGAGTTTCCGCTGTTGCCAGCATGAATTACTTCATTGGTACACCCCACAACCGCACCGCTCCATCTCGGCTGGCAGTCGCGATCAGTTTCCCATCAGGACTAAAAGCCACATCCCAAATAACCTGATTATTGAAATGTAACAATCCAACCTGTTTTCCGGTTGATACTTCACTTATCTGCACACTGCCATTCTCACTACCTGAAACAAGCAGCTTTCCATTGGGGCTAAACGCAATAGCCAGAATCGTCTGTTGAGAACTTTGTATCTCTCTCACAATCTGACCGATTTCGACATCCCATAATTTGACAACAGGATTATCATATTCAGCCGGAGTATCTCCCTGCCCCGAAGTCTTTATATGAATGTCAGCCGATGCAAGCAGCTTCCCATCCGGGCTAAACGCAATACTAAAGAGCCGGCTATTTTCAACAACAAATGATTTTTGCTCAATACCTGTAGCTGAATCCCAAAAGTGCAGCGCACCTCCATTACTACCGATGACAAACAGCTTCCCATCGGGCGAATAGGCGGCCTGAATGCCGTATTCCCCCTGCAAATGCAGCTCACGTCTAACATCACTCCGCGCGATATATCCCGCCTTCAGAACTTGCGCGGTATTCCAAATAGTCGGTGGGAATGCGATCACAAACTGCTGACCATCTGGACTAAAGACAGCATTGGTAATCTCAACGCTTTCTTGGCCACCATATCCCTCGATACTTCCAACTAACTCCCCGGATACAGTGTTCCATATACTCAATATTCCTACCGCACCTTCACTGTCTTCCGAAGAATATTTACCAGTTGCTGTAACCAACTGACCATCTGGACTAAAACCGACTTCACTTGGATTACTGTAATTAGATGTTTGAAATGTTCTGATCTTTTTACCCGATTGAATATCCCACAAAATTGGAAGCCCACCTCCCGAAAGAAGTTGTGTCCCATCTGGACTGAAGGCAACACTCATTGCTTCACCTTCATGTTGGAATGAGGTTAATTCAGTGACCTTTGACGCATTCTCAGTGGTAATCACATCGTGTGGCGGCAGAGGTGGTTTTGTGACTTGCGCATCAACGATGGTCAACTGAATACACAGCAATAAAGCGAGTAAAGCAGAGCGTCTCATAGCCATAATGACAACTTTCTATAGAGTGATATTTTTCATCATAGCTTGGTTTCACAAGATAAAACTTGTTGTTCTGCCTACGCTTGCTTTGCTGTGAGCCTTTGTGTTAAAAATCTTTGCGTCTTTGCTCCCTTGCGCCTTTGCGTTAAAAATTCTTCTCTAACGACCAGCCCCCGAACCTGCTACAATCACCGTCATCAGAACAAATGGAGCAGATGCGATGGCAGCAGGTACACTTGATCTACTAGCAGGCTTAAATAAGGCACAGCAAGAGGCAGTCACCGCCCCTGATGGCCCTGTGTTGGTATTGGCTGGCCCCGGCAGCGGTAAAACCCGCGTTCTGACTCACCGCATCGCCTACCTCATTCGCGAACGCAACGTTCATCCGTCCGCCATCATGTCTGTCACCTTCACCAACAAAGCCGCCGGTGAGATGAAAGCCCGCGTCGAAAATATTCTCGGCGAAAATAAACTCAAGGGTTTGCAGGTCGGCACCTTCCACTCCATATGCGCCCGCCTCTTGCGCCGTGAGGCCGATAATACCCCGCAGCGCGCCGACTTCTTGATTTATGACACTGACGATCAATTGTCGCTCATCAATCAAACCCTGACCGAACTCAACATCGACAGCAAAAAATACAAACCGCGTGCGCTGCTCAACACCATCTCCAGCGCCAAGAACGAACTCATCAGCCCGCGTGAATATCGCGGCGAAGGTTATCTCGGTGAAATTACCAGCCGCGTATATGCCCGTTATCAAGAACTTTTAATCTCCAACAACGCCCGTGACTTCGATGATCTGCTCATGGATACTGCCATTCTCTTCCGTGATAACCCTGAAGTGCGTGATAAATACCAGCGCTTTTACGAGTATTTGTTGGTCGACGAATTTCAGGATACCAACGCCGCCCAGTATGTACTCGTCAGCCAGATTGCCGCCCCTCAGAACAATGTGTTCGCGGTGGGTGATGAAGATCAGGCTATTTACGCCTTTCGTGGTGCGGACTATCGCAATGTCATGCAGTTCCGCAAAGATTATCCGCAGGCCAAAGTGATCCTGCTTGAACAAAACTATCGCTCCACCCAGATCATTCTGGATGCGGCGCGTGGAGTCATCGACCAGAACACGCACCGCACCCCCAAAGCCTTATTCACCGATAAACGTGGTGGTTCGCCCATCAACGTCTTCGAAGCCTACAGCGATCAAGAAGAAGCTGATTACGTCGTGACCATGATTACCGACCAGCGCAAACGGCAGGGCATGGAGTTCCGTGACTTCGCCGTGATGTACCGCACCAACGCTCAATCACGCTCGTTGGAAGAAGCCTTCATCAAAGAAGGTATGCCTTATAAATTGGTCGGTGGTGTCGGCTTCTATAAGCGCCGCGAAATCCGTGATCTGCTGGCTTATTTGCGGCTGGTGAATAACGTCGATGACAGTGTGAGTTTTAACCGCATCATCAATGTGCCGAAGCGTGGCATCGGCAAAAAATCAGTCGAGGATTTTCAAGCGTGGGCAGCCAAGATGCACTTTACCTTCGTTCAAGCGCTCGAAGCCTTATCCAATGGCGAAGTGTCGCCGCTGGGGAACAGTGCCGCCAAAAAGTTTATTGACTTCTATGTCCTTTTAAAAGCATGGCAAGAAATCGCCCAAACCAATGATCTCGGCGCATTGCTGGATGAAGTCATCGCTCGTACAGGCTACACCCTTCATCTGCACGAAACCAGCGAAACCACTGACGAAGCGTTGGAACGCGATGAAAACGTCCGTGAATTTCGTGGCCTTCTCAATGACAAAAAAGGTATTCCGCTGAGTGAGTTCTTGGAAGAAATTGCGCTGGTCGCGGATGTGGACTCGCTTGCTGCCGATATGAACGCTGTTACACTTTTAACGCTCCACGCTGCCAAAGGTTTGGAGTATCCTTATGTCTTCCTCACAGGCTTGGAAGAAGGCATCCTGCCGCATCTGCGCTCCTTTGAAGAACCCGATGGTATGGCTGAAGAACGCCGCTTGTTTTACGTGGGTATCACTCGTGCCATGCAGCGCGTCTATCTGACCTACGCCTTCCGCCGTATGATCTACGGTGAAAGCAGCCCCGGTATTCCTTCACGTTTCTTGCGTGATATTCCCTCTGGCTTGACCGAAGGTATGTCTGCCCGCCTTATGAAAGATCACGACAAGCGTACCTACATGGAAGATACCACATGGGATAAACCCTCTCTTCCAGCGTCTAGTGCGTCGTTGAAAGGACGTTCCTTACTTTCACCGCCACCCACACCCAAAGCGCCGCCTGCCAAAGACAAACTCAAATATCGTACCGGTCAAAATGTGCGTCATGCCAAATTTGGTGAAGGTGTCGTCATCGAAAGTAAGCGCTCCGGCGGTGACGAAGAAGTGACCGTTAGCTTCAAAATGGCGGGTGTCGGCATCAAACGCCTCGCCGCCAGCTTCGCCAACCTGCAAATCTTGGATTAGATCACATAACTATTGAATTTATGTAGGGACACGGCATGACGTGTCCGCTGATCATAAAAACACGCGCCTGAACTTGAAATGCACCCTATTTGTGATGTGGAAGCCCTTACCAGAACACCTTAACTTTGTACTTCGCGATGTTGGGGTCGTTCGTGAGTATCGTCATATCTTCTGCGATGGCCTGTGCCACCAACACTCGGTCGAACGGGTCAATATGCAGATTGGGGAGAATGGTCAGCGCCTTCATATGGGTTAGTTCAATCGCCAGCAGCTCAATGTGATGTTCAGCGTTTTGTCGGCTAAAGATGTCCATGATCGACATCGGCAAATCAACTTTCCCAAGCTGTGACTTGATCTGGATCTCCCGTATACTCAGCAGGCTGATATAGATCGCATTCTCCCCGTTTTTGATGAGATCAAACACGGCGGGTGAAAGTTTGGATGATTGCGCGCACCACCACAGAAAAGTACGCGAGTCGAGTAAGTATCTCATGATTGCTCCTTGAGCCAATACTCTCCCGGCAGCAAATCATCAAAGTCATCGCTCACCCACATCGTCGGATACAAATCAGGGACACGGTCATTTTTAGCTGGATGTACATCGCTCATCGGCACCAGCTTGGCGATAGGCGTGTTCCCATTCATGAGAATCACTTCCGCCTCAGCTTCTAAAAGCGCGACCAAATAATCACGCACAGCCTGAATATTCGAAATATCGACAGTCTTCACTATATTTTGAATAGCTCCTATAGGTTGGGAAATTTTACCAATAGGATTTGTAGTTTCCCACCCCCTATTAATGAAGTTCGCCAATCAAAAACAACCTTCACTGTTCTGGCAAAGGTTGCTTCTTAAATATGTCCTCGCGGATATTTAATCTCTACGGAACGAACGCCGTTTCACGCGGTCGTGTAAAGGTCACCTCAGTCACCTGACCCGACTTCGGATTAATCCCAACCTTCATATCGACCATCCCACGTTCACCGATCAACCGCACCCGCGTCTGAGTCTGCCCATCGCCTTCCAGCACATCACCCCCGCGCAGCTTTCCGTATTGCACCCGCACTGCATCCAACTGGCTCTGAATGTCCTTGCGCTTCAGCGACGATGCCAATAACGTCTTGGCCTTTTCCTCATCCCATGCCACGATCATCTTCAACACTTGATTAACCGCCATCTTCAACGCGGCACTCAACGGCTTGGCAGCGATCAACTGCAACGTCTGCATGCGTGCTGGCACT